>CAXXPB010000070.1:0-53866 GCA_963678825.2 uncultured Microbacter sp. | reverse complement strand
TCACACCCGGCATGGGGCGCACTCTACTGGCAATACGAAACCTCGCTCAACAACGTAACGGCGCAAAAAGGTACTCAGTTGAACGTGGACAAGAAGCTCTACATCGAACAGGCATCGCCAACCGGTCCGGTGCTAACGCCTGTTTCCAACGGTTCTGCACTGAAAGTCGGCGATAAAGTGACGGTTCGACTCGTTGTAACCACCGATCGCGACATGGAGTACGTCGCCCTTACCGACCAACGAGCCGCCTGCCTCGAACCAACCGAACAGCTTTCAGGTTGCCGCTGGAAAGAGCGGGTATGCTACTACCAAAGCACAAAAGATCGCCTCCACGCAGTTCTTCTTCTCATTCCTGCCGAAAGGAACCTACGTGTTCGAATACTCGACTTGGATAACACGCGGCGGAACCTACAGCAATGGCATTGCAACCATTCAGTGCCAGTATGCTCCCGAATTCTCAGCACATTCGGCCAGTCAAACAATAACAATCAAATAACGCAAGATAAAAAATGGAAACACCGGAATTAAATTCGCACAACAAGCAGGAATACCCGCCAATGCACACCACCGAACACATTTTGAATCAGACCATGGTGCGCATGTTTGGATGTCCGCGCTCGCGCAACGCACACATCGAACGAAAAAAGTCGAAATGCGACTACCTACTTTCGGAAGCACCCACAGAAGAACAAATCGCCCAAATAACCAGCACCGTCAATGAAGTCATTTCATCGAATCTTCCGGTTACGATAAGCTTTGTCAACAAAGAGGAAGCTGCCTCTTTTCTCGATTTGGGCAAACTGCCCGACGATGCCAGCGAAACCATTCGCGTGATAAGGGTTGGTGACTACGATGCCTGCGCCTGCATCGGCACACACGTTGAAAATACCTCCGAGATCGGAAAATTCGTCATCATCAGCCACGATTTCAGCGAAGGAAGATGGCGAATTCGTTTCAAACTGGAAAATTAAATTCGAACGATTAACTTTGCAGCAACTTCCTACGGGAAGCAAACCTCATTTATCAAACACAAATTAATCTTTCATCCGCAATGAAACGTATTGCATTTTTCACACTTACAATCTTTATGATTTCAAGCAGCTTTGGGCAAGCCCACCGGCTCAGCGAACAAATTGGAAAAGTTGCTTCCGTCTCGCCTGTAAAAGGCGGCTATTCCATTAAAACTTTGAACGCATTCGTCACCATCACCGCCTACAACGCAACTACCATCAGGGTAAGAGCGACAAAAGCCAAACCCAACTATGACAGTTCGTGGGCAGTAGACAACCTGACACCCAACGGAGCCTTGCGTTTGGAAACAAACAATAACGAAAGTCTGAAACTCAAAACCGATTCTTTGAACATCAATATTTCAAAAAATCCTTTCCGAATTTCGGTTTCCAACAGCAAAGGGGAAGAACTTTGCAGCGATGAAGCAACACTAGGCATCAGCTGGTACGGCAACAATGTAAGTTGCTACAAAAAAATCCACACTGACGAGAAATTCATTGGACTGGGAGAAAAAACAGGCGACATTAACCGCCGCGAGCACGCTTTCGTCAACTGGAATGCAGACACTCCGGCCTATGGCGTGGATACAGATCCACTCTACTCTACCCTGCCGTTTTTTATCGGCATTCACGACAAAGTTTGCTATGGAATCTTTTTCGATAACACCTACAAATCCTATTTCAACTTCGGCGGAGGAGCTAATCAGGAGTTGTTCTATTTCGGAGCTGACGACGGAGACATGAATTACTATATCTTCGGAGGATCGACGGTTCCTGAGATTATCAAAGACTATACAGCTCTTACCGGTCGCACACCGATGCCTCCGCTTTGGAGTCTCGGTTTTCAACAATCGCGCTGGGGTTACGATAATCCGGATCAACTGCTGTCTATCGCCAAAACATTCCGCGACAAAAAAATGCCGGCTGATGTAATGGTGTGCGACATCAACTACATGGATCATTACAAAGTATTTACATGGAG
This sequence comes from uncultured Microbacter sp., assembly GCA_963678825.2. GTDB lineage: Bacteria > Bacteroidota > Bacteroidia > Bacteroidales > Paludibacteraceae > Microbacter. The sequence continues at coordinate 51,874 of CAXXPB010000070.1, read as the reverse complement.
TAATAAATTCCACGATGTAAAAGGAATGATGGACAAGATGAAATCCATGCAGTTCGACATGGTTACCATCATCGACCCGGGCATCAAAGTTGAAAAAGGATACAAAGCTTACGAAGAAGGGCTTGCAAATCATTTCTTCGCCACCTACCCCGGAGGCAAACCGTACATCGGTCACGTTTGGCCCGGCCCGTGCCATTTCCCCGATTTCACAAAAGAAGCAGCCCGCAAATGGTGGGGCAATAACTTCAAACAATCGCATGTCGACAATGGCATCCGCGGATTCTGGAACGACATGAACGAACCCTCTGCCTGGGGCAAAGAGATTCCGACACTGATCGAATTCGGCGAAGGAAAAGACAAGCAAACATTGAACGGAGTAAAAAACGCTTACGGTTTGCTGATGGCTCGTTCTACCTATGAAGGAGCCAAACGATTGATGAACGGTCAACGTCCGTTTGTATTAACAAGAGCCTCTTACCCGGGCGTTCAGAAATATTCGGCCCAATGGACCGGCGACAATGTCAGCAGCGACGAGCACATCCTGCTCGGCATACGCCTCATCAACAGCATGGGTGTAACCGGAGTTCCTTATGTTGGCATGGACATCGGTGGATTCATGGGCAACCCCACTCCCGATATGTTTGTTCGCTGGATGAGTGTGAGCGAATTCACGCCCCTTTTCCGCAACCATACCCATATCGACTACAACTCGCGTGAACCCTGGCTCTTTGGCGATGCCAACACCGACAAGATCCGTAAAGTACTCGAAGAACGTTACCAACTGATGCCGTACCTCTACAGCACATTCTATCAAGCCCATACCGACGGAATACCAGTTAACCGCATGTTGCCGATTGATTACACTTATGATAACAATGCATACGACATCCGTTTCCAAAACCAGTTTCTTTTCGGGCAAAACATGCTGGTTTGCCCTGTCGTTTCAACAACAAACGTTACATCGGCTTACTTGCCCGGCACCTGCAAATGGTATCGTTTCCGCAGCGAAGACAAAGTGTATGAAGGAGGACAAATCTACAACGTAGATGCTCCATTAACTGATTTGCCAGTATTTATCAAAGCAGGTGCTATCATCCCGATGCAATGTACCGTTCAAAGCACAAAAGAAAAAGGAGACGGCATTTTATATTTACATATCTGGAAAGGAGATAACAGCAGTTCGTTTGTTTATTACGAAGACGACGGCGAAACCTATCAATACGAACAAGGCCAGTTCTACAAAAGAAACATCAACTACGATGCGGCAGGTAGCAAGTTGAGTTTTTCGGCCACAGAAGGTAACTATAGCAGCAAATTCAAGCAAGTTAAAGTTATCCTGCACGGCTTCGGTCAGCAACAGATACCCGTTTGCGACCTGAAAGACGACGCTATGCAAATCAACCTGAAATAAGCATTTTCGTTACATTTTTAGCAGGCGCAGGAATAGAGATTTCAGTGCGAATTAAAAGATAGAAAATTTTGTCTATCAAACAATTTGCCTGTAAATAAAAAATGACTATCTTTGCACCCGCATTTTTAACCACATAATTAAAAAATTTAAGTATGAACCATTACGAAACCGTTTTCATTTTAACTCCCGTTTTGTCTGATGTTCAGATGAAGGAAGCGGTTGACAAATTCAAAGGCCTCTTGACACAAGAAGGTGCTGAAATTGTCAATGAAGAAGAATGGGGCCTGCGTAAGCTTGCTTATCCCATTCAAAAAAAGTCAACAGGCTTTTACGCCTTGCTGCAATTCAAAGGAGAACCTTCTTTGGTAGAAAAACTGGAACTTCAGTATCGTCGTGACGAACGCGTCATTCGATTCCTGACATTCCACATGGACAAATTCGCCGCAGAATATGCCGAAAAAAGAAAAAGTTTGAAATCGTCTAAAAAAGAAGGAAAGGAAAAATAATTATGGCAGCAAACAATCCTGAAATCAGATATTTGAACCCACCGACAGTTGACACCAAAAAGAAAAAATACTGTCGTTTCAAAAAGAACGGTATCAAATACATCGACTATAAAGATCCCGAATTCCTGAAAAAGTTCCTGAACGAGCAAGGTAAAATCCTTCCTCGTCGTCTCACCGGTACTTCGTTGAAATATCAACGCAAAGTAGCTCAAGCTGTGAAAAGAGCACGCCATTTGGCACTGCTTCCCTACGTAACCGATATGATGAAATAAACAAGGAGGAATTTTATATGGAAATCATTTTATTAGAAGATATTAACAACTTAGGATACAAAGACGATATCGTAAAAGTGAAAGACGGTTACGGTCGTAACTATTTGATTCCTACAAAAAAAGCCGTTATCGCTTCTCCTTCAGCAAAAAAAATGCTTGCTGAGAACCTGAAACAACGCGCTCACAAGCTCGAAAAAATCAAAGTTGAAGCTCAGGAACTGGCTCAAAAGCTGGAAGGTGTATCACTCACCATCGGCGCAAAAACCAGCTCAACAGGCAAAATCTTTGGCTCGGTTAACAACATTCAGATTGCTGAAGCTCTCGAAAAAGCAGGCTATAATGTTGACCGCAAGGTAATCGTTATCAAAGAAGCTGTTAAAGAAGTTGGTCAGTACAAAGCAGTATTGAAACTTCACAAAGAAGTAAGCGTAGAAATTCCTTTCGAAGTAGTTTCGGAATAATTTTTACATCCCAACATAAAAACGCCGCTGTCCGAAGACAGCGGCGTTTTTTTATGGAGTACTGGCAGATATCGTCCTCTCCGGTTTCTTTTACCAGCCGACAGTTACATCTGATTTTTTGAATTATATTTGCGAAGCAGATATTTCAACCAACTTCGCATGGAAACAGACCTGATCCAAAGCAGGATTTATACAATCAGAGGCCAAAAAGTAATGCTGGACTTCGACTTGGCTGCACTTTATAACGTTGAGACCAAGAATCTCAATTTATCGGTCAAACGCAACATCAAACGCTTTCCTTTCGATTTTATGTTTCAACTAACAGCTGAAGAATGGCACAGTTTGAGGTTGCATTTTGCAACCTCAAACAGAGGCGGTCGCCGCTATGCCCCCTATGCCTTTACGGAACAAGGAGTTGCCATGCTATCAGGCTTACTAAACAGTGACGTCGCCATTGAAATGAACATTGCCATCATGCGCGCATTTGTGGCAACCCGACATCTACTAACCAATACTCCTATTGAAAAGATGACCGAACTGCAACAGGAAGTTCGGGAGCTACGACTATACATGGAAGAGGTTTTTGCAGATCAGAACGACATTAACGAAGATACCCGTATGCAACTGGAGCTAATAAACCTGTCACTGGCAGAACTACAGGCCGACAAACGCCTACCAAGGGAAGCACGCCGACGGATTGGCTTCCACACAAACGATGAATAACAGAATGAGATGAAACACAAAAGAACGACAGCATGGATCCTATCCGCAGCCACTGCACTTGTTTTATGGCAAGCTGTGGCTTCATGGATTAATTACCCACAACTGATTCCTTCGGTTGGAGGGTTGTTTCTCTCTGTGTTTCACCTGTTTTCGCAACCCACATTCTACATTTCACTGGGAGCAACTCTGCTAAGAGGCTTAGTCGGAGTATTTGTTGCCTTTTTTCTGGCTCTCCCTATCGGGTTTCTATGTGGTAAAAAGATCTTCTGGTTCCATTATTTCAATCCATTGCTCTCCACACTACGCTCAACGCCGGTAGTCGCATTCATTTTACTCATCATTCTGTGGCTTCCAACAGAAGCCGTTGCGCCTGCTATTGCGTTGATGACCATGTTCCCGGTTCTGTGCGAAAACATTATCAAAGGCGTGCAATCCATTAACAGCGATTATGAGAAGCTGGCATTTGTTTACCAACTAAATTTCCGAACCAAGGCACGATACATATACTGGCCGTCTTTAAAGCCATTCATTGAAAGCGGATGTGTTACTGCATTCGGATTCGGATGGAAGGCAATTATCATGGGCGAGGTGCTGTCAAAACCGTTTGCCGGCATAGGCGTTGAAATGCGAACCGCTCAAATGTTTATCAATGTGCCAGATCTGATCGCCTGGACTTTTATTGCTATTGTGGTCAGTTTTATGCTCACGGAAGCGCTAAGATATTTACTAAAAAAGAGACTTCAACCAACCATTACCAAAGGCCAAATTCACAAAAGGATCAGTAATCAGACTGCCGCAAGTATCAAAATAAGTGGAATAACAAAACGATACGATAGCAAAACACTTTTTGAAAGGATATCATACGAGATACCATCCGGTAGGATTTGTCTGGTAACCGGAGCATCCGGCAAAGGCAAGACAACCCTGCTCAACATTATGGCCGGCATCACTAAAAGCGAGGAAGGTGAAATAGAGGGTTCCGGCGTAAAGATGGCCTATCTGTTCCAAACTCCGACATTGCTGCCGTGGCTTACTGCCAAAGAAAATATCCTGATAACAGCTCCGAAAGATTCAGAAACCTTAATATTACCAGAACTCCTAAACACTCTGGAGATTAGTGAACTTTCAGACAACTACCCCAGCCAGTTAAGTGGCGGTCAGAGCCAACGCGTAGCACTGGCAAGAGCTCTGGCGTCGACACCACAGTTACTGCTGATAGACGAACCGTTTACCGGATTAGACAAAGAACTGACAGAAAAAGTTGCTACCCTGATTCTGAAATGGTCTAAAGCGCACAACTGCACGACAATCATAGCGCTTCACGAGACAACCGATTTATTGCCTATTGACATAGAAATAAGGCTGTAATCAAATTTTCCTCCTATTATTACATCGGCTGGACCAATTCAATTTGTCACTTTTCAAATTGAGAAAAAAGACAAACAATTCACCTTTAACAATCTGACAATCTTATTTTTATCAAATAAAAGAACGAACTTCCGCTTCCGCTTTTTACCACAAATTGCCACTCATAGCACCCTCAGACCTCACATAATGTGCATATTAGCATTATATTTGCAATAAATTTATATTATCTAGCTAAATTGTATCAACATTAAACAAAAAAATTATGACAAAAAAACTAGTAGCAGAATTGATCGGTACATTTTGGTTAGTTCTGGGTGGCTGTGGTAGTGCTGTTCTGGCCGCCGCATTTCCAAACGTTGGTATTGGCCTTTTGGGAGTAGCCTTGGCATTCGGGTTAACCGTTCTGACTATTGCCTATTCTTTGGGGCATATCTCTGGTGCTCACCTTAATCCTGCGGTATCTTTTGGATTGTGGATTGGTGGTCGTTTCAGCGGTAAAGAGTTGATACCTTATATTGCAGCTCAAATTACAGGCGCCATTCTGGCAGCTACGGTTCTTTTTGTAATTGCCACAGGCAACGGCAGCGAGATTGGCAATTTTGCAGCCAACGGATACGGAGAGCACTCCCCTGGAGGCTACAACATGATAGCTGCTCTTGTTTGTGAATTTGTAATGACATTTATGTTCCTGATTGTCATTCTCGGAGCGACAGATCACAGAGCTCCAAAAGGGTTTGCCGGAATAGCCATTGGCTTGGCTCTTACACTCATCCATCTTATCAGCATCCCAGTCACAAATACATCTGTGAACCCAGCCAGAAGCATTAGTCAGGCTCTTTTTGTCGGCGATTGGGCAATCGGTCAACTATGGCTCTTTATCTTAGCACCGATAGCAGGCGCTGCTGCAGCCGGATTACTCTATAAAGTCTTCTTCAGCGAAAAATAATTTCCAATATTTGCCAATGACAAAGGCTTTCCAATTGAAATGTTTCAAACTGGAAAGCCTTTGCTATTTTTACGAATCGTCTTTCTAAAAAGAGTATCGACAATTAGAACGAGCGCACTGGGGTCATTCCTTTGATTTCTGACCCAGATACCCCCCATGATGACGCTTGTTATAGTCGGCACGCGTAAAGCCTATTTTGCGCATCGTACCCACCACCAGCACGTCGCCAATTACAGTCATCACTGTTGTAGACGTTGTAGGAGAAAGCCCCAAAGCACAAACCTCTTCGGGATTCCCCGTCAAAAGAAGAGCATCCGCAATTGCGGCAAGCGGTGATTCCGGATTGCTTGTAATTATAATAAACGGGATTTGGGAATACAAATTTCTGGCAAGAGTTACCAATTCCAGAATTTCTCGGGTTTTACCTGAATTGGAAATCAGCAACATCACATCATTTTCCTGCAAAACGCCCAAATCGCCATGCTGTGCTTCGCTCGGATGCAGAAAAACAGATGGCGTTCCTGTAGAACTAAAAGTTGTGGCAATATTCAGGGCAATTTGACCTGCCTTTCCCATTCCACTTGTCACCAGTTTACCCTTATGCTCATGAACGTGTGTGCAAATAAGGCTGATTGCATCATTATAACTTTCTCCTACAGGGATATTCAATACTGCATCCGCTTCCTGACGCAGCACTTGTTTCATTTCTTCAAAGTTCATTTTATACGATTTCTCTATTGCGAAATTCTTTACCTCAGCCGTTGTTATTCAACTTTATTTTTTTGATATATTCTTACCCAATCCACATCCAGCGTTCCTATACCATCCTGATGTTTATCAACCACTGATGCAAAAAGAGGGAAAAGAGGCATATAGGGAACCCCTTTGCGTGTCCGGAATACCTCTATATTGTTTACGCTCCAAATCAGCTCTTCAGAAGTCCACTCCAATTTATAAATATAAAAATCTGCCGGGGAGATACCCTTAATAGTTCCCGTTTGAATCCCATCTTTCCAGGCATTTCCAACGGTAATATGTTTGCAGTCAAAATGGAAAACATTGATTTGAGGCAACTTATTTTCACTAACAAGGCTAAATACGTGAGTTATATCGCCATCGCGAATTCTTAACTTCGCTTCTACAATTCCTTCCGTGAACTGAAACGATTCTCCGGCATTGATCACATCCGAAGTGTAGTCAAAATCGTGAAAGATAAAGCCCAACTGATCATCCCACGCCCTTGCTCTTGTTTTTTCCTTCAACGTTTCGATAACCATGCATCCGTTAGCAACGCTCACATTTTTACCGCCGTTGTTCGCTTGTTTGTGTTGAGTCAGAGAATAATCCCGAACCAGGGCAGGATCGCTAAAATAATAACCATTATCCCATATTTTACGATCGAGAGCCACGCCATTGAATTCGTCGTTAAAAACCATCTTCCAGTTATAATAAAACGCGAATGACGCAGGATCGGTGTGCCGATAAAACACAATATCGATATGTTGGGAAAGTTGTTTGAATTTTTCTTCCTGCTTGTAAGCTTCCGTTTTTTCCCAACGGTGAGGATCTGACCAAAACTCTTTGAACCGGACAAACTCTTCACTGGAAACGACACCCTTCAATCGTTCATATTCCTTCACAACGTAAGAATCATGAAAGCGGGTATAAATCTTATAATCTTTCGATTTTTCATAAGCCCGGAACATTCTGAGAGTCTCCGATTTCTTTAGTTCAATTTTATTGCCCACAAACTCATACTGAGGAGTTTCCTTAAAATCAAGGAATTTGGCCAATTCTTTAGAAGAGGCTATTGTGTAATAATGATGGAGTTTCCAGTTTTTCTCCAGCTTATGAAATTTCCGCCAATTCCGATACTCCTCTGTATCTTTGAATTTACGGTTAATCAGTACTTTCTTATTTTCTTTGAATGCCGCGGACTTCACCTCCTTGCGCAGTGCTTTGTATTCCTGCAACAATTCAGAATTTTCAATAGCAATATAGCGCTCATAAGTACGAAGCATTTCATCTTTCTCTTTTTCAAAGGCTTCTGTACTTTTGAGTTTTCTAAAAATAATTTTACCAAACAGATTCATATACTCGTTGAATTAGTTTTCTGTTATGTGTGCGCTTCTCTGTCTGTTTTAGTCGCTCCAAATACAATTTGGCAATTCTTCATCAGTTTCTTATACCCCAGCCGGGTTAACGAACTCTTGGAGAATTTTCTTTTGAATTCAGGTTGTTCAAGCGACAACCAATCCTGATCCGACATCATCAGTATACTTTTATCGACCGTCCAAAGTGGCGATGTATAATCCGATACTTTCCGGTTCCAGGGACAGACCTCCTGGCACCTGTCGCACCCGGCAACATATCCACTCAGCTTTTGCCTGTATTCTTGTGGAATTTCATTTTTCAGTTCTACCGTAAGGTACGAAATGCACTTTTCGGCTTTAAGGAATCCTTGCGGTTGAATAGCCTGCGTGGGACACGACGTAACGCAACGCCCACAAAAGCCACAATCACCTTCAATCGGATGGTCATATTCCAGTTCCAGATCAACAATCAGTTCTCCGATAAAACAAAAAGAACCAAATTCGGGATGAATAAGACAATGGTTAAGTCCAATCCAGCCAAGACCTGCTTCATACGCCCACCTTCTTTCAAACACCGGAGCCGAATCGCAAAAGGCTCTTCCTTCTACCGGAGCAATCTCTTCTGCTATAAAACGTAAGAGTTCCCCTAAAAATTGTTTTACAACAAAATGGTAGTCATCTCCATGTGCATAGCGAGCTATTTTCAGCCGTTCAGACTGCTGAGAAAAAGAACTCGCATAATTCAGGAGGACAACAATGACAGACTTTGCACCTGGCACCAGCACTGAAGGATCGTTCCTAAGATCGGCATGATTTGCCATATAACCCATCTTGCCGTTATGACCGGCAGCCAACCACTCTTGAAGGTATTCTGAATCATCCGGTAAGGGATGAACCCGGGCTATACCGCAAGCTGAGAATCCCAGTTGAAGCGCCTTCTCTTTAATCAGAGCAGCTGCAGTACGGGAATCATATCGCTTTTCGCCCGTGGCCATTACACTATTTATTCGACTGCCTTTTGAACATCGGCTTCCGTAGGATTACGTTTCACAACAGACCCGTCTTTGCTGATAAGGAAACGGGTTGGCAAGTTGGTTACGTTATACATGGACACTGCAGCCGGAGTTCCGTTAGTTCCATGAACACAAATCCAGGGCAAGCTCTGTGATGCCTGACGCCAGAAATCAATATCCGGATCAAGAGAAATCTGATAAATTTCCAATCCCTTTGCATGGTATTTATTGTAGAGATCTCTCAGAGCCAGAATATACTCCGAACCACGTTCTACCTGATAAATAGTAAAGTCCAGAATAACAGTTTTGCCTTTCAAATCAGACAGCTTGGCAACTTGCCCTCTATTGGTTGTCATTTCAACGTCAATCATGTCGGCTTTGGCATTTTGCATCATTTTGCTCAGCGCTTGTTGATTGCGCACCTGACGATCGGCTACGATTGCCTGCATCACAAAATTGTACAGACTAAGTGTTCTCTCAGCTTTTGGATGATATGTATAAAATGCAGTTGCAACGGCAGCACAATAACGGCGATCTTCTTTATCGTAAGGCGTAAAAAGATTATACCCGTTCACTTGTTGAAATATTGCATAGTACGCAGCCGGCGAAAGCGGATTTTGCAATACGATTTTCTTTGCAAGTTTTTTATGCTGATTAATTGCAGTATCTAATTCAGCAGTTATTTGGGCTTCGTTCTGAGGGTTGCGCTGTTTCAACAGCGTAGTGACTTTATTTTGGAGAGCAATCAGTGAGAATCTTAGTTCTTTTATATTTGATGAAGCAAGAGATCCCTCGATAGAATATTGCGATGCCATTGTTTTAGCAGAAGCTTTTACCGAGATATGTTCACAAGAATCAATGGCTAAAAGGATATCAGAATTTTTGATGCGCAAGCGGTAAAATTCGGGAGCATCAGGCCGGCCAGCCTTAAAAGAAAAAGATCCGTCCGACTTCAGTACACAGGAATCGACAACAGATGTCTTCAAAAGACCATCTTTTTCTAGGTACAAAACCGAACCGGAAGCATCACTGATACTTCCATCGACTTTGAAGTGTTTTTTATCGGAACAAGATGACAGACACAAGGCTAGGCTTACAAAAAACAAGAGGAAAAGATTAGTTTTTCTCATAATGAAGATAGAATGATAGTTAGATTTACTGGCTGTAAAGATAAAAAAAAAGTCCGTTAAAAAACGGACTTTAATTTTTTTCGCTATTGCAAAATTATTTTGCAGGAGTAGCAGCTGCAGCAGCAGTGTCAACTTTAGCTGAATCAACAGCAGCAGGAGCAGGAGCAGCAACGCTATCAGTTTTAGGAGCTTCTGTATTAGCTTTAGAAGAGCAAGATACACAAGCAACAGCAGCAACAACAGCGAATAACAAAACTAACTTTTTCATTTTCTTTTACCTTTTAAAATTAAACATAAATAAGTTTGGTATCAAAACCGATGCAAAGGTACAACTCATTTCAATACAGTGTACAAAAAAAACATCCGATTAACATTATTTTAAATTTGAATCAGTCGATAAAAACGTTATAATCCTCATTTAATGGCATTTGCGTACAAATACCTTTTGATACTTTTTTTGGGTGTTTTCTCAAATTCGTTTGGATAAAGCATAATTTTCGCCACAGAAGAATAAGATGCAAGCCCGGAATTCAACATTTTACGGTTTTCTTCCATCACAGTTTCCAAATCCTCCTGGCGAATTTGCGTACCATCTACCCCTTCATAGTCAGGATAAACCAAGGCCACCAATCTTCCGTCATTCTCCACGACCAGGCTCTCCATCACAAATGGCATATTATTGAGTTTGGCCTCAATTTCTTCCGGATAGATATTTTGTCCGCTGGGACCCAGAATCATTGTTTTGCAACGCCCACGAATGGCAACTACTCCATTTTCGTCAATAGTCCCGAGGTCGCCTGTATGAAACCAGCCATCGTCATCGAAGGCAGCTTTCGTCGCCTCTTCATTTTTGTAATATCCGAGCATCACATTTTCGCCCCGTACACAAACTTCTCCAACTCCGGTCAGAGAATCTTTATTGTCGAGTTTTATCTCCATTCCGTCCAGAATCTTTCCACAAGTGCCCGGAAGATACTCTTTGTAGTAAGAATAACTGATTAAAGGCGCGCACTCGGTCATGCCATAACCGACGGTAAGAGGAAATTTGATTTTCAGCAGAAATTCTTCCACCTCTGGGTTCAATGGAGCTCCGCCCACAATTACCTGCTCAAATTCACCGCCGAATGCAGCTTCCAGCTTTTTATTGATGGTGCTGAGTATCCGGCTGTCAAGAATTGGGATATTAAGCGCCCAACGGATAGCCCGCTGGTTGATAATCGGTTGAACCTGTTTTTTATATATCTTCTCAAGGATCAGGGGTACCGTCAGAATAATGGTCGGTTTTACTTCAGACATTGCCTGAAGCAGAACTTTAGGAGAACGAATTTTGCCGAGCAACGTAATATGCCCTCCCGATGCAAGAGGAGATAAAAACTCGAAAGCACACCCGTAGGCATGTGCCAACGGCAGAAAAGAGACAATACGGGTTTTGTCATTCATTATGCCTGTGCGAAGTGCAAACATAATATTCCCGGCAAGGTTATTGGCCGAAAGCATGACACCTTTTGTAAATCCTGTAGTTCCAGACGTATAGTTCAGTAAAACAAGCTCGGAATTATCCACGTTCGCATATTTCACGTCAGCCTTTCCAAACCCTTTCGGGTAGCGTTGCTGAAACTCAGAATCGACGGCCCGAAGCATTTTTTGCACCGTTTCGCCATCATGCTGACAAATGCAACGATAATCGTCAAGAGAAAATACAGCCCTCAATTCCGGGATTTTATCTTCCTCAAGGTTTTCCCAGATAAAATCGCTGACATATAAAACAACCGATTCTGAGTGGTTTACAATATGATGAATGTCGTTTGCATTGAAATCCTGGAGAATAGGAACAACAACAGCTCCGTAAGTAATTGTAGCCATGTATGCCATCACCCATTTGGTCGAGTTGCGGCCGACAATAGCAATCTTATCACCTTTACGGATATGCATTTTTTCATAAATGATATGAAGACGAGCAATTTCCTTAGCTACATCCGAATAACACAATACCTCGGAGTTTCCGTAATCGGTTAGCGCTTTATTGTCCCAATGAGATATAAAGCTTTGTTCGTAAAGCTTTATCAGATTCTGATCAATCATTGTTGGTTAGATTTTGGACGGCAAAATTACACAAAATATAAAGAAATGTGCATGTTTAACAGTAATTAACTCAAAAGGCTTAATTTCAGCAACTATCCAAAGAACTATTTGTCAAACCGTTATCATACACAACCATTAATCGCCATAGCAGCTAAACATATGAATGCACTTTTTTCATGATAAAGTCACAGTTTTTCTCTATTTTTACAGATTAAAAACTATCAGACGGGAATTCTTTCTCATCCGGCAAACTCTATCATAAGAGCTTCGTAAATAGTTTGATATACAGAGAATAAATTCACACTACATATGTCAATTAACACGCATTGGAATTTTCTAAAGCTAACGGATGAACAACAGAAAATAAGCGACAGTTTGGCGGAAGAGCTTGGGATCAGCCCAATATTAACTCAGTTATTGGCTCAAAGAGGGATTACCAGTTTTGATGATGCAAAAAAATACTTCAGACCTGACTTGGCTCATCTGCACGATCCTTTTCTTATGCCCGACATGGACAAGGCTATTGAGAGGTTAAACTTAGCATTAGGAAGGAAAGAAAAGATACTGGTATATGGCGATTACGATGTTGACGGAACCACGGCTGTTTCTTTGGTTTACAAGTTCTTACTTCAGTTCACTTCCAGCATCGATTATTACCTTCCAGACAGATACACAGAAGGTTATGGAATTTCACATACCGGAATAGATTATGCCGCTGCGCATGGATTCAGTTTGGTTATTGCACTTGACTGTGGCATTAAGGCCGTAGAAAAGATAGAATATGCAAAAGAACTTGGCGTGGACTTTATCATTTGCGACCACCACATGCCGGACGCGAAACTGCCCGATGCAGTTGCTGTGCTGGATGCCAAACGAATCGATTCCCAATATCCGTATGATCATCTTTCGGGGTGCGGAGTAGGATTTAAGCTCATGCAGGCATTCGCCATCAACAACGACATTGATCTTGCGCTGCTCTACCAGCTTCTCGATTTGGTAGTCGTAAGCATTGCCTCCGACATTGTCCCCATCACGGGCGAAAACCGTGTTTTAGCTTACTACGGACTCAAAAAGCTCAATTCATCTCCTTCGCTGGGACTTAAAAGCATCATTGACATTTGCGGACTAAACGACAAAGACATAACTATCAGTGACATAGTGTTCAAAATAGGCCCCCGTATCAACGCATCGGGACGCATACAAAAAGCACGGGAAGTCGTTGACTTGTTAGTGGCACGCGACGAGATTTTTGCCCGCGAAAAAAGCGATTGCATCAATCAATACAACCAGACCCGCAAGGATCTCGATAAGACAATCACTGACGAAGCTGCCGCTATTTTGGACAAACTGGAAGAACTCAGCAATCAAAAATCGATTGTAGTCTACAACAGCGAATGGCACAAAGGAGTAATCGGCATTGTAGCTTCGCGGCTTACCGAACTATATTACCGCCCATCCATTGTCCTTACAAAATCGAACGGTTTGGCCACAGGATCGGCTCGCTCAGTTCCGGGATTCGACATCTACAAAGCCATTGAAACCTGTCGTGATTTACTGGAAAACTTCGGAGGACACACCTATGCTGCGGGATTGTCTCTCAAGGAAGAAAATGTGGATCCATTTACAAAACGGTTCGAAGCATATGTAGCCGAAAATATCCTCCCGGAACAACAACACCCCCTGACTGATATCGATGCAACCATAGAATTTAGAGATATTACGCCGAAGTTTTTCCGTGTTTTAAAGCAATTCAGTCCTTTTGGGCCGGAGAACATGAAACCAGTATTCTGCACTAAACGTGTTTTTGACTATGGCACAAGCCGGCTTGTCGGCAAAGAACAAGAACACTTAAAAATGGAACTAGTCGATTCAAGCTCTGAAAATGTTATGAATGGTATTGCATTCAGAATGTGGGAGTTTAATGACTACCTGAAAGCGCTGAACCCGCTCGACATCTGTTACACCCTTGAAGAAAATACTTTTAACGGTAATACCACCGTTCAACTGATGATTAAAGACATCAAAACAGAACCTGAGCGCTGAAATATCACCACCGGGAATAATACATCCAAACCTGAATCCCGGAACAAAGAACCGAACCAAAAACCAACACCCGACAATCGGTAGGAATATGCCGGGTTGTTTAATAACACCTGCAATCCTGATGCAAATAAACTATTTAAGAATTTACATATTCTCAATTTGCATTTTAATTGCCTTACAACTTTCGGCTGTCCGTGCAATTCCGGGAATTGTCACGGTTCAACAGCCGGATGGATCGTTATTGTCAGTTCGACTGCACGGCGATGAACATTTCCACTACATGACCACCAGTGACAATCTGATGATTACGCAAAAAACTGATGGATCATATCATTACGCCACCAACAACGGATCCGACCTGCAAACATCAACATTCCGGGCAAAAAATCCGAAACAAAGGAGTTCTGAAGAGATTCATTTTCTCAAAAACATCGATCAGAAATCATTATTAAAAGCCAAAAGGAAACTGCTTACAAGAAAGATCATTGCGGCTCCCATATCATCAGACACTTTACCACTCGGGCAAAGACTTATGAATCTTGTCAAGAGCGGGAGTCTCGTGAACACACGTGCGGCTCACAAAGTCAAAGGTGCTTCTGTTATCAAAGAACTGGTTATCCTGGTGAATTTTTCTGATACCGTATTTACCACGACGTCTCCCCAATCTTCATTTTACAACCTTTTCAACCAAACCGGATATAGTGCAAACGGGTCATCGGGAAGTGTCCGCGATTTTTACAAAGACAATTCGATGGGGCTAATCACGTTCGATTTTACAGTGACCGCTCCCATCAAGCTTCCCCATACGATGGCCTATTACGGAGCAAACGACGGCAACGGAGATGACATTCGTCCTTCCAATATGATTACCGATGCCTGTCAAATAATCAGCTCATCAATCGACTTTTCTCAATTTGACAATGATGGCGACGGTTATTTAGACAATGTATTCATCGTTTACGCCGGGCACAACGAAGCCGAAGGTGGACCGGCAAACTCTGTCTGGCCGCACAAATGGACGCTAAATGAAGCCGGAATAAGCCTTCCATCCTACAACGGAGTAAAAATCAACGCCTATGCCTGTACTTCCGAATTAAAAGGCACGGCAGCAAGCAAAACAATGGCGCCAATCGGGACGTTTTGCCATGAATTCGGCCACACATTGGGTTTGGTTGACCTTTATGATGTCGATTACAATGGAACAGGAACGGAAGCGGGAGGCCTCTCCAACTGGGATCTGATGTCAACCGGCAATTACAACAACAGTGGACGCACACCTCCGTTTTTAAGTGCTATTGACAGATTCCTGTTAGGATGGTGTGATACCCACACACCCAGCACCAGTGAAACCAATACGTTATTACCTATCGGCACATCCAATCAGGTATTCCGCATCGACCTTCCTACCGCAAACGAGTTTTACTTAGTCGAAAACAGGCAGGTTTCTTCGTGGGACAGTTACGTCAACGGCCATGGCATGCTTATCACTCACATCGACATGACAGACATGACAGTCTGGAAAACAGGCAAAGTGAATAATGACCCTGCACATCAATATGCAGATCTGATAGAAGCTGACGGGAATGAGACATATTCGGCTAATGGCATTGCCGGAGACCCCTACCCCGGAACGACGAAGAAGTCAGAATTTTCTGATGCTTCTTATCCTGCAATGGGCTCGTGGTATAGTTCAGTAAAGATGAGAAAACCAATCACTGACATTGCTGAAAACACCAATATAACCTTTAATTATTGCGGCGGGCCCTATGGTACTCTTGAAGCTCCTGTAGCAACAAAAGCCACTCAGATAAACGACACCAGCTTTGTTGCCAATTGGGAAACAATAGACGGGAATAATATTGAATATTATCTGGATGTGTACTACAAAGACTATGTTAGCACCACCGAAAATTTCACTGCATTTCAGACAGAGACAAATGCGAATGGCTGGAACGGGCATTGTACAGCAAATACATCAACCTACAACAGCGCTCCCTGTTCAATTACCTTAACAGCAGGCAAAGACACCTTAAGCACGCCTATTTTCAGTGGAGCTGTTCGTTCTCTTTCGTTTTGGGGAATGAGCGATGGCACTCCGGGCTCTTCCCTGAAAATAGAAGCATACAATGGAATTTCTTGGCAAACGCTGACTCCGGCTCTGACACTCTCAAACACATCAGGGACATATACATTTAGCACTGCCAGTACTCCGCCCTTACCCGATGGCACGGTCAAGATACGCTTCACAGCCACCGGATCAACCGGCCAACTGTATATAGATGACGTCACTGTATCTTATTACGGAAATGTTTATTTGAATGGCTACCATAACGCGAACATGGGAACGTCCACTTCCACGTTGGTTCATCCTGTAGTAAAAAACAAAACCTACTATTACGTTGCAAGAGCCCAAAGTCCGATTTTTGCATCTCCAAATTCAAACGTAATTGCTGTTATCCCCATCCAAAACAGAAACAGCATTTTGGCAAATGCATATACCAACAATGGCAACCTGATTGTCGAGGCTCATGACATCAACAGCAACAGTGTGCAGGTTTATACAATAACAGGCCAGAAAATTATCGACAAAGACATTACAAAAGGCATCCACAATTTAGGCGTATTACAACCACACGCCCTTTACATCGTTGTCATCAACGGTCGTAGTTTCAAAGTCATTTTCTGATCCAACAACAAACTTCCTGAATTAGTATAACTTATAAATTCGCTTCCGATTTGGCGCCTCTGAATAATGTTAATAATCGAATTTTAGGCCGAAACAGTTGCACAAATAGTCATTTTAGCTTATCTTTGTATACGTAAAGCCGCTTCGGATAAGCTGGAAAACTCAACAGAAAAATCGTACTGAGATAAGTTTAGGAGTTCAATGGCGGGCTGCACCTTCGGGTTGTCGAGAGACACGGCAGATTACAACGAATTCCGACACTCAAACCCTATTTAATAGGAGTTTTCTCACAACTTCCGAAGTGGCTTTATTCTGTTCAAAGGTGACTTTTATTATCCGAAATTTTCTGATATGACAAAAAGTCAATACCTTTGTACTCTCAAAATGCGGATGTGGCGTAATGGTAGCCGCGCCAGACTTAGGATCTGGTGCCGAGAGGCGTGGGGGTTCGAGTCCCTTCATCCGCACGATATTCTCTTCATAAGGCTTTTTTCAAAGCCTTATTTTTTTGCCCCTATCTTGTATATCTTACCTTCAATCAACGAGAAATAGACATTTTTCTGCGCATCGCAGCTAAATTGATTCACTTCGGAATTACCACCTTTGAACGACCACAACACCTTGTGAGACGCAGCATCGACAGCCACCACCACGCCGTTGCGCGAACCGAGATAAACCACTCCGTTTTGTTCCAGGATCGGGCAAGGCGCATGTTCGTAGCCCAGCCCGGCATCTACCGTCCAGAGAGGTTTGTACTCCGAACTTTCGGAGGATACTGCCAGCAACTGCCCATTCATCAGTTTGGCATACACCGTCTTGCCGTCGGCCGAGATGCCCTGCGATTCACGTACCGTATACTGATTACTCCGCCACAACTGTTTGCCGGTTGTAAGATCGAGCGCCGTCATGTAACGATCGGGAGCCACAATAATCGCTTTACCATCATGCACAGCGGGGACACAATTGGCCGGAGAATAGAGATTCTGAGCCTTTCCGTTATTCCATTTCCAGATCAAAGCACCAGTTTTCTGATCGAGACAATAGAGGTTGGTATCCCAAGCTCCGAACAACACCTTGCCGTTGGCAATAGCAGGCCGTGCCTGACAATAGTTATTGATATCCGTAAACTTCCAATCGACCTTTCCCGTCGCAACATCGATGCAGTAGAACGATTTATATCCGCCCTGATACAGTTTACCATCGACAACACAGCCATCGGCAACAAACGGGCCATCGGCTTTTACCGTCCAAACTATTTTTCCGTTCCTGACAGACAATGCTTTCAGCTCGCCATCGGCAGTAGGAACGATCACCAGACCATTTGCACAAACCGGGTTCGCATAGAGAGAATAACCCATAGAAACGTTCCACAGCACCTTCTGATTCTTTTTTGAGAGCGCTTTAATTTCGCCTAACGAATTTCCGAAATAGAACGCATTTTTATCGACAGCAACGCCGGTAAACACCGAAGCTTTATCCTGATATGCCAGCGAGACATTATCAGGTTGTGTAAATTGCTCTTTAGCAAACTCCTCTTGCGGTTCTGACATCTTACTACTTGCGTCCATCGAAAAAGCAAAACGGCGTTTCTTTTCTTCACCTAATTTCTTTTCATTGACTAAGACCGAATCCGAAGTAAGTTCTACAACAGTATAACCGGCAGATAATGTATCTGCGAAAAATGTTGAACGAGCCATAATTCCTTTCAGGTTCCCGAACGCCATCTCTTTGTAGGCATGACCGTGCCCGCAAAACGAGACAACCGCATTGTGCTTTTTCAGTACGGAAACAACTTTGCGCGCATTGCCCATGTCATTTTCAACCAACGGATAATGAGCAAACGCCAACAAGCGCGTACCTTTCACCGCCTCTTTGGCAAGAATGGAGTCGAGCCACAGCAGATCTTCGTGCTTCACATGGCCGTCACCCATCTTCATATAGGGACCGGTGTTATACCCCACAAAAAGCAGGTTATCGTGCTTAACAAAGAACCGGTCGGAACCAAAAAGACGGTAGTATTCGCGAACAGCACTCTGCGACCAAGTCGTTTCGTGGTTACCCGGAATCAGGTAGTAGGGCTTCCGGAAACGAGAAAATAACCGCTTGTCGTTGGCCAGTTCGGCATTACTCCCCTGATTGGTAATATCGCCTGTGATAATCACAAAAGGAATATCGGATGCATTTATTTCGTCGACAATGCGATTCAGCGCACGTTCATTGGCATTACCGGGCGAAACATGCAAATCAGTAAGCAATGCAAACCTGGTTTGAGCCTGAATCAACAGGCTCATCATCAACCCACAAAAAATCATCAATTGCCTCATCGTCAACCTGTTTATTCAACTCGCAAATCCTGAAACGTGATAATAGCTTCATCGTTCGGACCATCGATCACAATTTTCACGGCTTTGAGAGGTTGTGACGGACGCAACACGGCTACTCCTTTTTCGAATTTATCGCCACGAATCCAGGTCTCTCCATCGACAGAGTATTCCACATGACCGCTCTTCAACAGATAAAAAGCGGTGAGAGTGCCGGTGTTAAAGGTTATCTGCGAACATGTCAACGGTTGAGCAAAAACATAAGTAACCGATTGTCCGGCAGTTCCCCGGTCAGTTGTTCGCGCAACCGTTTCAAAGTCATAATCGGTCAGATAACGGCCATATTCCGGGTTCAGCCTGGCATTCACAGAGACCCCGACGGCAGGCTCCATATAACGCGAACGTTCTATTTTCACCACACCCGAAACAGATTCTTTGCCCTGTACAATAGCTCTCAACGAGTATTTCTTCGTTTTATCGAAAGCAAAGAGCGGCAGGCGATAACGTTGCATACGGTCGGTGGAACTGAGCTTATCATCAGCAGACACGGCTGTGCCATTTTCGTAAATCCTCACCTGCGATACCGATGCCGAGCCGTTTATTTTCAGGTCGGGCACAAAGGTTGCATACCAGATCCCCGGACGATCTACCAGTCCGGTCAAATCCCACACTTGGGGTTTGGGTTTGGTCACAGAGTCTGACGCCCAGCCGCCCACATTTTCGCATTCGGGCGATACCGCGACGCTCGAAAGAGTCTTGTATATCGTTTTGAATTTCAGTTTTTCGTAGTTGAATTCTTGCACGGGACCGGCATAAAGCGCCGACGAAGCATTGGGTTCGCCTCCGTCGACGGTATAGCGCACTTCCGCTCCCGGATATGGAGTCGTAGCCGTCACCACTCCGTTTTTGTAAGTAACGACAGGGAATGACACCCGAAAGGCAATTCCCATGTTGTACATCCGTTCAAAATGCGAGGTGGTCAACCGTTGATAAAAATCGTCCCAGTTGCGCAACGACTGCGGAGTCCAACCGGCTTCGGCCATGGCGCAAATGCGTGGATAGGACTGATAGTCGAGAAAACGGGCCGGTTCGTTAAAAAGTTCAGACCAAATGGCAGCCTGTACGCCCACCACCTGCTTTGCTTGTTCCGTATTAAAGACAGCTTTGTCGGCCGGATCGAGCGCATATACTTTATCGAGAGGTACCAGTCCGGCCCAGTTGTGACCACGCTCGTATTTCGACTGCGCCATATCGAAATAGTAATTTTGCCCCACCATAACGACAGTAGGCACTCTCTTTTCGGTTGCAAGTTCCGCCCGTTTCAACGAGCGCCAGGCATACACCTGAGTAGAGCCCTCCAAATCACCACCATCCAATATTTCATCCCAACCGGCCATTCGTTTTCCCAGACCGTCGATGATCTTGTTTAACCGATGAACAAAATAGTTCTGCAGCTCTTCGGGCTTCTGCATATGTTCTTTCTTCATAAAAGCCGAACAGATGGGGCAACGGGGCCAGATAGCCATGTTCACCTCATCGCCTCCAATGTGCATGATTTTTGAAGGGAACAGAGCAGCCACTTCTTTCAAAATATTGGCCAACATCGTAAAATTGGCTTCATTGCCCACGCACCAGGCATCGCCCATGTCGTCGGCAGCACGTTTGGCCTCATCTCTACTGGTTGGACACAAAATTTCGGGATAGGCAGAAGCGGCGGCATGGCTATGTCCCGGCAGATCGATTTCGGGAATCACCTCGATATGCCGTTCGGTAGCATAACGAACGATTTCTTTGATTTGTTTTTGAGTATAGAAGCCCCCGTAGCGTTTATCGCCCGAACCAAGAGTAGGTGCAATAGCTTCGTTCGGTCCGCGCCAGGCAGCAACGGAAGTAAGTTTCGGATATTTTTTGATTTCAATACGCCAACCCTGATCGTCTGTCAGATGCCAGTGAAATTTGTTGATTTTGTGCATCGCCAACCAGTCAATGTAATTCTTTACGGTTTGTTCATCAAAGAACTGACGCACCACGTCGAGCATCATTCCACGATAATGGAAGCGGGGATAATCTTTGATAGATACGGCCGGAATTGCCCATTGAACACCGCTCTGAAGCTGCGAAGCATACACCGGAGGAGGTAGAAGTTGCAACAACGTTTGCACTCCGTAGAACAACCCATCGGCATCTTTGCCCTGAATTTTGATGCCCTTATCTGTCACCGACAGCAGGTACCCTTCGGCAGGCATATCCAAAGACGAATTGACAATCAATTCAATCGACCCGGCTGCCGGGATCGCACCCAATTTGAAGGGCATTCCGATCGACCGGTTAAGTTTTTGCTGCAGATAAACCGCAACTTGTTTACTCTCTTTCCCGGCCACGATCGGAGTTGTCGAAGTAAGCCGGAAAGTGCCCTGTGCCGGAGTTACCTCCACGGGACGGGGAATCAGATTATACGATTGAGCAGACATAATACCACAAAGTAAAGACAAAACAAGGGTTGACAAAAGCTTTTTCATCGTTATCGTTTTAGTTTTAGCTTAAAAGGAATCCGGTTATTTTTCGGGATAGAGCAGATAAGGTTTGCGTTGCTGTTTGAACTTCTCCACGTCGTCCTTCCAACGGGCTTTGATTTCATCGGCACTTTTTCCCTCTTCAATCATTTTGCGAACATAGCTGACCCCAATCAATTTCTCGAAGAAACTATTGAAGAAGAAATCGTCCATATTGAGATTTTTATAGGCATCAATCAGGTAACTCAGGTCGACACTCTTTTGAAACAACACCTCGTTTGAAGGCACGTTTCTCAGATCCACACCACGACACAGACGGTCGAGTTGCGGTGGAAATTTGGAACCGACAATGCTACGGGGCGTAAAACTATAGCTATATCCCTGCATGTTGGGATGACCGTATTGCTCGAACGGTGCATCGGTACCTCGACCCAGACTTACCGGCGTGGCTTCGAAATAACACAACGAGGGGTAGAGATAGATGGATCGCATATCTTTCAGGTTGGGCGATGGAGCAATGGGCAGTTGGTAGAGCGTTGCGTGCGTATAGTTCTTGCACCTGACGACTTTTACATCACATTGCGCACCGTTCGTTAGCCACTTCTCACCGTTCACCATGCCGGCCATTTCGCCAAGAGTCATGCCATGAACCACCGGGACAGGAATCCATCCCACCCCCGAGCGATATTTCAAATCGAGTATCGGTCCGTCAACATAATGCCCGTTGGGGTTGGGACGGTCAAGAACTATCATTTTGACGTGATTGGCGGCACAGGCATCCATCATGCGCACCATCGTCGTGAGGTAGGTGTAGAAACGCAACCCCACGTCCTGCAGGTCGTACACCAGCACATCGATCGATTGCATCACCGCATCGCTGGGTTTGCCGGTGTTGCCATCGTAGAGCGATTTAATAGAAATTCCGGTCTTTTCGTCAACCGAACTGGAGACATGCTCCCCGGCATCGGCCGTTCCCCGAAAGCCATGCTCCGGCGAAAAAATACAAACAATATTCACACCCTTCCGGTGCAGAAAATCGACGATATGCTCTTTTCCTATCGTACCGGTCTGGTTGGAGAGCACCCCAACCCGTTTTTCCTGTAATAAAGGAAGATATTCATCCACACTTTCGGCACCAACTTTGA
Organism: uncultured Microbacter sp.; assembly: GCA_963678825.2. Lineage (GTDB taxonomy): Bacteria > Bacteroidota > Bacteroidia > Bacteroidales > Paludibacteraceae > Microbacter. The sequence goes on along the minus strand of CAXXPB010000070.1, from coordinate 29,161 downwards.
CTTGCGCCACCATGCAGTATTGCGCAGCGAACACAGCAATTACCAACAGAAAAAATCGTCTCATAAAAATAATATTCTCAAATGATTTTACTTACTTTCAATTGATAAGGGGTTTCCACCCCTATGACCCCGACTTACTTTTTGTCTTAAAACAAAAAGTAAGCAAAAAATTCAAGGCTATGCCCGCTTCGCTCAAAAAACTGACGTTCGTCAAGCTAAATTGCCCAAGCTTGCTCCTTCCTTTCGTCAGGAGCTTCAAACAATGGACAATTTCACGCTTGTCTCTCTTGTTTTTTGGCTCACCGGACAAGGCCGTTCCTAATCTGACGTAGCAGCATTTGCAAATTCACAAACTTCCGGATCATTTACTGATCTTCTGTTCAAAAAAGGTCAGAATGCTTTTCATCAATCCGCTTCGCAGGTCAGGCTTCACGGCTTCGAAAGGAATACCGAGCACGCAACTGGTATAATCGCCCTTGTAGGCCACTCCCGCGCTCAGGTTATTCTCCGAATAGCGGAAGATAGTGTAGCCATTCTTATCGGCAGGTTCAATGCCATCTGGACGTTCCACCACGTACGATTCACCGTTCAGTTCGTTGTAATAATTGTAGTTTCCGGCAAACGACGGGAATGGAGAAGGCACCGCTTTGAATCGCCCGGTGACAGCTCCGGCATCGTTCCGCCACTTGAATTTCAGAATATTCATCGCCCAGGCACGATCGGCTTTCGACGCGCGCGGATTGTCCCACAGATCGGTTCCGACATAAGCTCCGGTCACCAATAAGTTGCCGCCCTGCAAACAATAATCGGTCAGAACCGATTGCAGTCCGACAGGGAAGGTTTTGAACATGACGGGCTTTGCTCCGTGAGCCGTCACCCACTCTTTTTCTTTGCCCAAAATCACATCCACAACAGTATATCCGTCAATATCCACATCACAATCGGCAACCGACTGCTTACTTGCAGAGACAAAAGAATAACCATTTTCGGCAAAAGAAGCACCGTGCAGAGCCGGATAATCGAAACTATTTCCTGCAATGACCTGACGCTCACGATCGGCATTGCTTCCCCCGAAACCGGGAGAATCGTCATCCATCCAGCCTACACTACGACGGAATTCGTACTGGCTACCCACGTAGTTGAACTGCACTTTGTCGGGCACTCCGTGATCGATAAAATCGGTGAATCCGGTAATCGAATCCTGCGTTGCCCAACTGGCGGGAGCGCTGATACGGGTAAATCCGTTGACAATCATTGCCACTCCTTTTTCGTTGCTTTTGCGGCAGACGGAAAGAATTTCGGACGGGAAGCTAACGCCACCATCATTTACAGCTGCTATCTTGAAGCTGTAAATTTTATCCTTTTCAATATCGAATTTACACGATGTTCCTTTCACTATTTTGCCGTTGTCGAAATCGCCGCTGCCCACACGGGTATAAACCACATACTGAGTTGGTACGGCTGTCGGTTCGAGCGAATCATTGACGGCTTTCCATTTTAATTCGACACTCTTTTCACCAACAAAACGACTGCTGAAAGCCTCCACCGGAAGCGGCTGCACCACGTACTTGGAACCGTATTGTCCGGCAAGGAAGCGGAGCATTCCCTTGTAAATGGCACGGCTCACCGTAAAACGGAAGCGGGGATCGAGTCCGTAGCGCATATCGGCAAAATTCTCGTGAGAGAGTAGTTCGAGCAGCATGGTAGGTACATTGGGCACACGCGCTTCGCTGTAAGACTTATTCCACATAGCTCGGCGTGTCCATTTAGGTTCAAAACCGGCACGAATATCGCTCACAATCTGATCCATTACCAAGGATGTCAGGTCGCGCGAAGCCCAGCGCGATTGTCCGTTTTCAAATTGCTCGTTGTTGTGATGCGTCATAAAAATCCCCCCCCCCCCCCCCCCCCCCAACGTTCCAATAATAGAGTCGTTCAACGAGTAACCGGCATCGGTATGAAACGCCAGCGCCAGATCGACGGGAATATGGAGACCATCTTTTCCGGGCAACACCTTCGAACCTCCGGACAGATAATTCACCCAGTAACCGCGACTCTGAAAATCGTCGGAGTAATCGTTGTTGAAATGGGTACGACTGTAGACCGAATCGGGCATTCCGGCCCACTGCAACCAGTAACGGGCACCCTCAATATAACGCGGTCCCCCGCTAGTTTCAGGTGTAAATTTGATTGGCAACTGCGGCACAATCGACTCTTTCGCACCTCCGTCAAGATGCTTGGAAGTGCCGGCCATAAAGCCTTCCGGATTGGGCATGCGAGCTATATTCCCCGTTCCCCCGCCAATTTTTACCGCATCGGCGGTCACTATACACCCTTTTTTGCCGGAAACGTTTGATAGTGTGATGCGGCAAACTTCGCTCCTGCCTTTATCGAATGCGAAGGTTCCGAGATAGATCCAGGTTCCTCCACCCATTGTCTGATTGACTTTAAATTCGGTCTTCCCTCCAAGATGATAGACGGTGTAGCGCGCATCAGTAGCACTGTTAGGCAACGATTTGTACGAAATATAGAGTGCATAATTTCCCCGTTCGGGCATATCGGGCAACCATTCGGCAAGGCTCTCTTTGCCCTTTTTAATCGTTGTAATCTGGTGAAAAGTCCCTTCTGTAAACGGATTCTGACCGTCGGTATACTCCTTCCGCTTTTCGGCAAAACCGCTTCCTTCACCTATGCTCCAGCTTTCGGCACCGTTTTGTTCGCGGTATTGAGAGCCGTAACGCGAGGCATCGTTATCCACAATCACCTCCACGCTGTGGTAGTCGCGTTCACGGGGCAACAGCACGTTGGCACCGGCATTTTCGAGCATCGGAACCAGATATGGCAACACAAAACTCTGAGGGAACAGGTCTTCTACCGACTGGAACATCCGCGCCCGCTGCCATTCCCAGCGTGCCAGTTTTTGTTCGTAGTACCAACCGTGACTCTGCCACAGCGCAATATGTTTATTTTGCAAGCCGCTCTTGACCTTGTAGGGTTCGGAAATATTTTCCACAAGCGGCACCTTGTTTTCTTTGTTATTGAAAATACGGTTTTTATCCTTATCCGAAGTACGGTAAACATTCGGAATCAGTTCGCTCAATTTTTGACCGTCGGAAAAGATGGTCAGTTCGTATTTTTGCAACGAATCGGGCAACAAACGATGCACGCATGCCTGCATTGCAGCGGCATTTTGCTCGTTAACGGTGATATACGCCAATCGCTCGTCCATAGACACCACCACATTTTTAGCGTGTTTATCAAGCACAATCGTTTTTACCGTCGTGGTTGCTGCAATTTGTTTCTTGCAGTATACCGTCAACGAATCGGATATTACCTTCTTCAGGCCGGCATCCGAGATTTCCTGTGCCGACAAAACAGAGGTTGTCAGCATCAACAAGCAGACACAAGCTGCTTTCCAGAGTATTAATTTCATTATTTGTATATTTTGACCTCTTCCCCAGCCCCTCTCCCGACGGAGAGGGGAGCAATTTGAGTTCAGTTCATTTTTGCATTTGCAGATTTACCTTCTCCTCGGGAGAAGGTGCCCGAAGGGCGGATGAGGTCACATTCTTAAAATTTTTTCACCCCGATTCCCGGCTCATTACTCAGTGTAATTTTTCCGTCTACCAGCTTCATGCCGGTGAAACAGTCGTTGGCAATCAGGATATTTCCATCCAGATCGGCAAAATTCATCTTTGGAGCCAATTGTGCAGCTGCCGAGATGGCACACGAAGTCTCGGTCATACAACCAATCATCAGTTTCATGCCGAACGATTCGGCCATGCTGATCATTTTGTTGGCCTCACGCATACCGGTACACTTCATTAGTTTAATGTTGATGCCGTCGAAAACTCCTTTCAGGCGGGGAATATCTTCGAGGCGCTGGCACGATTCATCGGCAATGGTAGGCAACGGACTGTGCTCGGTGAGCCAGGCCATATCGTCGAGGTTGTGCTTTGGAAGTGGTTGTTCTACAAATTCCACATTTTTGGCAGCCAGCCATTCGATCATTTTCAGGGCGTAGTGTTTGTCTTTCCACCCCTGATTGGCATCCACGCGGAGCGGTTTATCGGTAACCGAACGGACGGCATTGATAATCATTTTGTCGGAAGCCTCATCGACACCCAGTTTCACCTTAATCACCTTGAACTGCTCCGTCTCACGAGTCTTTTGCTTCACCATTTCCTCGGTATCGATACCGATGGTGAAGGTGGTAACCGGTGCCTTGGAAGCCGTGTAGCCCCAAATCTGATGCCAGGGACGGCCGATCAGCTTACCCACTAAATCGTGCAGGGCAATATCTACCGAAGCTTTCGCAGCAGTATTGTTAATGGTTATGGAGTCGACATACGCAAGGATATCGTCCAGCTCAAACGGATTGCTGAATTGTTTGAGGTTGACCTTTTCGAGAAAAGCCGTCACCGACGCGATGGTCTCGCCGAGGTAGGGAGGCATGGCAGCCTCGCCGTAACCGGTCACCCCATCGTAGGTAATCTCGGTCAACACGATAGGCGTGGTGGTGCGGGTATAACCCGACACGGTGAACGGGTGCACCAGCTTAGCTTCGTAGGGTTTGAACGTCAGTTGCATGGTTTTACTGCCACCCAAACGGGCGGACTTGTTTGATTGTGAAAATATTGAAGCCGGAGTAATCAGCGAACCGGCTGTTACCAACGCGGATGTTTTCAGAAAATTGCGTCGTGTAGTCATATTAATTGATTATAAATTATTCAATTCTTAATTTGCAGGAATTAATTTGGCTTTTGCCTGCGGCAAGCCTTACTTTTTTATGCAATGCTCCAATACACAGATCCTATGATGATTCCGAACCAAAAAACTAACCCAAATATAAAATAGATCAAGCTTTGCCGATTCTTCTTTTTATATCCATTCCCAACATATACAAATGAAAAGTCTCGTAATATAAAAAACACCAACGGACCTAAGAAGAACATGAAACATTTATCTATTGCAGACAATTCTACCTTAGCCCTAATTTTTTCGATTCTTCGTCTATATTTGAGTTGATTCTTTTTCTTCTTAATTACAATATCCAAGGAAACTTCTCTTTTATTCAATTCATTTTTTGCCATCTCGACTGCTTCCGGTTCCCAGTCTTTACTGTTTGCAACTAAATCAATCAGTTGCTCAGTTGGCCTTGATTCTATTGAAGGAGAATAGTGCATAAAACACTTTTATTTATAGTACGGATGATTCTTCAGCGAAACGATATTCGGATCTTTATCGATTTGTGTAAGAATACGACGGGCGCTCAACAAACGTTTGGCATTCCATGCATCGTAGTTGGATGCCTCGGGACGCAGGCTGCTGATATGCACCATTCCGGCCGAGTGAATAAACTCTCCGTTGCCGATATACATGCCCACGTGGGTCACTTTTTTAGCTCCGAAAAAGAGCAGATCGCCAGGCTTGAGGTTGTCGTATCCTTTGGAAATATCGACCGGATCGCCAGTGGTTGCCTGTTGCGAAGCATCCCGCAGCAACACGACACCATTAAGGAAGAAACTGGTTTTGGTAAAACCGCTGCAATCGACTCCTTTGGTGGATGCCCCACCCCATACATACGGAAAGCCAAGGAACATTTTTGCGGTTGCAATGATGTTTTCAGCAGTAGGCCGACGACTTGCCAGCCACTGATCGAAAGGCTCGCCCGACTCCTTTTTCAGGAAAGCCATGCGACCGTCGGGCAATTGTACTTTGTAATAGCCGTTTTGTTCGCCCATATTTTTTACCAAATCACCCCATACCACATCCGATACCACGCCGGAAGCTGCCGACGCCTCTTTACGCAGCAGAGTAAAATATTCCGTCACGATCAGTTTTGACGCCTTATTCCATGCCTTCATCTCCTTTTCGTCCACTAATTTTATCTCCGAGGTAGTTGTCCACGAAGCATATCCTTCGGGTGTCGTTACCTTCACCCAACCATGCCCTCTTTCGAGAACATGCAACGGGGTTCCCATCAACGCCTGGGTTCCCATTTCACCTGCATACGAAGGTGCCAACCGCAAATCGATCAACGACTGGATGGCAATTCCATAGCCGGGTTCCGCACCTCTCACCGGTTGTGCCACTGAAAGGCACAACATCAAGCCACACACAAAACCAGAAATCAGATTTTTTTTCATCATTGTTTTATATTTTCCGTAATCGGAACGAAACGATATCCCCGTTGTTCGAGGGTGGTCATCAATTCGTCCAATTTGTTATAAAATTTATCCGTCCGGCGGGGATCCGTGCCGATATGCGTCAGCAACAGAAATCCGTTCAATCCTTTGGACGATTCATACTTCAGAATATTGTTCAAAATCTCCTCCGACGAGCGGTAGCTCTTCATGTCGGGTGTCGTATAATCGGCATTCGACGTGCTTCCGGGGGTATAATTCACCAACGTAATACCCAACTGTGTCGTCCATCCGGCAACCTCTTTGTTGTAATATTCATATGCAGGAAGGAATAAGAGTTTTTCTGGCACTTTCAATCCTGTCTGACGCATGGCGGCGTAATTATCTTTCAAGTCCTTGTCGAACTGCTCACGGCTTACCAGTGTGGAATCCCGTTTGCTCCAGTCGGCATACAACAGGTGCTTATCGGAATGCGGCCCAAGATAGTTCCCGTTTTGCTGCAACATGCGGACAATCTTCGGATACTTCCGGTAGAAATCGCCCGTCAGGAAAAAGGCTCCGCTGGCAGCATGTTTTTTCAACACTTTGGCAATGGTTTCGGCACCATCGGCAAATTCATGGCCGGTAAAAACCAACGTTATCTCTTTTTTCTCGCTATTTCCACGCACAATGCCGCCTTCGTCTACTTTCAACCGGTTATCGAGAGGTTTGCCTGCCAGCGACGAAAGGTAGTAACAAAGTGAAGCTGTGCCGTCCATAGTCGGTTCGTTGCTCGAATAGTCGGCATAATCGTCGTGATACACCACCCGGTCGGACTGATAGTCGGCATACCGGTCATCGCCCGTCAGGTGCACCCCTTTCAGGCTTGCAAAAATCGGGGTATAAATCGGACCGTCAACCAAACCGCCGGTAATCGGATAGTGATAGAGCTGCGCCAGTGCCGAATGGGGATGATGTGGATAATCGCCGTAACCCGGCAACCCCACAATCATACATTTTCCCCAGGGATTGCAACCAAAGAGCCAGTCGCGCAAGGCCGTTTCCATGTCAAGGAAGGTATTGTCGCCAGTGAGCGTCCGGTATAGACGGGCTTGCGTAGCAGCTGCCACCACCAAGTTGTTGGAACACCAGATAAACGGAATCCCGTTGATGAACGGATCGTCACCGGCACGGTCGCGCAGGCGTTCGAGTCCGCTTCGCATATTGCGGATAAACTCGGCACTGATGCGTTTATTGTTTTGCACGCCCAGAAAATAGTGTCCTAAGTTAATGAACGGATACCACTGGTAATGACGAGCCGAATCGGCACCCAACCATGGCGTCACCGGTTCCATGCGACCGTAATTCACGGCATTTTTGAGGTAATCTTCTTTTCCGGTCATCCGGTAAAGCTGGGTCGCGGCCAGTTCCATATCGTCCACCCAGTTGTCCTCCTCGTAAAAATAGGGCGACACGCACGAAGCCGTCTGGCAGGCTCCCGGATGGTCCACCCCTTTTTGGTAGGCATCAGCCGCCTTTTGTTTCAGTTTTTCAGCAAAATCGGGATAGAATTTAGCCAGCACTTCCGAAGCCAAAGCAAACGAAGAGGCATATTTTCCTACCGTCGATGCCAAACCGGTGGAACGGTTTTTATATTTTCGCAAACCCTGCGGTTCAGCCATGCAAGCATACACCGGACGCTCCTTGCCCGATCCCCAGCCGTAATCTACCGGATCGGTCGTCGGCAAGCGAAACGAAGCGTGATCGCGGTCGTCGGCAATCTGGTTGAAGAAGGTATCCTTATCGGGATTCAGCCGCACCAACCAGTCCAAGCCCCATTTGGCCTCATCCAGCACATCGGGAATGCCGTTGCTGCCCGGGAGTCCGTTAGCATCGTACTGATCGCCGAAAGCAGCCGGATTTTGCTGGTAAGCAAACAACATTTGGAAGGTTGCATTGGCCGAAGTCGTTACATATTTCAGGTAATCGGAAGCATCGTGCCAGCCACCCCAGGCAGTGATTTTTTCGTTTTCATGTCCCGGCAGAAAGATGATCCGTCCGTCGTAACGATGGCAGGAGTCCTTCAGAAAAGGATTGTAGCCGCAACGTTGCTGACGCATATAATTCAACGGCACATCGGCAGCTCCACGATAGACATCGTCGCCGATTCGGAAAACGGGTGAGACTGCATTTCCCGCTTCGACACGGTACGATCCGGCTTTGGCAAATGCGGAGAAATCGAGTCGGCAAGCCGCACCAAAAGCGCTGTTGGGCACTTTATTTTCAATCGTCCGCCCCCGAAAAGCCACATCGCCGGTCAATTCGTTGACCACCTTGAATTCGCTAACCGAGGCCTTTTGCTTACTCAACCATACGGCAACTTTCCGGTCGCCGGTCGGGTAACCCAACTGGTTGACACGTATCCACTGTTGAGCGGAAATAACGAAAGGAATGCACAATAGAAACAAACAAAGAAGCCGTCCCCAACCCCCTCCACAAGAGGGGGCTAATCTGCATGGTAAGTTGATATAGTTTTTCATTTTCAAATTGCTCTTGGTTTCCGTAGCAGCCACATAGCCACAAAGGTAAACAATCCGTTAAATATCAACAATGTAAATCCGAATCCAAAGTGGAAAATGCTTTTTGCAACCCAATCGAGCGCAAGACAGAACAATGGCGATGCAATTGCCACAAACGGCATCCATTTGTCGCGCACCTGATATTTGGTAAGAATTCCAAAGAAGAAAAAGCCTAACAAAGGACCATAGGTATAGGCAGCTAACTGATATACCAGATCGATCACCGCTTTGTTGTTAATCACGTAGAACAACAGAATCAACAAAAAGAAAATAAAAGTGTAGGCGGCATGAGTCGTGTAGCGGATCTTCAGTTTTTTTTCGTCACTCAGATCGGTGCGACGGTTGAACCCGATAAAATCGACACAGAACGAAGTGGTGAGCGAAGTCAAAGCGCCCCCGGCACTCGGATAAGAGGCCGACACCAAACCAATCAGGAAGATAACTCCGCAAAACATTCCGAGATAATTTTCGGCAATAGTCGGGAAAATTTTATCGACGGACGGAATTCCCATAGCAGCCATTCCACCGTGCTTTTGTACATACAGCGCCAGCACAGCTCCCAACGTCAGGAACAACAGGTTGACAATAACAATGGTAATACTGGTGGTAAAAATGTTCTTCTGCGAATCTTTCACAGTCTTGCAACTCAAATTCTTCTGCATCATCTCCTGATCGAGCCCCGTCATTACAATAGTAACAAAAATACCACTGACAAACTGTTTAAAGAAATGAGTGGTGTTATCCCATTTCATGTCGAACCATGAAGAGTAATCGCTGGCAGTCACTGCCGAAACCATTTCGCCAAAGTTCCAGCCCATTTGTTTTGCTATAACGATAACAGCCACAATAACAGCAAGAATCATAAAGGTGGTTTGCAGCATATCGGTCCAGATAATGGTTTTTACCCCACCCTTCAGCGTGTAGAGGAAAATGAGCAGCATAAAGACAAACGCCACCACCCAGAACGGCATCGTCCCCTGCGGAAGAAATCCATGCAACACAAAAACAACCAGATAGATACGAACGGCAGCACCCAACACACGCGACAACACGAAAAACGAAGCTCCGGCCTTGTAGGTATAAAAACCGAAACGCGATTCGAGATAGGTGTAGATGGAGGTCAGGTTCATTCGGTAATACAAAGGCAGCAAAACCAGTGCAATAATAGCGTACCCCACCACAAAACCCAGAACCATAGGCATGTAGTAAAATGCCTGATTAGTCACATTGCCCGGCACGGAAATCATGGTCACCCCTGAAATGGAAGTACCCACCATACCATAAGCCACCACAAACCAGGGAGATTTTTTATTTCCCTGAAAATAAGAGCTGTTGTCGGCCTTCCGGGATGTGTACCACGAAATGGCAAACAACAAGACGGTGTAAACAACAAAGACGCTAAGAATAAGAGTTAAGGACATAAATAAAAGACTATATTAATTTTCAAATGTACGAATATCGGTTTTTATATCGTTACCGGATTTTGATTCTTTTTGAAGGTTTACTTTCATTAAACAATCGATCGAGAGCCGTCACATAGATATCGCAGGTTTCGTTGATCGCCGAGTTTATCTGATATTTTGGTTCGTTCACCACCGATACGATTGCGGTTGCGTTCCCGAAGTCAGGTTTTGCTCCCTTCAGGAAACGGTAGATCACGAAATAACGGGGCGCCATTGCACCCTCGGCATCTTTTACCGACCAACTCAACAGACGTTGGTTTTTATCGTATTTCAGGTTGGCGGGTTTTAACGGCTGATTCGCAGGTAAACCCGGTAGCGGCGGAACGAGCGCCGGATAAGGATTGACCTTTTTTTCGATTACTTCGTTAATGTTCATCACATTATCCTTGAAATTGCGGGCATTGAAATAGCAAAAACCTCCATAAACGGGTAATTTGCGGATATATTCGGACTGACGCACAATTTCATCGGTCGAATGCCATGCGCTATCCTTTGCGGCTTTGTCAAGACGATAGGTACCAATGCCGGCATACAGCCCATGATTGTAGGAATTGCCCGCCCACCAATCGGCTACAGTTCGGAAATCGAGCCGCGAATAACCGATCGAAAAATAAAGCTGCGGCAGCACATAATCGATCCAGCCCTTTTCGAGCCACAAACGAATGTCGGCATACAGATGATCGTAGTTGGTGTAACTGAAGCTCTGCGTATCCGATCCGCGAAGATCGTCGCGCTTATTCCGCCACACAGCGTAAGGGCTGATCCCGAATTTGACATAAGGCTTCACTGACTTTATCGTATCGCGCAACATTTTAATCAGCATATCCACATTCTCACGTCGCCAATCATCCTTTTTTGCAACCGCATATCCGCGGTTATATTTCACAAAAGACAATGAGTCGTTGAAGTCGCTGTATGGGTAAAAATAATCGTCAAAATGGATCGCATCCACATCGTAACGGGTAACAATATCCTTGACAACTTTGCACACAAAGCCTCTCGATTCGGGAATTGCCGGATCGAAATAGGTTTTCTCTTTATAGGGCACAAACCATTCGGGATGTTGCCGGAAAGGGTGGTTGGGAGCCAAACGGGTATAGTCGTTATCGCGGGAAGCCCGATAAGGATTCAGCCACGCGTGGAGCTCCATACAACGTTTGTGACATTCAGCAATGGCAAACTGCAACGGGTCGTATCCGGGATCGGCACCTTGCTTGCCGGTAAGAAACTCCGACCAGGGTTCGTATTGCGACGCATAGAAAGCATCTGCACACGGACGCACTTGCAACACTACCGCGTTGAAATTCATCTTTTTGAAGAGATCAAGGTAAGCTACCAGCTCCGCTTTCTGCTCTTCTGCTGACAATCCCGGTTTGGATGGCCAGTCGATGTTATTAACCGTTGCAATCCACGCTGCCCGCAACTCCCTTTTCGGCGTCTGAGCCGTTACAGCAGTCTGTGCAACACAAAGTTGCAATAACGAAAGGAACAGAGCGAATAGAACTGTTTTTTTCATTTCGAGATGATCGATTCGTAAATAGCCGTTTGTACTTTTGCCCGAATTTTAGTGGTTACAATCTTGTCGTTGTTACGGGTTGGATAGACGCGGTTCGACAAGAAAATATAGACCAAATTGCAAGTCGGGTCAACCCACACCACGGTCCCCGTATAGCCCGAATGGCCAAATGCTTCAGGACTGGCCAGCGATGAGCAGTATGAATGTCCGGTCACTTTACCATCTTTTATATCGGGCTTATCGAAGCAGATTCCGCGACGAACGCCTTCGCCCTCGAACGGACAGGAGTTGAACGTGTCGAATGTTTTTTCGCTGAAATAACGTTTGCCTCCATACGTTCCTTTCTGAAGATAAATCTGGTACAATTTTGCCATGTCGTTGGCATTGGAAAACAAACCGGCATTGGCCGAATGGCCTCCCATAATGCCCGAAGCCTCGTCGTGCACATAACCCAACAACTGAGTCTGGCGGAAAAAGTTGTCCAGTTCCGTCGGCACAATCCGTGATAAAGGAATCGTTCTCCATGGATTATACATCATTTCCGACGCTCCCAAAGAACGGTAGAAAGTCGATTGCAGAAACTCCTCGAACGATTTGTGCTCGATGGCCTCCACTACCGGCGGCGTCATCACAAAAGGCCAGTCGGAATAGACATATTTGTGTTTCGGATAAGAGGGCAACAAAGGCGATTTGGCAATGGCCTTATAGATAGAGTCGCCGATATCCTTGCGGGCATACAGCGCCGCGCTGATGCGGATAGGGAATTCCTCCGAAGGTACGGAACGAACATAATTTGAATTAAGGGACCCGTCGGCATTCACCGCCCATTTGTAGAAGGGAGAATAGGCCTGCAAGCCACCCACGTGGCACAAAAGCTCCTTTACCGTGAGTATTTTCCTAGTTACTTCCCTTCAAAACCGGGAAGTAGGTGCTAAACTTTTCATCCAGATTAATCTTGCCTTCCATCGACCAGTTTCAGATAGGCCGGACAACCCGCAGTCACTTTGGTAACCGAAGCCAGATCGAACAGATCGTCAACCTCGGTTTTGCGGTTCAATACATCATTTTTTATAGTTTTCGCCTTCGGCTTTCAGGTAGGTATGATAGCCGTAAGCTTTGGGTAAAGACAACCTTCCGGTCTTTGGCCACCAAGTACCACACAGCCCGGGGAAGGTTTGTTGTGCAATGGCGTCATTCACCAGTGAATCGATTTTTGTTGTCAGTTTCTTGCCATCGATACCGGCATCTTCGGGCAAAGTGTATTTGAAGCGAATGGCCTGAGTGGTCAGTCCGGTTCCCTTTCTTAAAACTATCGAGTTTAGCCGTGAGTTTCCCCTGAGCTGCAATGCCTCCGAAAATCAGCTGGGCCGCCATCTGCTGCGAAGCCATTTCGGCATCGGGAGCATATACAAGCGCTGTGCTCTTGCCAACCGTGCTCAACCATTGAGAAGGATTGGCAAAAGAACAAACGATTGCTCCACGTGTTTTTCTTTGAGCGGCAACAAAAGCCAGCTCCCTTTCCGTCAGACGGTTACCAAAAATTCCCAAAACGGTAAGATTATACTCCGGCAAACAACTTGCGACAGAATCCATATTTTGCGCATTGACAGCAAACATTTTGACCTTCATGTATTTCCCCAGCATCGCCGAAAATTCGTTCTCCGCCGGGGTTCCCATCGAAATACAGGCAATACGGAGCGTATCGAGTCCCTGTAAAGGAAGCAAATGCGCCTTATCCTGCAAAAGAACGACGTTGCGTTCGGCAAATTGCAACTGAGAAAGGGAAGGTTGTGTTGCTTTCAGAGCGAGGCAAACCAAGAAGAACAAAAGAGGAACGATTGTTTTTTTCATTTTTATCAAATCTTTTCTATATCTGAGACTTATTATTCTTTTGTAGGGTAAGCTATAAAAGCCATTGGCGTTTCATAACTCAAAAGCGGAGATAATTTTTTATCCGCCAACACATCTAAATAATCCATTTTAACTCCGTCAATCCAAATATCTCTTCGTGCCAAACGAAAACCATGCGAATAGTCGACATACCAATCCACATGTCCCGCATATACAGGCTGAATGGGATTCCCATCAGGTTTATGCCAACCATAAAGTGCGACTCTGTCCGGTCTGCCATCCGCTACTATCCGGTTACTTAAAACCACGTCTTTTTTATGCCCTCCAATAAGCCCCGTTCGTCCTGCTCGTTGTTTTTCTATCAACAAATTGTGATAAAAGAAAGTTGCAATGGAATCCCGGTTTTCAGTCAAGGGTTCCGGAGTCAGCTTTACGTCTGCCGCTTTATATACATCGTCCGAAATTTTAGGGGTAGACAAAAAAGCTCCCAGTCGATTAGCAATGCGCTGTGCTGTTTTTGGCTGCATCGGCACACGGACGAAATCCTTATCCGTTCCAACGCAGAGATAATCGGGTTTTACGTAATACGTTGCATGAATAATTTTACCAAGGCTATCTATTATCTGGCAATCAATCCGTTTCCATTCGTCCATGAATCGTGGAGTGCAGCCGGTTTCAAACATTTTGAATACCAGACTATCATAGCGATCACGAAATAGTTCTTTTGCCTGCTTACAAAATTCAGCGAGAGTCATCTGACAATCAGAAGCAAAAGGAGCAGCTGGTTGAATAAATTGTTTATATGAGATATTCTCGTCCCAAAACCGATATTGCTTGTTAAAGTCCTGAGTTCCGGAAAGCATTGCATTTATAAATCCATTCCGATACACTAAGATAGTGTGATAGATTTTCCCCTGAGGATTATTTTTGATGCAAATAAAAATTTTGTTGCCGTTGCTTGAATAATAGTCAAAATCAGAATCCTTTTTATGAGTCATATTCATACTCTTGCCAAGATTCACAGCCATTAATTCGGAGCGATAGCCTGTACCTCCGGTAGCACTGACAAGAGGTTTGCCATTAAAAATCACTTTATTGTCTCGATAAGATGTTACATTAAGAACACCTCCCTGTTTCAACCATTTAACAAGTTTTTTTGTATGCAACGAATCTTCATAAGCATATACCGCATCCAAAAATGCGATTCTTTCAATGAAACGTGGAATGACAGGATAGGAATTTATTGCTTCAAAAACGAAACGACCTCCGCCACTGTGGCAGCTTAACGTAATTTTAGGATGGTAAACTTTATATTTAGCCAACAGATAAGCTATAAATCTATTAGCTTCCTGATCAGCTTGCGAAGTCTCTTTAGCCCACAGAGGAAAACTCAGTTTATCTGCCATCACATACACAAGAATAATATTCCGGGTGGTATGTAATTGCCTCAGAAACTCTGTTTGTGCATCAATATGCTGTATATCAAAGTGCCAATCCATCCCCGGCTCCATTTTCCGTCCGCGAGTCCATGGAATAGTATTGCCGTTGGGCAGAGCATAGATGATTATTTGAGTAGAATGGTTTTTATCAAGTTTTGCAGGCTCATTGAATTCAGCTACAAATCCATTGAATTTCACACGTTCCTGTGCCTGCGAAAATAAGCAGAGACAAGAAAAAAAGAGCAAGATCCACTTTTTCATACGTCCAACTATTTCACATTCTACCGATAAACATTCAGTATACAAACTAAAACTTCTGAAAATCCAAAGACAACATGTAGTCAATTACTACACCCAAAAATTGGCCCCGGACTTTCAGAAGTTTCAGAATTACGATAACAATGTAACTTACTTCACATTGAATGAGCTGAGCCTTATATATTGGTCAGAGCTGTTGGTTGTACCCTGCTTGCCATTCATATAGAATACGTAAGCCCTACCTTTACCCAAAGTCAAACTCGGCACAGAGAAAGCAGATAAAACACCGCTTGCATTGAATTGCTGAAGTTGATTACCTCCATCATCCCATACAGCTATGGTAATATTGGCTTCCGAACCAGTCCATGGATAAGTATTTGTCGTATTTTTTAACTTATACTTATAATAACCCGACTGAGCACCAAAAGGAACACTTGTTGCCACTGTTTCCCATGCTGCTCCTGTAATGTTCTTCTTAATTTTAAGAGTCAAATTACCGAAAGGAGTAACTCCATCTTTTTTCATATAGAAATTAGAAAACCGTACGAAACAAACGGTGTCTTTCCATTGATCAAAATTCGGTAAATAATCAGAGTCTTGTAAAAGTACAGGAGGCTGAGAAGCATTGTAAATATATGCTGACCACTTTCCTTTTTGTACATTAGCAATCTTCGTTCTATAAGTGAATGTTGGGAAATGCAGTGTCAGGCTATCTGCGCCCGTAGGGATAGCAAAGTATCTTGGAGTGGAATTAGGATAGAAAGCTCCAACCTTGGTTGCAACCATAGAGTAGCGAACACCGGCAATGCTCAACGTATCGCTATTGGCAGTGTTAGGCATGACATTCAACACTCTGAGCTCTGCATTATTTGTATCCATCTCTGCATATGGAAAAGTAACGTCTACCTTTTGGCATGAAACGAATACTAAACCAACAAACAGGGTTAATAAAAAACTTATTTTTTTCATATGATAATAATTTTGTTGTTTAATGATATATGGAACTTCATGTTACACTCGCATACCCTCCTTGAGGGGGCTTGAAAACATGATTGTTTCATATCAAAGTATTCTAAATCATTGATTATTGCTTAGGTAAACAAAACCATACCATAGAGGTTTCATAATTCAAAGCTAAACCTGAAATTGGAGTCAGTTTATCCAAAGCTGATTTATTCCACATGTACTCAGAGTTATATCTCGGACGGAGTCTGTAAGAAGGCGATCCCAGATTCGTCGTAACGAATTGACCTTTTCTATTCGTTACATTTGCCGGATAAAGGTAAAATCCTTTGTAGACTCTTGCCGGATCCACATCGCTTTTATGGTAGACTGTGGTAGCTGTCCATGAAGTTCCTGATACAGGAACACCGTTGGATGGAGTTACCATATCATAGTGATAACGACGTAAATCGTTCCATGTATCCAAGCCCCATGGATATAATGCAACATATTTCTGCATCATGATATGGGAAAGTTCAAAATTCGAAAGCGTTAAACCGTTCACATACTGGCTGCTCAAATATGTATTCTTCAAAGCGTCATACTGAGCTGAAGTAACAATATCACCCGTATATCCTTTTCTTGTAGTACCACTCAGCGAGCCGGATACTAAAGAGCCTGCAACAATATACCTTTTGGTTGTTTCTAAACTTGCGGCAACAGCTGCCTGGAACGTAGCAAGAGCTTCAGTTTTCAAATTCTTTCTGAATTGAGCTTCTGCTTTAATAAATTGCAATTCGGCGTAAGTCATCACAACATATGGAGCATCGTCACGGAACAGCCATCTTCCTTTGCCCTGTACTGCTGCACCGGGAGCATAAGTCGAACCGAAAACAGACACCTGTGGTGAGGCTCCAACATTTGTCCCTACAATTGATTGAGCAAGCGTTTTGTCCGGAGTAGGCATCGCTGATGCACCCGATAAATCTACACCAAAGTAGCAAAATGCTCTCGGATCAACTATTTCTGTATCGGTTATGTACTGCTTTGTTGCGTAAGTACCTGTAACATAATTACCCGTATTCGGATCATAATATTTTTCCCGACCAGTCATTAAATCAACCATATAATCCGATTGACTATATACATTTGAAATATTTGCTCTCAAAATTCCAAAGAAATTCGAATTGGCAGAGATCCCCGTTGCATCATTTCTTACAGCAGCATCGTCTGCCGGACTCTTCATTGAAGCATTGACTTCTGTTATTGCAGAATCAAGATATGCTGCATTTTTGGTTGACATTGTCATATAGATTTTTGCCAACACACCATGAGCAAAATACAACCACTGTGTTCTGTTCCCTTTATACATAAGATCATTTGTAGGCAGAGAAGATGGATAGACTGTATTGTCTGTCTGATTCAGGATCGTTACAGCTTGTTTGGCCCACGAGATGGATTGATTTAAGATGTACTCCTGTGAGTCATAATCAAACACCTGTCTGTTAGGATCCAAAAACTCTTTACAGGGAGCTTCTCCATGTAGCGACGTAAGTTCGTACCATCCATATGCCTTTAAGGCCAACCCCAAACCTGCATACAAAGGCTGATTCATTTTCTTCCCATCGCTAATCATGTTCTCCAGATTTTGCCCCCACATATAATAGACCATTTTCCAAACTTCAGCATAGTCTGTAGACCGGTTAGCATCCATTTGTGCACCATATAGTAAAGGTACGGTAGCAGCACCTGTACTGGTAGCTCCGCCTGTAAAATACTGGCACGTTGAACCAACCATTCTCATATCCCAATAATTAGCCTGAAGATAAGCCAATATCGGCGCAAGTCTTAAATTAGGCTCTACCCAGTCCGGAGCATCGACATTTTTATTTACATCCAAATAACTATCGCAAGATACGGCTGTAAGGAGTGTAAATACTGTAACTATAGATATTAATATTTTCTTCATAGTCCTAAAAATTAAAATGTTATGTTTAGTCCAAATGTAATACCTCTTGGGGCACCTACACTTAGCATATCAAAGCCTACACCACCAACGCCTCCCAAAGCAGAAGAAGTTGCATTACCTGCAGGGTCAATTCCTTTATAATTTGTAAACATGTAAAGGTCCTTACCGGCTACAAATAAAGAACAATCGGATACCAAATTGGAAGTAAGTCTACTGAGCAGTTTATTATCGAATCGGTAAGTCAATCTGACTTCTGCAAGATTTAAATAATTAATATCTTTTACAATCCAGTTCTCATCACCTGTAGTGTAACCATTTACATCACTAAGCTTTACTGCTATGTTATTAGCAGTTGGACTTGCTGATTCTTCTTTACCATCTTTGATAACGCCTTTAAACATAACGGCACCCAATTGTCTTTGATCCACGGATTGCTGATTAGCACCATAACCCATCAATAATCTATCTGTTCCATTAACTACTTGTGTTCCCAGTTTTCCATTCAATAAACAAGACAGCGAGAATTGTTTATATTTAAGATCCACGGTGAAACCATAAGACAATTTCGGTTCGCGATCTCCGATCACTGACCATGCACTGCTGGTAAGAGGGAGTCCACTTGAAGGATCTATCAAGATCTGTCCTTTACTATTCCGTTGATAAGCTTGTCCAGTGAAAGTTGTAATAGGATTACCAACCATCATACCATTTCTGATATTTCCTGAAACCCATGTGTACGGATTGTAATATTCGGATACTCCGGCAGGTAAAGTTTCAACCTTACTCCAGTTTCTACTACCGGTTACGCCAACATTCAATTTCCAGTCTCTGTTTCTTATAAAATCGTAAGCAACCGCATATTCAAAACCATTGGTTCTGAAAGCTCCCAGGTTTCTGTTATTCAAGACAAAACCTGTAGCATACGACATACGGAATGCAGTAACAATCTGATCTTTTGAATGAGTGTTGTAATAAGCAACATCAAAAGTTAACCGATTATCAAACATATGCCCTTCTACACCTGCTTCCCAAGCTGTATTTATTTCAGGTTTAAGTGATGGATTAGGACCGGTGAAACCGTATTGATACCCTCCGCCAGAGGTTGTTGCTAATTGCAATGCAGGATAAATTGAAAGAGGAGGTGCATCTTTACCAACCTGAGCTACAGATCCTCTCAACTTAAGATAATTCCAGGTCTTTTCGTTTGCTTTGAATATAGGTAATTCCGAAAGCATAAAACTAAAATCAGCAGCAGGATAAAAATAGCTTCTGTTTGCCACCGGAAGGGTTGATGACCAGTCGTTTCTGGCTCTCAAGGTGATAAATGCCATATTTTTATATGACGCTTCTACCTGACCGGAAACAGCCTGGATTCTACGAGTCGTAGTAATTTGCGTGTTTATGAGCGAAGTTTGATCACAGTTATTAATAGACTGAAAATCCTGAACAAAGAATTTTTCACCGTGAACGGCAATTGTTTTTGAACCCACTTCTAACTGGTGATAACCGGCTTGAGCAGAAAAACCAAATTTTCCAAGACTTTTTCTGTAAGAAGCAATTAAGTTCAATGTCGGGTTATTTTCCACTACATTAGACTGGTCGTAGCTACCGCTCTTGGTTGCTGCTGTTGTCCATTGGGGATTAATAACAGCCAAATATTTGCTGGACGAAACGTCCCATCCCATTGTACCTCTGATTACAAAGTCTGTAAATGGAGTGACAGCTACATTTAAAGATGTAATAAAACGGTCTGTTGTGTCATATAATTTATTCTTATAAATAGCATAGTACGGATTCAGGAGGTCTGTTCCCTGATAGTTATTCGGGTATTTAATAGAGGTCCCATCAGCCGCCAGATAATTTTGCATATTGTCCGTCAAAGGCCATTGGCAAGCCCAGTCCAAAACACCGCTTGCTCCTTTTTGTACCTTATTGTTACCGCTGTTAACATACTGCATTGAACCTTCAATGTTCATCCATTTTGTCACTTTTGCAGTCCCTGAAACGCTAATATTTTTACGCTTGTAATCTGATGTAGGAACCACACCTGTTTGATCGAGAAGACCAGCTGAAACACGAATGGTTGAAATATCATTACCTGCCTCAAATGAGAAGTTATGTTTTTGGTTTACACCTGTTTTGAAGAGGTTTTTTACGTTATCATACAATTGCGTACCGGCAGCGTAAGGTGCACCCCAAAATGTTTTAGAAGAGTAATTAGTTGCTCCGTAAGTACCGTTATCATAAACGGTTTGCAACTTAGGATATTTGTACACATTATCAAATTCGAAGCTATTATTATAGGTAAACTTTCCTTTACCAGACTTTCCTTTTTTGGTAGTGATAATAATAGCACCGTTAGACGCATCTGATCCGTAAAGAGCAGCTGCCGCAGCACCTTTCAAAACTGTAACACTTTCAATACTTTCAGGATCTATATCAGATCCTCTGTTCGTATAGTCATTCTGTTGCATGTTAGGACCCACGCCCTGTACAGAACCTGCCCATTGTGATCCGGCATCAAAAGTACTGTTACTAACAGGAATACCATCTACGACATAAAGGGGACTGTTTTTCCCGGAAATAGAAGTCGGAGCACGGAACACAACAGTAGATGAAGCTCCCGGAGTTCCGGAAGATGAAGTAACAGCAACCCCGGCAACACGTCCATTTAACGCATCAACAAAGTTATCGCGCCCTGCATTGGCAATATCAGAACCTTTTACATTCTGAGCAGCCGCACCAACAGAACGTGCTTGCCGTTTCACACCAAATTCACCCACAATGACAGCTTCTTGCAGCATGTGTGTGTCTTCATTCAAAGCGACATTGATTAAAGCTCGGTTACCTACTTTTTCATCATCAGTTTTGTAACCAATAAAAGAAAAAGAAAGCACATCTTTAGGCGACGCAGGAACAGAAAAGCTCCCGTTTCCATCCGTAATTGTTCCTGTGGTTGTCCCTTTGACAACGATAGAAACACCTATCATAGGTTGACCTTTTTCATCAACCACCTTTCCCTTGATTGTTTTTGTCTGAGCATAGGCACCTACAACGGTGAAAAATGCCATCAACAAACAACAACCCAAATAAAACCATCTTTGCTTAAACATCTTAGTCATAATTTTGGGGGTTTTGAAGATTAGTAACTATTTTTAATTT
This sequence comes from uncultured Microbacter sp., assembly GCA_963678825.2. Taxonomy (GTDB): domain Bacteria; phylum Bacteroidota; class Bacteroidia; order Bacteroidales; family Paludibacteraceae; genus Microbacter. Next base: position 7,857 of record CAXXPB010000070.1, on the reverse strand, counting down.
TATCTCGAAGACATTTGATACTCTGTTTCATTTTTGTCTCTTATTTAGAAAGAGTAATAAAAAAATTCTAAGGAAATACAGCCTTGACAATAAGGCTTACGCTGAATGTTCGATTATTTATTGGTTTGGTTCCTAAAATTGAGATTTAATTCAATAATTTTCAGCTTCTCCACCAACAAGCAAACTAACAGAAAGAAACACAAAATAGAGTTTTTGCGAAAAAATGCAACATAAATATGATTTTTAGTGTACGTTTGACACGAAAACAAGTATATTAAAAACCATAAGATATACAACTGCAAATTTACTCTATTTTTACAAAGATACAACACAAAAGTCTATATTTTATGCTTTTCATACATTTTTTTGTGTTCATTTCTTAGCCATAAACATTTTTAAGCCCCTGCAAGAACACAACGGACAGAACCTATATCTTGATATATATCTGCTTTTTATACAGAATATGTCCGAAGATCCAGTTGAAAAGCACAAAAAAGATAGCAAACGAGAGAGACGCCCACAGGTCGGGCAACCACGACAAAAGCAAATCGTTGTATATAAATCCCTTGATAGTTAATACCTCAGGACTCATAACCACCGGTATCGTTCCGAACAGGACTGACAGGAATGCTCCCAGAACATACATAAACAAAGGGTTAATGCCGAACGACTCGAAAAATCGCGACCAGCGGGCATATCCCTTTACATCAATAATCCAGATCAACAAAGCCAGCAGCAAAGAACCCAAACCGCATGTCACCATCACAAAGGTTGTGCTCCACACTTTCTTGTTGATTGGGCAACCATAGCTCAGCAAAAATCCGGCAAACAATAATATTGTTCCAAAAATAAAGATCTGCTGGATGCGCTGACTGTTATCCTTCACTTCGTTAATGATTTTACCCACATAGAAGCCCAGCAACACATGAGCAAAACAAGGAAGTGTACTCAACAGTCCTTCAGGATCGAAAGCAATTAACGAACCATCGGGCAAGGCATCTTTATACATGTGATCGACACCAAACAGAGCCCTGTCGACAATATTAATCACATTGTTTTCCGACAGGTCGAAACCATTTCCAAGCAGCAGAATTGCCAGATACGCAACTAAAATTCCACCGGCTACATACAACACCTTTTTATGGTTAATAAGCAGGATAATAATGGAAGCGCCGCAATAGCTCAAGGCTAAACGCTGCATTACACCAAGGGCTCGTATTCTGTCGAATGGAAGCAGACCATGCATCAGGCGTTCGGAAAATGTCATTTCTGTATTACCAAAGTCCAAGGTGGTTCTGCAAAACAAACCGAACCAACCCAACGCCAAGCCGATACCAAAAATGATCAGCGTACGTTTGGCAATCTTCCACGCCGCCTCTGACGAAAACTTAAAGTCATATTTCTTCAGCGAGAAATAGGTAGAAACTCCCATAATAAACATAAAGAACGGGAATACCAGATCAGTGGGAGTAAGTCCATTCCATGATGCGTGTTCTAACGGGGTAAAAATATGTCCCCACGAACCCGGATTATTAACCAGGATCATTCCGGAAATCGTGATTCCCCTCATCACATCAAGCGCCAAAAGTCTGTTAGTCGTCGGCATAGGAATTTTATTTATAGAGATAATATTTCTTTGACAATTTTCGGAAGGCATCTTCGTCTTTTCTCCAGTAAGAAAGGATGTCGTCCACATTCATATTCTGCGAAAAGCGCAACCGTATCTGGTCGCTGCCACACACTTTATCGAACATATCATAGCGCGATTGCGTTGCGGGCCCGAAACATTTCTTTTCGGAATAAAGCTTAGCCATTTCCTGCATCACATAGAATTGAATCTCTGTCAATCGAGCCACTTTATAATCGGTTATAAAATATTGCACGCCTGAATAATTCAACCCCTTTCCTACCGAATAAAATGGCTTCAGGTTGATCGGACGAAACAATACTCCCGGCAATTTCAACGCATTCATCTTATCAGCAAACACGTTAGCATCAATCGAATCTTTGGCAAAGAGCTGGAATGGCAATGTATACCCCACCCCAATCGACATAAAATCGAATTCACCGAGAATTCCGGATGCTGCATAATAAGCTGCCGACTCTGCGTAAGGCACATGCGGAGAAGTAAGCACCCAGGGCAAACCTGTTTGGGTGTACGTCATTTTTCGCTTCCAGCCTTTCATCGGAACCACCGTCAACTTACATTTCTTGCCCAGCATATTTTCGTTGTTCAGCAATTTGGCCAGCTCTCCACAGGTAAGCCCGTAGAGGTACGGAATCTTGAACTGGCTGACAAACGAGATAAATTTATCTTCCGCCAGGTTCCCTTCTATGGTCAGTCCTCCAAGCGGATTTGGACGATCAAGCACCACAAACTCCTTATTGTTTTCGGCAGCTGCCTGCATGGCGAGTCCCATGGTACTGATAAAAGTATAGGAACGACACCCAATATCCTGAATATCATACACAATCACATCAACATCTCTCAGCATATCGGGTGTCGGTTTCTTTGATTTTCCGTAAAGCGAATAAACAGGTACTCCTGTCTTATCGACAATACTATCCACATGATCGCCGGCATAAACATCACCCCGTACTCCGTGTTCGGGACCATACAAAGCAACCAGTTTTATTCCGGCGGCTTCATTGAGAATATCTACCGTCGATTTTAATTGCGAGTCAACGCCTGTCGGATTAGTTATAAGTCCCACGCGTTTCCCCTGAAGCATTTTGAATCCACTTTCGCGGAGTACTTCAATACCCGTTTTTACCCTTTGCGCACCCATCCCGCTCTGGGAGAGACACAGCAAAGCGGCCATCAACCATATCACATTTAATCTTTTCATCATCACAAAGCCATTGGTAAAAACGGTTAGTTTTTCTTTTTCTTCCCGAATTCGGGATCTATCTTCAACAACGATACTGCCAGATAACAAGGTATAATTGCCAGCATGACTGTAAAGAAATAGTGCTGATAGCCCAGTTTTTCCTGCAACCAACCGGCCATCATTCCCGGCAACATCATTCCCAATGCCATAAAGGCAGTACAGATAGCATAATGTGCGGTTTTATGTTCGCCGTCAGAGAAATAGATCATATAGAGCATGTACGCCGTAAATCCGAACCCATACCCGAACTGTTCGACTGCAACTGCCAGATTGATAAAGAAGAAATTATCGGGCAGGAACGTAGACAGGAAGATATAAGCGCATTGCGGCAAGGTAATCGACATTGCCATCGGCCAGATCCAGTATTTAAGACCCTTTCGCGATGCAGCGATACCACCGGTAATTCCACCCAGCGTCAGCGCCAACACCCCAACGGTGCCATACACCAAACCAACCTGTCCGGTAGTCAAACCCAAGCCACCCACTTCGCGTCCATCGAGCAGAAAGGGCGATACGATCTTCACCAGCATAGCCTCTCCCAGTCTATATGTGAGCATAAAGAAGATGGCCAGAAAGATGCCCGGCTTCTGGAAGAACGTTGCAAAAGTGTGTCCGAACTCACGGAAAATATCTTTCGCGTTATTTGTCGCTGTGGAATGATCGGAAGCCGGACGCGGCAACACAAAACGGTGGTATACGCATATCATCACAAAGAAGCCTGCCAAAATAAAAAAGGTAATGCTCCATGCCAGTCTCAGATTCCCGGATACGCCCTTGAATTCACTTTTTACACTACTGTTTAGCTTTTTATCGAGCTGTACCACCACATAAGCAGGTTTATCCCAGTTTTCGGCAGTGAAGGCAATCCGTTCGCCCGAGATCACAGAAATACTTTTATCGCCTTTAGCAAAAGTGGTATTCAATACAACAGATTTGCCTGCTTCCGGCTTTTTCGTCAAGCGGATAGCAACAATTCCGGCATTACCCGTCATCTCTTTCGACACAGCTACCGCAGCACTATTTTTATCCGCAATTACAAAACCATTCTTATTATTTTGTTCAGAAGCGATTTTCTTAACCTGCTCCAACGAATCTTTCGAAATCTGTTTCGTATTCAGCACCAAATCAGACGGGAATGCCACAAATGTCATTTCGTCGGTCTTGGGCACATTATAGTTTTGAGGCTGCATCAAAATCGTTGATTTAGCCGTAGTTGACGATTCAACAGAGAAATTCATGGGTTGCAAACCGGTAAAGCTCTCCAGACTCCCGGCCAGAATAATCAGCAAGCCCTGACCTGTAATCATTGCCAGACGATAGAATGTACTGCGGATGCCCACAAAGAATGATTGTTGGGAACTATCGAGCGCCAGCATATAAAAACCGTCGGCAGCAATATCGTGTGTAGCGGAACTAAAAGCCATCAACCAAAGTACAGTCAACGTTGCCTGAAAGAAAAACGGCACCGGAATAAGGAAAGCCACGCCGCCCAAACACGCACCGATGAGCAATTGCATGGTTACAATCCACCAGCGTTTGGTTTTCATCATATCCACAAAGGGGCTCCAGAAGGGTTTAATTACCCAGGGCAAATAAAGCCAACTGGTATACAACGCTATGTCGGTATTTGAAATTCCCAACCGTTTGTACATGACAACAACCAGCGACATTGCCACTACATACGGGATTCCTTCTGCAAAGTAGAGCGTTGGAATCCAAGCCCAGGGAGATTTATTTTTCGATTCTGACATTAATGAAATATTAAGATTGACAACTGATTAACAGAGAGTAACACATCACATAAACTTTACTCCGCCGCAAGACGACTGCAAAGCATATCAAATTCGTCCGTATCCATTGAAATTTGCCGGAGAATATCTTCTATATCGGTTGATGTGATTTTTTCGAAATCTTTTTGAAGCGGAGTTATAAATACGCCACCCAAATCGACTGATGCAGGGCTTATCAGCAGGCTGTCGTCGCCTTCGGCAAAATATTGCCGTGGACGGTGCAACTTCCGAGGGAAAACCCAGAGCGTCCACAATCCATCGTCAAACCGGCAAAGCAAATTGAGCATCGGCTCGGGACTATCCTGTGGAACAGCCAGTAAAGTGTAGATTTTTTCAAACAGTTGCAACATTGCCTCTTTGTCCGCCGACTCGAGGACCAATGCAGCGTGTGGATAATAAGAAAGACGTGAAACTTTAATTTCCTGACGGTCGACAATTACCGCGGCTTGTTCACGATAGACAGAATTCCAGTTTTTTTCAAGAGGTAGGAAACCTCTGTTACCGGCCTGAAAGTGCATGTGATCGGGAGCGGACGCCCCACACTTCGGACCGTTGTAAAATAGTACACAATCATTTAATACCTTAGCAATATCCAGCATATCACCCAAACGTGTACGGATAAGCTGATCAGTGTGTTCCAAAGCCGGAATCGTAAAATGCTTCGGAAATATCGGAAACGGATTGACCAGAACCAAATAGCTATCTCCAAAAGGGATTCCCTCTTGTTCCTGAGGCAAATGCGCTTTACACAAAAAGCACTTGCGTTCCTTGATAGAAGCAGCATCCACTTTTGCAGCAGAAGAGACAATACGCGAAGGATTGAACTGCACCATCATTTCCACGCCACCCACTTTCAAAGTCTTTGTTTCGACCTTACCCAAAGAGGTATAATTGCGTTTCGGAAGTTCCCAAACAGCAATTTGCCGTTCAAGAAGATTGTACACTCGATCCATCAACGAGTCACTCTGACAACAAGAGCTTAGTTCTTCGTTTTTAGGATATTGATTCATGGTATATAGATAAAAAAACGATGACTAAAAAAAAATTCACAGAACAAAGAGCCAAGAACAAAGAAGAAAGACTCTGCCTGTTCTTCTAAAACGTTCTACATTAGCGTGTTTTCAAATTGCTTTGTTCAGCGCTTTGCGAGCTTTCAGCTCCCAGGTACGAATGCGGTCTTTGTAAGTATTGTGACCATTCATCTTCACAATATCCAACGAGGCATCCGAGTTATCTTCCCAACGACGACACAGGTACAGCACGTCATAAATACGTCCGATACGGTGTTCGCGGGAGAAATAGAGTCCCAGCGCATAGTCTTCACCATAGCTGGTATTCGGCACTTTAATTTTGCGCAACATCGGGGTATAAAAAGCACGCGGTGCTCCCAGCCCATTGATACGCAAAGCATTGTTACGACCATTATCGGGAGTCCACTCCTTGTGATCAATCACTCCGGGAGGAATGGTTTCCATGTTGAAATTGGTCATGCGGTAAGTTCCCACCACCATGGCGCATTGCTGTTCGTAGAAAGCATCCACGATAGTTTGCAGAGTAGTTTCGCCACTGTAAACATCGTCACTATCCAACTGAACAGCAAATTTACCACAACGTTTATCCTGCACACCCACATTCCAGCAACCACCGATCCCCAAATCGAAACGTCCTGGAACCAAATGAATAACCCGCGGATCCGATTCGTATTTTTTGATTAACTCCGTTGTTCCGTCGGTAGAGTGATTATCGATAATAATGAGGTTGAACTCGAATTTACATTGTTGTTTCAACACTGATTGAATGGCGTCTTCGATGGTACGCACGCGGTTGAATACCGGAATGATAACCGATGCTTCCACCGGGAAATTTCCTTCGGCAAAAGCCACATCTTTGAACTGAGGAGCCAGATAAGCGCCCCCTTCTTTCAGATGTTCGGTGCAGGCAGCTTCCATTTCGAGTTGCACACTGCGGTTTTTCGGATCAACGTAGTCGAACATCTTTTCGCCCGATTTACGGCTGTCCGTTTCTATTTCCGAATAGAGATATTCGTTAATATGAACGAGATCATGTTTTTGCGAAAGCTTCAGGCGCAGATCGTACAGTCCGGCAAAAGCATAATTGGCTTTCATTGCCGCTACGGCTTCTTTGAACGCTTTGGAACAGAAAAGAAGTACCGATCCAAAATCAAAATCGTCGCGCAAGCTTCCTTCCTGATAAGCAATCACCGGATGAATTTTCTTCACGCCATCGATCACCTGATACGAATCGGCGTAAACCATGCCAGCAGCCGAATCATCGGCTAAGTTCATCATGCGGTCGAGCGCAAAGTAACCTAACTGCAGGGGAGAATATTTTTGATAAACGAAAATATAATCAGAAGTAGCTTTGGAAGCAATCAGGTGCATGGTGGCGCTACTTTTCAGGCTGTCGATATGCAGCACTTCGTAACCTCCGAACCCTTGGGTCTCTTCGGTTGCCAACAGATAAATTTTGCCAACCAGCGACGAGGCAGTCAGTTGTTCCAGAGTCGGAGCAATCTGCTCTTTAGAAGCAAACGGTAAAAAACAATCAATTCGTATCATTTGATATTTTCTTCATTATTGACATTAAAAAATGCGTCGGTAGCCTTTTTTACCGAACCATGGAGTAACAGCAGATTCTTTGCTGCTTCGTATTCGAGCTTAGTCTCCTCCATAATCATTCGGGTGCCACGGTCAATCAGCTTTTTGTTAGTCAGCTGCATATTCACCATCCGGTTTCCCTTCACACGACCAAGTTTGATCATGGTAGCTGTCGTAATCATGTTCAGCACCAGTTTCTGTGCCGTTCCGGCTTTCATACGGGTACTTCCGGTCACAAACTCCGGCCCTACAATGACTTCAATAGGAATATCGGCATATTGAGCAACCGGAGCGTCCGGATTACAGGAAACAGATGCCGTGAGAATTCCGTTTTGCTGAGCATGTTTCAAAGCTCCTATCACGTAGGGTGTTGTCCCCGATGCTGCAATACCGATTACTGTATCATTCACATTCACATTATAACTCACCAGCTCCTGCCAGCCTTTTTCTTCGCTGTCTTCGGCGGCTTCCACCGGATTGCGCAGCGCTCTTTCGCCTCCGGCTATCAGGCCGATAACCAAAGTATTGGGCATACCATAAGTCGGGGGAATCTCCGAA
>CAXXPB010000069.1:0-46680 GCA_963678825.2 uncultured Microbacter sp. | reverse complement strand
GCCATTCCTCGAAGATGGAACTCCTGTGGATATCGTATTGAACCCGCTGGGTGTACCTTCTCGTATGAACTTGGGACAGATTTTTGAAACCGTTTTGGCTTGGGCAGGAAAGAATCTGGGAGTGAAATTTGCTACACCTATCTTCGATGGAGCTACTCTCGAAGACCTTAACGCATGGACAGACAAGGCTGGTGTTCCTAACTATGGTAAGACATATCTGTATGACGGTGGAACCGGCGAACGTTTCGACCAAACGGCTACAGTTGGTATTATTTACATGCTGAAGCTGGGGCACATGGTTGAAGACAAGATGCACGCACGTTCTATTGGTCCGTACTCGTTGATTACCCAACAGCCTCTTGGTGGTAAAGCACAATTTGGTGGTCAGCGTTTTGGGGAAATGGAAGTTTGGGCTCTTGAAGCATTTGGAGCCGCCCATATTCTGCAGGAAATTCTGACAATTAAATCGGATGATGTTGTAGGCCGTGCCCGTTCGTACGAAGCAATTGTGAAAGGTGAACCGATGCCAACTCCTGGCTTACCAGAATCTCTCAACGTGTTATTGCACGAATTGCAAGGCCTCGGATTGAGCGTACATCTGGAATAATACCTTTTGTAGGATCAATCGGTAATAAATTACATTCTTCAAAAACAGAAAATTCTCTTGCCTCGTATTGAGGCAGGAGAACTTTAATAAAACAATACTATGGCTTTTATCAGAGAAAATAAGATAAAGAGCAATTTTAGCAAAATAACCATTGGTTTGGCTTCGCCCGAAGAGATGCTTGAAATGTCGCACGGTGAAATCCTTAAACCGGAAACTATAAATTACCGTACATACAAACCGGAACGTGATGGCCTTTTTTGCGAACGCATCTTTGGCCCGGTTCGCGATTATGAATGTCATTGCGGTAAATATAAACGCATTCGTTACAAAGGAATTGTCTGCGACCGTTGTGGTGTGGAAGTAACCGAAAAGAAAGTGCGTCGCGAACGTATGGGACATATCAGTCTTGTAGTTCCTATCGCTCACATCTGGTATTTCCGTTCATTGCCTAATAAGATCGGTTATTTGTTGGGGATGTCAACCAAGAAACTGGACTCAATCATTTATTACGAAAAATATGTGATTATTCAGGCTGGTATTCTCGAAGGTAAAGAAAATATCGCAAGAGGTGAATTGTTGTCAGAAGACGAATATCTTGACTTGATTGACGAATTACCACGCGAAAATCAGCAGCTGGAAGATTCAGATCCTAATAAATTCATCGCTAAGATGGGCGCAGAAGGAATCTATCATATGCTGCAAACTATTGATTTGGACACTTTATCATACGATTTGCGTCATATTGGAAGCACCACTTCTTCTCAACAAAAAAAGACCGAAGCTTTAAAACGCCTTCAGGTGGTTGAAGCTTTCCGTGCTTCACGTTTACGCAATAAACCTGAATGGATGATACTGAAGGTTCTTCCGGTTATTCCTCCTGAACTTCGTCCGTTGGTGCCTCTTGATGGTGGTCGTTTTGCAACCTCTGACCTTAATGATTTGTACCGTCGTGTGATTATCCGTAACAACCGTTTGAAACGTTTGATCGAAATTAAAGCACCGGAAGTGATTTTGCGTAATGAGAAACGTATGCTTCAGGAAGCTGTCGATTCATTGTTCGATAACTCACGTAAAGCAAGTGCTGTTAAGACAGATTCTAACCGTCCTTTGAAATCGTTGTCAGACAGTTTGAAAGGTAAACAAGGTCGTTTCCGTCAGAACTTACTTGGTAAACGTGTCGATTATTCTGCTCGTTCGGTTATCGTTGTTGGTCCTGAACTGAAAATGCATGAATGCGGTTTGCCGAAAGATATGGCAGCCGAACTCTATAAACCGTTTATTATCCGTAAACTGATTGAACGTGGTATTGTAAAAACGGTTAAATCTGCTAAGAAAATCATCGATCGTAAAGATCCTGTGGTTTGGGATATTCTGGAATATGTAATGAAAGGTCATCCCGTGATGCTCAACCGTGCTCCGACTTTGCACCGTTTAGGTATTCAGGCTTTCCAACCCAAAATGATAGAAGGTAAGGCTATTCAGTTACACCCGTTAGCATGTACGGCTTTCAACGCCGACTTCGACGGTGACCAGATGGCTGTTCACCTTCCGTTGAGCAACGAAGCTGTAGTGGAAGCGCAAATGCTGATGCTTGCTTCACATAATATTTTGAACCCGGCTAACGGTGCGCCTATTACCGTTCCTTCGCAGGACATGGTACTCGGTTTGTACTACATTACAAAACCGCGTCCGGGGGCAAAAGGTGAAGGCATGATTTTCTATGGCGTTGAAGAAGTTGAAATAGCCTTGAATGAAGGTCGTGTTGCTCTTCACGCAAAGATTAAAGTACGTCACAATGACCTGAATGAAAACGGAGAACTGGAAGAAATGCTGATCGAAACTACTGTCGGCCGTGTTATCTTCAATAAATGTGTTCCTACTCAGATGGGTTTCATTAATGAATTGCTTTCTAAGAAATCGTTACGTGACATCATCGGTAAGATTATTAAAGTGTGTGGGGTAGCTGTAACTGCTAAATTCCTTGATGATATTAAGGATTTGGGTTACAAGATGGCGTTCAAGGGTGGTCTTTCGTTTAACCTTGGAGACGTTATCATCCCTGCTGAAAAAGAAGCATTGGTGCAGGAAGGTTATGACGAAGTGGAAGAAATCCTGAACAACTATAACATGGGTTTCATTACTTACAATGAACGTTACAACCAGATTATCGACACCTGGACACACGTCAATTCGAAATTGTCAAATATTTTGATGAAACAACTTTCGAGCGACAACCAAGGGTTTAACTCTGTTTACATGATGTTGGACTCTGGAGCTCGTGGTTCTAAAGAACAGATTCGTCAGCTTTCAGGTATGCGTGGTTTGATGGCTAAGCCTCAGAAATCAGGTGCCGAAGGTGGTCAGATTATTGAAAACCCGATCTTGGCAAACTTTAAAGAAGGTCTGTCAGTGTTAGAGTACTTTATTTCTACCCACGGTGCTCGTAAAGGTTTGGCGGATACCGCTTTGAAAACGGCTGATGCTGGTTATCTTACCCGTCGTCTGGTTGATGTGTCGCAAGATGTTATTATCAACGAAGAAGACTGTGGCACGTTGCGTGGTCTGACTGCTGTTGAACTTAAAAATAACGAAGAAGTAATTGCTTCTCTCTACGAAAGAATTCTGGGTCGTGTATCGCTGCACGATATTCAACATCCGTTGACCGGAGAGATTCTGGTTCGTTCGGGTGAAGAAATTAACGAAGATGTAGCACAGGCCATTCAGGATTCTCCGATCGAACGCGTTGAAATCCGTTCGGTGTTGACCTGTGAATCGAAAAAAGGAGTTTGTGCAAAATGCTACGGCCGTAACTTGGCAACCGGTAAGATGGTTCACAAGGGCGAGGCGGTAGGTGTGATTGCCGCTCAGTCAATCGGTGAACCGGGTACACAGCTGACGTTGCGTACATTCCACGTGGGTGGTATCGCGTCGAACATTGCAGCCGAATCGAGTATCGTTTCTCGTTACGACGGTATTGTTGAAATCGAAGAGCTTCGTAGTGTCGATGCTATTGACGAAGAAGGAAAGCTATATCAGGTAGTAGTAGGTCGTTTGACCGAAATCCGCGTGATCGATCCACGTACCAAGATCGTGTTGACCAATCAACATGTGCCTTACGGTGCTAAGTTGTATACCAAACACGGTGATACAGTTGCTAAAGGTCAGTTGCTTTGCGAATGGGATCCATTTAATGCGGTAATTATTTCGGAAATGGGTGGTAAGCTCGAATTTCAGGATATTATCGAAAATACTACCTTCAAGATCGAATCGGACGAAGCTACCGGTTTGCGCGAAAAAATTATTATCGAATCGAAAGATAAGACAAAGATCCCGACCGTTCACGTGCTTGACAAAGACGGAACACCATTGCGTAACTACAGCTTACCAGTGGGAGCCCACTTGGTGCTTGATGAAGGTGATATGATCAAGGCTGGTCAATTGTTGGTTAAGATTCCTCGTGCTGTTGGTAAAGCGGGTGATATTACCGGGGGTCTTCCCCGTGTTACAGAGTTGTTCGAAGCTCGTAACCCTTCAAACCCAGCTGTTGTTGCTGAAATCGATGGTGAAGTTTCGTTCGGTAAAATCAAACGTGGTAACCGTGAAATCATCGTTACTTCTAAGATGGGCGAGGTGAAGAAATATCTTGTGCCACTTTCAAAACAAATTCTTGTTCAGGAAAGTGATTATGTACGCGCAGGTACAGCTTTATCCGATGGAGCAACTACTCCTTCCGACATTCTGGCAATCAAAGGGCCGACCGCTGTTCAGGAATATATTGTGAACGAAGTTCAGGATGTATACCGTTTACAGGGTGTGAAGATCAACGATAAGCACTTCGAAGTGATTGTGCGTCAGATGATGCGTAAGGTAGAAGTTCTTGATCAGGGTGATACCCGCTTCCTCGAACAACAAATGATCAATAAAAACGATTTCTTCGAAGAAAACGATCGTTTGTGGGGTAAGAAAGTCGTTATCAATCCTGGTGATTCTCAAACATTGAAGGCTGGTCAGATTGTAACTGCACGTAAGCTGCGCGACGAAAACAGTTCCCTGAAACGTAAAGACCTTCGTTTGGTTGAATCCCGCGATGCTATCCCGGCAACTTCTAGTCAGGTCCTTCAGGGTATTACTCGTGCAGCATTGCAAACCAGCAGCTTTATGTCGGCTGCATCGTTCCAGGAAACCACTAAGGTCTTGAATGAAGCTGCGATTAACGGTAAAATAGACAAACTGGAAGGTTTGAAAGAAAACGTTATCTGCGGTCACTTAATTCCTGCCGGTACCGGTCAACGCGAATTTGATAAGATGATTGTTGGTTCTGTTGATGAAATGGAACGCATTACTGAAGCTCGCAAGGCTGTATTGCCCGAATAATCTTCTAATTTAATATAAGGAGAAAGCCGTCTCGACAGAGACGGCTTTCTCGTTTTAAGATGGTTGGAATAGGCAGTCTTGCCCAAAATAATGGTTAACTTTGGAGTTGAAGTCGAATAATATCAATATTCATATTTTGAGAACATACACGGCATGAAATTAACTTATTTGTTCCATAGTGGCTTTGTTATTGAGGGTGAGAACGTAACGTTGATTTTTGATTTCTACAAAGATTCGGCTAAAGGCTGGTTGGAACGGCATTTACCTGATTTTAAGGGGAAAGTATATGTGTTTGCATCTCACGCACATCACGACCATTTTAATAGGGAAATATTAAAGTGGAAGTCTGTCAGAAAAGACATTCGGTATATCTTATCCAAAGATATACTCTCAGAAAATCAATGTTTGTCATTCGATTGGATTCTTTTTAGATAAAGGAGAAGTTTATCAGGATGACAGCATATATGTGAAGGCTTATGGTTCAACTGATCAGGGTGTTTCATTTTATGTTGAAACCGAAGGGAAGAACCTTTTCCATGCCGGTGATTTGAATGACTGGCATTGGAAAGACGAATCGACACCGGAAGAAATTGCAGAGGCAGAGGGGTCTTATAAAAAGGAATTGAACATTCTGGCAGGAGATGTGACTAAACTGGATGTCGTGATGTTTCCTCTCGATCCACGTCTCGGAGCCGATTTTGCCGATGGAGCAATCTTTTTTTTGCAACATATAGAAACAGACTTGTTGGTGCCAATGCATTGTCAGGGAGAACATGCTTTTATCAATAAGTTTGGAGCTAAAGCACAAAACTATGGTTGCCAATATTTTTTTATTGAGAGAGAAGAAGATAGCTTGGAATTTTGAAATGCTATTCTTGAGAGAAAGAAGTAAGTCACATGATCTAAAAAAGGCCGATTCAATTCGCTGATTGAATCGGCCTTGTAATAATTAGTTGAAGAAATTCTAATCTTTTTCCTGTTGAGAAATTTCGTACTCTTTGAGCAGTTTGTCCTGTACATCCATTGGTACTAGTTCATAACTGGCAAACTTCATAGTAAATGAAGCACGGCCACCTGTTAGCGAACTGAGCGTTGTAGAGTAACTTGAAAGTTCTTTTAGCGGAACTTTGGCGGTGAGCTTTTCAAAGCCTTTTTCGCTTTGCATGCCCATGATAATTGCCCGGCGCCCCTGAAGATCGCTCATAACGTCACCAAGACGGTCGGAAGGAGCAAAGACTTCTAAATCATAAATTGGTTCCAGCAACTTCGGACTAGCCTCCTTGAACGCTGTGCTGAAAGCATTACGTCCTGCCAGTCGGAAAGATATTTCATTAGAGTCTACAGGGTGCATCTTGCCATCGTAAATAATGACCCGAACATCACGGGCGTAAGAACCGGTAAGCGGACCTTGTTCTATTTTGTCCAGAATTCCTTTTAGAATAGCTGGCAAAAAACGCGCATCGATGGCTCCTCCGACAATACTGTTGATGAATACCAGTTTGCCGCCCCATTCAAGAGGTATTTCCTGTTTGTCGCGTACGCTGATTTTGAATTCCTGTCCATTGAATTTGTAGAGATCCGGAGTTGGCATCCCTTCATAATAAGGCTCGATGATGAGATGGACTTCTCCAAACTGACCGGCTCCACCTGATTGTTTTTTGTGGCGGTAATCGGCACGTGCTGATTTTGTGATTGTTTCGCGGTATGGAATTTTTGGTTCAATATAATCGATCATTACCTTGTCGTTGTTTTCAATCCTCCATTTAAGTGTGCGAAGATGAAATTCGCCTTGCCCATGCACGATCGTCTGCTTGAGTTCTTTTGACATTTCAATAATCCATGTCGGATCTTCTTCATGCATGCGGGTGAGAATCTCGCTGAGCTTTTCAGAATCGGCTTCGTTCTTGGCTTTGATGGCACGACGGAATTTAGGATCAGGGTAGGAGATAGATGGAAATCCGTATTCACAACCCTTTGCATTGAGAGTGTTGCCTGTGCGGGTTTCTTTTAGTTTTACTGTAGCTCCTATATCGCCGGCCACCAATTCTTCTACTTTGTCGCGAAGAGAGCCTGCAACGGAAAAGATTTGATTGATACGTTCTTTGGTGCCCCGGGAAATATTTATAAGGTCATCTCCTTCATGTACTTTGCCGGACATTACCTTGAAATAAGAAACTTCACCGATATGAGGTTCTATGCTGGTCTTGAACACAAAAAGGCTGGCTGGTTTTGTTGCATCGGGAGCAACTTCAGTGCCGTCTTTTGTAACCGGTTTGGGAAGATCCTGTACGTAAGGAACCACGTTGCCCAGAAATTCCATGAGGCGCCGAACGCCC
This sequence comes from uncultured Microbacter sp., assembly GCA_963678825.2. Taxonomy (GTDB): domain Bacteria; phylum Bacteroidota; class Bacteroidia; order Bacteroidales; family Paludibacteraceae; genus Microbacter. The sequence goes on along the minus strand of CAXXPB010000069.1, from coordinate 39,363 downwards.
ATGTCACGTCCTGAACAAACGCAGAAAACAGGGAACATGTCGCGGTGAACAAGTCCTTTGCGAATCCCGAATCTCATTTCATCTTCGGATAACGAACCTTGTTCAAAATATTTCTCCATCAGCTCTTCATCGTGCTCTGCTGCCGATTCGACGAGCTTGTTGTGCAGATCATCTGCTTTATCTTTATATTCGTCAGGAATTTCTAATTCTTCAGGAGCACCGCCTTCAGGTTTCCAGCAGTACATCTTCATTTTCAATACATCGATAACGGCATTGAAGCCGGCACCGGTATTCAGGGGAAATTGAATTTGAACAACTTTTCCTCCGTACAGTTCTTTAAGTTGTTCAAGAAGTTGTTCAAAATCCGCTTTTTCATGATCCAACTGATTGGCAACAAAAATAACAGGTTTTGAAAATCGTTCGGTGTAACGAAGATGGTTTTGTGTTCCAACTTCTACACCATAAGGAGTATTAAGGAGAATAATAGCAGTGTCGGTCACATTCAGCGACGTGATAACTCCGCCGATAAAGTCGTCGGATCCCGGGCAGTCAATAATATTGAGCTTTTTCCCGTTCCATTCGACGTGTGTTACAGTTGAAAATACGGAATAACCGTACTCGTGTTCTACCGGAAAATAGTCGGAGACTGTGTTTTGTCCCACAACCGTGCCGCGACGTTTTATAATACCACTCTCATAGAGCATCGCTTCTATAAGAGTGGTTTTCCCGGATCCCGAACTTCCCAAAAGTGAGATGTTCTTAATTTCATTTGATTGATAAACTTTCATAACTGTATAGATTTAAGTTTTACAATTAGTTATCAAGCAAAAATAGTCTTTTGAGGACTCAATTTTGCATATGCCAATATAGCGAGATTTAGTTAAAAACTGCCTGTATACCACATGTTTAACAACATTGTTTTTAGACATGAGATTGATGATTTGTCGTTTGGTGGGTTATTTATGTTAAATAATTAGGTTGTGATGCAACATTTTGAAAATGAAGAACATCTTATTTTATAATGAGAGTTTATCTAAAATTCTATCTATTATGAAGAACATTTCTCTTTGTGCAGTATTAGCAGGGATCATTTGCCTGAATATTTCCTGTAGCGATTCAAAAAATATCAACCCGGTAGTGAAACCATACGAGCCGATAGTTTTGAATGTTTCGCAAACGCAGCAGGTTGCAGCCGACAATTCGTTTGCATTCGATCTTCTTAAAACAGTTAACCAATCAGAAAGTAGCAATAATTATTTCATTTCGCCATTAAGTATAAGTCAGGCTTTAGGGATGACATACAACGGTGCGGCCGGAGCTACCAAAACGGCGATTGAGACCGCTTTGCGTCGCAGTGGCTTCTCCGCCGACGATATCAACGCTTATTACAAAAAGATCGCAGAAGGGTTGTTGGCGGCAGATCCTACGACACAACTGAAAATTGCCAATTCGATTTGGACGCGAAACGACTTTCCTGTTTTGCAGAGTTTCTACGACGTGAATACCGCTTATTATAATGCGAAGGCGCAATCTCTCGATTTTAGTCAGCCCTCATCAAAAGATATTATCAATAACTGGTGTAGCCAAAATACCAACGGAAAGATACCGTCCATTATCGATCAGATTTCGAGCGATGTTGTAATGTATTTAATCAACGCTGTGTACTTTAAGGGAATCTGGAAGTCTCAGTTTAAGACATCAGACACTTTTAACGGTAGTTTTGCAGCTGCCACAGGCGCAGTGCCAGCGAAGTATATGAAGCAGGATCAGATATTCAATTATTTTGCGAATGATAGCTTACAATGTGCCGAGCTTCCGTATGGAAATGGAGCATTTAGTATGGTAGTGGTGTTGCCAACAAGCAAATATAGCATTGATCAGATTACGGATAAGTTGAATACTTCCACATGGAACCGCTGGTTGGCCGGGATGCAGTCTCTTAAACTGCATGTTGAATTGCCCAAATTCAAATTCAGTTATAAAACAGTCCTGAATAATCCGTTGTCACAATTGGGGATGGGAATTGCTTTTTCTAATCTTGCTGACTTTTCAAAAATTGCAAATGGCGGAGGGTTGGCAATCAGCCGGATTTTGCACAATACCTTTGTGGCTGTCGACGAGGAAGGAACGGAAGCCGCGGCAGTGACTGCTGTTGAATTTGGCTATACATCAGCAAATCCAACGACGACTCCTTTTATTGTTAATCGTCCGTTTTTATTTCTTATAAAAGAAAAAAGTACCGGAGCCATTTTGTTTCTGGGCAAAATGATTAATCCGGTCGTATAGTAATTGCAACCTTTGGACATCATAGCAGAAGGGAAAAGGAGGATGCTTCTGTTCCCGGGAAGAATTAATACAATTGTAATGAAAAGTAGATGTTGATGCCCGAAAACTGAAAAATTATTGCTATTTTTGTGGAAAATTCGAGCATATCGTTACTTTTTTATGAACATTCTCATTATCAATGGTCCAAACCTTAATCTGCTGGGCAAAAGAGAACCGGAAATCTACGGAACATTGACTTTCGATGACGTTTTTTCTAGTCTTAAAGCCCGCTTTCCTGAGCATAACTTCCACTATGTTCAATCCAACCACGAAGGCACGATAATTGATTCACTTCACGAGCATGGATTTACGATTGACGGTATTGTGCTGAATGCAGGAGCTTATACGCATACATCCATTGCCATAGCCGATGCAATTCGTTCAATCACGTCTCCTGTGGTTGAAGTGCATATTTCTAATGTTTTTCAACGTGAAGAGTTTCGTCACCATTCTACGATTTCAGGCGTTTGCATGGGTACCATTGTAGGGTTCGGTTTTGATTCTTACCGTTTGGCGATTGAAGCATTAATAGAACGGGTAATCAAGAAATAACTCTTTCCTAAAGGATGAATATTTCTTTATTTAATTGAGAATTGGCGTGCCTTTTCCTGACTTCTTAACTTATTTGCAAAAGCAGATCCTATCGTTTCATATTATCTTTACAAGAAATATGGTTTCGTTTGGGTTTGGATCTGATATTTAAAGACATCAACATTTACTCTTATGATAAAATACACTAAAATTGTAGCCACGCTTTCTGATAAGCAATGTGATCCTGCGTTTCTTCGCGAGTTATTCAATGCAGGAATGAATGTGGTTCGCCTTAATACGGCGCATCTTGATGAAGCCGGCTTAAATAAAATTGTAACCAATGTGCGCAAAGTCTCTAAATACATTGGTGTGCTGGTAGATACCAAAGGACCAGAAATCCGCACAACTATAACCCCTGAAAATATTGACATAGAAACCGGAGATCGTATTAAGGTGGTGGGAAATCCACAACAACAAACCACAAAAGAATGCATTTCAGTTTCTTATCCATATTTCGTTCGTGATTTGAATATTGGTGACGATATTTTGATTGATGACGGTGAGATTGACTTGAAAGTAATTGAGAAAACAGCTGAATATCTCGTTTGTGAGGCAACAAATGCAGGCGTTTTGGGAAGTCGCAAAAGTGTGAATGTTCCGGGTGTTCGTATCAACCTGCCTTCTCTGACAGACCGTGATCGCGAATTTATTCAGTATGCGATTAAACATGACATCGATTTTATTGCACACTCATTTGTACGTAACAAACAAGACATTCTTGATATTCAGAAAATTTTGGATGAGCAAAATAGTGCGATTAAGATTATTGCCAAAATTGAAAATCAGGAAGGTGTTGATAATATTGATGAAATTCTCCAATATGCTTATGGCGTGATGGTGGCTCGTGGTGACCTGGGTATTGAAGTGGCTCAGGAAAAAATCCCGGCTATTCAGCGTCGTTTAATCCGTAAATGTGTGATGGCTAAAAAGCCTGTGATTGTAGCAACGCAAATGCTTCACACGATGATTAAGAATCCGCGTCCTACACGTGCAGAAGTAACTGACGTGGCAAATGCAATCTACTCTCGTACCGATGCTGTAATGTTGAGTGGTGAAACTGCTTACGGTAAATATCCGGTTGAAGCGGTTGAGACGATGGCACGTATTGCACAAGAAGCTGAGCAGGCCAAAATGGCGGAAAACGAAATTCCTATTTCTTACTCTAAAGATGAGTTTGATGTTACCTCGTTTTTGGCACATCGTGCTGCTGAGGCTTCTTCTGAACTTGGAGTAAAAGCAATTATTACAGATACATATACGGGTCGTACAGCTCGTTTCTTGGCGGCTTATCGCGGAACCAGTCCTGTAATTGCGATTTGTTATGACAAACGCCCCATGCGTCAGTTGATGTTGTCATACGGCATTATTCCTATGTATCAGGCTCTGAAAGAAGATCGTAGAGAATACTTCTTTGCAGCACTGCGTCTTTTGTTGCGTAAAGGATTGCTCAAACAAAACGATTTGGTAGCTTACCTGAGTGGTAGTTCCGGATTGGGTGGTGGAACATCCTTTTTGGAAATCAATCATGTAGGGACAATTCTTGCAAACGATAACGAATATATTCTTCCAACATTCCGATAAAATTTATCAGAACTTTAAACTTTATCGGGTTTTATAGGTCTCAGTATTGATGAATGAATGATTATTTATCATCTGACAACAGGCTTCTCTGTTCAGGGAAGCCTGTTTGTTAATGGAAATATTGAAACTAAAAATGAATAATAACTAAATGTGATTTTTGAATGAAAAGGAATGTGATTTTGTTGTTTGCCTGTATATTGAGTTTAAATGTTTTATTTGCCGAGACGGTTGTAAAGGGAATTGTCAAGGATGCAGGTACCAATGGACCACTTGGGTATGTTAATGTGGTTTTGACAAAGCCGGGTCAAAAGATCCCGGTTGCAGGAGCGGTGACGAACGATCAGGGCACTTTTTTATTGTCGAAAGTAAATAATGGTAAATATCAGCTTGAAATTTCGTTTATAGGATATACTACCGTCAGTAAGCTGATTACGGTGGCCGGAAAGGCTGTTGATTTGGGAACTGTACTGATGTCGGAAGATAGTAAAACTTTAAATGAAGTGCAGGTTCGTGGGCAAGGTCCACAAATGAAACTGGAGATTGATAAAAAGGTTTTTACGGTAGACCAGACAATTGCTGCAGCAGGATCTTCTACTTCTGAAATGCTTCGTAATATCCCGTCGGTAGATGTGGATAATGATGGAAATATTTCATTAAGAAACAATGCTAACGTCGAAGTATGGATTAATGGTAAGCCTTCGGGGCTAAGTGCTGATAACCGCGCACAAATACTGGAACAAATGCCGGCTGAAAGTATTGAAAAAGTAGAGCTTATCACAAATCCTTCAGCAAAGTATAACCCTGAGGGCTCTGCCGGTATTATTAATTTGGTGCTGAAGAAGAATCGTAAAGCAGGCTATTACGGATCTCTTTCGTCCGGAGTAATGATCCCCAAAAACGGTAAATTAGGATACAATGCAGGTGCAAGTATTAATTACAACAGCTCGAAAATTGATGCGTTTGCCAGTATTGGAATGCGTGGGATGTCAATGTCGGGTGGTGGTTGGAGTGACAGATACACCATCGACCCTGTAACCAATAATGTTTTATCGCTTCTTAAACAGACGAATGAATCGACCCGAAGTATGCATGGACCATTTATCAGAGGTGGTCTTGATTATCACCTTGACGAAAAAAGCACTCTTGGCTTTTCTGGATTTATGATGTTTGGTTCATCAGATGGACCATCGACCATCAACTATCAGTCATTTGATGCAAATAATAATTTGGTGCGTCAGTTTTCAAGAGAAAACACTTCGTCGGGAAACCGGAATATGTATAATATCGACTTAAACTATAGAAAAGAGCTGGATAAAAAAGGAAGTGAGTTATTGGCTACACTCTCTTTTTCGAATCATCCCAATAGCTCTGATGCCGGACATATTCAGTATGACAATTTGGGGCTGATGACATCGCAGCAATCGCAGCATACCAGCGGTAAAAATCCGGAAACGGAGTTGAAAGTTGATTATACGAAGAAATTTTCTGAAAAAAGTAAATTTGAAGCCGGGTTTGACGGAAACTATGAAGTGCGTAATTCAGACATAACAGGCTATACGAACGGGTTGTTTGATACTCGCTTGAGCAATGAATTTGACTATACGGAAAGGAATTATGCGGCTTATGCAACTTATGCAAGTAAATGGGGTAAGTTTGGCGCACAATTGGGATTGAGAGGTGAACTTTCGGATATTAATTTTACTTCTGATGGTAAAGATTATTCAATTCATTACATACAGCCATTCCCCAGCGTGTATTTGAGTTATGCCATGGATAAGAGCAACGAGTTTCAATTAAATTATACACGACGCCTGAATCGTCCACGTGGACGTTCGTTGAATCCGTTTATTGATACATCTGACTCAACAAGCTGGTCTTTTGGAAATCCCACTTTGACACCTGAGTATACGAACTCGTTTGAGTTGAATTATCTGAAAAGCTGGGAGATGCATTCTTTATCTGCATCATTGTATTATAGATACACGACGGATGTGATGCAATCTGTGCGTTGGTTGGAGGGTGGTATTATGATGAATACTACAATGAACGGCGCCAAAACGGAGTCTGCCGGCCTTGAAGTTGTTATGAAGAATAGCTTCTTTCGCATCTTGAGCCTGACGACTACGTTTAATGGATTCTACAGTAATTTGCACACGGGACAATACTTTGTGGACAATACAACGATAAACATTCCCGGTAAAGAAAGTTTTTCGTGGAATGTGAAATCGATAGCAAATGTTATGTTACCCGCCAATTATTCTATGCAGCTGATTGGTGCATATAATGCTCCTTATTATGTGGCTCAGGGAAAGAATAAGGCAAACTACTCTCTTGATTTCGGCTTGAGAAAATCATTCTTTAACAGAAAGCTGACTGCGAATCTGAATGTTCGGGATATATTTAATTCACGTAAATTCCGGACGGATACATGGGGCGCAAATTTCACCCAGCAATCCGAAAGTTATTTTAACGGAAGGGTAATTGGAGTCAATGTGTCTTATAATTTTGGCAATGGAAAAGCTTCCCGTAAGCAAAAAGGCAAGCAGTCTAATGAAGATGTGAACAATAATGAGAATATGATGGATATGCAATAAATTATATAATAGTAACATTATTTTCTTGTTACAATGGAATGTCCATGGTAACTTTGACGACAAAATGCCGGAGAAGTTTTCATGGACATTTTTTTATGTAACTCATTATTATCTAACCACTACTGAATGAAATCAAATTTCTTTGCGAAGCTCTTTATTCCAAAAGAAAGAGTTTTCTTCGACTTGTTCGAAGAGGATACCAATAACATTTGTTTAATTGCACAATTGCTACTTCAGTTGGTCAATGAACCTGATGAGGTGAAACGTCGTGAAATTAAAAATAAAATGCACGATGTAGAACATGCCAATGATCAGGTTACTCATAAAGTTCTTGAAGAGCTTGGACGGAATTTTATTACTCCTTTTGACAGAGAGGATGTTCATAGTTTGATCTCTGCTTTAGATGATGTAACTGATTTTATTTATGTGGCAGCAAAAAGCATGTTGCTTTATAAAGTAGACCCTACACATGATCAGACAATTGTTGCTACTGTGGATTTGATCTATAAGGCAGCTGAGGAGCTTAATGTTGCAGTGCAGGGGCTTCGTGATCTGAAGAAAACAGATCAGGTTGTGAAGGCATTGGTACATGTTAATAGTATCGAAAATCATGCCGATGATCTTTTATATACAGGTCTTGAACGTCTGTTTGATCATGAAAAGGATATGGTACAGATCTTGAAAAGACGTGATGTTTATTATCAGCTTGAAACGGTAACCGATAAATGTGAAGATGTTTGTGACGTTATCGAAAATATAATGATTAAATACGCATAACCAGCTATGAGTTTTACGTTATTAATCATCATTATTCTTGCCTGTTTTGTATTTGATCTTATCAATGGTTTTCATGATGCCGCGAATTCTATTGCAACGGTCATTTCAACGAAGGTATTGACTCCTTTTCAGGCCGTCTGCTGGGCTGCTTTCTTTAACTTTTTGGCTTTCTGGATTTTTGACCTTAAAGTGGCGAATACGGTGTCGAAGACGGTTCATCCCGAAACGATCAATCTGGTTGTGATTCTGGCAGGTGTTATTGCCGGTATTACCTGGAACCTGATTACGTGGAGGTTTGGTATCCCTTCCAGTTCGTCGCATACGTTGATGGGAGGCTTTGCCGGAGCGGCAGTGGCTCATGCTATGAGTTTTAGTGTCGTTAATTCCGAAGTGATCGAAAAAACGGTTTTGTTTATCTTTGCAGCTCCTCTTATTGGTATTGTGGCCGGGCTGCTTATTGCAACAATTGTGATAAATCTGTTCCGGCGGGTCAATTCTTATAAGGCCGACCATATATTCAGGCGATTGCAATTGTTTACTTCAGCAATGTTAAGTTTGGGTCATGGTGGTTCCGACTCGCAGAAAGTAATTGGTATTATTATGGCAGCTTTGGCTGTCTATAATGGATATTGCGCGCAACACGGGATTTATGTGCCGGAATGGCTTGCTCATAAGGATCTACATCACGTACCGGGATGGTTGCCTATTTCATGTTATACTGCGATAGGTTTGGGTACTCTGATGGGTGGTATGCGAATCATCAAAACGATGGGAACGCGCATTACGAAAGTGACTCCTTTTGAAGGTATAGCTGCGGAAACTGCCGGCGCTATTACGTTGTATGGCGTGTCTCAGGGTCTCGGTGTTCCGGTGAGTACAACACATACAATTGCCGGATCAATCATGGGTGTGGGAATGCTTAAGCGTATCAGTGCGGTCCGCTGGGGTATTACCCGTCAGCTTCTGCTTGCCTGGGTAATCACTATTCCTATAAGTGGAATGATAGCGGCGATAGTCTACTGGATATTTAAAATATGCGGTGTGCATTAAAAGAGTAACGTATAAAATGAAGACTGCTTAAGGTGTTATCTTGAGCAGTTTTTTTTATTTTTGTATGATAATTGCGTTTCTGGATTTTAATATTTTCTGTGATATGAATTTAGTATTCATCCAACTTAACTAAGTCGAATGAAAAAATACAACTTCTGGCTGTTTGTCTGCTTAGTCCTCCTGTTTCCAAGTGTCGTTCAGGCACAAGTAAATACATTGTATTACATGGAGAATGTTCCGGCGCGCAACGTTTTAAACCCGGCCTTTATTCCCGTTCAAAAATTTTATATTGACTTACCGGTTATCTCCGGGGTGGCTTTTAGTGTCGGAAATAATTCGGTTTCGGCGCAGGATATTGTGGTTAAAAAGGGTGACGAATTGCTTCCTGAATTGCAATCTGGTGCGGATCATAGCCCGTTTCTGAATAAATTAAAAACAACGACCAATTTCACCTCAGAGTCACGGGTGAACTTGTTGGGATTCGGTTTTAGGTTGCCGGAGGGTTATTTTACATTTGGCATAAGTGAACGAGAGCGGGTGGGGATGAATATCCCGAAATCATTAGTCCGGCTTGGATTCGATGGCGCTCCGGTAGCTCTCGAAACCCAAAATTACAATCTCTATAAAATTGGTTGCGATGCATCGGCATATTTAGAAATGGCGTTTGGTTATTCCCGGAAAATAGATGATAGTTGGACAGTGGGCGGAAAAGTGAAAGTTTTATTTGGTGAAGCTCATGCCGATCTTGCTTTTTCGGAATTAGGGCTTGATGTCGGGGATCAGTATATTGATTTGTATGGGAAGGGTAGGGCTCGATTAACTGTCCCTGTTGCAGTTTCGCAGCGGTTTGATGGGTTGCCTTATATTAAGCAGGAGGATGCCAAGCTGGATAAGATGCTTCATCCGGTAGGGTTTGGCTTGGGTCTTGATGTTGGAGCTGTTTATCGGTACGACGATCGACTTCAATTTTCAGGGTCGATTGACGATATTGGTTTTATTCGTTGGAAAAAGAGTGATTGGGAGGGGAATCTGAATGCGCATACTTCATATAAGAGCTGGGATTTTACGGTTGATAATTCAGCTTCTAATTGGGGACAGCAAATAAAAGATTCTCTTATAAATTCTTATACACCTTCGTTTGATAATAATCGGGGGTATATAAAAGCTTTGGCAGCAACGGTTCGTCTCGGAGCTGATTATGATCTGATCAAGAAGAAGATTAACCTCGGGTTGCTGTGTGTTAAAACCTTTGGGGGAAGATATAGGTATAATGAGGTGCTGGCTTCTGTAAATTTTCGCCCGTTTTATTGGTTCAATACTTCAGTGAGTTATGGGCTGATAAATGGTAATATGGGGAGCTTGGGTTTGGGTTTGAATTTGATAGGAGGTCCATTTAATTTCTTCGTTGCAACGGATTACATGCCTCTTTCTTATACGTCTAATAATATTCCGTACAAGTCAAAGTATGTGAATGGCCATGTGGGCTTATCTTTTACATTCAAAGACCGGGTGCGTAAACCTTTATGTCATTGTGAATAAAAAAAAGGAATAGTAATTATTACTATTCCTTTCCAAAAAGGGTGGCAGATGGGGTTCGAACCCACGACCAATGGAACCACAATCCACTACTCTACCCCTGAGCTACAGCCACCGTTTATTTGCGGTGCAAAAGTAGTGTAAATATCGTTTGAAACCAAGTTTTTTGGATAAAAAAAATGACATAATTATAAGTGTCAGTTATGTAAATGATTATAAATAGAGCGAGATGTCGAAGTATATATATATAAGTGAAGAAACAGAGCGTCAACTGAAGCAAATCCGCCGTAGTATTTATCTTAAGATGAATGGTGTGACTGTCGATAGAATGACGTCGGATGGTGTTATCTATGCTAAAAACTATGGGGTGTCACTGCCGGAATTGAAGCAGCTGGTGGGTAAAATGCCACAGGACAAGGCGCTTGCGGAAGCTTTGTGGAGAGATAAGGTTCGGGAAACAATGTTATTGGCAACCTTTGTGTATCCGGTTGAGGAGTTTGATGAAAATCGTGCGGAAGAATGGGTGGCAGATGTGATGACGCTGGAGCTTGCGGAGAATCTCAGTAGAAATTTGTTGGGCAAATTGTCGTATATCGGTTCTATGGCTGAAGCCTGGGCGGATTCGGAAAATTATTGGATATGCTCAGTCGGCTTTTTTTCTGCAGCCTTTGCTGTTGAAAGGTTAACTCAGGAACAAAAACATGCGCTGCTGTTAAAGGTGAGACAATGTGTTAAGTTTAATGAAGTGCCTGTTTGTCGCGCTATTGCTTTGTTTTTGCGTAAACTGGGCGGGCAGTCCCAGGCGGATGCGAAAGTGGTAATGTTGTTTTTGGCAGATTTTGCAATGTCGGAAGCGCGTGCGGAGCGATATGTTTATGAGGAGGTTAAAACGGATTTAGAATATCGATTTGATATTTAAAAAGCAAAAAGGAAAGATTTAATCTTTCCTTTTTTTAGTTGCGGAGGATGGACTCGAACCACCGGCCTCCAGGTTATGAGCCTGACGAGCTGCCAACTGCTCTACTCCGCGATTTTGTACTGCAAAGGTAAGGACTTTTTCCGATTTCGCAATAGCTGGTGATGAAAAAACAGAAATATTTTTTCATCACCAGTTAATTTGTTTATATACAGTTGTTAGTGTTGTTTGAAAAGATTGTTTTGCTGTGTCTTGATATGAAAATGAAGCTTTTTTTGTTGATGTTTTTTGATTCAATGTCCTATTCTGATTTCGGGGAAGTGAGCTTTTTGGGGGTAACTGTGCTTGGTTGTGAGTTGTTAAATAGATTTATGTATCAAAATTACGTTATAAAGAGAAAATAAAAAATATATATTATATTTACGGCATGAAAAAGTGTTTAGTTAATATAGTATTTGTGTTTGCGTGCCTTTTCTGTTATTCTCAAACGGTAAGTGTATTGCCTAAATCTTATTTTGCAGGAGGGGTTTCTGTCGCTCAAAAAGGTGACTGGCAGGGATTTGATAATCCGGCATTGTTGGCAGTGCGGGAGCGGTGCGGACTTTCGTTGGTTTACGAAAACCGGTTTGCAATGAAAGAGTTATCAACTCAGGAGCTTTCATTTTCTTTGCCGACTTCATTGATCAATATCGGAGTGGCAGTATCTCGTTTTGGGTATTCTTCTTATAATGAAAAGCTTGCAGGAGTTTCCTTTGCCCGCACTTTTGATGAACTATTTTCCATGGGAGTGCAATTTAACTATTATACAGTTGCATTTTCACGTTCTCTTGGAAGTAAGGGTGTCGTGGTGCCGCAAATAGGCTTGTTTTCGGAGGTGACACCCGATTTTTATCTTGGGTTGAATATCTTTAATCCGATGCATCAGCAACTCAGGTATCAGGAAATTGTAAAGGATTTACCTTGTTTGTTCACGATCGGAATGCAATATCGGATGGCAGAGTCGTTTCGGTGGTTGTTGCAATTTGATAAAGAGATTAGTAGCAGGTTAATTGTCAGGAGTGGTTTTGAATATTATCCCACGCAGGCGATTGTGGTAAAATTAGGAGGATATGGTGCTCCACTTACACCGACTTTGGGATGCGGTGTGACGGTTGGCGGTTTTGTGTTTGATGTCAATTTTGAACGGCATCCCGTGCTAGGTATTACATCTGTGGGCGCATTAAGGTATAATTTCTGAGAAATGAAGATGAGGAGAGTCCTGTTTGTTATGTTCTTTGTGCACGTGTTGTGTTTTGGTATTGTTCTTGCGCAGGATAAGCCCGAAAATACAGCAGCGGTTATTGAACGTATTTATGAGCAGATGACTTCTGATGGCGAAACGGACGTGGATTTAACGACTTTGGAAGACGATTTGAATTATTTTGCCCGCAGTCCGATTAACATTAATAATACGAATAAAGAAGAACTTGAAAAGTTGCAATTTCTGAGTGATAAGCAGATAGAGAATCTTCTTTACTATATGTATCGTCAGAAGAGGATGCGGACAATCTATGAGCTTCAGCTGGTCGATGGGTTTGATATGTTTCTGATTCGTAATTTACTCCCTTTTATCTATCTGGGCGATGTGGAAGTGAAAAAAGTGAGCCGCTTGTCTTTTTCTCAATTAATGAGAAATGGAAAAAGTGAGCTTTATCTGCGAAGTGAGCGAACGTTGGAAAAGAAATCAGGCTATGAAAATACTATGGATAATGCCGGAGCGGAAGCTGCTGATAAGCGATATCTGGGTGATCCGGGATATTATTCTTTGAAATATTCGTTTCGGTATAAAGACAAAATAGATGCCGGATTGATTGGTGAAACGGATGCCGGTGAGCAGTTTTGGGGGCAATATCACAAAGGATTCGATTTTTATTCGGGTTATTTGCAGCTTGCTAACTTTGGAAAACTGAAAACGTTGGTTTTGGGAAATTTCAGAGCCAATTTTGGAATGGGATTGGTGATTCATCCGGAGCTGAACTTTGGGAAATCTACTGACATTATGAATGTTTTGCCTCGAAATACGGGGTTACGGAAAAGTTCGTCTGTGGATGAGTATAACTTTATGAGAGGAGTAGGGGTGACGCTTCGGTTTGGGAAAGCTGAGGTTTCCGGTTTCTATTCCTGTAGGTTTATTGATGGTGATTCTACAGGGAATACATTCTCGAGTTTTAAAACAGATGGTTTGCATCGCACGCTGAGTGACCTGAATCGGAAGAATACAATCTCTATGCAGGTGTTTGGTGGTAATGTGAATTATCGGTTTTCTAACGCTAGTCTGGGGATTACGGTTACAGATACGCGCCTGGGTAGAGATTTTCAACCCGAACTGAAACCGTATAATGTGTTTTATTTCAGAGGGAATAATCAGTTGGCCGCAGGGATAAACTACCGCTTAAAATGGAATAAATTCACGTTTTTTGGAGAGGAGGCAACACAGTCGGCAGGCGGCTATGCCATTTTGAACGGATTTACGGTCAGTCCGGTATCCACCGTTAGTTTAGTGGCACTTTATCGTCTCTATTCAAAGCAATATGATGTGTTGTTGTCTAATGCCTTTGCTGAAGGTTCCAAAGTGAACAATGAGGAAGGTTTTTATTTTGGATTGGAGGTGCATCCTGTTAAGCGATGGAAAATAACGGGTTACATGGATGTCTATTCTTTTCCATGGTTGCGTTATTTGGTGAGTCGCCCTTCAGACGGCTATGATGCTATGCTCGAAGCTGATTTTATGCTTAATAAAAAGGTTGAAATGCTGTGGCGAATCCGTTATGAGCAAAAAGAGAAAAACCAAGCGGGATCAGAAGCGACTGATTTTACGGACAAGTATACAAAGGCATCTTTGCGCTACAAATTGGTGCTTTCTCCCAATGAACGTTGTGTGCTGAAAAGTACGATTGAGACAAATAGAGCATCGGGTAGGGATGATGAGCTTGCATTTGGTTTTTTGTTTTCTCAGGAACTTTCCTGCTCTTTCCGAACATTGCCTTTGTCGTTTGATATGAGGTATGAACTCTTTGATGCGGTTAACTACGAAAATCGTATTTACAGCTATGAGCGTGACATTCTCTATGCATACTCGGTACCAATGCTCTATGGAAGGGGTAGTCGTTGGTATTTGAATTGCCGGTGGCAGGTGTTGAAAAATGTATCACTTTGGATGAAAGTTGCAGAGACGTTGTATGCGGATCGGTCAGAGGTTAGTAGCGGTCTGGAAAAAATAGCAGGAAACCACAAAACGGATGTCAGAGCGATGATTCGATTCCGGTTTTGAAAGAGAAAACAACGGAAGTCGTGAAATTTTGATATTTTGAGATAAAAAGCTGTGTTTGACGCCGATATTTTTGTACCTTTGTGCTCTATTTCAGAGCAAAATGAATACGACCCTCAATTTATTATCGCATCATCATCAATGAGCTGCATCGCAACGGTGGGCAAATGGGATGTTGTACCTAATTGACATGGCTTACCGTTAATCGGTGAGCTTTTTTTGTAAATGGCGGAATCGAAATAATATAAAACACATTATAAACCCATTATTACAGACTATTATGTTACGAATAGCAGTTCAATCGAAAGGACGTTTGTATGAAGATACGATGGAGTTGTTCTCCGAAATAGGTATCAAACTCAGTAGCGCAAAACGCACTTTGTTGATTGCCTCGACCAACTTCCCTGTTGAAGTTCTGTTTTTGAGAGATGACGATATTCCTCAATCGGTAGCCGATGGTGTAGCCGATGTAGGTATAGTGGGCGAGAATGAATTTGTAGAGCGAAATGAGAACGCAACTATTGAAAAACGATTGGGCTTCAGTAAATGCCGCTTATCATTGGCTATCCCAAAAGAAGAAGATTATAAGGGCGTTAGCTGGTTTGATGGTAAGAAAATTGCATCTTCTTATCCTCATATTCTGAATACATTTCTGAAAAAGCAAGGCATCAGTGCCCACTGTCACGTTATTACGGGATCGGTGGAAATTGCTCCGGGGATTGGTCTTTCGGATGCTATTTTTGATATTGTAAGCTCCGGAAGCACTTTGGTAAGTAATCATCTGAAAGAGGTTGAAGTGGTGATGAAATCGGAAGCTGTATTGATCGGAAATCCAGAGCTTTCTGGCGAAAAAAGAGAAATTCTCAATGAACTGATGTTTCGCATTGATGCTGTGCAGGCAGCCGAAGGCAAAAAATACATTTTGCTGAATGCACCGAATGAAAATATAGAAGATATTATTGCCGTGTTGCCCGGGATTACCAGTCCGACCATTATGCCACTGGCTAAAGAAGGCTGGAGTTCAATGCACTCGGTATTACCAGAAAAGCGTTTCTGGGAGATTATCGGAAAACTGAAATCACTTGGTGCCGAAGGTATATTGGTATTGCCAATTGAAAAAATGATTATGTAAGAAAAGCGTTTTCGCTTGTTAAGATAAGAATTATGCAAATTATAAAAAAGCCGTCACGACAGGAGTGGCCAGAACTGCTCAAACGCCCTGAAATAGATACTACCAGCCTGTTTGGTACGGTGGGTGAAGTTTTGGAAAATATTCGTCAGAATGGCGATAAAGCAGTCCTTGACTATGAACTGAAATTTGATAAGGTTCAGTTATCTGCGTTGCAGGTAAGTGCAGAGGAAATAGCAGAAGCAGAACCTCTGGTTCCTCATCTGTTGAAAGAGGCTATTTCGCAGGCAAAACGGAATATCGAAAAATTCCATGATGCGCAAAACGACGAGCTTCCTTACATGAATGTGATTCCGGAGGTGCGCTGCTGGCAAAAGCGAGTGGCCATCCAAAAAGTCGGTTTGTATATTCCGGGCGGCACTGCTCCTTTGTTCTCGACGGTATTGATGCTGGCGATTCCGGCTCAGTTAGCTGGTTGTGACGAAATTGTGCTTTGTTCGCCACCCAATGCTGAGGGTAAAATTCACCCTGCAGTTTTGTATGCTGCCAACTTGTGTGGCGTTACCAAGATATTTAAGATTGGTGGTGCTCAGGCTATTGCAGCTATGGCATACGGAACAGAAAGTGTGCCTAAAGTGTATAAAATATTCGGTCCCGGAAATCAGTATGTAACTGCGGCCAAACAATTGGTAAGCCTTAAAAATACAGCAATTGATATGCCTGCCGGACCATCGGAAGTGGCTATTATTGCCGATCATACCGCAAAACCGCGTTATATTGCAGCCGATCTGCTTTCGCAAGCCGAACATGGAGTTGATAGTCAATCGATTCTTATTACAACAGATGAGGCATTGATTCAAGGCGTGGAAGATGAAGTGAAATCACAGCTCGAACTATTGCCCCGCAAAGATTTGGCTGAGAAAGCGCTACAACATAGTAAAATTATTTATATCCCAGAAATAGAAGAAGCTATCGCCTTCACGAATGAATATGCACCGGAGCACCTGATTATCATGACGCGCACCTACACTGTAGTGGCCGAGAGGATTGTGAATGCGGGCTCTGTCTTTTTGGGAGAATACAGTCCCGAAAGTGCCGGCGATTATGCCTCGGGAACAAATCACACGCTGCCTACTAATGGTTATGCAAAAGCCTATAGCGGAGTGCATCTCGACAGTTTTACAAAAAAAATAACATATCAGGAATTATCCCGCGAAGGATTGTCGATGTTGAGTAATGCCATTGAAATAATGGCTGAAAATGAGGGTCTTATGGCGCATAAGAATGCGGTTGAGGTTCGCTTGGAAAGGATATATCGCGAAGACGAAGATTATACCGATTCGTGGAGAAGATAAGAAACTGAAAAATAAAATCAACCGATTATATGGCTGAAACTAATTTCGTAGATTACGTAAAAATATTTTGTCGTTCCGGTAAAGGAGGCGCCGGATCAATGCACTTTCATCGTGAGAAGTTTGTGCAAAAAGGTGGTCCTGACGGAGGTGATGGAGGCCGGGGCGGGCACATCATCATGCGTGCCAATAAAAATTACTGGACACTGATTCACCTTAAATATGCCCGCCACGTTTTTGCCGGCGACGGTGAATCGGGCAGTAGTAGTCGCAGCTTTGGGAAAGAGGGTGAGGACAGGGTGATTGATGTGCCTTGCGGGACGGTGGCACACGATGCCGAAACCGGAGAATTTATCTGCGACGTTACCGAGGACGGACAGGAGGTGATTCTCCTGAGCGGCGGTCGTGGAGGACTTGGCAACTGGCATTTTCGTACGGCAACCAATCAAACCCCCCGGTTTGCCCAGCCGGGAGAACCGCGCATAGAACGTGCTGTGATTCTGGAATTGAAGGTGTTGGCCGATGTCGGTCTTGTAGGTTTTCCGAATGCCGGCAAATCGACACTTTTGGCCGCTATTACAGCCGCCAAGCCCGAAATTGCCAATTATCCGTTTACTACTCTGGTTCCCAACCTGGGAATTGTGCCTTACCGTGATAACAAATCATTCGTGATGGCAGATATTCCGGGAATTATTGAAGGAGCACACGAAGGAAAAGGACTGGGTTTGCGTTTTCTGCGACACATAGAACGAAATGCGATCCTGTTGTTCATGATTCCCGGTGATACAAAAGATATTGCCGAAGAGTATGGCATCTTGCTCAATGAATTGAAACAGTTTAATCCTGAATTGCTTGATAAACAACGTTTATTGGCCTTAACAAAGGCGGATTTGCTGGATGAAGAACTGATGGATGCCTTAAAAGATGAGTTACCGGAAGTGAAATTTATATTCATCTCGGCTGTCACAGGTTATGGGATTCCAGAACTGAAAGATATGATTTGGGAAGAGCTGAACGATGAGGCGAACCGGGTAATGACAATGACACACCACTTGCCAGATAATGTGATTCTTCCTTCTGCGCAAGAGGAAGATCAAGAGGATATTGAAGATGACGAAGAAGAGGATGACGATGATTTTGACTATGCAAATCTTGACCCAGAAGCTTATCGTTAGTCTGTTTGCGTTAAATTTAATCTGACTATATGGGATTTTTTCTTTTCCTGTTTTTATTCATACTTGTTCTTGGGCTTGCTGTAGTAGGTAGCGTACTTAACTTTTTCCTCCGATTGTTTTCTTTCGGCCGAAAAGGACGTACTTCTACTACTAATCAGGGGGAAGGTGCTTCTTCAACAACACCGTCAGCCCGGAAAGTTTTTAGTAATGAAGAAGGTGAATACGTCGATTTTGAAGAAGTGAAAAATTAAGTCTGCATGTTATGCGTAATTATCTACAGCTGATTAGATATAAGAATCTGATTATCATTTTATTTCTTCAATGGGTGATGCATGCCTGTGTTATAAAACCTGTATTGCTACCCTTTAGAGTACCGCCGGCTACCCCGGAAATTGCTTTCTGGTTGTTGGTGTTGTCTACTATTCTGATAGCTGCCGGAGGTTATATTGTCAACGATTATTTTGATGTGAAGATTGACGAGATTAATCGTCCGGATAAGGTAATTGTTGGAAAGAGCATCTCCAAAAAATCAGCAATGCGCCTATATCAAATATGCACGATAATCGGCTTGTGTATCGGCCTTGGTCTTGCAATATGGGTGCGCAATGTTACGTTCGGGTTTTTATTTGTGGCCATTACAGGATTGCTTTGGTTTTATTCGGCCAGTTATAAGCGTCAGTTTTTGGTGGGCAATCTCATTGTTAGCGTAACAACGGCTTTGGTGCCTTTTATGGTTGGCCTTCTGGAAGTGGCATTTTTACATCGCACTTATGGCGAATTGTTAGACTTTACACCTGTAGCGCCGTCCATTTTTTCATGGATAAACGGGTTTGTCCTGTTTGCCTTTTTGGTAACTCTTATCCGTGAAGTAGTGAAGGATATGGAGGACGTTGAAGGCGATCGGGAAATGGAATGTCGTACAATGCCCATTGTATGGGGAATCTCACGTACCAAATTGGTCGTTTACGGTTTGGTGGCAGTTGTAATTGCAGCGGCGGGTTATTGTGTGTCAAAGATTCATTTTGCCAACGACACTCTGACGATGCGTTATTACATCTTTGGGATTATAGTGCCATTCATTTACTTTGTCTATCTCATTATAAGGGCGAAGCGTCAATCCTCGTTGCATCAGGCTGCCGGATTTCTTAAATTTATAATGTTAATCGGCATTTGCTACAGTTTTGTCTTTTATTTTCTGCAGGCACGGGCATACGGTTTTCCGTTGTTTGATTTGTTTATGATCAACCAGCCTGCGGTCTGAATCCTTGCTAAATTCTTTTATCGTGCTTTCCAATCTATCTTCCTACAATATCATTTTAGCGTCGCAGTCGCCACGTCGGCAAGAACTTTTAGCCGGTTTGGATGTTCCTTTTACTGTTCGGGTTGTTCCCGATCTGGAAGAGGTGTATCCGGATACACTTTCGGGTGATGAGGTGGCTCTTTATCTGGCAAAACACAAAGCGTCGGCATACGAGCATTTATTGGATGATAATACATTGGTGATTACTGCCGATACCATTGTGTGGTGCGATGGTCATGTGCTTGAAAAGCCTGTCGACGAAGCCGATGCCAAACGTATGCTTGGGCATTTGTCGGACAAAACCCACACGGTGTTTACAGGAGTCTGCCTGCAATCGAAAGAAAAGCAAGTTGCATTTTCAGTATCAACAGAGGTGCGTTTTGCCAAATTGACGGCAGAAGAAATTGAATATTATGTCGGGAAATACCGACCGATGGATAAAGCCGGTTCGTATGGAGTGCAGGAGTGGATTGGTTATGTGGCGGTTGAATCAATTAATGGCTCCTTTTATAACGTAATGGGATTGCCGGTTCAACGTTTGTATGCGGAACTGAAAAAATGGTAACCGTTTTTAATTGAACAAAATAGCCTTAGGCTATTGTGAATGTCGCAAAAAATCGCTTATTTTGCACCTCCAAAAGAAAAGGGTTCGGTAGCTCAGCTGGATAGAGCAACAGCCTTCTAAGCTGTGGGTCAAGGGTTCGAATCCCTTCCGAATCACTGGAATCTCGGACAACCGAGAGACGAAAATAGACAAATCCCGTAAAATAAGCGTTTTACGGGATTTTTTTATTCCCCGAAAGCCAAATAATCGACAATTTAAAGCCTAAAAACGACATCTTTTAGTTACAGAATCGTTACAGGAAATTGAACATTTATTTCTGTAACGATTTGTGGTGTATATTGTTGATATGTCGTTGTTTGTCTCCTATTCGTCTGCTTTTATACTAATTACAAACTCTACTTTTGCGGCGATATATTTACCGTTGCAAGGTGCAAAAATTATGTATTATGAGCATGAACACATTTAGAATCCTCTTCTATCTCAGAAAAAATTACTTGAATAAAGAAGGGAAAGCAGGCATTATGATCCGTATTACAGTAAACGGAGAGAAGGTACAGTTTAGTTCAAAACTGTCAATAGAACCATCTCTTTGGGATACCCATGTTGGTAAGGCCAAGGGGAAAGTTGCGTCATCAATTCAACTAAATAGCGTTCTTGAGGACTTGAAAACCTCTATCATTAATCATTATCGAGAGATTGAAAGGAATGACTCTTACGTGACAGTTGAGAAGCTTCGAAATGCATTTATGGGTGTTGAAGAGCATCAAAATTCATTATTAGAATACTATGACAAACATAATGATGGAGTCCGAAAATTGATCGGAATAGAAAGTTCGAGCTTAACTTACAAAAGATACTGTTTATCCCGTAAACGACTGTCTGATTTTATATTTCACCAATACACTTTGTCTGATATTCCGCTCAAAAATCTTAGTTTACATTTTATTAGAGAATACGAAATATACCTCAAAGCTGACTGTGAATTGAGTAACAATGTGGCTGCGAAGATGATTCAACACCTAAAGAAAATAGTTACTCTCGCTTTTAACGATGGCATTGTTCGGTCTAATCCTTTTGCGAATTACCATATCAAGATGAAGAAAGCCGATGTCGGCTACTTAACCCAAGAAGAATTGAATTTACTTTTTACTAAACAAATTGAAATTCAACGTTTGGAGCATGTTCGTGATATTTTTATATTTTGTTGTTACACTGGTTTGTCTTACATTGATGTGAGGAATCTTACTTATGAGAACATTTGTAAATCCTTTGATGGTAAATTATGGATTATGACTAAACGACAGAAAACGGATAACCCAGTTAATGTACTCTTATTGGATATTCCCAAGCAGATTATTGATAAATATCGAGATACATTGCCTGGTAATGTTGTTCTTCCAGTTTTGAGCAATCAAAGAATGAATTCTTATTTGAAAGAATTGGCAGACATATGTAAGATTCACAAAAACCTTACATTTCACATGTCGCGCCATACATTCGCAACAACAATTACACTAAGTAATGGAGTTCCAATAGAAACAGTGAGTAAAATGTTGGGACATAGCAATTTGAAAACGACTCAAATTTATGCTCGCATAACCAATGAGAAGATTAGTCATGATATGCAAGCTCTTGCCAGTAAACTGCAATCAATCAAGGAAATCGTTCAACCTCAAGGGACTAATAGCTAAAATATGAAATTTATGAAAAGAGGATCTATCATTTTCATGAATTCACATTCAGATGATTTCCAAATAAGCATTGAACTGTCGGATGGCGGAATAGTTTGGATGACGACGCAGGAGATCTCTGTATTGTTTAATGTGAAGCAATCCTCTGTAGATACCAATTTGAGAACCCTTTTCAAATCTGATAACTTGATTGAAAAACGTGTAAAAAGAGTACGATACTACAGATTGGAGAATGATAAACAATGTTTTGTCGTTTATTATAATCTGGAAGTGATTATTGCTTTAAGTTTTAGAATAGATAGTTATTCCTGTACTCTTTTCCGGCAATGGATTGCACAACAGATTGCTGCTTCCTTTAAAGACAATCGCCCCATTCTTGTCCGATTAGGAACTATAACCATGATGAATTAACCCAAACAGTTGTTCCCGTTTTTTTTAGAAGCCGAAAGGTTCTTACTGTATTTGCAGTATGACCTTCCGGCTTTTTTTGTGTCCCAATTTTCCCTTTTCCAAATAAAAATCTTCCACAGGTAGGTAATCACCTGTGAAATCACTTTCCACATAGTTTCCATTTTTGCACAGCAATTAAACAGCAATAAAATGGAAATCATCACCTTCGATCATCAGGTATTCCGCGATTTGTCGAATAAGATCGACAAGATCGCGGATTACGTCTTCAAAAAAGAAACAAACCCGACACAAGCACCGGAAGTATGGCTGACCAGTGAAGAGCTGGCCGATCTGCTTAAAATCAGCACACGCACCCTTCAGCGGATGCGTAAAGACAGAACCATCGCTTATAGCATGGTGCGCAGCAAATGCTTATACCGCTTATCCGACGTGGAGCAATGTATTCGGGAAAGAATTGTTTCCTGTAATCCCCAGACATTGGATGAGTTTCGCAAGAACTATTTACTGACACGTAAAAGCACATCCCTATGAGTTTATTGGATACCAAGACATTCGAAGTGTGGATGAAGCAGGTCATGGAACGCTTTGACCGCAACGAAAAACTGTTGGCAGCCTTATCTGTGAAGGAGGTAAAACCAGCCAAATACTTAGACGGTGAACGCCTTTTGGATAATCAGGATTTATGCCAACTACTGCAAACCAGTAAGCGATCCCTTCAACGCTACCGGAGTTCCGGAGCTTTAACCTACCATATGCTATGGCATAAAGCGTACTACAAAGAATCGGACGTACAGCTATTTCTCAAAACATATTCCAAGGAATTCAGAAAGGGTGAACCTGTTTTGAATACAGAGGAATAGCCCGTTTTCAGAATCCCTCAGCAATTAATCAATCATAAAAGTTTACAACTATGGAACAGGACAAAAATGAAAAGGATGTTCTCATTGTCAAGGATGAGAGATCCGGTGAAGTGGGAGTAGTGTCCGGAGTGAATAAGGACGGATCGCCCAAGATAACGGACAGTAAAAAGAATAACGGACAGGATTTCCTGCATTTTGACCGGGGTGGCAATATGCTGGACAATTTCATGCTCAATTTCCTTCGACAGTATAAAGATCCCAAGCACTTCGGGTTTTATCATGTGGCGGCAGAAGGCGCAGAAAACGTGTTGACGGTGATGAAAGAGTTACTCAAGAACCCGGAAGCAAATAAGGAATTGCTAGCCCAGCATCGTGTCGATACGGCAAAATATGAGCAGCAACTCAAAGCAAAGAATGCCGAAACAAATGCTCAAGGTCAAGACGATAAACCAACGGGACAAAATAACAGGCCTTACCAACCCATTGATGAAAACAGTATCAATTGGCAACAGTTGGAAGAAAGATGGGGCGTGAACCGCCAGGCTTTAGAAGAATCGGGCGATCTGAAAAAGATGCTCAATTACGGCAAATCGGGACTGGTCACCGTTTCTCCGAAATTTGGAGAAGAACGCTTTGAGACCGAAGCCCGTCTTTCATTCAGAACATTACCGGATGGAGGAGTCCAATTGGTGCCCCATCTGATCCGAAAAGAACCCCAGTTGGATAAAACCTTTGAGGGATATACTTTCTCGGCTGATGATAAAGAAAATCTAAAAACGACAGGGAATATGGGCCATATTGCCCAATTGACGAATAAAAACACAGGGGAAACAACTCCGGTTTACATCAGTATTGACCGTTTGACCAACAACATCGTAGCCCTTCCGGTGTACAAAGTCCGAATACCGGATAAGATTGGAGATACGATCTTGACAGATCAGGAAAAAAGAGAGCTTCGGGCCGGACATCCGGTTCGCGATAAAGAGATAGTATTGGCCAACGGGAAAAAGTTTACAGCCACCCTGCAGGTCAATGTCGAGCAAAGAGGAATTGAATTTGTTCCCCGTCACTCCCAACTCAGTCAGGAGACCACACAAAAACAGACTACCAATTATTTCCAATGGATGGATCCTAATGGCAATATCCGGGCACCCAAAACCTTTGGAGGTGTTGCCCTGACACCGGAGCAGCAGTCCGAATATACAGCAGGGAAAACCATTCTGGTAAAAGATATGGTACGCGATAAACAAGGCGAACCATTTACAGCATATATCAAATTCAACCGCGAAGAAGGCCGTCCGAAATACTACCCTTCCAATCCGGATATTTCCCGGGCAAAGCAAATCACACCTGCATCGGAAAACCGGACACAAGTAGCCGTCAACACGGAGGGGAAGACCAATGAGGCAACCAAACACATTGGCGAACCGCTACAACAGGGACAAGCGGCTCCTGTGAACCAACAACAGCAACAACGCCAGGCTCGGGGAACGCAAAACAAGCCCAAAGGCGTTGGCATCTGATCCTTCAAATCAATCACTAAAATCCACAACAAAGAATTAATATGAAAACAATTATAGCAGAAAAGCCGAGTGTTGCCCGGGAGATTGCCCAAATTGTAGGAGCGACCAAAAGGGAAATCGGGTATCTGACCGGCAACGGTTATTCGGTAACGTGGGCATTCGGGCATCTGGTAACCCCGGCTTTGCCCGACGGGTATGGTATTAAAGGCTTCCACAGGGATAATTTGCCGATTATTCCCCCTGTCTTTACCCTTGTGCCCCGTCAGGTAAAAACAGAAAAAGGATATAGTCCCGATAGAGACGTGGTGGCACAGATTAAGGTAATCGCACGGCTCTTTAGCGAAAGTGACAAGATCATAGTGGCTACCGATGCCGGACGTGAAGGAGAATTAATCTTCCGATACCTCTATGAATACATCGGTTGTTCTACTCCATTTGACCGCTTGTGGATCAATTCTTTGACCGACAAAGCGATCCGCGAAGGATTGGACAATCTAAAAAGTGGAAATCATTATGACAAACTCTATTATGCAGCCAAAGCCCGCAACGAAGCAGATTGGTTAGTGGGTATTAATGCCACACAGGCTATTACTATTGCTGCCGGACGGGGAACCTATTCCCTGGGACGGGTACAGACTCCGACTTTAGCAATGGTATGTTCCCGTTATTGGGAGAACAAACAGTTTGTAAGTGAAGCTTTCTGGCAACTGCACGTTTCAACGGTAGGTAATGCTAATGAAGAGACGTTGACCTTTACTTCCGTTGAAAAATGGAAAGACAAACAAGCGGTAGAAAAAATCTTTGATGCGATCAAGAACTGTAAATCCATTACGGTCTCGAAAGTAGAACATAAAGAAACTGTACAAGAGACCCCACTGCTCTATGATCTGACAACGCTGCAAAAGGAAGCCAATACCCAACATGGATTCTCGGCAGAAAAAACGCTGAATATAGCGCAGAAATTATACGAAGCGAAACTGATTACCTACCCAAGGACAGGTTGCCGGTATATTCCCGAAGATGTTTTTGCAGAGCTACCAACACTGTTGCTAACGCTCAAAGGGAGTTCTAAATGGGGTGGTTATATTGACCATCTGGGAGAATTGACACGGCGCAGTGTGGATAACACCAAGATTACGGATCACCATGCTTTGCTTATAACAGGTATAAAACCGCAAAATCTCTCCTCCGACGAAGCAATAATCTATCACATGATTATCGGACGGATGCTCGAAGCCTTTTCGGACAAATGCATAAAAGATGTGACTTCTGTTTCGGCGGAATGTGCAAACATTGCCTTTGTCCTGAAAGGAGCCGTTGTAAAACAACTGGGATGGAGGGCAATCTACGGAGAAGACAAAGAAGAAATCACATTACCCGAATGGTCGGAAGGAGAGGTATTGCCACTTACAGCCAGTTCCCTGACGGAAGGACAAACCAAGCCCAAACCGTTGCATACCGAAGCCTCGTTGCTTGCCGCAATGGAAACGGCAGGTAAGGAGATTGAAGACGAAGAATTGAGGCATTCTTTATCCGCTTGTGGAATCGGTACGCCGGCAACCCGGGCATCGATCATCGAAACATTGTTTCAACGGGAATACATGACAAGGCAGAAAAAATCACTTGTGCCTACAGAGAAAGGGTTAGCACTCTATTCGGTGGTCAAGAAGATGAATATTGCGAATGTCGGGATGACCGGAGAATGGGAGCTTGCCTTAGCCAATATTGAAAACGGGAAACTGCAGGCAGATGCCTTTCGGAAAGATATTGAAGCGTATACAACCCAGATTACGTCGGAACTGTTGACCTGTGACAAATTCTTTACCCATAAAGAGATGCAATGTCTTTGTCCTAAGTGCAAGACCGGTTCGATGCAATTCTTTAGTAAGGTGGTACGTTGTGACAACCCTTCCTGCGGATTCCCTGTGTTTCGGCAAATAGCAGGCAAAACACTAACGGATAAGGATATCCAGGATTTATTGACCAAGGGGAAGACAGGCATCATAAAAGGCTTTAATAGCAAGCAGGGTAAGTCCTTTAGTGCGGCCATTACGTTTGATACAAACCTGAATACCCAATTTGGTTTCCCTGAATCAAAACCCCGCAACAGGGAAAAACGGAGATAAAATTAATGTTTATCTTTGCCACTAAGTTCACTTTCAAAATTGTTCTTGCTCTTTTGTTGTGGATTTTAGTGGTGGCACTTCGGGAGGGATACCCGGAGTGCTTTTCTTATTTATCCACCTTCCCCAATCATCCACTAAAATCCATTATACAATGACTCAAAAAGATAATTTCACAGAATTGTCCTATTACGGACTGTATCTGCTCTCTTTTCTTAACGAAAACCATCCCGAACGATTACCCGATACGGATTTTATCGAAACACGCTCTGCTTTGGCCGACGATACCTATGAACAATCCAGACGTGAGGGGCATTCCGTTGAGCAAGCACAAGAAATGGCTATGACGGCATTATTAAAGGACCTCCACTTTTCAAAATTCAATACGCTAATAGAAGTCCTTTGGAATGAATTTTCAGAGGATGTACCACCGGAAAATGCAGCAGAGGTTGCCTTTAAAATACAACCCTCATTGGAAAACGTTTTTGCCAGGTATACCCTCTCGGACGATTTTGCTTACACCAAAGAGTATGATGCCCTCTACACGGAGCTGACGGGTGCTGTTTTACTTTATATCGAAGAACATGGCATTTAACCGAAAGGTGAAGCTACGGGATAACATTGAAGCAATACGGACACTATTTGAACTGGATAGAGCAGAACGGAAAGCCACACCGGAAGAAAAGGAAATCTTAACCCGTTATTGTGGATTCGGAGGATTAAAATGTATTCTCAATCCGGCCACAAACCTGTCAGATAGCGTCCGTTGGACAAAATCCGATTTGGAGTTATTCCCGATGACGATGGAATTGCACCGGATAGTCCGTGATTATACGTCCAATGAATCCGAGTATAAGCAGTATATGGACAGCTTGAAAAGTTCTGTCCTGACGGCATTTTATACCCCGGCGGACATTGTCTCCGCTCTTGCCGATACGTTGCATCAACACGGTATTACACCCCAGCGGTTACTTGACCCTTCCTCCGGACAGGGCGCTTTTATTGCCGGATTGGAGAAACAGGCTCCAAATACGGAAGTGATGGCATTTGAAAAAGATCTACTTACAGGTAAACTACTTTCTTATTTATACCCTGAACATCAAATCAGAACTGAGGGGTTTGAAAAAATCGAGCATCCGTTCAACAACTATTTTGATGTGGTTACCTCCAATATCCCTTTTGGAGATATTGCCGTATTTGATCCGGTATTCAGTGGAAGTCGCGATAATGCCCGACGACAGTCAACAAAGGCAATTCATAATTATTTTTTCCTGAAAGGATTGGACACTGTACGTCAGGGCGGTGTCGTTGCCTTTATCACTTCACAAGGGGTGATGAATGTTCCGCAATATGAACCGCAACGAAAGTGGCTAATGGAAAATGCCGATCTGGTGTCTGCGATCCGTTTGCCGAATAATCTATTTACAGAGATCACCAATACGGAGGTTGGAAGTGATCTGATTATTTTGCAAAAACATACTGGTAAAAGGCAACTCTCAGACGAGGAACAATCCTTTTTGAAAGGATATGTAACCTCTTTTGGAACGATGGATAATCAATACTATCAAACCGGAGAGCATATAATCCACACCAAAAGCCATTTAGGTACCGACCCTTACGGTAAACCGGCTATGATTTACATCCACGAGGGAGGTGTTCAAGGTATAGCCGCCGATTTGCGAAAGATGCTTTCTGAAGATTTTGCCCAACGATTAGATGAAAAACTATTTCAAGAGCATGCTAATCAATCAGCAGTTAGGAAAAACATCAACAGTGCAAATGCCAACAATGCCAATAACCCCATTAATCGGCCTCAAAACGCCACTTCAGATCCTATAGCCACAAATCAAATCATTGAGCAGAGGCCGGAGATTATAGAAGTTAAGCCGAAACAGCCATTGCTGACCCTCTACGACTTGTTTGGCTTCTCCCTGGCAGAACGACAACAGACACGGACAGTAAAAAGAAAAAAAACGGTGCATACACCTCAAAAATTGCCACCGGGCCAAACCAATTTATTCAATCAAAGCAGAATCCAACTACGGCCTGGTCAGGAACATACTGAAACCAAAGCATCGACAGAGCAATCTCCTTCGGACGATAAATATGCCGGAATTAACTGGATGGATAATCCACCCATCAACGGTTATTATGAAATGATGATAGGGCTGCCGCAGGAAAGAAGGGAGGCTTTGAATCAGGAAGCAAAAGCGATCAATCAGCGGGATAGTTTCCGGCGTCAGAAAGAAGAGTCGATGCTTCCCCGGAATTTTTCATACAAACCAGAAGCTCATCATCGGGATGGATTACTGGTTATAGAAAATAATTCACAAGTGGGTTATTTGAAAGACGTTACCCGTTATGGAGCCACGTTCCATCCATTGAATTTGTCAACTGTTCTGGCTGAAAAGGTGACGCTTTACATATCTGTCCGTGATAGCTACCAACGGCTATATACTTATGAAGCAGAAAAACAGGAAGAAAACAAAGAGCAAAGAGGTGCATTAAATGCCAGCTATGATGAATTTGTGCAACGTTTTGGATTTTTCAATGCAAAAACCAATGCCAAGCTCATTCTTATGGATGCCTCCGGGCGGGATATGCTTTCCTGGAACGGGTGGAAAATGGACAGTTTGTTAAGGCAGATGTTTTTCATCATCCTGTAGCCTTTTCTCAGATTGAGGTTACGCATGTCAATACCCCAGAAGAGGCTTTGTCTGCATCCTTAAACAAATACGGATCGGTAAACTTGGAATACATGAAGACAGTCTGTGATTTCGATCGGGAGTCTCTATTGAAAGAGTTGGACGGACGGATTTATTTTAATCCATTAATCGGGAATTATGAGATTCGGGATCGATTTATTGCCGGGAATGTAGTTGAAAAAGCGGAACAACTTCAAACGTGGATAGAAACGCATCCGCATGGAGAAAGAGAGAAAGTCTCCCTTAATGCATTACAGGAAGCAATACCCCGTCCCATTACATTTGATGAACTGGATTTCAATTTTGGAGAACGTTGGATACCTACCGGGATATATACCGTCTATGCCCGTTCCTTGTTTGATACGGACGTGGATATTTCGTATGCTGAAAGCATGGATGAGTATTCCGTTCGGTGCACGAGTAAGAATGCTAAAATCTGGGATCAATATGCTGTTAAGGGATATTACCGTACATATGACGGTATTAATCTGTTGAAGAACGCATTACTCAATACAGTTCCTGACATTACTAAAAGCATAGGAAAAGATGAGAATGGAAATGATATAAAGGTAAGGGATAGTGAGGCAATCCAATTGGCAAACAGTAAAATTGATGATATACGCAGTGGTTTTGTGGATTGGCTGCAGGAGCAGTCGCCTGAATTTCAATTCCGGCTGACCGATCTTTACAACCGGAAATTCAATTGCTTTGTTCGCCCCGAGTACGATGGATCACATCAGGCCTTTCCTGATATTGACCTGAAAGCACTTGAAAGAAGGTTCAACATAAATGACATTTACAAGAGCCAGAAAGATTGTGTCTGGATGCTCAAGCAAAACGGGGGCGGAATTTGTGACCACGAAGTAGGAACCGGGAAGACATTGATTATGTGTATTGCTGCACATGAAATGCATCGTTTGAATTTGGCTCACAAACCGATGATTATTGGGCTGAAGGCCAATGTAGGGGAAATTGCGGAATGTTACCGGACTGCTTATCCGAATGCAAGGATACTTTATGCAACGGAGAAAGATTTTTCTGTTCAAAACCGGGTGAAATTCTTCAATAACATCAAAAACAATGACTGGGATTGTGTGATTATGTCGCACGACCAATTTGGTAAGATTCCTCAGTCTCCCGAATTACAACAACGTATTTTACAGGCTGAATTGGATACCGTGGAAGAGAATCTGGAGGTATTGAGGCATGAAGGTAAAGAAGTCTCCCGGGCAATGCTCAAGGGATTGCAAAAGAGGAAAATTAATCTGGAAGTCAAATTAACGACGATCACCCATGCGATTGATTCACGCACGGATGATGTGGTGGATTTTAGGCAGATGGGAATTGACCATTTGTTAGTAGATGAGAGTCATCAATTTAAAAACCTGATGTTCAATACCCGACACGATCGCGTGGCCGGATTGGGAAATCAGGAGGGTAGTCAGAAAGCATTGAACATGCTGTATGCCATTCGAACTATACAAGAGCGTACAGGCAAAGATTTGGGCGCAACCTTTCTTTCCGGCACTACTATCTCTAATTCTCTGACAGAACTGTATTTGCTATTTAAATATCTTCGTCCGAAAGAATTGGAAAGACAAAATATCAACTGTTTTGATGCATGGGCGGCAATCTTTGCAAAAAAAACCACAGACTTTGAATTCTCGGTTACCAATCAGGTGATACAGAAGGAACGATTCCGTTACTTTATCAAAGTGCCGGAATTGGCGGCATTCTACAATGAGATTACGGACTATCGTACAGCGGAAGATGTAGGCGTGGATCGCCCGGACAAAAATGAAATTTTGCATAACATCCCTCCAACTCCCCAGCAGGAAGAGTTTATCCAGAAATTGATGGCCTTTGCGCAGACCGGAGATGCTACCCTTTTAGGACGTGAAAAACTTTCGGAATCGGAAGAGAAAGCGAAGATGCTGATTGCAACAGACTATGCCCGTAAAATGGCATTGGACCTGCGAATGATAGATCCGCATAAATACAGCGATCATCCGGATAATAAGGCAAGTCGTTGTGCAAAGACAGTTGCTGAATACTACCAAAAATATGAGGCACAAAAAGGCACACAGTTTGTGTTTTCCGATTTAGGTACTTACCAACCCGGTGCTTGGAGTGTTTATTCGGAAATTAAACGGAAACTCGTTGAAGACTATGGTATCCCTCCTTTCGAGATACGGTTTATACAGGAATGTAAAACGGAAAAGGCACGTAAATCTGTAATCGATGCCATGAATGAGGGAAGGGTACGTGTTTTGTTTGGCTCTACTTCCATGCTGGGTACGGGTGTCAATGCTCAGAAACGAGCGGTTGCAGTACATCATCTCGATACACCCTGGCGACCGTCGGATTTGCAGCAAAGGGATGGCCGGGCAGTACGGAAAGGAAATGATATAGCCAAGTTGTTTGCTGGTGATAAAGTTGACATTATCATTTACGCGGTAGAGAAATCGTTGGATAGTTATAAGTTCAACCTGCTGCATTGCAAACAAACCTTCATTACCCAATTAAAAAGCGGAGCAATGGGAGCACGCACTATTGACGAAGGGGCAATGGATGAAAAAAGCGGGATGAATTTCTCCGAATATATGGCAATTCTTTCCGGTAATACCGACTTGTTAGAAAAAGCCCGTCTGGAGAAGAAAGTGGCTGCCCTAGAAAGTGAACGCAAATCGTTTCACAAAGCAAAGAGCAGTTCTGTTTGGAAATTACAGGAACACACTGATACGCTAAATCGTAATAACGGATGTATTGCCCGGTTGACTTCCGATTATGAAAAATTCCAATCCCGTCTTAAAACCGATCAGGATGGATATCCTCTTAATCCTTTGCTATTGGATGGACTGCAAGCAACAGATGTGAAAAGTGTTGGAGCAAAGTTACAGGAAATTGCCCGCAATATGGCTACCAATGGAGATTATCTTTCCATTGGAGAACTGTATGGATTTCCTATACTTGTCAGAACCGAAGCTGTAGAAAGAGATGGACAAGAAGCAAAACAGAATCGTTTCTTTGTATCTGGCGAATACAGATACACATACAACAATGGACAAATCGCAATGGCTGATCCCAAAGCTGCTGCATTGAACTTTTTAAATGCATTGGAGCGAATTCCGAAACTTATTGATCAGTACAAAAAACAAAATAATATCTTGGACAGAGATATTCCTACGTTACAAGAAATAGTAAATAGTTCATGGAAGAAAGAGAAAGACTTGAAAATAATAAAAGGAGAATTATCCTCATTGGAACGTAAAATTCAAATGACATTGGCCCCTCATTATGAAATCCAGCCACAGGAAATAAATGTAACTCAATTGACTTTCAACAAAAAGACAAAAGGGGAAACATTAAATATTTCAGAGGGGGGAAAAATAATTCATAGGATTCAAATTATATCTGATTATAAACGACAAAGGTAAATTGTCCAATTTCATGTTTAAGCCTGCAAGTGTTGATGATAGAGAACCTCTTAATTAGAAGTTATTCACAAGATATGTACATGGTCAATTCAGTGGCGGCAAAGGCTGTATATTACAAATTTTTTTATCATCATTTTTCATGGCATACAGATGATGACCAATATAAAGAACAACATAAGAATGCGTTGACGAGTGTCGCCGAGATAATTCGCAATTGTGCATTAATCGAATCTGTAAACGATGAGCTCAAATATAACTTTCTTACAACAGTCAGATCGTGAATTTTGTGATACATCTTATATCTGGATTATCTGCTTAATTAATATCGAACTCGTGCGAAATGACCAAAACGTCGTAAGTTAATAATATTATTTGTACATTTGAACCACCTAAAGCGTACGCTATATTTAGGTTGTTAAAGAATATATTTTGAGTTAACCGATGAAGCCTATATTAAATAAAGAAGAACATTATTTACTGGCAGAACTTTGCTGTGGAAATAAAGAAGCCTTTTCTTTATTGTTTAAAAAATATTATAAGGACTTGGTCTTGTTTGCAGGAATTTTCTTGAAAGATAGAGCTTGTTGCGAGGATGTTGTACAAAATATATTTGTTCAATTATGGGAAGGCCGGAAAACTTTACAAATTGAAACTTCATTGAAATCTTTTTTGCTGAAATCGGTAAAGAACAGGTGTCTCGATGCCCTGAGACATGATCAGAGTGTAAAGGAATATGAAAAGTACATGCAAGTGTATAGTACCTATGGAGATATGGATACTGAAAATTATATTCTTTATTCAAATTTGCAAGCTCATTTGAATGATGCTTTAAAAAAGTTACCGGATACTTGCCGTCAAGCCTTTGCCATGAATCGTTTTGAAGGATTGAAATATAAAGAAATTGCCCAAAGACTTAATGTGTCGGAACGAACTGTTGAAGTGCGTATTGGAAAGGCTATTGAATTGTTGAGATTATATTTGAAAGATTTTTTTGTTCTTGTTTGGATATTTGTAAGTGCAAATAATGTTTAATTAAATGTGGTTCTTCAAAAGATATACGTCTTATATGTAAGGTAGAAAAAAGATGTCGAAGAAAGAAGTCAATATAGATGAAATAATTGTGAAGTGGTTCTCAAAGACCCTTGACGAAGATGAACGTCGTTTTTTAGAACAATGGGTTCAGGAAAGTGCTGAAAATGCAGCTTATTTTCAGCAGATAAATAATATATGGCAAATGTCAAATCCGGCATTCGATCCTGAATCTGTTGATGAAGAAAAGGCGATGAATGCTGTTTTGCACAGGATTGAAGAGCGTCGGTGGACACAAGCTCCCGTAATTATTTGGTGGCAACGGATAGCGGCAGTTGTTCTATTGCCAATTCTTCTCATGGCGGGCTATCTCTTGTTATTTACTCATTCTTCATCGCAAAAAATAATAGCCTATCAGGAAATTACAGCACCAATGGGTGTGAGCTCAAAAGTGGATTTGCCGGATGGTTCTACAGTATGGTTAAACTCTGGGAGTAAACTGAGGTTTCCTGTATCATTTGAAGGGAAACAGAGGAATGTTACTCTTTCTGGCGAAGCCTTTTTTAAAGTACATTCAGATAAAAAACATCCTTTTATTGTCTCAACAAGGACTCTGAAGGTTACTGCAACTGGAACTCAATTCAATGTTGAAGCATATTCTTCGGATACGATTACATCTGTTACCTTGGTTGAAGGCGTAGTGGATGTCGGAATGAATAAAAACAGAAATATAAATTTACTTCCTAATCAGCGAATTGTTTTTAACTCTTTATCTGATAGATATGAAACTACAGTAACTGATAGCCGAAAATGGGGAATATGGAAAGATGGTATAATGGAGTTCAGGGATGAGCCATTGAAGGATGTCTTCAAGAGAATTGGGCGAAATTTTAATGTGAACATTAAAGTACGCGATCCGGCTTTGGGGCAGCAATTGTATAGAGCTACATTTGAAAGTGAGTCTTTTGAAGAAATACTTCATTTAATCCAAATGACGGCTCCAATTCAATATAAAAGATCAGGAAGAAATAAAACATTGGACGGAAAATATGAAAAAGAAATTATAGAGGTATGTAAGCTTAATTAAATAAGATTTTCTGATTAAAAATTCCACATATAAGATCATTATACATGAATCTTTATGTGGAATTTTTTTTTAGAAACGTCTTATAAAAAGAGAAGTTGAAAGAGTATAAAATTAAACGATTTATATAATCTGTGAGGAATATAATAGATGCATTCCTTTATGTCTAGTTATTGCTCAAACGGACAGGTATCTTCGAACTGTAGATTTATTGCGTTTTTGAGTGTAGATTGATGATGGATTTGTTAAAAAACAGTGCGAACTGTTTTTTTGTATGTGGTTTTTTTTTTGACATACGTCTTCTTTATGAAGAGTGTTTAGAAAAAAATTATCAACTTTAAAACTTATTGTATGATGGGAACGATTACTTAACTGGAAATTTGTGAATATTAATATTCTATGCAAAAGTGATAACTTATTTATTGTTAACCAAAAAAACTAATGCAAGCATGAAATCATTTACAGAAAATTTGAAAGTTGTCTATGAAAGGGTAATGAAGCAAAAAATTCTTATCCTTTTAATAATGGGCTGTTTTGTGCAAATTTTTACCGTTAAAGTGTTTTCTCAATCAAAAACTTTGCAACTAAATCTGCATAATGTTGCGATTGAGGAGGTTATTAATGTTATAGAACAAAAAACAGCCTATCGTTTTTTATTTAATAAAGACGTTGTTGATGTCAGACGAAAGGTATCGGTTGTCAGAGATAAAATTGATGTTCCAGGCATTCTTGATCTAATATTTAGAGGGACTGACGTTTCTTATAGTATTAATGGAAAGCAGATCGTATTGAGTAGGAAGGATAAAAAGATAACAGATAAATCTTCCGGTAAAATATCAGGAACGATAACAGATGAAAAAGGAGTGCCTTTGATCGGGGTAAATATACATGTTAAAGGCACAGCCAAGGGAACTATCACTGATAATGAGGGAAGATTTGAAGTTGAGGCTACTTATGGAACAAAACTGGTTGTTAGTTATATAGGATATGCTTCACAGGAAATATCTATAACCAATAATGTTTCATATAATATTAAATTACAGGAAGACAGCAAATCTTTAAGCGAGGTTGTTGTCGTCGGCTATGGATCGCAAAAGAAAGTAAATCTAACAGGAGCAGTGTCATCTGTCAATAAAGACGTATTGGAAACCCGTCCGGTTCAGAATGTTGGGCAGGCATTGCAGGGAATTGTTCCTGGCTTAAACTTTGGAGTTGGTGGCTATGGTGGTGAGCTGAACCAAAATCTGAGCTTTAACATCCGAGGTGTTGGAACAATTGGTGCTGGTTCAACAGCAGCTCCTCTTGTGCTGATTGATGGAGTTGAAGGGGATATGAATGCTTTAAATCCCCAAGATATTGACAACATTTCTGTACTGAAAGATGCTGCTTCATCTGCCATTTATGGATCGCGTGCTGCTTTTGGGGTCATACTTATAACTACAAAGACGGGGAAGCAAGGAAAGACAGTAGTGAATTACAACAACACGTTCAAATTTTCTTCTCCAACTTATTTGCCCAAGATGATGGATTCATACTCTTTTGCAGAATTCTTCAATGATGCTCAAATAAATGGAGGTGGAGCTGCTGTTTTCTCTGACCTTAGATTGGACCAGATAAAAAAATATCAGGCAGGAGAGATAACAACCGGAACTTCTGAAATAATGGGCGGTATCTGGAAATATTACACAAAGTCAAATGCCAATGTCGATTGGATTAGAGAGCTTTATAAAAATTCATTCTCACAAGAACATAACATCAGTGCTAATGGGGGTACCGAGAAGCTGCAATATTATGTGTCTGGTAGTTTCCTAGATCAAAATGGAATTCTTCGTTATTCGGGTGATCAGTTTAAACGATATACTTTTACGACAAAGCTATCTTCAGAGTTGAGTAAGTTCGTGAAATTTAATTATATGACTAAGTTTGTGCGTGAAGATTATGAAGAGGCTACTCATCAAGACTGGACTTTCTTTTATAATATATATCGTCGTTGGCCCACCAATCCTGTAAAAGATCCGAATGGACATTATACCGATCAGAGTGAAATTCCTCAGTTGCTTGATGGCGGACGTCGCAAAACCCGTACCGACTGGTTGTATAATCAGGGTCAATTGGTTATTAGTCCTTTAAATGGATTGAATATTTATGCGGAAGCAAATTACAGGATTACAAATAATAATAATCATACCGATGTATTGCCGGCTTATGCTTATGATGCTAATGGAGCTCCGTTTGCAATTCCTGTAAATGGAAATCCGGCAGGATATACTTATGTGGGAGAGTATAACCGGCAAGATAATTTCCTGACTTCAAATCTGTATTCTGATTATGTGTTTGACATTCGAAAAGATCATCATTTTAAAGTGATTTTAGGATTCAATTCAGAATTGATGAATACACGTTATTTCAGTGCATCCAATACTGGATTAATCACAAGAGATTTGACCGTTTTGGATTTAGCAACAGACAATAATAAAATAGTAGGTGGATCTGCCGGACATTGGTCTACATCTGGTTTCTTCGGACGACTGAACTACAATTATAAAGAGCGTTATTTATTGGAATTAAATGCTCGTTATGATGGAACTTCTCGTTTTATAGAAGAAAAACGTTGGAATATATTTCCTTCTATTTCGGCAGGTTGGAATATAGCTAAAGAAAATTTCTGGAAATTTCAGGATGCCATTCAATTGTTTAAGTTAAGAGCTTCCTATGGAGAGTTGGGTAACCAAAACACATCAAACTGGTATCCATTCTATCCGTCAATGCCTATTACTCCTAGCGGTGGATCTTGGTTGATAAACGGGGCAAAACCAAACGTAGCGAGTGCTCCCGGACTGATTAGTAGTTCGTTGACCTGGGAACGGGTAAAAAGTTGGGATTTAGGTCTTGATTTAGGGATGTTGAAAAACAGACTGAATATATCTCTTGGATTGTTCAATCGTATTACTTCAAATATGGTGGGGCCAGCCCCTGAACTTCCAGTAATTCTTGGAACAGGAGTTCCTCAGGTTAATAATGCAGAAATGAAATCGTATGGATTCGATGTCGAGGCAAAATGGCAGGATAGAATTGGCTCTTTAAAATATTCGGTTCGAGCTGTTTTGGCTGATGATCAACAGAAAATCATGTCATATCCAAACACGACAGGAAATATATATACTTGGTATAATGGGCAGAAAATGAATGATATATGGGGATATACTACTATTGGTATCGCTAAGACTCAGGCAGAAATGAATGCCCACCTTGCAACAGTGTCTCAAAACAACCTCGCAACTCAATGGGGTGCAGGAGATATTATGTATGCCGATTTGAATCACGATGGTAAAATTGATGGAGGAAGTGGTATCTTGGGAGATACGGGAGATAGAAAGGTTATTGGTAATTCGACTCCAAGGTATCGCTTTAGTTTAGATCTTGACGCTTCGTGGAAAAACTTTGATATCCGGGTATTGTTCCAAGGGGTTGGTAAACGAGATTGGATGCCATCCGGTGCTTATTTCTGGGGCGCCGATGGTGCTGCTGGAATATGGAGTTCGGATGCATTTTTGCAACATCAAAACTATTTCAGAGATGAAACTACCACTTCTGTTGTTGGAGGGGTTAATAAAATAAACCTGGATTCATATTATCCCAAACCTTATTTTAATACAAATAAAAATCAGCTGTCCCAAACCCGGTACCTGCAGAATGCAGCCTATATCCGACTAAAAAATGTCCAGATCGGGTATAATGTTCCATTGGCAATTCTTTCCAAAATCGGAGTTTCAAAATTTAGAATTTATGTAACCGCTGAGAATTTGCTGACAATAACTAAACTCTCCAATATTCTTGATCCAGAGGTTCTTGGACTAAATGGTGTTGACGGACGAGTTTATCCTTTGTCCAGAGTGACTGCGTTGGGATTAAGTGTTAATTTTTAAATAATTTATCATGAAAAGATTAATCATTAACAAACATACTGGCTCATTAGAAAACAACAACAAGCTAGAACCGTTAGGTAGCCTAACCGCGCATTGTTTTGGAATGAAGAAAAAATGGTACAACAGGTATTTCCTGTCAATGTTCTTTCTATCGATTGTTGCTGTAAGTTGTAATAATTTTCTGGAGATGCAACCTCTTGGAACCGTTACTCCTAATGCTTACTTATGGAATGAATCGGATTTGGCAGCATATGCAATTAGTGGATACAGTGTATTCCCAACGCATGACAGTAATTATCCGGGAACATTTATTATTGATGACCATACAGATAACCAAGCGGCTTCGTCCTATAATAATCGATGGGTGCCTGGAGAA
>CAXXPB010000068.1:0-23438 GCA_963678825.2 uncultured Microbacter sp. | reverse complement strand
TATTTGTATATTTGAGGTTGGTTTTAAAAAAGTCTTCTAACTTGTCGAAAGGAATGTAGCTTTTGGCTCCACCATCATATAAAATCCACATGAACGGCTCCCGGAATAATCAATAACTCTTTAGGTTCATTAGCAGCTTTGTATGCATCCTCACTAAAATAGCGGGAAATGGGCATTTTCGCCGGCAATCAACAACATGGGTCGCGGTGAAATTTCTTTATGTAAGTCATTAACGGCATATTCATAAATGAGAATGCGGTTGTTGCTGTCCATGCTCCGTTTGAATTGATGGATCGGGAATGAAATCCACGTTTGGTTTTATAATAATCGAAGTAATCTTTGACAAACTGAGGTTCATGTCCTTCAATTTTATCAGGCAAACCCTGATGAGCCAATGCTGGAGCACCATTTTCTGCATCTTTCCAACGTTGTTGTCCCATCTGTTCCAACATTTTGGTGCGTTCATTCAGTGTCATTTTATCGTAATAGCCTTTTGATATTACCCGCGACATATCGTACATGCTGGCGGTTGCCACCGCTTTTACCCACGTTTATCAACGGCAGTGGCATTTAGTGCCATAACCCCCGAAACCACAAATACTAATAATGCCAATTTTGTTTCTATCCCACAAATTTCTGAATTCCCCAAATAATCAACCGCAGCGCTAAAATCTTCCGTATTGATGTCGGGGTGAAGCCACATTACGGGGTTCGCCGCCACTTTCACCCGTAAAAGAAGGATCGAATGCAACGA
This sequence comes from uncultured Microbacter sp., assembly GCA_963678825.2. Lineage (GTDB taxonomy): Bacteria > Bacteroidota > Bacteroidia > Bacteroidales > Paludibacteraceae > Microbacter. The sequence continues at coordinate 22,684 of CAXXPB010000068.1, read as the reverse complement.
CTGTAAAACCACGAGCTGCCATCTCATTTGCGTATAGTCCGGAAGACTGTTCTTTAACCGCACCAAAGGGACCGCTGATTGCAATTGCAGCCAATGGTGCATTGCCTCGGTTTTTAGGAAGATATAAATCTCCGGCAAGTGTTATCCCGTAACGGTTTTTGAATGTTACTTTCTCGCGGGTTACTTTGTCGCTCAACTTAAAAGTATAATAATCGGTTTGATTCATTTTACTTTGTTTTTTTTTCTGAGCAATTGCTTGCCCGAACATAAAAACGGACATCATTCCGACAAGGATTATTTTTTTCATCTTCTGTCAAATTAATCGATTCAATGCTTACTTCGCGGTTTTCCAATACGGTACGAATCATATCCGGAGTATACAGCGCGGTGGCTCCCCACATGGCTGCTACTGCCGACAATTTTTCAACAAGCATTGGAATGTCGCTTTCGGGTATATTGCCTTCTTTTAGTGTAACCGGAGCACCGATTTTCGAATACCAGTTTTTCAGGGCTTCGATACCGGCATCTGCACCTTCTACATTGAACATATTGCGGGCAAATTGTTCGAAACGTTCGGGAAGGTTATTTTTTTGCCATTTCATCCAGGCAGGCATAATAATCGACAAACCAGCACCATGCGCAATGTTGTATTCGGCAGACAGCGTATGTTCCAGAAAGTGGGTGTCAAAACGGTTACCGGCTACACCACAGAAGGTAGTAAAGTTCAAAGCTTGTGTAGCCGCCCATGCAAATTCGGCACGTGCTTCGTAGTTTCCTGCATCTGTCAGTAACATTTCGGTGGTACGCATTACCGTTTTTAGGATATTTTCAAACGTATCCGGCCCATGTATTTCGGGAAGATATGTTGCCGAGAGGTACATATCCAGACTGTGTGCAAAAATATCGGATGCCGAATATGCCAGATAGTCGTTGGAAACGGTAGCCTGTAATTCGGGATTGATAACCGAAACAGTCGGAAAGGTTTCCGGCCCGGCCAGACTGAGCTTTTGTTTGGTTTGGTCGTTGGTAACTACCGCATAGTTGTTCCATTTCGCTACCGGTAGCGGCCAGGGTCATAATGTCGAAAATCTTCAAAGCCTTTTTCGGTTCTGCCTTATGAAGGAAGAAATCCCACACGTCGCCGTCGTACTTAGCGCCAGCTGCAATAGACTTTGGAAGAATCGAGCACCGAGCCTCCGCCAACAGCCGTACAGCTTCCACTCCCTTACTCTTGGCTATTTCAATTTCCTTCGTATACTTTTACTAAGCAACGGATTACTCTGCACCGCCGCCCAATTCTTCAAAGTTGATGCCGTTTTCGTTAACGAATGGGATACAGTATCAAACAGACCGCCTCTTTTTAATACGGTCCGAACCATACACGATCAATACTTTCGATAGACCATATTCTGCAATGTATTTACCGATATTTGCCTCTTTCCCTTTTCCGAATTCAATGCGGGTCGGGTTGTAATAATTAAAGTCATTCATAAGGTTTCTGTTATTTGTTTGGTTTGCAATTCATTTAATATTTTCGACGATGCAAAAATTACGGTTAGAAAACGGCCTGTCATTTATACGTATTACTGATGTTTATACCATTTTTACTGATAATGATCCGTGGAGATTCTTTATTGCAATAAGGGCGTTATCTTTGCATCAAATTTAATGCAAATTACTATGGATGAGTTAACAAGAATAGAAGATATTTCAAAATATAATGAAATGCTGGGAGTAGAGACGTTCCATCCGCTGGTAGCCGTGATTGATTTTTTCGAAAGCGAAGCAGATATGTCAACGCCGTCGTTACATGGGTTTATATACCATGTTTCTGAAAGACGTAAAATGCGGGGATATCAAATATGGGACGAAATTATTACGACTATCAGGAAGGTACACTGGTGTTTGTCGCGCCTGGGCAGGTAATGGAGGTGGAAAATAGTGGTGAAATCATTCAACCGAAAGGGTGGGCGCTGGTGTTTCATCCCGATTTGATTCATGGAACTTCGCTTGGACAGCATATCAAGGATTATACCTTCTTTTCGTACGAAGTGTACGAGGGCGCTTCACCTGTCGGAACAGGAACGACAAATTGTGCTTGATTGTCTGAACAAAATTGACTTCGAACTGCGTCATGCTATCGACAAGCACAGCAAAAACCTTAATTGTGAACAATATTGAATTGTTGCTCAATTATTGTATTCGCTTTTATGACCGGCAGTTATATCACCCGTAGCAATGAGAACAAGGATGTGTTGGCGCGCTTTGAGAAACTGCTGGCTGGTTATTTTCAGTCCGATACGCCTCAGTTGCTTGGACTTCCAACGGTAAGTTATTGTGCGGACAAACTTAACCTCTCAGCAAATTATCTGGGAGATCTGATAAAAAAAGAAACCGGCAAATCACCACAGGAACATATTCAGCTAAAGGTGATTGACCTCGCCAAAGAGAAAATTTTTGATACAAGCCGATCGGTAGGTGAAATTGCCTACGAGCTTGGTTTTAAGTACCCGCAGCATTTCACCCGGATGTTTAAGAAAAGTACCGGTGTGTCACCCAACGAATTCAGAAACCGGAATTAGGGGGCGGCGTGTGATTTACTTAAAGGTTTTTGTCATGATTTCAAATCAGAATTATAACTTTGCACTGTCAATTGCGAAGTAATTTTTTGGGGAGGTGTTCATTTCTCCCTCCATTTCTCTCATAAAGTGTTTTTTTCTTCTCTTTTTGAGGCATAAACCTAATGCTTTTCAATAAATAAGTTTCGGAAAGACGTTGATTGTGAGATTGTTCTTTCTGTTTTTAAACTTATTGCTAACGGATATTTTTATGCACGGAAAAGAGAAACTGAGTTTGTTCAGTTCTTACTATGATTGTTGTGAGTCTGGTGATAGGTATGGGTATTTTTAAAACACCATCCACCATTGCTGCCAAATCAGGAACTGAAAACCATCTTCTTTGCCGCTTGGCTTATCGGGGGTTTTATAGCACTATGTGGTGCTCTTACTTATGCCGAAATCGGACAACGTTTGCCGGTTGTTGGCGGTTACTACAAAATATTTGCTCATTGTTATCATCCCTCTGTCGGGTTCACTGTCCAATATTCTTATTCTCATTAGCAATGCCGCCTCATTGGCTGTTATCGCCCTGATCGGTGCCGACTATGTGAGTGATCTGCTTTATGGTCAGCCTTCGGGTAACCTGTTCAATATCGTAGTGGCATCAACTACAGTAGGTCTCTTTTATGGTGTAAACCTGTTAGGCTTACGCACCAGCAGTCGTACCCAGAACTTTCTGATGATTGTAAAAATAGCCTTGATCTTGCTGTTGATTTCTACCTTTTTTACCGGAATTCACGAGAACCGCACGGCTACAACGATGGCATGGTGTATAAAACGACAGAACATGGTACTCCGTTTCTTTTGCTTGTGAGTTTGGTAGCGGTCTTTTTTACATACGGAGGCTACCAGCAGACTATCAATTTTGGAGGGGAAATCAAGTCTTCGGCAACTATGCAGAAAGGTATACTGACAGGTATTGTGCTGGTGTTGTTTCTCTACCTAGCTATCAACTATACCTATGTGCATGTTATTGGCTTCGAGAATATGAAAAATGCCAATGCCATAGGAGCCTTGCTGTGTGAGGCCTGGTTTGGCATGGCTGGAGCTAAAGTGTTCGACCTTGCAATGGTGTTGAGTGTGTTGGCATATGTCAACGTTATACTGCTTAGCAACCCGAGAGCCATGTTTGCCATGAGCGAGGACGGGATGTTGCCTCGAATTTTCCGCTATCGTCATCCCAAAACGGGAGCATTGGTGCCGGGGCTGACAGCCTATGCCATTATCACTGTTTTAATTACCTTCTTCGGAAAAGGTGTCGACGATGTCGTTGAGCTTTAGTATGTTTCTCGATTGTATTGGCATGGTCACATCAACTTTTACTCTTTTTATTCTACGAAAACGGCACGAAGGTGACAATGCTGTTACCGGATCGCTCACAAAAAATTCTACCCGCCATCACTGCGTTGTTTATTTGTTCATACGGGTTTGTTGCTACGGCAGTCATTATTGACAAACCCATTGCTGCTCTTACTGGTGCAGTATTATTGGTGTTTTTCCTATTACTTTACTTTGTTTTTCACCATGTGAAAGTGCAAGATAGATAAGATAATGCTATGTTATTGTATTATTCTAAAATAGTCTGATAGGGAGTTTTTCCGTCTGTTACAAACATTTTGTCCCAAACATATTTCAATTCTACATTAGTCTGATTGGGAGGCTTCGGCTTTTCTTTTATGAGTATCTGAGATTTTACTTAATGGCTTGAAAAGCCTCATTTTCATAACCGCAGGTCTGTGACCTGCGTGCGAGCATAGCTTGAACCCACACGACCTGAAAGGTCGGACTTTACTAAAAGTAATGCCTTTGACTACGTCGATTTGCAATTCAGGCATAGAAGAGCGGAGCCTTGGCAACCCGTAAGCCATTGGCATACGGTTATGCAAATCTCGTCTTTCAGACGACATAAAACTCAATTAGGTGACATATCAGATAATCATATAAAAGAAATGAGACGCATGCAATGCGTCTGTACTGTTTAATTAAATAGACTTGAAGAGTAAGATGGTAAGAAATAGTTGCGGTTTTCTCATCATTACCGAAAGGAAATCTGGCATGGTGAAAAGTGGGTGATATCATCTCCCGTAGTGAACAAAAACTATAGCGTTTGTAGAAGATGTAAAGCAGCAGGCATCCGGTGAAGGCAAAGGGTACGCCAACCAGGGAAGGATAGCGGCAATCGAGACCGGCGTGTAAGGTGAGTCCTCCGCAATAGGCTCCGATGGCATTCCCCAGATTGAAGGCAATTTGTACACAGGCAGCGCCCAGCATTTCGCCTCCTTTCGAATAACGTATAATGAGTATTTGTTGCGGACTCGAAAGAGCGAATAGTCCGGTGGTGCATATCAATCATCAGTAGTACCGATAAACCACGATACAGGCGCCAGAAAAAAGATAAGCAGCAAGGTGACACTTATAGAGATCTGAGTCCAGGGAGGCGACTTTGGCAGGGTTATTACGGTCGGACAAAATGCCTCCGGTAAGATTGCCTATTACCATCCCCAATCCCGCAAGCACCATCAGAAACGTAAATGACGTGCGGATCGAAACCTGATACGTCTCTCAATAGTGGATTGATATAGCTGTACCATGCAAATACACCTCCGTTGCCTAACAAAACGGCTCCTATCAGCAGCCAGGGTGCAGGCGATTTCAGGAAGCGAAACTGTCCTCTGAATCCCGTATCAGGCAGGCCGGGTACACGGGGAACCCATTTTGCGATAAATAAAAGGGTGATAATGCTCCAGCACCCGATAATCAGGAAGGTGATACGCCATGACAGTGCTACACTTAACCAGGTACACAGCGGAACTCCGAAGAGATTAGCGATGGTCATGCCCGATACCATCAGTGCAATGGCTTGCGAGCCTTTTCCTTTGTCGGCCAGTTTGTCGGAGACGATGGTGCCCCACGCCGAAATATGCTCCGTGTGGAATGCCGGAAACGAAGCGAGCTAACAAAAGTAAGGAGTAATTTGGTGCAGCAGCGGCGCCCAGATTTCCTATCAGAATAAGAGCTACCAACGCTAATAGTATCTGTTTTAGCTGGAATTTGCGGGCAAGAATCAGCATGGGAGCTCCTGCGCAAACCCCCAGGGCGTAAGCGGAAATCAGATGGCCGGCAGTGTCGATGCTAATGAGCAGGTCGTGAGCAACATCGGGTAATATTCCCATCATTGCAAACTCGGACATGCCCAGGCATAAAGTGCCAAATGCCAATGCTACAATACTTTTCTTCATATCATGTCTCACTTACTCGCTGTCTCACCATCTCACTCTCTTATTTATCTGGCTGACGAATAGTCCGGCAATAACCACTACCATTCCAATAATTTGTTGAGAGGGCAGTACTTCGTGAAGGATGAGCGCCGAAAAAATGGCAGTGAGTACCGGAAGCAGGTTGCAAAATACATTGCTACGTGCAACTCCAATGCGTCGCACTGCTTCTGCAAACAACACGAAAGCGATAAATGAGGCAAAGAGTGCCAAGAGCAACATGCACACAATGGAGTCGGTGCGCCACACTATTTCATGTAGATGAGGCGCTTCTATTCCAAGAAACAGTGGTAGGAAATAGAAGAATCCTATAATGTTTTGGTAGGTAACCAGAGTGATGCCGTTGTAATGAGCCGATAGTTTCTTTAGAACAGTGGCATAACAGATGGCAGAGACGACAGCCAGAGCAATAAGTAAAACACCTGTAGTATCGGTAGCCGTGGCCTTGTCGCTACTAACCGTGACAATGGACACGATGCCTGCAAACGATACAATAATGCCAGCAATGTTTGCTTTGCTAATCTTCTCTTTTAAAATGAAATATGCAGAAAAAGGGGCAAAGAGCGGAATGGTAGCAATCATCACCGAAGCAATGGTCGGACTGATTCGTTTCAACCCGTAAGTTTCGCCGATAAAATAAAGGAAAGGCTCGAAAATGGCAAGTAACAGAAACCATTTAATATCTTCCCTCCGAGGTAGTTGAAGTTGTCTGGTGGATATTCCGAACAGGAGTATCACAACGGTAGCAACCAGTAAGCGCGATTCGAGCAGCGTGATAACGGTGAACGATCGCAGGGCAATGTTGGTCCATACGTACGAAAACGACCAGAATACCATGGAAAGTATAATGGCCGTGTAAATCGTTGGTTTGCTCCACTCGCGGGGAGTAGCCGTTTTATTCGACATTTAATAGCTGTTCAATCCATTGGTGAATGTTGCTCCACCGTTCGTGCTGTATTTTAGGGCCAATCTCTTCCACTACACGGGCAGCCAGATACGAACCGATGCGACCGCTCATTTCGAGAGGGAGATCTTTGGCAAATCCATACAAGAATCCTGCCGCATAAATATCTCCGGCACCTGTGGTATCCACGCAGTCAGCATCGAAGCCCTGTACGCGAATCACATCGTTGCCGTGTTTGATGAGCGAACCCGCTTTCCCAATTTTTACTACTGCTACCGGACACATAGATCCCAGTTCCTGCAGAGCCTCTTCCGGTTCTTTGCCGGTAAGTGCTTTCGCTTCTTCTTCATTGGCAAACACGATGTCAACGTTGCCGGGAATAATCTCTTTCAGAAAATCGATATTGGCTTCCACTACGTTGAAACTGGCAAGGTCGAGTGAAACGGTAAGACCGGCAGCCTTTGCCGTATGGATGGCTGTGCGGATCAAATCGTAGTTTTGAACCAGATAACCTTCTATGTGGAAAATGCGGTAACCTTCAAAACAGAGAAGGAACGATATCTTTGGCTTCCAGTTCGGCGCTTGCCCCGAGATAAGTGCAGAAAGTGCGTTCTCCATCATTAGAGATCATTACAAGGCAGCGTCCCGATTCGTTTTCAGAAGCGAAAAGCATGGGGTTGATACCGTTGGCACGGGCATCAGCCTGATAAAATTCACCTACTGCGTCGGGGCCTATTTTGCCTACAAATCCGGCAGGTAATCCTAAGCGAGCCACCGCATTAAGAGTGTTTGAGGCCGATCCGCCGGCTACCATGTTTTTGTTGTATTCTTCTGTGTGTCCGCTGATTCGGTTCATTGTGTCGCGGTCGATCAGCTGCATACTGCCTTTCGGTAATTCCAACTGATGAAGCAATTCGTCCGATTCAAGAATGGTTAGGATGTCCACGAGGGCATTTCCCATGCCCAATATTTTGTTACTCATTGTGTTATCTTTGATTAATCGTTTCGCCAAAAGCGGCACAAAGGTAACAAAAATTAGCGGTATTTTTTTGATTGCCAGCAAAGAATAAAATCAGGGTCAGGGTATGACATAACGAAAGTTCGATGATGCCAGCAAAAATCAGTCTATGACATTAACAGTTAACCATTAATCATTAACCATTACTCGTGATTTTACCAGCGCATGGATGTCTTGCAGACCGAGTATTATACGTCTGAGCTCGTCATTGTTAGGGGTTTTGTAGCCGAACCCGTTAAGAGAACAGATAGATTCGAAACGATTAATCAACCGGCAGGTGTCCTGCATTTCGGTTGTCAACTCAGGTTCCACTTCTTTGGCCTGTTTGTAGAGAGCTATCGGCATGTGGTGTTCGGCCATTTCGTCGTAATGCGACAGTAGTGCAACAAAGAGTTTTTCGCAACACATCACGGCGATGCTGTAGAGCAAATCGTTGTCGAACCTGCTTTTGCGTTCCAATGTTTTTGATAGCGTCGCGAGGTATTTATCTCCTTCCTGAAAAAGGTCAAGCGTATTGTCTTTGAGTTTGAACATAGTGAGGCTTATTACAATTTACAAATCTGATTTTTTTGCTGAAATTATCTACCTATTAGCAATAGTTGTACAGATACATAAACTGTGCCATGGTTGTAATAGCCAGATATTCAAAATTATGGTAGAAAGAAAGGGTGGGGAGGAGAGGCTGACTCCGACAAAAATGTAGACAGGCTACATCTTCTTTTACAAAAATGTAGCATACCGCACAAAAAGAGCAGACTTACGGATCTGCTCTTTTCCTTTTCCTCTGATCAGTTGCAAACTGATTCTATTTCCAATCCAAGATACCGCTTCGCTCAATCTTGAACTAATCAATCTGGCATGCTTGCGCCATCAGGGGTTATCCCCCCACATCGAATAGGGACTTATGGCGTAATAATCCTCAATCTCCGGATCAGGGTAACAAATTATTTTATTGATTTATAATCCCGATTAACTTCCGGATTGTCTTTTTTATAAACAATTCGAATTGTATCTCCAATTTTATAATCTGCATCAGAATTGTTGCCAGAATATTCATTGCCATTAACTGTAAAAATATAATAACATTTTATTTGACCTTTTGAACCACCAGCGCGAGTATCAGTAATTACTGCATTCGTAACTATGCCATGTTTTTTTAATGAATATTCTTCAAAAGTGACAGAAAATAATTTATAAATCAACCATCCCCAAAGTATTATTGCCAATAATTTTGGAATCGTCTTATGACAAAACCAATTTATAATTAACTGCTTTCTTTTTAATACATTTCTATTATTTTGTTTCATCCTTTGTTTTGTCTTTAGTATACTGTGAAGCTGCCCCTGCTGCAGTATTGCCTGCAGTACTATTAACTTTTCTGTTATTCGATGCTGCACTTTTTTGTTTATTGCGTGCTTGTTTTACTGCTGCTTGTCTTCCCCCTCTATTCATGTGATTTCCGGCAGCTTTTGCAGCTGTTCTTTCTTGTTTGACAAATTGTTGTGTCGTGGGGGATTTAAAAAATGAAGTTTTCATTCCGGGTAATACTGCTCCTATTTTACCTACAGTTAAACCTATAAATGAATCCTTTGCAACTTTTACCGGATCATTAGTTGTTAATGAGAGTCCTTTCCCATTTTTTGATACTTTTACATCAACAGCATTTTCAACAACCTCTGCACCGACTTCCAATCCTACCTTTGTGGTAGTCCTAACAGCAACATTACTCATTGCAGAAACACCATCGGTAAGAGCACCTTGTATTCCAGCCACAATAATATCTCCACCATCAATGTCAGTAAATGAATCTGACCAAATTTTCCCTTCGATTTTATTTGCAATAACTTGTCCTACGTATTCAGTTACTACTCCAATACCAGCTCCAATTAGATTATCAATTAAGGCAACTCTTCCATCCGGATCAGTATACAATGTCATATTATTCTTACACATTGCATACGGGCTATCTGCATACGCATCCTCAATTTCCGGGTCCGGTCTATGTCACTTATTACCGAAGGCCTATCCGATGATGTCCTTCAGAATTGGATTATCGGGATCGTTTTTATACCGTTCGATGAACTCCGAAGGTTTCATGCCGAAGAAGTCATGGAAACTGTTAGTGAAGTAGGAGTGGCTGGAGAATCCTACTTTGTATGCCACTTCCGAAATATTCACTTCATTGTTTAGCAGCAGGAAGGCTGCCTGTTTCAAACGGATGGAGCGTATCATTTCGCTGGGCGAAGTGTTTATCAGCTCCTTTAGTTTCCGGTTCAGGTGTACGCGACTCAGACCAACCTCCTCGCTCAGCTTTTCCACACTGAAATCAGAATCTTCGATATTCTTCCGTATCACCTCGATCGTTTTTTCGAGCAGACGCTTGTCAGCCGAGTTTATTTTCAGGTGTTCATAGTCGTAGTCAATGGGCTGGCTGTACTTCTTCTTAATCGTTTGCCGGGCTCCGATCAATTGGGTGATATTCCGTTTCAAAATGTCGATGTTGAACGGTTTGGTAAGATAAGTATCGGCGCCACTGTCCAGCCCTTCGATAATGTTTTCATCTTTGGTCATGGACGAAAGCATGATAATAGGAATGTGGTTGGTGTTGGTGTTGCTCTTTATTTTGCGGCACAGCTCGTTGCCATCCATTTCTGGCATCACAATGTCGCTGATTACCACGTCTGGCAAAATGCTGGTAATGGCGTTCCATGCGGCTTTACTGCTGTCGAAACTTTCTACGTTGTATTGATCCGACAGTTCAATGCGCAGATAGGAGAGTAGATCCTTATCGTCATCTATAATAACAACCGTAGGCTTGCTTTTAATCTTCTTCTGTGTTTCAGTGTCTTCTGCACCTTCCAGAATGGTGAAATTTTCTTCATTGCGCGACATCTTTGCCGGCTGAGGATATAAATCTCCCTGCCGACTGGTCTGAAGTTCGGCTTCAGTGAGATGATCGTACGTGAGAGGTATCCGGATGGTGAATGAACATCCGACTTCCTCGTTTTGAGCCGAAATAGTACCGTGATGCAAATCTACCAGCTGTTTGGTGAGGTGAAGGCCGATTCCTGAACCAAGATACTCTGCCTGACTGTTTGCCTGATAAAAGCGGTCGTATATCTTGTTAATAGCTTCCTGGTTAATTCCCGGACCGGAGTCGTGAATCTTAATTTCGAAATAATATTGTAATTCGTTGGTAGCACTCCTGTCTTCACCGGTAGTGAGGTTAACGGTGATTTTTCCGCCTTCGGGTGTAAACTTGAAGGCATTCGATAAAACATTGAATATGATTTTGTCAAAATTGCTCTGGTCGACCCAGGCTGTCAGATGTTCGTATTCACTCTCAAGACGGAAATCTATCTGTTTGTTATTCGCCAGATAATCAAAAGACATCATAATATCTTTTAGGAAGAAGATGATGTCTGTTTCCTGAAAGTGCATTTGCATCTGATTGTTGTCTATTTTACGCATATCCATCAACTGGTTGATTAGACGTAAAATACGCGCGCTGTTGCGGTACATCAGATTATAGATGTCTTTCTTCTGACTGTCTTTTTCATCCATTCTCAATTTTTCAAGAGGACTCATAATGAGGGTGATAGGAGTCCTGATTTCGTGTGAAATATTGGTGAAAAACTGAAGCTTGGCTTCTTTGATATGTTCAGTATGTTCGCGCTCAACCAGCATTCGCTTGTCACGCATTTTGGATTGTAATTTGTCGTACATTCGATAGATTACAGCACCTAATATCATGAAATAAAGGATGTAAGCCCAGAGAGATTGCCACCAGGGAGGTAATATGACAATTTTTAGCTCGGTTTCATTGTACGAACCTTGTAAATCGGAGCTACATGCTTGTACCTTAAAAATGTAAGTTCCGTGAGGCAGGTTGGTGTATGTAACCAGACGGTTGTCGGCTCCCGTTTCTTTCCATTCTTTGTCGAACCCTTCCATTTTGTATTTATAAGTGATACTTTGTGGATGGGTAAACTCCAGCGCTACAAATTCAATTGAAAAGACGTTGTCGCTTTGCCGTAATTTAATCTCTTTGGCATACGACACAGCTTTGTCTAACTCAACCATTTTCCCGGACTCCTGACCAACATTTACCGATTTGTTGAATACATAGAAATTGGTGATATATACATCCGGAACTTTGCGGGAGTGGCAGATGTCTTTGGGGTAAAATGCCGTGACTCCGTTGATGCCGCCGAAATACAGTTTTCCATCAGGAGTCTTGAAGAAAGCTCCCCGTCTGAACTCATCACTTTGCAACCCGTCGTAAGAATAGAATTTGATGAATGTTTTATTTTGCAGCGAAAACTTTGCAAGTCCGTGATTGGTGGTTATCCAGAGGTTTTTGTTGTTATCTTCAACGATGGCATTGATAAAGTTATTCGGTAGTCCGTTGGCCATGGTATAGGTCTGCACACGTCCCGATTTCCGATCGAAGGAAACCAGGTTGCTATTGGATCCAATCCATAACAAGCCGTTGGAATCTTCGCAAAGCGAGTAAATTTTGATGTTTTCAGGCAGTCCTTTTACATTGTCAAAATAGTGTAGTTTTCCTGATTTGTCTATCACGTTCAGTCCTTTCAGCGTCCCAACAATCAGATTGCCACTCCGATCCGATGTCATAGTGTTGATCCAGTTATTGCTCAGTTCAGTTTGAGCACTATTCCCTATGGTGTTTTTATAGAGAGAAATAGCTCCGGTTGCGGCATCTATCCGGTTTAATCCTCCGTCGTATGTACCAACCCAAATATTTCCTGAGGCATCTCCATGCAGACTCATGATTTTATTGCTTCCAATCTGATTTTGCTTCGGATAGCGTTGGATACTCCGCCCACCATTGCATACGCATAATCCGTTGAGCATGGTGCCAATCCAGATGGTTCCTTTTTTATCCTGATATAATGAAGTAATGGAATTGTCAGGAAGCGACGAGTTGGATTTGTTGAAATTAATAGCATTACTTTGCCCTTTCGCTTTATAAAACAAACCGCTTCCGTCAGTTCCAACCCACATTCCTCCATCTTTATCAATCAATATGGAAAGTGTACAGTTACTGTTTTCAGCCTGTGTTTGCGAACTGAAACCATAGTATTCGAATTTATTTACGAAGTTGGGAATGAAATAGATACCCTTTTGGTATAAGCCGGCCCAAACATTTCCCTGATTGTCTTCCATGAGGGCGCTTACATGCCAGGTGCTGTTGGAACGGTCGTTGTTTTCGCGGGGAACAGTTTCAAGGCGCTCGTTTTTAGCATCAAAAAGCATTAATCCACGGTCGTTCGTTCCCACCCAAATGCGCCCTTTCGAATCGCATAACAACGATCTTACAGCACAATTGCGGGCATCCGGAGTTGCGGCTTCCCTCACATTGCCGGTAGTCTGGTCGTATATAAACATGCCTCTGTTGTAACTGCCCAGCAGTATTTTACCACTTGATTTATCTTCTGTAATGGAAGTAATATATTTCCCTTTCAGCCATTGTCTAAAGGCAACACATTTGTCTTTTTGAATATGGTAAAGAATGCAGCCTTCGGTTTCTGTGCCGATCCACATGTTGTTGTGAGAATCCTGAAAGGCAGAGCGAATGAATGAACTGGGGTGGTTGTTGGATGTATTTTCTATTTGAGTTACTTTGCGGGTGTGTTTGTTGATGCGATAAAAACTGTGTCCTGCCGTGCAAACAACAATGTGGTCTTTGTCACTGTTTAGGATAACTGTGATGTGAGGTTTCAACAAAATATTTGTTGTGGCATCATAGAGCGGAAAGTTCTGGAAGCTATTGGCGTTTCTGTCGTATAGCTGTAATCCGCTGACAGTTCCTATCCAGAAGTTATTGCAATCATCCTCCAAAAGAGTTTGAACGTAATTGCTTTTTATGGATTTGGCGTCTTGGGTTTTGTGCAGAAAAGTGGAAAATTTCATTCCATCGAAGCAGCTCAGTCCATCTTCAGTTGCAATCCACACAAATCCTTTTTTGTCCTGATAAATCTGGTTTATCTGGCTGTTGGACAGACCAGAGTTGGAAGAAGTATATAAACGGGATATTTGCGCTTGTGTGTGAGAAAATGGTAAAAAGAACAATGCACTGATCATTATCAGTGGAAAAATGAGTATTCTGCTTTTCATAAGTAGGAAGTTGACAAAATCTGTGTAAAAATACACAGATTTTGTTGTATATGGGTTGATTAAAAACAAAATATTCACCTTACACAATTCTGCGAGGTGAATATTTTGTTTTTAATTATGGCTGATCATATTTAGTTTGATTTTTTTCAGGTCGTCAAGCTTGTGAACCGGAGCTTCGATATATTGAGGTATGGGTTGTTTTGAGAATTCCTGAAAGTATAACAAACAGGCATCTTTCCACCAGATGGCATCTTGTTCCTGAATAGCCAGTTTGGCTTTGATAGCTTCAAAACGTTCTTTATCCACATATGTCTGTAAATTGTTCCAGATGGTTTCTGAATTTCTTACATCTTTTACCCCCAAATCATACAGATAACACAATTCATCCCATAATGTTTTCCCGTCTTTCATTTTGTAGTTCCAGGGAACATGGTGGAACCATAGCAGATATTTTTCGGGACAGGTTTCGGGTTTGTCGAACATTTCGCGAAGGGGAGAACAATACTGCTTCACGTAATTAGTTCCGGAAGACGAGCGTTCGAAACCGATTCCGTCTTCGCTTGCCTGATGATAATATTTTGGCAACCAGTCGGGTCTGGCATTCGGAATTTCGCACCAGGGCTCTGGTCCGTAATGATGTTCCCATGCAAAAATATGATGTAAACCTAACGGCATCATGTAATTTACCACAGCTTCGCGCGATGCTATCATCATATTGCTTGCTGCTCTGACGAATCCTGTATCCTTGTTGAAGGTCATTTTTAGCCATTCTCCGGCAATCTGTTCCGACGTAAGGTTATGATTCCATGCCAACCGCCCAAAAGCATACCAGTTCGCCTGAGCAAAATGGTGGCCGCACCAGTTGGCGTCTTCGCCTATATTGGCCACGCCTGCTATTGCCGAAAGTTGCCTTTTATAGAGCGTTCCGTCCGTGATACGGGCAACAGTTGATCCTTGTCCCTGACAATAGGTATCGCTATCGAGACATTCTTTCCAGAGTGGAGCCTGATATACCAGATGGTTTGCCTGTCCCAGATACTCTTGCGTAATCTGGAATTCGGGCATTATTTTTGTCTGCTTCATGCCTCCGAATAGAGGACTGAAAGGTTCGCGGGGCTGAAAGTCGATTGGTCCGTTTTTAACCTGAACAATCACGTTATCACGGAACTTTCCATCGAGTGGTTCAAACTCGTTGAAAGCCTGTTTGGCACGGTCGTCATTATCAGGATTGTATACAAAAGCTCTCCACATTACAATCCCTCCGTGGGGTTTCAACGCGTCTGCCAGCATATTGGCTCCGTCCGCGTGTGTGCGACCAAAATCCTGCGGTCCGGGAAGTCCTTCGGAATTGGCTTTTACCAGAAATCCTCCGAAATCAGGGATCAGCCGGTAAATCTCGTTTGCCTTATCATTCCACCATTTTATGACGTCCGGGTTGAGCGGGTCGGAAGTGGGCAAACCACCAATGACAGAAGGAGCAGAAAAGTTGATGGATAGATATACTTTGATATTGAAAGGTCGGAAGATGCCGGCCAGAATCCTTACCTTTTCAAGATAATCGTTTCGAAGGATATTGGGCGAGGCATTCACATTGTTCAGCACGCTGCTGTTGATTCCAATTGAAGCATTTGCACGGGCATATTCGGTATATCTGGACGATATTTTATTGGGCATATCTTCCCATTTCCAGATAGAATGACCGGCATATCCCCGCTCGATACTACCATCCAGATTATCCCAGTGGTTGAGAATGCGGATTGCGTAAGACGGTTTTTCAACAATGTCCAGTTTGTCAGGTAATTCATTGGTTTGTATAAGTCGCAACAAATGATAAATGCCGTATAGTAAACCGGCCTTTCCTTTAGCTGCGATAACCGTCTGGCGTTTGCCACGAGTGTCGAAAGATTTTATTAAATATCCTTCGTTGCCAAGCTGTTCCGGATTTTTATCCAAACCGAATGGCAGCAGAGCTTTGCTTCCGTAGGTGCCGATAACCAGTGTTTGCTTTCCGGAGTTGTTGATGGAAAGTTCTTTGCCGTACATTTCTTTCCATGCTTTTTGAAATTCTTTGACGGCAAAGAGCGTTTTGTCCGCATTAATGCCGGTAAAACGTATTGGTGATGCTTTGGTCTGCCCGAAACGGAGCCAAAGTTTACTGCCGTCTTCTGCTTGTGAAAATAAGATGGAAACGGTAAAAAGGACTAGTATTAATATATATCGGATCATGTAGAGAGTTTCAATTTCAAAGTTTCAAGTTACCGAAAACAATCTGTTAGTGCAGATCGAATTGGTATATTGGCATATTTGTGAATTATAATTATTGTCCTTCTCTTGTTTTAATGGTTCCGTCGGCATTGTATTCCAGTTCTGTTACCTTGATGCTTCGTAACCAGGTTTTACCTCCTGAAGGCACGCTGTCGTGGTGGAAAAGGTACCATTTCCCCCGGAATTCAATTATCGAATGGTGAGTTGTCCATCCAACCACCGGAGTAAGTATAACCCCTTTGTAGGTGAACGGGCCGTAAGGACTGTCTCCAATGGCGTAGCATAGCAAATGTGTATCGCCGGTAGAGTAGGAGAAGTAATATTTACCGTTGTATTTGTGCATCCAGGGACCTTCGAAATAGCGACGGCTGTTATCGCCGGCTTTCAGAGGTTCTCCGTTTTCATCCAGAATCACTACATCACGGGGTTCTTCTGCAAACTCCAGCATGTCATCGCTCAGTTTGGCAACACGGGCAAATAAAGCAGGTTCTTCATCTGCCGGTAATCCCGGATTTTCAATGGCTTTGTTGTTGCGATAGCGTTGCAGTTGTCCGCCCCACAATCCACCGAAATAGATGTAATAATCATTGTCATTATCTTGCAATACAGCCGGATCTATAGAAAAGCTGCCTTTAATCGGATCGCTTTGCGGAACAAAAGGACCTTCGGGTTTGTCGCTTACTGCTACGCCGATACGGAAAATATCGTTTTTGTCTTTCAAAGGAAAATAGAGGTAATATTTTCCTTTTTTGCAAGCGGCATCCGGAGCCCAAAGCTGACGTCCCGACCAGGGAATGTCGTTTACATCCAACACAACTCCGTGATCGGTCAATTCTCCGTCGATAGAATCCATAGAGAACACATGATAATCACGCATGTCGAAATGATCGCCATTGTCGTTTTCAGGAATACCCGATTCTATATCGTGAGAGGGATAGATATAAATTTTTCCGTCAAATACGTGAGCCGAAGGATCGGCGGTATAAAGATGATCGACTAAGTAACGCATAGGTTTGATAATTTTTTAATGAGAAAATATTCTTGTTTGCCAATTGAGCTTGTTCTGACTGGTTCATCGGATGTAGAGTTTTTCAAGCTGTTGGATTTGGAATTTATTTTTAGTTGTAATTTGAGTGATTATTCAGTAAATAGTTTTCTTCTTTCTGCTAATTCTACCTGTACTTCTTCATTGATTTCTTTTGTTATTCTATATGTAAATAAGGCAATTACAGCAATTAAAAAAGTGATGGCCGGAATTAAGCTTGCCGATAAGCGAATACCAAACAATGCGCTCGGATTTTGCACCGCATTAGGAACATATCCAAACGATCCTACTACCCATCCGCAAATTGCGCCACCCAGTCCGAGACCTGCTTTGAGAGCAAACACCACTCCGGCAAATACAAAGCCGGTGGCACGGCGTTTATGTTGCCATTCGGAGTAATCAGCCACATCTCCCATCATCGCCCACAACAGGGGAATGGTTGGCGCATAGGCTGCGCACTTAAGCATGTTGATGACAAATGCCAGTCCAACGCTTTTGGCCGGTACGATAAAGAATAGTGCCGTAAAAATGGTGGTTAATGATAAACCAACCAGAAACACATTTCTCTTCCCGAAACGGGCTGTAAGCGGTTGCGAGAGTGTCAGAATTCCTATTATGGTCACAATTTGGCCTGCAATATTAAAGAAGCTGAATCCAACATTGAACACGTTGCTGTGATCGTCTTTGATGATGAGTCCAAACGCATCCATGATACTATAACCGAATCCGTGTGAAGCACCTCCAACGGTGGTCAGTCCCATTGTCTCCAGAAAATTATAGATAGATTCGTGATCCATGTAATAGTTGAAGAAATAGTAGATGCCGCCTCCCCACAAAGAAAGAGTGGTGAAAATGAAAAGCGTGACAAAGAACATGGAACGCCATGGTTTTGTTCCGAAAATATCTTTTAAGTCCTGTTTTACGGAGTTTTTTTGACCCGGAGGAGGAGTAATCCGTTCTTTGGTGCTTAAAAATGCGATGGCAAAAAATACCAGCGCGATAAGGGCGAAGATCATGATAGTCATCGACCAGCCTTTTTGATTATCTCCATTACCGAGTTTTGCAACCAGGGGCAGTGTGAATCCTTGTACGGCAAGCGTGGCTATCATTGCCATAACGAAGCGTACAGAGGTGATGCTGGTGCGCTCTTTGATGTCGCTTGACATGACCCCACCTAAAGCTGAATAAGGCGTGTTGTTGAATGAATAGATTGCCATCAGCAAAATATAGGTTACTCCGGCATAGATAATTTTTGTGCGCTCGTCCAGATCGGGAGTGGTGAAGGCCAGCCAAAAGAACAAGCTGAATGGGATCGCAGTCCAGATTATCCACGGACGGTATTTACCCCAGCGGGTTTTTGTGCGGTCGGATACGATGCCAACAAACGGATCGACTATTGCGTCAAAAAAACGGGCCAATAAAAGAATTGATCCGGCAGCTCCTGCTTTGATGCCGAAAACATCAGTGTAGAAGCCCAGTTGGAACATGATCATGATTTGAAATACAAAATTGGCTGAGCCGTCGCCAAAGCTATATCCCAGCTTTTCCCCGAAGGAGACTTTTTGCGAATTTTCTTTCATGGCCGCTTGTATTATTTTGTGATATTAATTCTCTGTGCTAAAGGGAGTAGCCGGTAATCCTTCTTTGTTATAAAGATTTGCATTGGCGGGGTTATCAGCCCAGGCATAACGAACGGAAACGGGTTTTTGAATAACATTATTCCATACAACGACTTTACCGTTTTCAATTTTTGCATTTGCCCGAACATATTTTCCGTCAATTCCGGTGATGGTAAATTCCTGTAGTTTGGAACCCTTTTTGATTATCAGTCCACTACCACAATTACTAAATGTAAGAATGACTTTGTTGCCGGTAATTTTCATCGACTGATAGAGGGGGCCGCATGATACAATGTGTTCTTTATACGCCACTTTTTCGGCTCCAAGGAAAAGTCTGTGTGATACATCTTTCTTGTTTAACGGATGAATGTCATTCCATTCTCCGAGATCAATATTTACAGCCAGAGCGGTATTGGGTACGGAAAGGGCTTTTAGCTGTGCGTTTCGCAATTGAGCCCAGTCGCTTTCAGTCGGTTCGCTTTTTGCCTCCATGAAATTAGGCAACTGTGCTATTATGAAAGGAATATTGCCTTCATTCCAGCGTGAACGCCAATCTGCAATCAAATCAGGAAGTAAACTTTTGTATTCCGTTGCCCGGTCTGTATTCGATTCTCCCTGATACCACAGGGCTCCCTTTATCGCATAGTTGAAAAGCGGAGCCAACATGGCATTGTAAAGACCACCGGGTTTCCAGCGGACAAATGTTTGTGTAGGGGTAGGTGTATCCATCACTGCCCCGATTTTATATTGCCATTCGCCTTGCAAATCAATGGTAGTGGTGCCATCCGACAATGTATATTGTTTATCCGGGACAAAGCCACCTTGCCCTGTATTGGAAATCACTCTGACTATGATCGTGTTTTTTCCGGCTTTCAATATTCCCGCCGGTACTTCATAACGTCGGGGAGGGTATTGGTAGGAGGTAGTACCAACAAACTGCCTGTTGACAAAGACAGAATCGGCATCCACGATGCGGCCGACAAGTAATTTCGCAACTTTACCTGCCATTTGAGCCGGAAGGTTGACCTCTTTTCGAAACCATACAACTCCGCTTATTGCGTCTAAATCGGTCTTTTGCCAATAGCCGGGCACTTTCATTATTGGCCAGTTGGTGGTATTGTATGAAGGATCGAGCCACGATTGTTGAGAGTTATTGAAACCTTCGTCTTTGTTTCGTAGTTGGTCGTACCATGCTTTTATTTTGGACTGCTCACTGCTTTCTGTTGCATTTATCAGGTTGTCGTCTTTCCAACGTTGCATCTCCTGATAATAGTGCGGGTATTTTTTCAGGGTCGATTCACTTACCCAGGCTTCGATGGGAGACCCGCCGAGAGCCGCAACGATAACGCCTACCGGCACATGATATTTTTGGTTCAATTCTCTTGCAAAAAAGTAAGCAACAGCTGAGAAATTTTGTATTGATTTAGGATCTGCAGGTAGCCAGCTTCCGTCTTCAAAATCAGTTAGTTCTTGTTTGAAATTATATTTTTGAGGGACTGTAAAACAGCGTATGTTGTTGTTGGTTGAACTTTCAATTTCAGATTGGTAGATAGGACTTACCCGGCGTATGGGCAATTCCATGTTCGATTGTCCGGAACAAATCCAGACTTCGCCGAACAGAATATTTTTAATTGTGATGGAGTTTTCTCCCTTTACTGACATAGAGTAGGGGCCTCCCGCTTTGAACGGGTCAAGAGAGGCAGACCAATTGCCGTTTGCATCAGCTATGGTTGTGTAAGTGTGCTTATCAATCGTAATTGATACGTGTTCAGACGGTGTTGCCCAACCCCATATTTTCACACGGGTATCTCTTTGCAGCACCGTGCCGTCACTTATAAGTTTTGGAAGTCTTATCAGAGCATTTACTGGTACGTTAGCTAAGACAAGATAAAAGAAGAGCAAAAAAAACAGCTTGAATTTCACGGAGAGAAGTTCGTTAAGGTTAGAAAAGAAGACTCTCTCCATAAAGGAAAGAGTCTTCATAATTAAGGAATCCGATAAAGATTATTGGTATGCCGGATTTTGATATGCTTTCTTTTCGTCAGCAGTCATTTCCAACCCGTCAAGCTGTCCCTGAGGAATAGGACGGAGGTAATAATTATCAGGAATTGTGCGGGTATAGGTAACAGGGGTATGGTCTCCGTAATTGTTTCCACAGATCTGATATGTTTTTGCATAATCAGCCCAAGTTTGAGTGCGAACCAAATCATACCAGCGATATCCTTCACCGTAGAATTCACGCGAACGTTCGGCTAAAATATAATCAAGAGTAATGATGGTCGGTGTAGCAGCTACCATCGCAGCGCTATTATCAGCAACAAAAGTAGTGTTGTTAGCATTACTGAACTTCCATTTAGCAGCACGTGCACGAAGAATGTTAATCAGTCCATAAGCCGTTCCGTCATTAGCATATGTTCCGGTTACAGCTTTAGTAGCAGCACCTTTCACCGCAGCTTCGGCTGCAATAAAGAACAATTCAGAGAATTTTGCAATGTTGTATGGGCGTGTGCTACCAGCGTTAGCAGAACCCAAACCAGCTGCATTATCGGTACGGTAAGGCCCTAATTTCCAAATACCAGGAAATACACGTCTGCTGATTCCGCTCGGAGGCAAAACAAAGTCGGCACGACCGGGCAATACACCGGCACCAATGCTGCTCTTATAAACGGAGTTAGAATAGTCAATTGTTTGTGTTGGTTCTGATCCTAAGAAAGAAAGAACAGCATCTCCATTCGCTATCTGCATTCCATTTGCATTGTATAAAGTAGCGTTAGTTACGCCACCTTTAGCCCAGTTGCCACGATAAACCGTTGTAAAGGTTCCGTCATAACGAGAGTCGTTTGTTTTGTCAGCAAAAGTATTGGTTATTACTCCAATAGGAGGAGCCATACGTGTCCATGGACGACCTAAGGCCTGAGCTGCTTCGCGTTGAACGGATGAAACAAGAGATGGCGAGCTCCAATCTGTTTTAGAGCTTGTAATAGCTGTATAGCTCCAATTTTGCATCCAACCGGCAAAGTTATCGGGAGCTGCACCACTACCAAAACCGGTAAGACTAGTACCACCATTGTATAATTCACTGGTTTGGGTATGATCAGCGTAAAGTAAAATCTCTTTGTTTCTGTCATTCGTAGCCACATTCACATCATAAAATGTCGATTGTAAGGCAAAGTTTCCTCCTGCATTTTGAATTCCTTCAACTGCATAATCATAAGCTTTTTGGAAATACCATGCAGCATCATGACCATCAGGGTCGGTGCGATTACAAGTAGGATAAGTAGGAATGTTTTTAGGATTCTGCAACCACCATCCGTATGTCAAATAAGCCTTAGCCAAATAAAGACGGGCAAGGGTCTTGGTTGCACCACCAGTTACACGACCTGCATCAGGCAAATTTTTAACAGCTAACAAAAGGTCAGGAAAAATTGCTTTAGTATAAACTTCAGGTACAGTATTACGTTTAGATACACGAGAAGTAGAGGTGTTGAATTTTAATTCTCCCGCACCCAGATCTAAAGGAACGCCACCAAAAGTTTGTACTAACAGAAAATAATCAAAAGCACGGAAGAATCTGGCTTCGGAAATTAAAGCATCAGAGACTCCGGATGCACTACCATACTCGATTACACCACTTGCAGTGTTGATATTCGGGAAAGTTGAATTCCACAATATGGTCATAGGGTAGTTATCAGACGTCATTGAACCTACTCCCGTAAGGTCGAAGTTTTTGAAATTGCCATCAGCACTTTGACCATAAGTTGATTCGTCGGTGCCGGTTTCGCAAGAGTTATAATAATAG
>CAXXPB010000067.1:0-108194 GCA_963678825.2 uncultured Microbacter sp. | reverse complement strand
GACTGAATTTCAAAGGACAGGAATCCGCTACCTTTGGTACGTCAGATGCCAATTTTGAAAACATGAATGTTGCCGGTAATAGCTGTGACTTTCCTTACATTCATGGGCAGGCGCTTAAAGCTGCCGGATATTCTTTTGTTTCCTGTAGTCGGGCGGCAGTGGAAGAAAAACGGGGAGCTGTTGAACAGCTATAAAATGTTAGATCTCATACTCGGAAAAGAGAAACAGGTTCCTTTCGGAGGAAATGTCAATCATGTAGCATTCAGAACATTTACCGAAAAACTAAATGCGGCCTTACGCCGTTATTGCGTTTCAGGGGGCAATCTTTTTGTTTCCGGCAGTTTCATCGGATCCGACTTATGGAATAACGGGCAAGCAGATTCTACCGGCATCAACTTTGCGACGTCGGTATTGAAATACAAATGGCACAACGAAAAAGCATCCGTCTCCGGGCAATTACAGGGGTGTCACATTACCCTACTCCACATTTGGAGGCCAATGGAATTTTTGCACCCAGATCAATGAAAAGCAATACGCCGTTGAGTCAGCCGACGGCATCGATCCGGCTGACAATGCACCGAACGCGCACACCATTGCTTTGTATCCCGAAAGCAATATAAGCGCGGCCGTAGCTTACAAAGGAAGCTATAGAACTGTGGTATGCGGATTCCCGTTCGAATCCCTCAGCACTGAAGGACAGCGAAAAGATTGGATGCAGAAAGTAATACGTTTCTTTGAAAAATAACAACCGGTTAAAATTTCGGCTTATGAATATCGCTTTTTTATTTATCGGACTCGTTATCGGTGCGTTGGGCGTTGCCGTATGGCTAAACAAACAATTATCGGCCACTCGCAATGCAGCAACCGAAAGAGAGAAACAGTTCCTGTTGGATCAGGCTGAAACAGACCGTAAAAAATCGATTGTCGATGAAACCCTCCGAATTAAAACCGAAGAAAATGCACGCCTAACAGCAGAATTGGAATCGGCCCGCAATTCTATTGCCACACAGAGCGAACAAATTGCCCGTACAAGTACGGAAAATCGCTATTTACATGAACAACTCGGCCAGCAAAAGAGTGAATTAGTCGAACTGCAAAAGAAACTCCAGACGGAATTTGAAAATATTGCCAACCGTATTCTGAAAGAACGTTCGAACGAATTTGTGCAGCACAACGAAAAGAATATTGGAGAGATACTCAACCCTTTACGGGAGAAAATAGCTTCCTTCGAAAAGAAAGTGGAAGAAGCCTATGACAAGGAATTTCGCGACAAAGTCAGCCTGCGGGAAGAGGTAAAAAAACTAACCGAACTAAACACCCGTGTAAGCGAAGAAGCCAACAATCTGACGCGTGCCCTGAAGGGTGATGTCAAAAAACAAGGAAACTGGGGCGAAATTATCTTGGAACGTGTGCTTGAACGTTCTGGATTGACCAAAGGACAGGAATACGAACGTGAAGAGGTGGTTGAAGGAGCTGATATGAGTGTGCAACGCCCCGACGTAATCCTACATCTACCTGATAACAAACATATTATTGTCGATTCAAAGGTATCGCTTGTTGCGTATGAGCGCCTGATGTCCGCTGAAACTGACGAGCAACGTGCTCTGTTTCAAAAAGAACACATCGCTTCCCTGCGCAGTCATGTAAAGTTGCTCAGCGAAAAGAATTACCAAAATGCGCACAACCTGAACACCCCTGATTTCGTGTTGATGTTTGTTCCAATCGAAGCCTCTTTTGCCATTGCTGTGCAAGCCGATAACGAGCTATTTTCATATGCTTGGGAAAAGAAAATTGTCATTGTAAGTCCCACCACTCTGCTGGCCACCCTGCGAACCATTTCATCTATCTGGAAACAGGAAAACCAAAGTCGTAATGCACAGGAAATTGCCCGCCTGAGTGGAACGCTTTATGATAAACTGGCCGGATTTGTAACCGACCTCGGCAAAATAAAAGACAGCATCGACAAGGCAGGAAACTCCTACGATGATGCAATGAAAAAACTCCAAAACGGGAACGGTAATATTTTCCGCACGGCTGAAAAAATAAAAGAGCTTGGAGCCAAGAGCAATAAGCAATTACCGGAAGATCTGATCGGATAAACACCTCACTATGAAGCTACTTATTCTTATTACAATCTTTTGCCCCATTGCCCTTATATATCTTGTTCCCCGCTATATAAAGCTGCGCGAAAAATATATCCGTCTTGAAGAAAACAGCGTCTCGCTCCAAAAGTATAATGCCGTTCAAAACGAACTAAAGCAGCTTAAAAAGCTATTGGCCGAGAAGGAGCAAGAAGCCGAGCCAACTTCAAAAAAGTAAACCGTTCAACGATGACGATTTGCGTTAATAACTGATCACTTGTCATAGCAACAAAAAAGTGACAAACAGTCAAAATTCACACACCCAAATCTTATTCGAACATACACATTCCATACGATACTAATTATTAAACAATTACACAACAAGAAACAATGTAACATTTTAGAAAAACACAACAACAATCACATATTTAGCTTTAGCGATTCAAATCATAAGGCTTAATTTTGTAAGTATCGTATAGAAGACAAGAATCAATATAATTTTACATTCCTAAGGAATGATTTTCAGACAGCAGAGTGCTGTATAATATTCGAACCAAAATCTAGAGAGAAAAGCCGAGGTTAATTGATAGCCTCGGCTTTATTTTTTTGTATTTTCCATTCATATTTGGTAAATCCAATTTTATTTTGATAACTTTGTTTGCAGACATCTTGAGAGAAGTTTCAAGTATGTATACATATATGTATCTTCTTTTGAGTGTTGCTGACCGGACAAACCAATTGCAAACACAAGCTCTAACAAAGATATGGACCCTTATATCACCGGACTCGGAATGCTACTTTCCATAGTGTTAGCATTATATTCCCGCCTGCATTTCAGGGGGAATATCTATTTGGCGTTATTCTTTTTTCTTTTTAACCTCGAAGAGTTTGCAATAGCTGCGCTACATATTGAAAACAATCCTGTGATAGCGGCTGTCATGCTGTATCATTTTGCCCCTGTATTGTTCCTCATTGGTCCTGTTTTCTATCTGTATTTCAGAAGTATAATCACAAATTCCGCCCGCTTGCACAAGAAAGACCTTTGGCACCTTCTGCCGGTTGTGGTCATTTTCATCGTTTTATGGAAGTATTATTTTTGGAGTTTTGATCACAAGGTTTCTCTGGCTATAGAGATACGCAAAGGAATACAAGCATACCTTTTCGGGTTTCCAAGCGTGATTCCTCAGGCATACATCAACCTGCTAAGAGCTATTTCAATTCTCGGTTATATTGGTTATTCCGTCTGGATTTTTTACGCGAACCTACCTCAAATCAGGTCTAATTCGCTTTTAAGACCCAAACAACGGCAAAGTGTAGAACTTTGGTTGAAAGCAACCTTTATATGCACCATTACGCTTTCCCTTATTTATCTGTTCGCGTCAATACAATTAGTCACTACCAGCAGGGTCGAAATAGCCGGGCCCAAGCATATCATTATCCCACTAATTTACATGGCATTAAATATCATCCTCTTATTTTGTCCACAAATACTTTATGGACTACCCTCGCATGTGGCAAGCATCGATGATATTGAAACCCAACCGACTGTCGAAACACCTGAAAACACCAAGAACAACGGCTCTCCCGATTTACTTCTCTTTACTGATGAATATATTGATGAGATAGAAAGAAAGCTGAATGAGATTGTGAAGCAGAAAGAATACTGCAATCTGGATTTATCCCGCTCTAAGTTATCGAACCTGACGGGGATACCATTACACCACCTTTCCTATTATTTCTCTAATATTCTGAATATCAAATTCACAGACTGGAGAAATCAATTGCGGGTAAACCATGCAAAGACGCTAATTGCATCTGACACGATGAAAACCATTACTCTGGACGCGATAGCAAATCAATGCGGATTCGGCAACCGGCAAAATTTTATTGCATCTTTTAAAAAAATGACCTCCATGACTCCGTCGGAATATCTGAATTCGACAAAGAAATGAAGGTCTGATGTTAACCCGGGAAATTGCTCTGTTTAACGGGTTATTCGGCTTTCAAAAAACTCTCCTATTTTCAAGGGAAAGACTCCTTTAGAATGCTTTGAGGGCAATATCATTTCACCTGAAACACGCCTAAGGACGACGTTGAGCTATTCCCGGCTTTATCTGTTGTAACCACCTTCCAGTAATAGGTCTTACCACTTGACAAGCTCTGAGACAATGTCGTTGATGTTTGTGAAGCTACAACCTGAGTCGATGCATTAGTATTATCAAGATAGAAAGCATAGCCGGCAATATCATTATCGGGATCGGATCCGCTCCATTGAAACGTAACTTGCGTAGTAGAAGCGCCTCCGGCATTAACTACCGCGCCTGAAGCCGGAGACGTCAAATCGGCAGGGAATGGCGCATAATTGCTGGAGGCGGCTCCCGATAAAAAGAATTTCCACGCATTGCCGGAGATTTTCCCTGAAGAATTTATAGCCGTTACGCTCCATGAATACGGAACGTTAGCATCCAGACTTGCTGTATATGACACGTTATTTGTGTTATAGCTAACAGTAGCCTGAGTGTTCAGATTCTTAACATCCAAGCGGTAGCTATCGGCATTGGTTGAGGTGCTCCACGAAAAAGTAACCGATGCAGAACTTCCGCTTGCCGACGAACTTTTAAGACACGCCGTATTATCAGCGGGAGAAGATAATGTTACAGTACCCGGAACCGGCGCTGGTGTATCCTTCTTTCCGCAACCTGCAAGCAGGAATGTTGCTATCAAAGCAACTACAGAAAATAAATATTTTGATTGCATATTAGTAGTTTCTTTATTTAGTAGTCTCTGCTAATACAGGTTAGCAGAGACTATTCTTGTTTCAATTATATATTTCCGATATCCGACTATTATTTCCTCATCATCCTTACTGTATCATGGATTTGTGTCCCCTTAATATGAAGAATATAAATCCCGGCCGGAAGACCGGCAACATTAAGGCGAATCAAGCGATCGGAGGCTACCGCAACAGTTTGCTGAAATTGAATGCGGCCATTCATAGTTGCAATTTCTACCTTGACAGTCTCATCCTTACCCGGCACTCCGATTAACAATGGTCCATCGGTAGGGTTCGGGAACACAGTGGCCTGATTGCTTCCATCAAAATAGATGGTTTCCTGATAAATTCCCTGACAATCTTTATCGGTACGGATGCTTATGCGGTTCTCACCTTTCTGCAACGGTATGTTCGCCATTTGAGACTGCGTTGTAACCGTATTGTCATTTAAGGTAATATAATAATTCTCACCACCACTCATACTATATTGCGCAACGCCTTCCGATGCCTTCACCTTCATCACATTTAAATCCTGAGGTTGCGACACCACTATCGTGAAATTTTGCTTGTAACCGCTAATGTCTGCGGATGTAATTTCTACCGTGTATGTGCCGGGAGCCAAACCGGACAAACTATAACCCGACGTCGCCGTACCCGTTTTGCTGTAACTTGTTCCCTTTATATTTAATGCATAGCTGAATGGAAGAGTGAAAGTAACATCAAGAGCTCCGTCGTTGCTATCGCGGCAGGTGCAATTGGATACTTTAAGCTTGCAATTGCTATTGCCGGGACAAAAACCTGCAACAAGCGTACGTGATCCGCTGACGGTGAAAGTGTATGATGCATTCGAGGAAACCAAAACTCCGCCTTCCGTCCAACCGGAGAAGGCATAACCGGTTGCGGGAGTTGCAGTCAGGGTACATGAGGAACCATTGCTGTAAATACCGCCACCACTTACTTTTCCGCCTGCGTTGTTATTTGACGAAATGCTGATGACCGGATCGGTAGCCAATGGCTTGGAATAATCGCTGTTATTGGTTACATAAACATCATTAATGTTAATTGGAGAACCTCCGTTTGCCCACAATCCGACGATATACACGTGAGACGATGTAAAAGCCGTCGTTGTGCCCGACTTCGTTGAGCTCGACAGGTTGATAACCGCTCTGTTATTGGAATCGAACGTCGCTTCCGTAGGCTTGGTCCAATAGCTATTTTCGTCAAATGCCCGCACAACAGTTCCACCCGGAGGAACTGTTCCAAGTTGTACCACCAGATATTTGTATCCAGACAAATCGATTCCGTTGTTATAGCTCCATCCTCCAAAGCCCCATTGACCGGGAACAAACGTATGGGTCGTTGCATTAAAGGTTCCGGTGGCGTAAATAGATGGGTTGAACAGGTCTGCCGTCAGAGGGAAATAGGTAGAACGGACGTTTAAGGTCAAACGCTTGGGGCTTCCCATTCCGCCCTGATATGTCACGGTTACGATTGCATCTCCATTAGCCGTTGCTATTAACAGCCCGTTTTTAATGGACAAGGTAGACGGACTTGAATTTGAATAAGTTGCACTCAAGGTTACATCTTCGGTATGTCCGTCTTTGTATACGGCAGTAATGGCAACGCTTTTATTGGTTCCCGTCACCATCGTAATATCGGTGGCATCGGTTTTCAGGTCACTCAGGGTCAACGCATCTTCGCTGTAGCCAACAAAGGATTTATCGAAAAACGTATCCTCTGCAAAATCTTTTTCGGTCGAGAACCAGTCAACATCGACATGACCACCCGTAGCTGCTGTTGCATAATTGAAGATTCCGAAACGGTTACCTACAAACACCGATAAATTGTACTGCATACTCAAAGACCCCACTTGTGTATAAGTCTTATTATCTGCACTGTAATAAAAATCGGCCTGACTGGTTGCATAATTGGCAACTGCCCGTAAATAAACCACACTATCGGCTACAGCTGCGCCAAGTTGCTGGGTCTTGGTACCGGAATTCAGAAAAAGCAAGCGCTTTTGTCCGCTGACCATTTTCACTCCCAGAAAAGCGTACGGATCCTGGAATATGCACAAACCTGCCACATCGCCTTCCGCCATATTTGCTATATGCAGCTTAACGGTTCCGTATGACAAATTCTGATTGGCCGGAAAGCCCAGAATGCGTTGAGTCAGGGTGTTTCTCGCTTTTGGAAGACTATCTGCAACATTTGCCGCATACAAGCGCAAGAAGCCCGGGCGCTTCACTAACGACCATTTTGAATTATCTGGATTATGATTCCATTCCCACTGAGGAGCCAGTTTGTAATCCCTGAAATTATCGTTGGTGGGTAAATTCGTTACTGCATACGATCTGCCAACGTTGGGCTTTTTATACGAAGTAACATCTTTTCCACTTACTCCGACCATCGGCCAGTTGTCCACCCAGGTTACCGGTTCCAGATTCGGCAAACGCCCATAAGCGCCTTTGTCGGCAAAGAGCATTGTCCACCATTCGCCGGTTTGTGTCTGAATCAAGGCTCCCTGATGAATGCGATTGCTGTTGAACACCCCTTTTTCGTCGTACGGACCGAAAACAGACGAAGAACGGAAGGCAACCTGAGTAGCGTAATAACCTCCGGTTGTGGAATAGATGTAATAATATCCATTGATTTTATACATGTGGCTTCCTTCTGTTGCCGAGTTATCAATGCCCGATGGGATATTTCCATAGGTAATTGCCTGATCTTTCACAACATTAAAATCGGCATCAAGCTGGGCTACATGTAACTTATTGATTCCATAGACAATGTAGATTTTGTCATCGGCATCAAAGAATAGGCCGGCATCATAAAAAGAAGAGGAAAGTTTTTTCTTTGTCCACGGACCGGCAGGATTGGTGGCTGTCAGCAAGTAACTGCCCTCGTCCAGCGTATTGAAATGAAGGTAGTAAGTGCCTTTATGATATTTCAGGCTGCTCGCCCATTGCCCACGGCTATAACGATTACAGCCATCTAAATTATAACAATTTGTCGATTCGATTTTGTCCAGAGGATTGCTGCAATATTCCCAGTTCACCAGATCGTACGATTTTAATATGGTGGCTCCCGGAAACTGGTGCATGGTTGTAGTCGACATGTAGTAAACGTCTCCCACGCGAATGACGTCAGGATCGGGAAAATCGCCAAAGATCACCGGATTTTTGAATGTACCGTCGCCGTTATCGCTATTGGAAAGGTATGTAAAATCGGGTCGTGGACAATTGTTGAGAGCATATTGCTTATACCAGTGAAAGCATGGCCACGGACATGCCTGCGGATCATTGAGAAAAACGGTGTCTTTAGGAGCAGCGACATGCGTAGAGTCGAATTTTGCCAGCAAATCAGGGCCGGTAAACAGTAGCCAGCTTACATTTCCCGAATCGTCGGTAATCTTTTTAAAATTTGCCCCGAATCCGTTTCCGCCCACCGTTCCGGTGCTGTCTTTTCCCCAGGAAGAGTTATATTTTGCCGGCGCCCAGTCCATCTCGGTAACAACAATCGGAGCTATGTTGGCCGCGGGTTTCACCTGCGTGTCCCATCCTTTCTGAAAATCGGCATAACCCTGACCGCTGTTAAACCATCCCGGGTACATATGCACCGCATAGCCGATATTTTTACCCTCAACAGGATTGACAGCAAATCCCTGATACAATGCCTGATATCCGAGACCAGGCACCCAGAGAATATTGTCGGCGCTGGCACGGATGGTGTCAACAACTGCCTGAAAATATTTTTTCAGGTTATCGAAATGCCCCTGTGAACCGGCGCCGTAGGTACCATCCGTTCCCTGAATAGTAACAGGCTCGTTAGCCAGCTCAAACATGACATTGGGATTGTTTTTTAACTTGTGATGTTGAGCGACATAGCCCCAGACTTTAATCAGATACTGATTATAAGCATCTCCGACTGCAATTTTCTCGGGACAGACACCGGGAGGTCGCATAATAACATACAATCCTTTGGATATGGCGTATTCGGCCATCGGAATAAACACATTATCAAGCGCAGTTTTGAATCTGTCGAAGCTAAATGCGGATATGTCGTTTTCGCCTGTAACACCAGCTCCCGGAGTATTCGACCAGTATGGATCCATGTGTAAGCGGATAAAATTCATTTTCCAACCCACTTTCAACATGTTGTCAATCAAATCCTGATTGTATTTCAAACATCCCGGGACATCATAATTAGTCCAGTATTTGCCCTGTTCGTTAAACCAGGGGGAATAGGTTTGAGCGAACCCATGCAAATTAACGATATTTCCATGTGTGTCTTTCAGATAGCGCCCATCCACGTGCAACCGCGGCATCGGTGCTCCCACCCACGCGTAGACGTGAGAGGCAGAAACCACAAGCCAGACCAGCAGCAACAATGATTTCAGATTGTTGTTCTTCATAGCAATTTAATAGGTATTTAAGGTAATAAATATATTAGTAAGCCATTAACTTACAGAGAATTCGTCACGAACTCTTATTTTTCGCTCCATTAACTCTTTTCGGTATCCCTGGTTTCGGAATATTGGTTCTCCTACCGAGAGCTAACATATGACATAATGAATAAATTTCCTGTGCTGTGTACCTAATCTCTCCAAATAAAAAGATATGATTTTTCTGTTTAAGGCAGAAGAGGCGGCTTAATAACTACAGGCAATAAATGAGGCAGTAAAATTCAGAAAAAAAACAGTATCCTATTTCCACTTTTAGACATGAAACTTCTAAAAACAGACAGTTATCCCTGTTCTCTAACTGACATCAAATGAAAAGTTGCTACGGGAAGAGAAATTCTCATTTAGCACAAGTATGACTTGTGTTCTGAAATTGCAAATCAGAAAAGAAACCCGGGCTCCTGATTCTCTGGCTAAATCGGATATGTTACTGCGTTCGTAACTCCATTTAACCGGGTTCTCATTGAACTCTCGACTGCAATGAATTCAGGATTGTATCATATACAAGATTACGGTTTTCAACCTTTACTTTTTATCCTGACAAAATCACCAAGTCCAGTTCACATCCTAATGTTGAACATTATCTTTTATAAGGGCTTTCCTGCATGTTCAAATACGAATACTCGTACCCGCCATTATCGATAAGTACTTTATAGATTACCACACCCGGATTTAACGGACGGATTTTCAAAACATATGTTCCATCAGACCTTTGAGGTAGTCCTAATGTTAATACGATTTCGTTGATTCTGGCAGCACCTGTCGGATACATTTTCGAATAGTTGTTTTTCCACGTCAGGTCTTCATTTATATTCATAATTTTTTCAGACCCGCCATCAAAGGAAATGGCCACACGGTGACCTCCTTTTTGAAACGGCATTGTGCTATCGAAAAAGATTCTTACTTTGACACTATCCTGTTTGGCTTTGAGATTGAATTTATAGCTTATGAAAGCTCCATCCGTTTTTTCGGTATAAGGCATAAGGGCAATGCCCGAAAGTGTTCGCCCCATGTCGGGAATGACGATCCATTTGGTTTTTTCATTAGCCTCACTTTCAAAATAGTGTTCAGCTTCCATCACAATCACATTGTTTTTTTCAAGAAAAACATAGCCTCCCTGTTTGGCATTTTCGACTGCAACACGCGTTACTGCAGGCATAATATTAAACTGAGGCCCATTCCATACTTTATATCCGATATGCACCTGATCCATCATGTGATTCCACTTGCCATTGGCAATATTATGGTTGTAATCATAGCATAACAACGAATCGCGCTTGAAACAAAATTCGGCATGATCGGCCCAAAAATTAGCCGAAATATCATTATTGGCAGCCAGTTTACGGTTCATAGCTACCGAATAATAGAGATCGTATAAATTAGCCAATGCCTGTACGGGAAAAAGCACGAGCTCTTTGTAGGCATTATGGTACGGAGTCGGTAATGTTACAAACTGCCTTAATGCACGGGCTTCAAGTGCCATGAATTCGTCTTTTACCATTTTGAACTCACCTGTTTCCAGACGGTAAGTATGGCTGTCCAACATCTCGGGAGTGACCCGGCTGGCATATTTGCAATAGGTATTTAAAATGCTCGCTGCTTCATCAGCCTGTTCTTCTCCGAACTTTTGTGCACAAAATGAATGAGAATACTGTTTCAGGTTATTTTGATTAAAGGATGCCGGATCCCATGCCATTTTCAGGAAGAAATCCATCGGATATTCGTTCGGTTTCAAATGACCCACATTGAGGATCCACAATTTATCCACGCCATAATCATACGTTAGCCGAAGTTGCTCCCACATTTGCTGAAGCTGGGTAACATTCAACCATTTATATGCTCGTGGAGCACCATAATATCCGACATGATAATACATTCCGTAACCCGCAGGATGTCTTTTGCCGTTCAATTCGGGAAGCTTGCGAACATCTCCCCAGTTGTCGTCGCAAAGAAGGATAATCATATCATCGGGCACTTTCATCCCTTTATCGAAATATTCAAGCACTTCACTGTAAAGCGTCCACACCTGAGGCATTTTTGCTGCCGGTTTACCGGTGACTTCTTCAATAATTTTACGCTGGTCTTTCATTATGCCTTCCAGCACTTTAAAATTAGCTTCGGCGCTTCCGGCATCTACCATGGGGCGGTCTTCGTCACCACGCATCCCCATCGTAATCAGGCTCTCATAATTTTTCGTATGTTCAATACCCTCGCGAAAGAACTTTTGAAGGCCATCTTTATTGGTCAGATAATTCCATTCGCCATTGCCGTAGTTCGATTTATTCCGAATCCACTCCTGTTGCGAACGCTGCATCGGCTCATGATGCGAAGTTCCCATGATAATGCCATACTCGTCTGCCAAACGAGGGTTGTCGGGATCGTCATCGTTGAAAGAGTTCCCTTCGTAACTACCATCTGCATTTTTAAGAACCGGAACCAACGGCTTATATTCGGTAAAAGAGCCCCACATTCCCGGCCAAAGCAAATTAGCTTTTAACCTCAACAGCAACTCGAACAGATGAGAATACATTGTGCTGTTCATTCCTCCAAATTTTGCTCTTGCCCAGCGCTGCATGCAAGGATTCTCGTCATTTATAAAGATACCACGGTATTTTACTTTCGGTTCTCCGGAAGTATAACGACCGGAGAATACATAAGCCTCTGAGCGTTTTTTTACAGGCACATCGGCCCACCAATACCAAGGCGAAACTCCCAGTTGTTGCGACAATTCGTATATACCATAAATGGTTCCGCGCTTGTCGCTACCGGCAATCACCAAATATTTCTTTACTCCGGGCTTCGGATTGTCAATCGTTGCTATTACAAAACTTTCCCACTTACCTTTCAAATCTCTCACATCCAGCTTCTTCGAAGATACCAGATCGTCAATCAACTTGTTTTTTCCAAGCGTACCAATAACAACTTGATACTCTTCCGAACCCTCCGTTGTAACTAATTTAGGTTTTACTCCGGTTACACTATCTATGTCGGTTTGCAAATCTCCGACTGCCCGAATCACCCCTTTAAACTCATTGACGTCATAGCAAAGCGTTGCCGCAACATGGTCATGGGACACAATTGGAAAATTGCCGGCTTGTATCGGCTGCTCTACAAGGATATTGGATATTAGCGTTCCTGTTGGCTGTGCAGCAAGCGACCAACATGCAGTTAAAAACAAGGTATACAGCACACACCTTATTTTATTAAAATCTCTCATCATTAAAATCACACATTGTTAAAGCTCCCTCTTTTATCCAAATAGAATCCAGTCGATTGCAATCGGGGCAAATTGAAGAGTTTGATTGACCTTACATCGTTACAATAATTATCCAATCAAGGCTGATGTAAGTATAATCAGTTTGTTATTAGTAAACATTATACCGTTTAATTCATTTCTAAATTTTTGTATTTGACCTTTTCTCACAATGACTACGTGACGGAGTTATCGTGAGGAAAGGTCTGCAATTGAAATTGTATACTCTTAATCGATATAATATTTATTTGTCCAATTACTTTAGGTCTATTTGAAAAGGACTTGCAGGCAGGCCTTCTTTGTTGTATAGGTTAGCAAAATCGGGATTGTCAGCCCATGCATACCTTACCGAAACCGGTTTTTTGATTTTATCGTTCCACACAACTACCTCGTCGTTTTTTATTTCAGCATTGGCCCATTGATATACCCCATCTTCACCTGCAATGGCAAAGTGCGAGAGCTCTTCTCCGTTACCAGATACCAGGCCACTGCCCACATTGTCGAACGAAACAATGATTCTGTCTCCTTCCAGTCGGGCTGATTTCCGGATAGGACCTCCACTTAAAATACTCTTGTCTCCATACGTAATTTTCATAGCCTGAAGGGCAAGCCTTTCACCAACAGGTTTTTTATTGCCCGGATGAATATCATTCCATTCTCCCAGATCAATATTAACCCCAACGCCTGTATTGGTAACGCTTTCAGCAGTTTTGAGCTGTACTTCACGCATTTTGGCCCAATTACTTTCTTCCGGTGAATAATTAACATCCATGTAGTTTGGCAGTTGGGCAATCAAAAATGTAAGATTTCCCATTTGCCAGTGGTTTCGCCAATCGTTGATAAGAGCCGGCAAAAGTTTTGCATAAGCTTTTGGTGCATCAGCATTAGCTTCGCCCTGATACCACAAAAAACCCTTAACTCCATAATTTGTGCAAGGCGCAATCATTCCATTGTACAAACCGGTGGGACTTTGCTGAGGATTTACAGGACGGAGCATCGGTCCTCCGAAATTCATCGGTTTTCTGCGTTCCACCACGCTACCCACTTTATAATACCAGTCACCCTTGAGGTCAACAGTATCGTTGGCGGCCAACAGGAAATAGGGTTTATCAGGGACAAAACCACCTTTTCCTCCACTATTGGTTACCCTTACAACCAAAAGGTTTTTGCCGGGTTTCAACACACCGGCTTTAATTTTATATTCACGTTGCGGATATTCATAAGTGGTATTTCCAACTTTTTGTCCGTTAATGTAAAACTCATCTGCATTTACAATCCGCCCTAATTTCACAGTAGCGTCGACACCTGTCATCGATTTTGGCACATCAATAACCCGACGATACCAAACCACTCCATCCAGATTGCGGATGCCCTGATCTTCCCAATAACCCGGAATATTAATTCGTTTCCAGTTCAGGGGCTGATAAGCCGGATCATACCATTTTACCGTACCTGTTAAGCCTTTGTCGGTTTCTTTGCGTTGACCAAACGGACTATCGCTTTGGCGTACCTGACGAAGAATCTTATTAACATAAGCCGTGTCTTTATTTTGTTGTACTACCTTATAGATATCCGGAAACTCCTTAAAACCCTCTTCGCTCATCCAAGACTCAATAGGTGTACCGCCGACACAAGTGTTGATAATTCCCATTGGCACGTGGTATTGATCATACAATTTTTTCACAAAGAAATAACCTATCACGGTAAAATCGAGCACCGTTGTTGGGGTTGCTGCTATCCATTTCAGGTTAGGAGTATTCTCTACCGGACCATTGACTGTCGATCTTTCCGGCACATAAAACTGCCTAATTTCCGGGAAATTGGCCTCAGCTATATCTTTGGCATAACGTTCGGCATGTCGTCCCAAATAATGGGTCATATTCGACTGGCCCGAACAAACCCAAACGTCTCCAATTAAAATATTGCTCAGCGTAATTTTGTTATTCCCTTTCACCTCCATTGTATAGGGTCCACCGGCCTTCATCGGCCTTAATTTAACCATCCACTTACCATCTGTACCGGTAACGGCACGATAAGTCTTCTTCAAGAAATTTACCGCTACTTTTTCGCCGGGTTGAGCCCAGCCCCAAACCCTCACTACTTCGTTACGTTGCAACACCATATCGTTGCCAACTATAGCGGGGAGGTTAACATTAGCCCTGACTTGCAATGAAACAAGTATCAAGCAAGCAAAAACGAGTTTTTTCATACTATAATAATTTTTCGCTTAAAGTAGTATGGAACTCCATGTTGCTGGAGTTATTATACTTCTCTTAGGCGTTGTGAAGCAATATGTTCGTTTCACACTATAAATTCAATAAAACTTTTCAATAAGACAAATTCTTCTGGAAGGACACAACTGACAAGTCACTGCGAACCAACACCGGTCGACGGAGAGTTATTCTGCAGAAACAAGCACAGCGCTCATCCATGGCAAGAGCCGTAAATTCATCCACACCCTTTGCATCGTTCCAGTAGATTATTTCAACAACGAGACACTCGGTCCTACATAGGTTTTCTTCAGCCCGCCCCAGTCAATTACAACGCGCTCGATTATCATTCCCGGGTCGCCACAGGTAAGAGTGAGGGTGTGTTTTTGCAACGATTTATTCACCGGGAAAGTAACTTTTGATAGAACTCCATTGCGTAAAA
Source organism: uncultured Microbacter sp. (assembly GCA_963678825.2). Classification (GTDB taxonomy): domain Bacteria; phylum Bacteroidota; class Bacteroidia; order Bacteroidales; family Paludibacteraceae; genus Microbacter. The sequence continues at coordinate 92,973 of CAXXPB010000067.1, read as the reverse complement.
CGCGATCTTTCCAGGGATCGGTAAACTCTTTATGATTACTTTCCACCACACATACAGGTTGATTATCGACAGAGATACCGTAACTGGTGCTTTTTCCTTTATACATGGCAAAGAATGGCAAACTGTAAACATGTACGGTTACGGAGTCGGCAGTTACACCCGAAAATTCGTATTCAAAACGGGAGCCTTCAAGATTTTTAGGATCAGCGGTTGGTTCGGTAGCTTCGCCCAGTTGTATGGCATACCAATCGTAACCAATCCCATCAATAGTCCTTAATGTGTGACCATTGGTCGAAACTTTATTCTTAATTTGTTTCAGGTCGATGGCCGTGCAACCTTCAAGTTTGTTCTTACTTTCTTGCGGCTCAAGGTCAACCGGCGTACTGTCGGCACCTTCGGTAAAGTTTACCTTGGGCATGTTCTGATATTTTGCAACAATCCCCGGAGCAAGAGCCATCATACCATTCCATTTGCCATTAAGTATCGTATTGTATGTTTGGGTAAGACTGTTGATACTATCGAAAGCGGCCTTAGCCTGATATGCAGCCCAATTAGCAGTTGACGGTTTATTTTCAGCAAGCTGCTCATCACTCAGCTGTGCCATCAGGAATTTGCGGTTCATCTGATAGGCGCCTTTTACCGGATAAGCCAACAACTCGTAAAATGCAGGACGCAAGGCTTCTGGCAACTCTTTCGAGATTTTATCCGACAAGTCCGAAATCCGTTTGTAGTCTGCTAAACGTTGTTGGGCATCGTTGTAATTCCGGAAAGAATATTCCGTGTGGGCAAGTTCTTTGTATTTTGGAGTATCCCATTCGCGTTCCCACCCCATAGCTTCGGGTTTACGACTCCAGGCAAGCCTGTAATAATTATCCAGAATGTCCTGAAAGCTTTTTTCGTACTTAGCGCCGAACTCACGGGCAAGAAACTGACTTTGGTGTCGATTGATACCTGCATAGTCGAACTTGTTAACATCCCAGGCAAAGTCGAAGAAAGTTTGCATGCCCATTTCTGCGGGCTTTATGTCGCCCACGTTTACCAGCCAGTAACGGTTTGCCCCCGTGTTGTATGCCTTTATAAGTTCTTCGTACATCAAAACCGGAGGTGTAGTATTCAACCACAAATAATCGTGCGGAGGTCCCAAATAAGAAAAGTGATAATAAACCCCTGCTCCACCGCTGCGCTTTTGTTCTTCAAGGCCACTCAGGCGCTTCATGTAGCCGTAGTTATCGTCCACCCAAACCAATGTAACATCATCGGGCACCTTCAGTCCGTCATTATACACCTCCAATGCCTCTTTATAGGGAACGTAGATTTGCGGAATACTGTTTTTCGGTTTTTGAAGATACTTTTCAAGGATCGAACGTTGATCGGCCATTGCCTGATCCACGATCTTCACTTTCTCTTCACGTGTAAAATCACCTCTCATGCCTTCGTCATGCAAACCACGCAAACCAACGGTATAGATATTTTCGTAAGGTGACGCTTCCTGCACACGACTGTCTAATTTCTTAAGTATCCTATCTTTGTTTGTTCCGTAGTTCCAGTCACCATCCACTTTTGTATCCCATTCCGACTTGGCTGCATTGTTGAACAGCAATGGTTCGCAATGCGACGTGGTGACAATAATACCATATTCGTCGGCCACCACTTTGCTTTCGGGGTGCGAATAAAAAGCGCCGGTACAGCTGTGCATGGCCGGGGCAAACATGTTTCCTTTGAGGCGAAGCAAGAGCTCGCAAACCTGCGCATACGTTTTTGGGCCAATGTCGCCCAGTTTTTTTTCGTAGTTGTTCGTCGACCACGGTTTCAACCCCCAATCCTCATCGTTGATAAAAATACCACGATATTTCACTGAAGGACTTTTTGATGTAAAATTGATCGGCTTGATGCTTACTGTCGGACTTTTTTGCACGGGAAAATCGGCCCACCAGTACCAGGGAGAAACACCCATTGCCTCGGAAACCGTAAATGCACCATAGGATGCGCCTCTGCGGTCGCTACCAGCAATTACCAACGCTTGCTTTACACCCGGGAATGGATTATCGATGGTTTTAATAGTATAACGCTCCCACTGGTTGCGAACGGAATCAATGTTCAGTTTCTTCGATTTTACCAGCTCCTTGATGAGTTGGTTTTTTTCGAGGGTACCAATAATTACCGTGTATTCTTTTAGCTTCGCTTTCGATGACAGCAGTTCGGGCATTTTGCCGGTAACTCTTTCAACATCTTCGGCAAAAAGGCGGGCTGTGTTCTTAACCGCAACATAATCGGCGACATCAAAACAAACCGATGCGACTGCTTTTTCAGTAGCAACCGGAAAATCAAATTTACTCCTTTGAGCTTGCTTATTTACCACAACCTGAGAAAACAAGAGGTTGGGAATAAGTAATAAGCCAAACAATATTTGTTTCATCATTTTACTTTTGATTTTTTTCTACCATTTTCCATCTCAATACCGTGCCGTCCTTGCGGTTGGGCAGCGTTCCCGGACGATCGGCAGCGTACGGCTCGCCGGTACCCGGAGTCAAACCCACATAACGGTTTGTTTTCAACGACAGCAACATACACTGATTGTGCAACATGTCCTGCCATTGAAACAGGCTACCGTCCGATTCTTGTTTCATCAACCGCACATCGCCCGAGATGCCGATTCCGACCACCGTCAGGAAACCGGTGCCATTTAGCGCTTCGAGCGCTACCCTGCCCTTTCCGCGGTCATGTACCCGGAACTGGCAGCCGGCCCCCTGAGCCTCTTTCGATCCCGCGGAGGCAGAGTGCATCATGCCGTGTGGGTTGGCCCATACCAGTGCATCTGTTCCCAAATTGGTCAGCGTGATGATTTTCCCGACGGGAATATTGCGAGAACGATCGGCAAGCGGTTCCACAAGTTTGAAATCCTCAAAATCGGCATATCCGCCTTCTTTGCCTTGCATATTGTAGGCAAACAAGGCATAGCGCGAACCCTGGAAAGTTTTCAACTGATACAGTAAGCGGATAGAATCGCCGATATTGGTAAAGTTCGTTCCGTCGGTGCTATAGCTGAACTGTGCGATATCTTTTTCGTAATCGCCCGATGCACGGAGACTTACCTTACCGGAGGTGAGTTTTTCTTCAATGGTTCGATTTTTATATTGATCGTAAAAACGAAGTACAAAACCGTCGCTGTTTTTCACTACACCCAAACTGGCATATGGCATGTTCAAATATGCCAAACCTGCATAGTCGCCCGGTTTCAAAGCACTTGCATCCAGCACCGCAGTAGCATACGATTCGGGGCCAATGACGCGTTGGGTCAAGGTATTTTTTGCCCAGAGAAAATCGTTCGCCGGCAAAGTATGCAAACGCAATGCTCCTTTTTTCTTGTTAAGCTCCCATTTAGTAGCCACCGGATTGTGGTTCCATTGCCAAACAGCTTGAAGCGCCGGGCCTGAAAAGTCGTCGTTGCGCTGGTAAGGAGCCGAAGGGGTTGTCTGCGCAACTACATTGGGTTTGAGCCAGGTGCGGGGGTGAACGACCCAGATTGCCCGGAAGTCCGAAATAGGGCCATCCATCCTGCCAGGTAACCGGCGAAAGACAAGTGGTGCGACCAACAGACATAAAATCGATCATTGAAAAGCCCCACCAATCGCCATTGGGCAAATCGACGATGCCGCCCTGATGCATTGGCACAGCCCCGAAATAGTTGTCGGCGGCCGGCGTAAGTTTGAATTTAAAACCGGGAGCCGGAACCTTGGCTCCAAGACCGACATTATCCGTCAGCCATCCACGTTGAAAACCAAAGGTCTCTTCGGCACTGATAACGGTGGTTTCATAGGGACCGTAAGGCTTATCGGCACGGGCACATTGCATACGCCCTGTGGGGGAATAGTTGGCACTTATAATGTAATATTTCCCCTTTATTTTGTACATGTGATGTCCTTCGCCCATGTTGTTCCCGGCTGGAATAATAATCTTGTCGCTACCTTCCACAATGCCGCTAAAATCGGGCTTCAGCTCTACCAGGTGCACCTCGTTGTATTTGTAAACGGCGTAAATCTTTCCATCCTCATCAAAAAGAATGGATAAGTCATAAATCTCAATACTGAGCGGTTTATGTATCCACGGGCCCTTCGGATCCTTAGACATAAATACCTGCATACCATGATTATTCACATTAGTAAAAATATAGAACATGCCGTTGTGATAGCGGATACACGGTGCCCATATGCCCTGCCCGTAAGCCTCCTTGCCGTTATTGAGATTAAAATCATCTCCCAAATTCAGGCTTTTGAAACAATAACCCAAAAATTCCCAGTTGACTAAATCTTTGGAGTGCATCACTACCACACCCGGCATAGCATGCATGGTGGTTCCGGCAAGGTAAAAATCGTCTCCCACGCGGATAATATCGGGATCGGTAAATTCGTCGTAAAACAGCGGATTGGTGTACGTACCGTTACCGTTGTCGGCTGTCCATGTCTGGGCAAACGACATACAGGAGGATAAGGCAAACAAAACGGTTAATATGAGGCTCTTTATGGTTTTCATGGATGATATTTATTTTCTGGTTTTAACTCTGATCTACGGTCAACGACATGGCCGGAGCCGAATAGTCGAATGATTTCCCGATTTTCACCTTCGATGTTATTGGAACTACTTTCTGCGGGTTATCGAATGTATTTTCGGCATCTGAATCTCCACTCAAAACAGTCTGTTCGCCCTGAGAAACAATCGTTCCGAAACGACTTAAATTGATTTTCATCGATTTTGGAGCATTTCCGAAGTTGACCATTTTCAATATAATATCACCGGTTTTACTATCCCGAACACACGAAGCGGCAAGATTCTGATTTTTTTCGTCCTTCGAAATCACCTTATCGAAATAGAAATCGCCCTGATTGGCCGAAAACATCTTTTGCACGTGGTAGTTCGGTGTAAGAGTAATATTTACATTATCAAAAAAGATCATGTCTGTTTTCCACTGAGTGAAATCCTTTTTAGCCAGCAAGGGAGCGTACGAAGCCATCCGTACCACATCGCCATTGCGTTCTAGCGATGTCATGTAAGCCGCCTCAGCGATCGCATTGCGCAGTTTGTTACCCCACGAAGCATATTCGCCCAGATAAACCTCAGTTTCATTGCGCTTATAAGCATCATAACGATTCTGATGTGAGATAAACCATTCGGGACTGGTATAGTAATGTTCGTCCACAATCGGAATTTTCAGGTCATCAGCCAGCTTCCATCCTTTTATAAAGTCCTCACCATCGGGAGATGGGCCTACAGTACCCACCACCGTAATCTCCGGATGTTTTGCTTTGACAGCGGCAAAAATTATTTTGAAACGTTCTTCAAATTCGGGGGTAATTTTATCTTCATTGCCAATGCCGACATATTGCAAATTGAACGGAGCCGGATGACCGGCAGCGGCACGTTTGGCTCCCCAGACAGATGTCGCGGAGCCGTTTGCCCATTCAATCAGGTCCAGCACTTCCTGAATGTACTCCTGCATTTCGTTCATCGGCAACGCCTTTTGACCAGTACCGCCAACCCTCCATGTATCTCCCGAATTCTGACAACTTACAGCTGCCGGTAAAACGGGTAAAGGTTTGGCGCCAATGTCTTCGCAAAAACGAAAATATTCGTAATAGCCCAGTCCGGCTGTTTGATTATAGCCCCAGATATTGCGCTGCTCTTTGCGTGTTTCGAGCGGACCGATGGTATTTTTCCAGCGGTACATATTGCCCAATCCGTCACCATGCGCAAGACAACCGCCCGGGAAACGGATAAAGCGCGGCTTCATATCGGCCAGCATCTGTGCCAAATCAGCACGCATCCCGTTCTGCCGGTTTTTAAAGGTGTTTTCAGGAAACAATGAAATCATATCCAATCCTACTTTTCCGGCATTCGTTGCCAACACGACCAGATTGGCCGTATCGCAATTCGCCGAAGGAGTAAGAGTTGCGGTATATTTTTTCCAATCGGAAGAAGCTACCGAGACGGTTGTCTGAGCCAAAATCGTTCCTTTCAACGTTTGCAGGCAGATGGTAAAAGCCACCGGTTCGTTTCCAAGCTGACGGGCAAACATTGAAAAATCATATTTGTCGTTCGCCTTTACTACCATGCCCTCATAGCCGGAATTTTTGATTCCCACTCCCGATATTCCGGTATATTTTACCTCGTGCCCTATATGCTCGATATCCAGAACCATGTAATGCGGATTATTAGGATGGATCGGCGCGGTGGTTTCTACATTGATTCTTCCATAAGAAAATCCGGGGGCAACATATTCCCAATACGAAAAGGGATTCCACGTTTTCTGCTCGGTAGGATTGTATTCGAACGAACGGTTCTGCACCATTTCGGCATACAAACCGCCATCGGCAGAGTAGTTGATGTCCTCAAAAAACAATCCGAAAAGGTCGGAACTGATTTTTTTACCGCCTTTGGCCGCCTGCAAAGTAGCAGAGATAAGCAAAAAGAACGAAAAAATTACAATTGCCGCAAAAAGCGAATGAGATTTTAGTTTCATAAGTCGGATAAAAATTGGTTTTATGGTATAACTTGAAAATATGCTCACGAACCGCGACCGCAAACGGTTTCGCTTATTACCAACGAATTGTTTGTTCCTCAATCGTTGTGCCGAATAGACGGAGCTCCGAAATAACTCGGGTGTTCATTGTCCGGATTCACAATAATACGTTCCAAAACGATTTCCGGATCGACCATAAATATTTTAAGCGTTTGTATTCCTGCTTGTTGAACATCCAATTGCACATCCAGCCAACGGATATTATCAAAAACCTCATTACGCCGGGGTTGTCCCATCCCGATCATTTTAATCTCCGTATTCCGCGGTGGCAACGGTTTCAACACCTTTGAATTGCCCAAATTAGCCTTTGTATATTCACCGAATTCATCGACCAATCCTTTCCGGGCGTCAAGCACTATCGGTTTATCGTTATTCATTGCAACAGCCAGACTAAGTCCTCTTTCGGGATGAATATCCTGTGTCGGAAGGATACCTATCAAGACTGTCGTTTTTCCGGCCTTTGGAACGAATACTTTATACTCCAAAACAGGAGCTTCCTTTACATTCGTTGTGCCTGGTGCCGTTACCGGATATATGCCCATGCAGGCCTTATCACGACCAAGGTCAGGCAACACTATCCATTTGGCATTTTTACCCGGAATATTCGCATTGAACTGATCGGCTGGAATAGAAAATTCGCCTGTAAAGTTACCAAAATAAGTTTCTTTCACCTTCGGTTTTTCACCTTTTACTGCGGTTACAGCTACAGAAATCACCTCATCGCCTTTTTTTATGTCAACGACTCCGTTGGCAGTTCCCCGTGGCAGAGCGTTCCAATCGATATCGACCATAACCCGGGCATCCTTTTCTACTTTTCCGCCGGTTGTCGACAACTTAATCCATGGGTTACTGGCTTTCGCTTCAAAATCAAAAGCACCGGTACCCCGATTGAATACATCGATATAATACGATTGCACTTTCAATTTATCGAATACCGGAAGAGCCGGTTTCAACTGATTGTCGGCATTAGGCCATGCATTCTCCGAACCTTCGACAGCTACGCCGAGGGTTGGTTCTGCTAATGGCGTAACTTCGGTCAAAGCCGGAAGTTTATTCTCTCTGGGCATCGACCACCGGGTATAGCCGATGTGGATATCCGACATCATTGCTTTCCATTTTCCGTTGGCAATGGAATCGTTGTAATAGTCGCTCAGTTTTTTATCGAGATCAAACAACGCCTGAGCACGTTTGGCATAATCGTTGGCGCTCACCCGTCCTTGTTTGGCATACAAATTATTCAACCCACAATCGATGTACATCTCGGCAACACCTGCCGATGCTTTGGCCGGATAGAGAACCAGTTGATAATATGCATCTTTTGCCTCGGGAGCAATTTTCGTCCCGATAGCTTCGGCTTTGGCAACCGCATCACGCCAGAGTTTGACCATTCTGTCAGCCTCGTGATGATTCACATAACTAAAAACAGTGGTTGATTGCACTTCTGGCTTTCTCAACAAATTATATTTGGCATATTTCGACACAATATCTGCAATATCAGCAGCATACTCTTTCCCGAAATTCTGCGTTGCCCACGACACGGTGTAATCCCATGTTTTGTCAGCCGGATATGCATCCGGATTCCAGGCATATCGCATAATAAAATCGATAGGCAGCTCTTTCGGTTTCAAATCTCCGACATTCACCACCCAAAGATCGTTCAGGCCGCCTTTATAAGCCAGGTTAAATTGTTCGCGCAGTTTCGGTATAGTTGTAGTGTTTACCCAGCGATCGTTCCAGGGACCACCGTTCATATCGATATGGTAATACAAGCCACAACCGCCCTTGCGATTCAACTCCTTTGGAGGCGCAATACGGCGGGTATATCCCCAGTTGTTGTCGCAGAAAAGCAACAACACATCATCAGGAACCGTAAATCCGGCATCATAATACCGTTGTACTTCGGTAAAAATGGCCCAAAGCTGTGGAATCTCGGACGGATCTTTTCCATACGCTTTTTTCATCAGTTCGCGCTGTCCGGTTATTACATTCTGAAGCGTTTGCATATTCTCCTGATCGTTGCCTTTGCCCATGGCCACATCGCCATCGCCACGCATACCGATGGTAATCACATTGTCATAATTTTTGTTCCGGTTAACACCGTCAAACCAAAATTGATCCAGATTTTTTTTGTTTGTAACATAATCCCACGGACCGATATCCTTTTGTCGTTTGGTATACTCTTTCTGTGCCCGCATCATTGGCTCGTGATGAGAGGTGCCCATCACAATGCCATACTCATCGGCAACTACCGGACTCAACGGATCATCTTCGTTAAACGCATTGCCCCACATGGCCGGCCAAAGAAAATTAGCCTTCAACCGAAGCAACAATTCGAACATACGAGCGTATGCTTTCGAATTTACCCCTCCGAATTTGGCATTACACCAGCCTGTAAATGAGGGAGATTCGTCGTTAATAAAAATACCGCGGTATTTGACCTTGGGTGAATCCTGCACATAGCGTCCATTTTTCACATAAAGACTATTGCTTTTGTGTGCAGGAACGTCGGCCCACCAATACCAGGGCGAAACGCCTATTTTTTCTGAAATATCATAAATGCCATAAATGGTTCCCCGCTTATCGCTTCCGGCAACCACCAACGCTTTTTCAACACCAGGAAATGGAGCTTCAATTGTCTGAATAACAAAAGCCTCCCATTTTCCGACTATATCTTTAACATCAAGCTTCTTTCTCTTAATCAATTGATCAATGAGCGGACTTTTGCCGATTGTCCCCACAATAACAGCTTCTTTCAGATTTGGCTTGTCGGTATATTTTATTTCCGGTTCGTGACCAGTCACTTTACCAATATCCGTCCCTAAGTTTTTCAGAGCCCCAATCACTCCTGCATATTCTTTCTCACTTACAACCAATGGAGTTGTTACACCGGACGCTGCTAATGTGAATTGTTTTGCAGCAGCAGTTGCGCTTACATAAGCAGGCACATCATTGGCATAGGCATCCAATCCAAAACACAACATCAACGCACCACAAAACACTGATAAAATGGTATTTTTCATACATTTACGCTTAAAAAATCACATAAAACTACTTGATAACATACAAACATAAACTTATGGCTCAGAAATTCAAAATTGTGTCATTTGTTTTATCTGTTTTTACCTGTAGCGCTCCTATTTTTTGACCTTAATAAATCAATAACGCTAATTATATGTTGCTGTAAATTGGTTTTTCATCCAATACAACACACAACGGAATAGTCGCGCCATGTCCTTAGCTACTTTTTCAAAACAAAAAAGGCCTTTACTCACGTAAAGGCCTTTCTCAAAACACCTTTCTAATACAATTTCAGTGCCTCCTAAACATCTGTTTAGGTTCAAATGATCAATCTTAATTCTTTATTTTTCGCAATTATTACCAGCCTGTATTCTGTTTCAATACCGCATCTTTATTGGCATCAATCGCAGATTGAGGAATTGCATATCTCGTATATATTTTGGAGAAGGTCACAACATCTGTTCTTGTACCATAAGTTCCTGAATAGTAAGGATTGTAAGCCTGTACTCTATTGTAGAAAATATCTTCTCCCAGACGAGCAAGGGTCAATCTTCTCTTTTCTTCTATGCCTAATTCACGCATACGTTCGTCAAGAATATAATCCAGACCTGCAACTCCCGAAGCACCTGTTGCACTTACTTCTGCTAATGTAGCAGGTACGGCATGCGCACGGTTTCTTACTACATTGATGTCTGAAAGTGCCAGATCAAACTTATTCAAACGGGCATACGCTTCTGCTCTCAGCAGATAAGTCTCTGCCAAGCGGAACATGTATTGATCGGTATATGTTCCTCCCGCAGCACTTGCAAGAGCATAAGTAGAAGCATTAATCAAGGCCGACGGATAGACATAAAGACCAGTACACTTTGTTTGATAACACGTAAGATAACGAGCAGGGAAAGATGTAGTTACATTATTGTCTCCGGAAAGGAATGTCCATCCTGCAGCCGTATAATCTGCTAATTTATCAATATCAATAGTATCGCTGTTGAAATCAGCTCTCCATGCAGACAATTGGGCTGAAGAGGAAGTATTGAATTTGAATTTCCGAACAAAGTTGTGGTTAGCATTTCGAATGTCTTGTTTGAATTCGGTAGAGCCGTATCCTCCCCAAACTTCTTTGTCGAAATGATAGGTCGGAATACAAGATCCAATCCCACGACCACCGGTATAGTCTCCAATAGGCCAAGCGAAAGGTGTGTATTGCTTACCACCTTTTGACATCCTGAAGAGACCGGTCTGCGGAGCACACATTCTTTCCAGCAAAAAACTTCCCGGAGAACTCCATAGTGAGGTAATATCCACACCACCTGCAGTAGTTCCAAGGTTTTCTTCCTGAATTACCCAAATTCCTTCTGTATTGCCACTTGCCCTGTTCTGATTATTGTTCCGGTACAAATCCCAGTAAACATCACCAGGAGTTTCGGTTTTTCTCGAACCGAAACGATTTGTCATCAAGCCGAGGGCTGGATTGCTAATTACCGCAGTAGCAGCATCGACGGCTTTTTGATAGTCGCCATGAGTCAAATAAAGTTCCGATAGCAAATGATTTGCGGCAGAGGAGCTTATCTCTCCATCTTTTACAGCTTTTATGTCCGGCAAATTCGCAGCGGCAAACTCTACGTCCGAAATAGCCTGTTCTATTATTTCCTTATAGGTGGCTCTTGTATAATCTGTTTTAGGTTTGGCAACCTCTACCAATGTAAGAGGCACACCGAGATTAAGTTTTTGATCTCCATACAAGTACGCTAAAGTACGGTAGGCAAGACCTCTGAAAAACTTGGCTTTGGCCAAAAATACATTCTGATCGGCTGACGACACAGATGATGACGGCAAACGGTTGATAAGTATATTTGCCTGAGAGATGAGCAGGTATAATTTATCCCAGTGAGCCGAAGCAATCACCGATGGTGAATTGAAAAGAGCTGATAAATTGGGATTTGCGCTACCACTACTCGCATTCGCAAGCAAATCTGTACCCATAAAATAATCCTGAGAACTGCGTTCCTGATTACCGTAAAATTCATAACGGGTAAGGTAATACAGTTCGCTAGCAGCCTGGTTAAAGTCAGAAGCTGTGATATATGAGTTGGATGCACTCATAAAATCTATAGGAGTTTCTTTAAGGAACGTGCTCTCATTACATGCTCCTAAGGACATGGCCATTAACACCAATAATATATATATATTTTTCATTGTAGAATCGAATTAAAATGAAACATCAATACCGAATGTGAAACTTTTCATCACAGGGCGACCCTCATAATCATCGCCAGATTTATTTATTGCTGAGGCGGTTGAATTATACATGGGGGTGATAGTACCATAATTGGCTTCAGGATCCCATCCATGCCATTTTGTAAGGGTAAGCAGGTTTTTGCCTGTGACATACAGATTGACGTTGTCCAAACCAATAATTGAAATTATTTTCTTTGGTAAATTGTAACTCAACGTTACATCCTGCAGACGGATAAAACTACGATCTTCGTATCGGTAAGGAACAATTGTTCCCGCCATGTTTGATGACGAATAGATTCCAGTAGGATTAGAGGGCGACCATACATTTTTTACAAATTCAGATAGGTGATTGTTCCCCCGGGCAGTATTGTCCTGAAGCAAAGTATATGTATTCTCACCTAAATATCCATTTTTACCTCCTTGAACAGAATTGATAAAGAAGGACAATGAAAAATCTTTGTAAGATAATTTATTCATGATACTGAAACGATAAGCAGGATCGGTTTTACCCAGAATCGTGCGGTCTGCCGTTGTGATGCTTCCATCTCCATTTGCATCATGAATCTTATAATTACCAGTATAATAACCGGCTGGCTTTGTATCGTTGACTTGATAGATGCCATCTACCTTATATCCATATATTGCACCAAGTGACTTTCCAATAAAGAGACCACTCGTGAGCAAATCTCCTTTCCCGGTCAATTCCAGGATCTTATTTGCATTGGAAGAAATATTGAAGGTAGTACTCCATTCAAAATCTTTCTTTACAATATTGCGGGTTGTTACTGAAGCCTCAATACCCTGATTCTGCAAACTACCTACATTTGACATAATAGAAGAGAACCCTGTAATGGTAGGAATAGAGACGTTAAATAGCAGATCGGTTGTTTTAGTTCTATATACATCTACATTTCCTTGTATCCTGTCATTCAAAATGTGGAAATCAAGACCGGCATTAAAGCCACCTGTTTTTTCCCATTTCAAGTCTTTGTTTTCCATCGTAGTTAATTCCTGTCTGATGACAGCCGTACTACCATCGCCAAAAATATAGCCTGAACTGGTAGACACTTTTGCTAAAGAGCTATAATTGGCAACGCTGTTACCTGTCATACCGTATCCGACACGTACTTTCAAATAATTGATAACCGGCAGAAAATTTTTGAAGAAATTCTCTTCTGATGCAATCCACCCTAAAGCCGCAGAAGGGAATATGGCCGTTTTATGGTTGGCTGCAAATGATGAAGAACCATCCCTTCTTACAGTTGCAGTAAACAGATATTTGTTGTTGTACTTGTAATTCACGCGACCCACCTGATACAGAGAATGACTGTTATTTGCATCTGAAGTGACAAACTTGTTAGTTCCCAATTCCAGACTGTTGTATCCTAAAGTTAAGTTCGTGAACTGAGTCGCATCGGCTTTGGTATAGGAGTATTGGCCTTCTCCGAGTCCATATACCAATGTGGCTCCGATATTGTGCCGACCGAAATCTTTTGTGTAGTTTACAATATTATCTAAAGTATAATTGTATATAGTCGAGAACTCTTTATATGCTTCACCCGATTGTGAATTTCCATAAGGATTGGATTGATAATGTGTATTAATGGTGTAGTTGTTGCCATAATTAACACGATAGGTCAGGCCTTTAATTGGCAACTGGAATTCAGAATAGACATTGCCGACAAAATAGGAATGGCGTTCCCGATCGGTAATATTATTCCCCATAAGCGGGTTCCCACCCGCATTTTGCATTGGCGTGTTGGCTAAAGTACCGTCCGCATTATACGGAGTTACCAACGGATTCATTGTATATAAAGTCCACAGAGTAGGTTCTGCTCCATCCTGATTTACAAACGAACCGGAAGTTTGCACACCCATTTTCCACCAAGACTTAATCTTTGCATCCAAATTAACACGTACATTGTTTCGTTTGAAATTATCATTTATAAGTAAGTTCTTTTGATTTGTATTCCCATAGGAAATCAAATAAGACATGGCATCAGTTCCGCCCGAAATGCTGATCTTGTTTTCAAATATCGAAGGCGTTTGTGTTCCTGCTTTCCACCAGTTAAAGTCGGTAGGAGTAATCACATCCCCATTTTTCATTGTCGTTACCGGCAACTGATCCACCAGCTTAAAATTGGGATCATCTGCTGTATATCCTGAAGCTTCGGTATAAGACTTATTCCACATAAGATTTTTGAGGAACGAAAGATATTGCGTCCTGTTCATCAGGGAATAATCGTGAGTAGCGCTTTGAGTCGTATAAGATGATGACAGGCTAACTCTTGTTTTTCCTGCTTTTCCCTTTTTGGTTGTGACCAGCATAACCCCGTTACTTGCAGCAGCTCCATAAACAGCGGTTGAACTGGCATCTTTCAAAATATTGACTGATTCTATATCGGCAGGATTAATAGAGGAGAGGTTTCCCGAAACAATGCCATCAATGACAACCAGGATACCTGTATTTCCACTAATTGTGTTTTTGCCGCGGATCTGAATGTCCGGAGTGCCACCTGCACTTGTTGTCTGTCCAATATTCAAACCGGGAACCGAGCCTTGTAAGGATTGAACGATGTTTGTATTTGGCGATTTTTCAAAATCTTTTATATTAGCACTTGCAATAGCCCCTGTTAGGTCGCTTTTTTTAGCCGTACCATAACCAATAACAACGACTTCGTCCATTTGAGTAGCCGAAGGTTGTAGTTGGACTTTCATTTCCTTTTGGCTTGTAGACGCAACGCTTTGGGTTTTGTACCCGATATAAGAAATCTCAAGTGTTGCCTGAGGCTTTACATCCATCTTGAATTTCCCATTTACATCCGTAATAGTACCTGTATTTGCTCCTTGTACTTTTACATTAGCTCCAATGACCGGAGTTCCGGTTTCATCTAAAACAGTTCCGTGCACAACCGATTGTGCAAAACTGAATAATGAAAACAATAACATTGGTAACATGAGAAATGTTACCCTGAAAAGACGCTTTTTGTTTTTCATGAAATTAATTTAATTAATAATTAAAACAACTATAAATACTCATTTAGAACAACTCTCTAATAATCTGATTCTTCTCTATATCTTATACCCATTTAACCTATAAGGATGATTATTCAAGCCAATAGACATTGTATCGTTGAGTTCATTTTTTAATTCTAGCATTTGACCTCTCCCCTAGCCCCTCTCCCGAAGAGAGGGGAAAATCTGCAAAATGAATTGAATTCTAAATATTTCACTGTCTCACTCCTCTTCCCCTCGGGGGAGGAGGTTGGAAGGAGAGTTCTGAATTTGATATAATATCTTATCATCTATTTGAAAAATTTCTCAAACAGTTGGATGCCTTCATGAAGAAGAATATATATAGGTTTACTCGTCCCAATATCTAAATTCTCTCTTCCTTGTCACAATTGATAGGCTCTTGCTTTAAGGGTAAAAACAACACTTTATTTTACTGCACAAAAATGGCAGATAATACTGAATGTGGCTTGTCATTTTGAATTTTTGATTTGTCAATTTAAATCGTTTTAGAAGTGCCGAAATAAAAAAAGCACTTCGACTAAGTCAAAGTGCTTTTATAAAAAATGCTGTATTTCAATTAAATATAAACTATTTCTTCTATATATCAGTTGGTGATTTCCCGAAATGCTTACGGAAGACCTTGCTAAAATAGGCCAAACTTGTAAAGCCACACATTTCGCTGACTTCAGTCACAGAATATTTACCTGTATTAAGAAGTTCGACTGCATTGTTCAGCCTTATTGTTTTAATAAAGTCAACCGGAGACAGATCTGTCAGCGATTTTAGTTTGCGATACAACACCGAAGTGCTGACATTCATCGCAGAGGCAAATTCATCTTTTCCGAATTCCGACACTGTTATGTTTTCACGGACTATTGCCATCGCCTTTTTTATAAATTTATCATTATTCTCATTTTCCACGATCGGATGGTTATCATTCCCGGCAACCAGCTTCAAGGCTTTCTCTCTGATGATTTCACGGTTTCGTACAATGGATTTGATCCGTTGCAAAAGGAGGGATACATCAAAAGGCTTTTTCAGATAATCATCGGCTCCCAGTCCGATGCCGTGCAACTCCTGCGCTTGTTCTGACAAGGCGGTAAGCAATATGATCGGGATATGCGATGTTTGATAGGAAGACTTGAGTAGTTTACACAATTCAAATCCGTCCATGTTCGGCATCATAATATCCGAGACTATCAGATCCGGCATTATTTTCTGAATCATTTGCCATGCTTGCCTGCCGTCTTCCGCCACATCAACCTCAAAATCTTCATCCAAAACCGTCTTTATAAAGTTGCGCAAGTCGTCATTATCATCCACTACCAGAATCTTCATCTTTTTACATTTAAGATTGCTTGTGTCGTCCTGAATTTCAAAAACGTCACTTTCTTCCTCAACTGCATTCGGCAATTGATTCAACATCTCGGTAGATTTTTTTGTATTGCCAATTGCCAGATATGGAATAACCACCTGAAAAGTTGACCCTACATTCTCTTCGCTTTCACAGGTAATTTCTCCTCCGTGCAGCAACACGTATTGTCTCGTCATTAAAAGACCGATTCCGGAGCCGATTGTTTTGTAATTTATTGCGTTTTTACCCCGATAGAATTCCCTGAAGAGTTGCGGTTGTCCGTCTTTGCTAATGCCGATTCCCTGATCTTTTATCGTAAACAGCCATTTATCCGGTTGACAATCTAAATATAAATGAATTTGAGTGTCGGGATAGGCATATTTAACGGCATTTGATATCAGGTTGCTGATTACCTTTTCAATCATCACCTCGTCTATGTCACAATAGCAGGAGGGTAGATTTGATTGAAAGACAATTTCAATGCCTTTAGTTGCGGCCAATGATTCGTACATCATTTTCTGAAGACTAATCATTTTAACAATATCTACCTGTTGGAGAGACAACTGTTCTTTGCCTATGTCCAATTTTTGAAAATCCATCAACTGGGTCACTACATTCGACAACCGTCTTGCCTGTTCGAGAACAAGGTGCAGATAATATTTTCTGACTGATGCACTGATGGTTTCCTTGTTCAGCTCTTCGATCGGAGCCATAATTAATGTAAGCGAAGTACGAATATCATGCGCGGTGTTAGCAAAGAACTTAATTTTTTCTTCGGAATGCAGTTGCTTCAGGTAATTAATGTAATAGCGGAATAGCATATACAGGATACCGGCTACAATACAAACAATAAGCAAGACAAACCACCATCTTTTCCAAACAGGTGGTGTTATGTAGATAGACAAAGTACGTTCTGCAATTATATGAGAAGCAGAACCGTCGTACATTCGTATTTTCAACTTGTAACTTCCACTTGGAAGGTTTGTGTAGGTTATCGTTTGATGACTAACCGGCTGGCTCCATTCCGAATCAAAGCCCTCCAGAAACCAGGAAAATTTCGAATCGGAAGTATTGACTCCGAGGGACAACAGTTCGAGAGTGAGTGTATTCTGATTGTAGTTCAATGTCAGGTCTTGTAAATTATTCAAAGGCGTGGTAAGGTGAAATACCGGATTGTCTTTGATGGAGCGACCAGACACTGACAAGCCTTCGAAATAAATCACTCCTTTCGTCTTAATGTCCCGAATGGCATTGGGATTGAAGAGTACGGCACCATTAACGGTTCCCCACAATAGGTTTCCGTTTTTTAGGCGACAATGCGCGTTCGTATTGAATGATACGTTTGAAAAAGGAAGAATTGATTCATACGTAAACACTTTCTGCGTCTTCAGGTTAAACTTGCAAAGACCTACTTCCGTTCCGAGCCATAGATATCCATCTATGGCCACTACCCCGTTGATATAATTGGAAGGCAGGCCCGATTTCATGGTGAAATAACGCGTATTCCCATTTTTCAGATCGTATGAAATTAGCCCGTCGCCTTTGGTGCCAACCCATATTTTCCCATCGCAAACAGCAATGTCGTTTACCAAACAACGACCCAGCAGCTGTTGTTCTTTCCCGGTCTGTTTATCCAGGAGAAATAAGCCTTCTGGACAAACAACAAACATTTTTCCAGGACTCAACTCAATCAGCATATTCGATGTTTGTTCGGGATATATCTGGATGGTCTTGGTTTTTACATTCAAACATGTAATCTGACAATAAGTGCCGCCTATCCATATATCGCCCTGCGAATCTTTTTCAATATCGAAAATGAAATTACTATTTATAATCGGGTTGTTTCCTCCTGTGTAATGGGCTATTTCTCTGCCTGATTTCTCGTCCAGCAGATAAATACCTGAAGCATAAGTTCCGGCCCATATCCGGCCCATATTGTCTTCACAGAGTGTCAGAAACACCAGTGCCTGTCCCTCTTTGTTATGGTAAAACGATCTCCATTGGTCGGTTTTTACATTCCACTGGCTAATTCCGTTATTGGTAGCAAACCAGATATTCCCTTGCGAGTCTTCTATGATTTTATTTATATAATTTTCGCACAAAGAATTGTTTTTGTTGACAATGTGAAATATTTGCCGGACGTGTGGTGGCGTTTGGTCATAGAAAGAGACTCCACCACTAAAAGTTGCTATCCATACCCGATTATTCTTGTTGCAAATAATGTCGTATACTCCGTTGCCGGGCAATGAATACGGATCGTCGACGTCATGCTTATAGATACTGATCACTTTGTTTGGCGCCTTTCGCTCTACCTTCCAGAGCCCCTGCCCGTCGACACCAATCAGCAGAGTAGAGTCCGAGTTGGGAGTAATGGCTAATATAGGTTTATCGGGCAATGTGTTGATCTGGATTTTGGAAAACAAACCGGTTTTGAATTCGTACTTAAACAATCCATTAGCACTGGTACCTATCCAGAGCTTTTTTTGCAATTTGTCATAGTAAAGTTTGGTGACATTGAAGGGTTTTTCCGTTATATTATTGACAAGATGCTTAATTTTAAGCGTATTAACATCAAGCAAACTCACACTTTTAGCGTCGGCTATTATTAAATGAGTACTATCATACCACAGTATTCTAAGCACATCTTTAGCATTTCCTACTCTTTTAGCCATGCCGTTGGCGTATTTATAGAGGCCCAGCGATGTTGCCAGCCAAAGGTATCCTTTTTTATCTTCCTTCATATCATGAAGGTATGAGAAATTATTGTGCATTAACTCTTGCATATTCAGCACAAAAACAAACTTATCCTTGATTGGGTTGTAATAAAATACCTGTCCGTTGAAGGTGTAGGCATAAAGATGCGAGTTGCTGTATAGCAATCTCACGTTAATAAAACCGGCAGTTTTGAATGGCAAACTGTACAGCCGGTAATCATTTTCGGTCAAGCGCAAAATACCCGTCTTTGATGCAGTCCAAATAAAACCGTTATTGTCTTCACAGATAGAATAGCTCTCTCGCACTGAGATTCCATACCGTGTATTAATACTGTAAAATTTTGAATCTGAAGCACAAAAGGCCACAATCGGTATTAATATGGCAACAAATAACAATCGGAATTTCATAGAACAAATAACAATCAGTTGAATAAGACAATTTCGGTCTGCATGTACATAATTTTCAAATGTCGTAAAACATCACCTTCACCTTACAATAAGACAGCTTTTCCAATCAAATAAAATCATGGTGCTAATTTAGTCATTTTTCAGCACATGAGGGACATAACCGTTCTGCCATATCCGGCTCGTAATAATTTTCAAGTATAACCTTATGACAAAAGACAGATAGTGTTGTGATATGAAAAATACATTTCAGATCATGCAAAGAAACTTTTATGGTAAAATCCAGGTTGTCTAAAGTGCCTTATGGGTGAGTTCTAAGACGCCATCGGTAAGCAAAAAAAGCCATTTACAAATTGCTTTGTAAATGGCTTTATATAAATGTGATTCGGAAGGGATTCGAACCTATATTTTTATTCCAGTAATAATAAACGTTTTGCACACTATCCAAAAATACCTGTAACGAATCTGTAACTCATTATAAAAGGAGATTTTGAGATGTCATTGTACCCTATTGTCTGCAATTATTTCACGGACAAAGATAGAAACAATAGTCCAATCTTATTTGAATTTGATGAAAATATTTCAATAAAGCAAGGACTTGCACTCCACTCTTCTTTCTTCATAATTACCAAGCGATTAACAATATAAATTTATTATCTGCAACAGTTTCGCATCGAAAATTTGTTTATTATTTTAACATTATAACTCATCTGTGTATGTACTTTGATTTCACCACTGCACAGATAAGGCATATCACCCAATGAATCAGCAGGTTCGTCTTTCAAATTCTTCCTTATGCCTTTTTTCTTATTATTCAGAATTTAGAACGAAGATAACATCTTAGCAAACAAAAGGCACCGTACGATATGTTATTCATGCAGGGCTTTAAGTGTGTTACAAAGTCAGGAATCAATAATATCCTCTTAAATAATATTTTGTAATATAAATCTATTCAATAACGTAGGACCTCCTACGGGCTTTTTTAGTCGTAGGAAGTCCTTTGCATTAAGATATGAATGCTGTAATATAGAAATTTACATTGTATACCAAAAGACTCTTCCGGTTCTGCTTTCTTGTTAGAGTGAGAAACAAGTATTGAATCTTCCAAAACGATTTCTTAGTTTCAGCATCCGTTGATTTCTATTCAGAACCAATGTTAAAATGGAGAAGTCTAACAACAAGGCTTGTATTCTTATTGATTTTAAAATAGGTTTTAGCAAACATCTGAATCCATTAATAATTAGGATTTTGAGTAATTGCCCCACCTGTTCTATCAACTTCAGTTTGTGGTATGGGATAAACATTATTATAGTCTTGATAATTTACTCCTATACCGTTTAAAAATGATTTTGCTATACTCCAGCGTTTTAAATCATTGAATCGATGACTTTCAAAGCCCAACTCAGCTCTGCGTTCTGATATTAACCAGTTTTTAATAGTAGTCTTGTCTGTAGACGCAGGTCTATCGGGAAGGGTGCCGGTCGGAGGTAAAGCGCCAGCTACAGTTACACAGTTACGGGCTCTTTGTCTTATTTTGTTAATATAAGAAATAGCTGTTGTATAATCGTTTGACTCTAGTGCTGCTTCAGCTTTCCATAATAAAATATCAGCCCAGCGAATCAAAATTTTATTGCAATGTGCATCATCATTTCCTGAATTTGAGCCATTAGTAGTTCCTAAAAGTTTGTTTACCTGTTTTTTTGAAACCTCTACAGTGTAAGTCAAACGAGGATCATTTGCTTCGAAAGAATTAATGAAATTGGCAGATGGAGCAATGAATCCCCACCCAATTAAAGCACATAATCCATTGCCAGATGCCGGTGTGGTTTGAGATTCATGGTTTGCTTGAAATACATCTTCATTTTCAGCAAATTTTTTGGTTTGGTCAAAGCAATCAAAGTAATTTGAGTTAAGACTATAGTAATTAAGCGATTCAAGTGTATTAATGATGGAAAGAACCGTCGACCATTGTTGATTATACAATGCTACCTTTGCCTGCATGGCCAGGACGGCGCCTTTTGATATTCTCCATTTTTCACTATTATCAGAGTATTTACCGTCGGGAATCAGCAATAGTGCATCTGCAAGGTCTTTGTCGATTTGAGTCGTTATGTTTGCTTTTGTTTCGCGTTTAGCAAGATTATAGGCATCAGAGAAACTGGTTGTCGGTTTAAGCACCAAAGGAACATCGCCATAATTATTAATTAAATCAAAATAATAAAATGCGCGTAAGAAATAGACCTGTCCCAGCATGAATTTTCTATATGCTTCATCAATTTTGAGTGATTGGCATAAATCGAGATTGGTCAGGTAGCTGATGGAAAGATTTGCTCTTGCTATCCCAGTATAATCATAAGTCCATTGACCTTTTATGCCGGCATTAGTGGGTGTGAAACTAAAGTTAGAGAATTGATCCATCCAAGCTTGATCACCATCAGGATTCCATTTTTTTAACATGTCACCTGAAGCTATATCCTGCAATGCAAAGTCATTACGCAAAACTGTACCGTTATCCCAATCCCAGTTCCCAATGATATTAAGTGTACTGGATAATAATTGATATGTATTCTTAACAGAATAAATAACTGAAGCATTAGTTGGAGTTGTTTGTTCTGTGATTATGCCAATTGGAGATTCGTGTAACAGAGAATCACATGATATAAGTCCGATAATTGTTGCTAAGGCCATAATTATACAGAATGATTTCTGCTTTAGGTGCATGTTCTGATGGCGGTGAAATTTCAGGATCAGTTGGCCATTCGCTTTATATGCGTTTGATATGGTAATATTTATCTTTTTCATAGTGCGTGTCTTAAATGATAAATTAAAATTTTGTATTAAATCCAAACAAGAAAACTCGTGCTTGAGGATAAGTTCCTTTGTCGATCAAGTTTGTAGATTCAGGATCTAAACCAGTATACTTAGTGATAGTAAATAAGTTCTGCATTGAAATGTACAATCTGATATTAGGTAAAGCATTTTTGTGCTTTTTAATAAGGTCTTGAAGCGAACATCCGATTTCCACGTTTTTCAAACGCAAATATGAAGCATTTTCAACGAAAATACTGGAATTATAGCTACTGCCGTTATCGGCAAACGTTGAAATGGGAATTGTATTGGATGTGCCTGCTCCATGCCAGGAATCGAGCGTTTTTGTAGTATGATTAAAGGGTCTTGAATCATAATCGAGAATTTTCTTCAGATCATTCCACCTTTCAACACCTTGTACTCCTTGCCAAAACATAGCGAAATCGAAAGCTTTATAACTGGCAGTAAAATTTAATCCATATGTCATTCTTGGATTCGGATTGCCTAGATAAGTTCTGTCTTTGTCGTTGATGATGCCATCTCCATTAAGATCTTTAAATTTAATAAATCCAGGTTTTATGTTGCTGTGAGGAGCCCCATTGAGATATTGGTCAATCTCCGCCTGCGTCTGATAGATACCTACCATTTGATATCCGAAATAGGAATTAAGGGGGTGTCCTGCTTCTGTTTTGGTTACTTGCCCGTAAATACTTGGTAAAGCCGCTGGTAATTCATTGACTATATTGCTACCCATGGCAACATTCGCATTGACGGTGTATCTGAAATCATGGTCAAAATTTTTGTAACCTGCTGTAAATTCAACTCCTTGGTTTGTCATTTTGCCTGCATTGACAATTGATGGAGACAAATTTCCAACAAAGTTTGGTAAACTCAGCGGTAGCAAAAGATCAGAAGTGACTTTGTGATAATAATCGCAGGTAAAAGTCACCTTACTGTTAAAAAAGCTGGCATCAAAGCCAATATCATTTTGGGTAGTGGTTTCCCATTTTAAATTAGGATTACCTAAGCGTTGCAATGTGCCTTGGGCATTATATATTGCTAATGAAGGATAATTACTTAATCCGGATTGATTTCCAAGTTTACCTGAACTTATCCTTAATTTTATATCCGAAATAGCCTTGATATCTTTCAGAAAGCTTTCCTGAGAAATACGCCATGCGGCTGAAAATGAAGGGAAATATGCGGTCTGATTATTGTTTGCAAACTGGCTTGATGCATCACGACGTATATTGACATTGGCATAGTAGCGATTAGCATAGTTATAATTTGCTCCGGCAAATAAAGAAAAGAGTGTGGATCGTACTTCTGTACCGCTATTCCATACATGTAGAGTTTCATTTCCAAAATCAAGGTATTGGAATGCAGGATCTGAATTGCTGTAATTTTCACGGCTTGCACTAATTCCCGAATTATTGTATCCTACGTATTCACTCCCCATCAAAATATTGAGTGAGTGCAAGTCGAACTGTTTGTTGAATGTTGCGGTGTTTGTCCATGTAATTGTACTTTCTTGCGCACGTGTTTCGCTTAGGGTGTTGGGTCTGTTTTCCCTCCCTTGCCCGGCATAAATGGCATTGCCTCCGCCATCGTCATCGCCAAAGTTTTTGTTAAATGCCTTATTGTGTATGAAATTTACATCAATACCTAGGTTTGTTTTTAATTTTAACTCTTTGTTTTTCAATAGACTGTATTCCCCAAAAAGATTGCCAAAAGTACGGAAACTTCCTCTTTTGTCATTAGTGAAGTTTGCCAGGGCAATCGGGTTTTGGCTGAATTCGTAAATATCATCCGAGCTATTCCATTTTCCACCATTGCGTTGTAAGTTCCTGCTATAAAATGGTAGATCGGTAAATGGGTCACTTGCTTTATATGTGGGATCGGAAGAATCCTTAAAGACAGATATGACAGGAGGGCGAATAAATGCGTGACGGATAATTCCAGGTTCATCACCACTTGACGAAAGTGCATCTTGCATACTATTTACCAGTTGTAAATTATTGCCTACCTTGAGACGTGAGGTTAAATCGGCGTTGATTGCAGAGCGAAAGTTAATCCGGTTGAACTGATCATTGTTGTATACGACTATACCATTTTGATGAAAATAAGAGCCGGATAAAAAGTATTGTACTGTTTTTGATCCTCCATTGGCGGATAACTGAACATTGTCTGTATGTCCAAGTGTAAACAACTCTTTTAGCCAGTTTGTATTAGCCAGATCAGTCCTCGACTTATCTGCGGTATAAGGATTGTTACTGGTTTGTCCAGGATTCGCATTATTCCAACTTTCCTCCATCTTGTCCATATATTGTTTGCCATTAAGCAATTTAGGAAGGTTGGAGACCTGTTGGATGCCATGGTAATAATTTGCTTCAAAACTGATTTTACCTTCTTTGCCACTTTTTGTGGTGATCACGATCACCCCCCCGGATGCACGTGCGCCATAAAGTGCAGCTGCTGCAGCATCTTTCAAAACAGTCATGGATAAAATGTCGGAAGGATTGATAAAACTGATGCTTTCTGTCGGATTCCCGTCTATGACATAAAGGGGTTTCGTATCACTATTTATAGAGCCAATCCCGCGGATAACGACATTAATATCATCACCAGGAGCACCTGTGCTTTGTGTAACTTGTACTCCGGCAACCTGCCCCTGTAGTATTTGAGCCACATCGGGTACTTTTCTTTGTTCTAGGTCAGCCATATTCACAGAGGCTACCGCTCCGGTTAATGATGATTTTTTTTGTGAATTGTAACCTACTACCACGATTTCATCCAATGATTTGGTACTAGGAGCCAAAATAATTTTTAAAGCATGTTGCCCATTGACATTTACGACTTGTGTTTGATAGCCAACATAGCTTATTTCTAATTGGGCGTTAGCAGGAACAGAAACCGTAAAATTTCCATCAATATCGGTAAATCCTGCTATTTTCAGGCCAATGCCTTTGAATGATGCACCAATAAGTTTTTCTCCTTGATTGTTTTCAATAGTTCCGGTTACTTGTATTTTTTGCGCAATAACCTGAAAACTGAAAATCGTAAGCAAAGTGATTGCCAGTATACTTCGCAAACTGATTTTAGATAATGAACTTTTTTTTGCTTTCATACATTTGATTATTTTTAGTATTTTTAATTTAAGATTATAAAAGTACCGCAATGTGAATTTGTTTGATATTCATACTATTTAGTCTGTTTGTAAAATCATGATTTTTTTTGCATTATCATTGAAATGAAATAATTACTCCATTAACAAGCAAGCGATTGCCTTTCCTAATAATGGAACTTCGAGCCGGCAATTCTACTAACACACGAGCCTGATTTGCCGGAATAGCTATTTTCGTACTGGAGGCAATAGATCTTGCAACATATTTCTTATCAATAATATCAAAAATATCAACCAGTTGCCCTTTGGACTGGTAGGTTATCGTTTTTGATTGGCTATAGGGATTGTAGTATAGAAAAACCGGATATGGTTTTTGTGCATAAAAGTCGGTAGCATTACAATTCAGGCGTAATATCATTTTTACATCCGTTGTGTCGACAATAGCCCCCATGATACCAACCGGCGATGTACTGTAAAGGCTGAACATGCTTTCTTTGGGGTTGTTGGGATTCCAATTCGGCCCATCACCTAAGGCAACCGGATGCACATCCTTTAATTCGGGTTTGTTATAACAATCGGAAAACCGCAAACCTTCGTATGCTACAATTGAATGTGTGTAGTTCTTCATTTCGGGAAGCCATTGGTTTTTCTCTGATATTTCATTTGGAAAGAAAAGACGTGCCGAGTTAACATTGTTCAGCATCCATTTACCGATTGCTCTGGCAAACTGAGGTTGGTACTTTACCATAGGAACCAAAGGCCAGGCCATTTTCATACTGTTCATCAAAAAGGCATATCCGCCTCCGTCAATAATGCTGCCTTGAAGACCATTCACTTCATAATCACCCCATTTACCGACAATAACGCCCCAGCCTGTACGACCTTTATCACTTTTGCATCCGTCGAATGTCCAATTAATCATTTTGGCAATGTCATAGTTGGTTCCTTGTTCTGCATTTAATCGTGCGGCCGTATAAATACCCATTGGCAACAGAATTTCATAAAAACGGCTTTCCTCTTGCCTGTTTAGAGCAGCAATGGCTGATTTTGCATGAGCAAGATAACGTTGATCTTTGTATTTTTGATAAGCAGCATACAACACATAGCCATGCCCACCCGCAGCATCTTGTTGAAATGGAATCTGGTTTACCATTCCTTTCATTTTTCCATAATCAAAATACGAATAGTCGTAGTTTCCATTCAGGGTTGAATCAGCTTTGCAAAATTGTTCAGCAATGGAATGTTGTATATTATTGACATTTTCAACATTAGGAAAGATGTCGCTTATAGCATAAAATAATACATTGGGAAGCACATCGTACCACCAGTCGCGTCCATATCCTCCTCCCTGCAGGGCCACTTGGGGACAGGTATTATTCATCATAATATTCCAACCGGTTTCTGAATTGAAATAGTTCTGAATCATACGAACATAATTATGTCCGTTTTGACTGGTTTTGTTTATACCCATTAGTCCAGCTCCCAATATGGCTGAAAGTGAATTCAAACTTTCATGAAATTCTCCGTTGTTATGATTGGGACCTTGACGGCAATCGTTTATTGCCGTATAGAGTCCGAAAGTGGTTTGTGGAAAATTACGTTGGTTCCGATCCAACCAGATCATTTTACCTGCAGGTTCACTGGGATTGAAATTGAAAACATAGTGATCGTAATCTTTTGCCTTTTGCTTCCAATCGATCAGTCTGTACGGGTTGGGCCTGTTTGGCATAAGTTCAACTCGTGGTATTGGGCATTGTTCTATCGGTTTACCAAAATTCTCCCCTTTTATGTTGGGTGCCAATACTACAAACAATAGTATCCCTAAAAGAATAGTTTTCTGTGTTATCATAGTGTTTGATTTATAGGTCGTGAGATAAATATTTGCTATAACTTAAGAGTGTATTTTGTGTCGATTTCTTTAATGATATGCTTTGCTAAAGGCAGTGAAATGAGTTGCAATGCAGCAACAATTATTAGGGCATACTTTAAGGCAAAGTTTTCGGAAATTAAATAAGCCATTGAAATAAACAATATCATACCGAGTGCACGACCAATAAACAATCCAATTTCATGGCTCATTATATATGCGTATTCGTTTCTTTTTTCTATGGCGGAAACGGTATCTATTGTTTTCATCATAGTTGGAAAATAAGCTAGATCGTGTAACGGTTGGAATAATACCTTACACAAAACAAAGATGATAACTCCAAAGGCAGAAAAAAGGATGCCGTTAATTAACGTACCGGTAAAGAATATGAATAACCCGAATCCGAAGATATGCATTCTGTGTTTAGGCTTGGCTACCCTTCCAAGCACATATACTAAAATAGCAGTAGCTGCACCAGCAATTCCCTGAATCAAACCAAGCGAACCTTCATTGCCCACCAAACGCATAACTAAAATAGCGGGAGCCGTTACCAAAAAACCTTGAACCATTCCTTTCAACCCGGCTAAAGTGAGCAGTTTTCTCCAAAGTATATGAAATTTCATATAAATAAACTCTTTTTGAACAGGGTTCGCAAAATTGCCTTTGGATAAAACAATACAAGCACCTATTGCAATTGCAAGTACTACTATAGTGATAATCTGATATCCGTTGTTGACATTAAAAGTATGCCCCCAGAAAACTTTCTGGTCAATGACAGCTAAAAAGACTCCTACACATAAAGGTACTACGATGCTCCATAATGCAAAAAAAAATGATTCCAATCCGAAAAAATAATTCCGGTTATCGTCGTTTGTTGAGTTGAGAGTCAGTAAGTAACGGTTTGTCCAGAAAAAACCGGTAGATGCCCCCAGCGCAAAACCGGCAATGCCTAAATGTACAATACCTAGTGACTGAACGAACATCATTACCATGAGTGCTATTGCCGAAAGAATAATGCCAAAACTATACAACCAATTGACTTTTAATATCTTTAATAAAAAACCATTCAGTACGGAAGTGATAACAACTCCTATATACATACACAGTTGATAGATAGCAACAAAAGATGGGCTGCCTGTATTCCGCATTATATATGCTCCTACGAATATCTCGATTATAGGCAATATCAATGCATACAACATATTAGTTATAAGCAATGTACGTATATTTTTAGATTGGGATTTGAAGAATGCCAATTCTCTGAAGATTTTTCTCGATATCATTGTTCCTTTAATGTATTTAATATTTCTGTGATTGATAATTCTGCGCTACAAATAACCTCATCGCTTGCTCCATAAAATAATTTTACCGTGTCGCCATCTACGAGATGCCCATTAGTGAAAACAACATTCCCGAAGAAGCCTGTTTGCTCGTAATCGGCAATCGGTTCCATTATAGGATCAACGCTTCTGGCAAGCACTTTAGAAGGATCGTTTAAATCAAGCAATAAGGCACCGAGACAATAGCGATGGTTCCTGTCAGCTCCATGGTAAATTTCGAGCCATCCTTCAGATGTTTTAATAGGCGCTCCTCCGGCTCCAACCCGAGTCTCATCCCAAAGTCCTTCTCGTGTGACTGCTATGCATTTGTGATTCCCCCAGTGGAAACGATCTGGTGACTCTGCTATCCAAATGTAATTTCCGCCTAGCTCTGGGCTGCTAGGTCTATGTAATGCATAATATTTCCCGTTGATTTTTTCTTCAAACAGGGCGCAGTCTTTATTATGTGGGGGAAATATCATTCCTCTCCTGTCAAAATACCGAAAATCGGAAGTAACAATAAGACCAACACCTACAGCAACAGAGGATACTTCAGTAAAGCTTAGAAAATAACCATCAGGCATAGAGGCAACACGGCAATCTTCAATTCCGAAAGCTTCTAAATCTCCGTTGCCGAAGATTGGAGGATAAGCAGGATCTTCATAAAAATGAATATCGTCGTCGCTGCATACCAATCGCAAATATGATAATGTTGTTAAATAATTTTTACCTTGGAACACTATGACACGTGGATCAGTTGCATCTAATTGTGGATCGTTTTTATCAAAACTCAGTACTTCAATTTTACCTTTCTTATTGTAAACAGGGAAACTTATTTTATTGTAGATTTGTTTAGGCCGTTCGGCGACGCGCAGCAGTAGCCATGTTTTCCCATTCATCCGGAATACACCAGGGTTGAGTAGGCAAGTTATTTCCATTTCATCAATTCCCGGAGTTAAATCACTAGGTCTTAATAGAGGATTGTGAGGAGAGCGTTTTGCAATATCCATAGTATTTTGAATTAAAATTACGGAACAAAAGTAGATGGTTTTATTGTTTCGGTAAGTATCTTATTCTTACAAATAGGTACACATTCTCTACAAGTGACTGGATTTATACCTTTTAAGTGAATTTGTACACTAACACGCATTTTTTTTATACTGTAAAATGGTATATTTGCGCAAACTTTATCTCAGTCTCAAGCTGCCAGTGTATAAAATTTCAAATCGCAGAGCATCCCTTTCATAGCATGTGTCCAACTAGCAACAATTTATTCCCATGAAATCTCCATGTTCTATCACACATCAATAGTTATAAAAGTAACGAAACAAAGAATCCCATTTGTCCTCTAAAATCTAAATTATATATCAATGAAAAACATATTCATCTCCTTCATTATTTTTAATGCCTTATTTGTGTCGGCCAAAAAATATGATATGGTCAATCTGACTAATAATGATGGACTCTCCAATAGCTCTATCAATCATATATTTCAAGACTCAAACGGTTTAATGTGGTTTGGAACATGGGATGGTTTGAATGTTTATAATGGACGTGAGTTTAAAGTGTTCAAGCCGGAACCTGGGAATCCGCAAAGTATTAGTAATAATATTATTCGGGATATTGTTGAGGAAAACGCAAATATCCGGTGGATTGCTACCGATTATGGCATCAATCGAATGGATCTGCGAAGAAAGATCTTTGAACGTTACTTTATTAACAAACAATATACCACAATCTCAAGTGAAAATTCATTTCTGATTGCCAAGAATGGTTCAAACAATATTTTTGTGGGAGTGAATGAAAAAGGGCTGTTTTTTTATAAAAATAAAACCAAACAATTTATTCGTTTAAAAAGACAAGTAACTATCGATTGAAAAAGATGTTTTTCGATCAGGATGATAACTTGTGGCTTTATACTCATGAAAAAGTGTTATTAAAGGTCATCTTTCGAAAGGGTAACTATCCGGAGCCCAGTGTTGCTAATGTTATCTGCTTTCAGCATGTAAAGAATATTGAGTCTGTCTTTATTAATAGCACCAATGTATTGTGGATGCAGACAGCCGGAGGAAAGGTCTATTCGTATCGGATATCAGAAGGAATACTGTCCGAAGTCACCATGCAACCATATAAAGCGGGGATTATTAAAGCAATGGTTTTTAAAGACTCTTACCAGTTATGGGGCACAACAAACGGTTTGTACAGGGTTGATCCTGAGAAAAAGAAAGTTGAACAAATATTGCCCAATATTTCAGTGTTGTCGATTTTTTGTGGCACACAACAAGTTATTTGGGTGGGAACAGATATGCAGGGTGTATGGCAATTGTCGCCGTCTAGAGAATCGTTTCGTTCTTATTCGGCTGTAAATATTCCGTCTTTTGGAAATAGTGCGGTTCGTACTTTTTTTGAAGAATCGAATCATGCTTTATGGATTGGCACTAAAGGAAGTGGAATATATGTGTTTCAACGAAAAGAGAATAGCGAAGAATTACAAGTCAGAACTCATATCTCCACCCAAAATGGATTGCTTAGTAACGCTGTCTTTACTATTGTAAAGGGTAAGGGAAGTGAATATTGGATTGGAACCGATGGAAATGGAATTAATTACTTTGATCCGAAAACAAAGAAGTTATTCACTCTTTCCTTAGCGGCAAATATTGCTTCGAAAGTAAACCTGACTTCGGTATATTCAATTCTGCCGGCTGAAAAAAATGTCTTGTGGGTAGGGACAAGTGGGAATGGGATGTACAAGCTTGAAGTGAATACATCCACACATCCATATTCCGTAAGCAGTTATAAACAATACATCTATGCGGAAAAGAAAAAGTCTTTGAGTAATAATATTGTATATTCAATTATTAATGATGATTACAATCACTTGTGGATCGGCACTCGGGGGGGAGGTCTGAATCGTTTCAATATAAAAACCGAAGATTTTGAAAACTTTAGGTTTTCTCCGAATGTTGCGAACTGCATTAGTAGCGATGACGTACTGTGCCTTTATAAGGATCATCAGGGACATCTCTGGACCGGTACAAGTATGGGACTGAACAAGCTTCTTTATTTTAGAAACGGAAGTCCCGTTTTTGCTCATTTTACTGAAAAAGAAGGCATGCCCAACAATACAATTCATGGCATATTGGAAGATGATGGAAAACACGATATTTGGTTGAGTACGAATAAGGGAATTGCCAAGCTAATTAAAGAGCAAGGAGTCTATCGCATCATTTCTTATGTCCAAAAAGACGGTTTGCAAAATAATGAGTTTTCCGATGGGGCATTTTACCAGAGCCCTTATTCTAACTTGTTATATTTTGGTGGAATAAGCGGGTTTAATATGTTTAATCCACTTGAAATTATTCATGGCAACTATATGCCACGAATATTATTGGATGCATTCTATCTTGACAATACAGAAACCAATCTATCAGATTATCTTTCTTCAAAAAAACGAGGAGAAACATTAGTAATATCTCATAAGAACAAATCATTTAGTTTTAAATTCATTCCCCTCGATTATCTTACAGGTTCCAAATGTGAGATTTCGTATATGTTGGAGGGGTTTCAAAAGGATTGGATTCATTTAGGTACATCAAATACCATTGTTTTTACCAATGTTCCCAAGGGTGATTATATTCTGGAAGTAAGATGTACGAATGCAGATAAACGGTGGAGTGATAAATATTATCGTTTGCCTATCCGAATATTACCTCCTTGGTGGAATAGCGATATTGCGTATGTATGCTACTTAATTCTTTTGATTGGTTTATTTCTGGTGATAAAAAACTTTGTGAAATATCAATTGAGAGTTCGGAATGATATTCGCATGAAGGAGCTTGAAAAACAAAAGGCTGAAGAGATACATCAGGCAAAATTGAGATTTTTCACAAATATTGCTCACGAATTTTCTAATTCGCTGACATTAATATATGGGCCTTGCGAACAATTACTCCGATCCCATATTTCAGATGCAACTATCCGAAAGTATATCCGTATTATTAAGTCTAATTCCGAAAGAATGCAGACGTTGATCCAACAACTGATCGATTTTCGAAAAGCAGAAACAGGGCATCTAAAGTTGGCAATAGAACGGGTAGATATTATTGAATTAGTGAAATTCGTAGCAGATAATTTCTTGGATATGCTGGAACAAAAAAGGATAAACCTTACTCTATCGTTTACTCCGGATAAAATTATCTGGCAAACAGATAGGAGCAGTATTGAAAAAATTGTGTTTAATCTACTGTCAAATGCAGTGAAATATACTCCTGAAAATGAAAAAGTGGATGTTAAAATTGAAATTCAGAACAACCGGCTTTATATTAAGGTGATCAATACGGGAGTTGGAATCAAACCTGCTTTTCAGGAAAGTATTTTTGACCATTTTGAAGTGCTTGATCGTTTTGAAAATCAGGTTCTAAAGGGACAGGAAACACGCAATGGGATTGGGCTTGCTTTATGTAAGAACATTGCTGAGGTGCTTCATGGAAATATCATAGTGGAAAGTGATGGAGAAACCTTCACTCTATTTGAGGTAAACATACCGGAGCAGCCTACCAATACAGCCATTGATATTTCAGAGACATTGACTATGGAAAATTTTACTAGAACAGCGGTAGGTGAAGTGGAAACAAAGGAAGAAAAGAATCAAATGTTAATACCCGACGTAAGTAAAGATGGTTTGATTCTGATTGTTGATGATGATAAAGAAATCAGGGAATTACTAACCGATTTATTGAAAGATAAATATGAAATTACAGAAGCATCGAATGGAAAGGAAGCTCTCGAATCAATGAAGGTCAGGATGCCACGCCTTATTATTAGCGATATCATTATGCCGGTAATGGATGGTATACAATTTGTCAAGATAATGAAAAGTCAGGAACTAACCCGACATGTTCCCATTATACTGCTTTCATCAAAAGGGTCCATTGAGAATCATATCGAAGGCTTGGAAACCGGCGCTGATGCTTATTTAAGTAAGCCGTTTCATCCAAGGCATTTAGAAACTATGGTAGGAAATATGCTTCATCAAAACAAAGCAGTTTTGGACTATAGTGAATCGGCCTATGCCGCATTAGAGCAGTTTGAAGGAAGACTCATACATAAGGAAGACAAAACTCTTCTGCTGACAATTACTAAAATCATTCAGGAACATATCGATAATGAGGCTTTAAGTCTTGAATTCATTGCACGAGAAACTGCCCATAGCAAAATGCAAATTTACCGGAAAATAAAAGAACTTATCGGTCAGACTCCGACAGAGTTTATTCGTTCTATCCGGCTGAAACATGCCGAAAGACTACTAAAAACAACAAATAAAACCGTTCAGGAGATTATGTATAATTGCGGTTTTAATAACAAAGCCTATTTTTACAGGGAATTTGCAAAAAAATATCACCTCACGCCTAAAGAATATCGAAATTCCTATTCGACAGAGAAAAACTGAAAATAGTTATCACAATAAAGATAACATATAAATTTAACCCTCATTTTAAGTATTTACGCTTTCCCAATGTTCCAGAAAACGTATTCACAAATAAATTTTTAGAAAAATTGTTGTTTGAAATAATTTATTGAACTTGGGACAACAATAATCTTCAAAGATATCTTGATCCATTTTTCATACTAAACAAAACACATTAAATATGAGCACCACACATCAAAAAATAGAAGGATATATTAATATTCAAAAATATGAGGATGCGATAATACTATGTAATCGGTTTTTAGAATCGAAGCATAAAGATGACTCTATATTATATTGGAGAGCTGTCGCAAACTGTTTTTTAAAACATTATAAAGAAGCCGTTTGTGATTTCGACGAAATTATTGGAAGAAATCCCAATTATGCAGAGCTTTATAGTAATAGAGGGTCTGCAAAAATATATTTAGGTCTATATGAATCTGCCATTGAAGATCTAATTCGTGCTTTAGAATTAAATCCTCAACTATATGAATCTTATATTGGAAGAATAAGTGCCTTGACTCAATTAGGTAAATTTGAAAGTGCAAAAGCTGATTGCGATTATCTAATTAGCAAAAATCAATTTTTAGATCTTGTATATGTGCATTACGCTTATATTGAATTAAAGTTGAAGCATTTTGAGGAGGCTATACAAAAATGCAATTTAGCGATAAGATATAATTCACAGCAGATTATGGCATATTTACATAGGGCTACAATTATACTGTCAATGCCTAATCAGTCAAAAGAACAATATCACATTGCAATTGAAGATTGTCGAAAGATTATAGAAATAGATCCTAACTGCCCATTCGCATACTTTAATATGGGAATATGTTATGCTAATATCAAAGAGTTCGAATTGGCTCTTGAATGTTATTATAAAGCACTTTCAAATATAGAAACATACGAAAATACGTCATTTATTTTTCACATTGAAACTTGCGATGTGTATTTAAGAATAGCTCAATTATTTCCAGTAGGTGACGATAGATCAGACCTCCTGAAAGAAGCCTATAACAGAGTCTTAGACAATTGGAATAGAAATGAGTCTACAAAAATATTTTTATATAAATATAAATCTTTTGGGGATAACTATAAAGATGACAAAAATCAGATATTTAGAAAGATAATAACAGATAGAACTGTATGGTTTTCTGATTTTATAAAATTAAATGATCCAAGAGATGGATATATAATTCAACAGATTGAAGGAATGCCAACTGAACTTGATTTAAAAGGATTTCGTGAATTATCATTTGCTCTTCAAACTGGTTATACTGATGTCAATGAAGAAGAAACGATGTGGGGATATTACGCCGATGGTGGTAATGGTATTTGTCTTGTATATGAACTTGATTTATCAAAGCTTTTTGGCAAACCTTATGCATTTTCTCAAGTAGACTATGTAGAGAGAACACTATACCAGAATAACACATTTAGTACAAAAGACTTTATAAATGCAAGATTATTTACAAAAACACCTTTATGGAAGAATGAACATGAGGCACGAATTGTTACTTACGATAAAGAATATTTAGAGCATTCTTTGGGAGTTAGCATTTTAGCTGAAAGCATCGGCTTAAAATTGATAAAAATAAGGTTTGGATGTCGATGTGATAATGATAAGGTTTTATTTATCAAGGAACTTGCTAATGCCAATGATAAAGTTGATATAGAATTTAGCAAAATTATTCATGAGGGAGATCCATTAGGAAACGGAGAGTTTAAGGAGATCGATTTATTGGCTGCACAAAACATGGCCAACAACAACAATATCTAATCAGTATTACACATTATTATCAAGTGAATTAGTCTCGATTAAAGGAGAAATATATTATACCTGTGACATCTAAATTCCAATATCGACGCTTATAATTGATCCGCATCTTCTTGTGACAACTTTGATAGATTCACAAAGCCATCGTTTTCTTTTCTCCAACGTTTTCTAACATAATCATCAAAAGAACCTGTTTCAAGATCCAGATTATCTGCATGGTCTGAAATTATTATTTGAGGTTTTACTTCAAACTCTTGATAAACGTTATTCACAAAAGATATAATTTGGTTGAAAAGATTCTTGACTGCACTCAAATCATCATCGGGACTTTTAGATCCTCCGGCTAACTCTTTTAATTTTTCGGGATTAAATCCGTCTTTGTCAATATCAACTATAGTTGGAAAATAGACTTGGCTGGGCTGGTCTAAAAACAATACTGTTGGAATCAAACATTTGTTTCCTAAAGAACAAAAATATTTTTGGAGTCCCAAGAAAAGACAAATGTGAGAATAAAGCCAATTTGCACCACTTCCCATTGATCTAATATATATTTTCTTCTCTGTATTTTCCAAGTCATTTTTTTTAAGATGATACAGCTCAAAAGTAGCAATATCAAAGTGCAAGTTGATTGGCTGATATGATTTTTCAAAATCAAGTTTACTCCCTATTTCATTCATTGTTGTTTCAATGAATTTTTCAGCCTCTCTTAGCTTATTTTCAACATTGTAATCATCTTCTATTTGCTTTTCTAACGTTGCAATGTCTTTTTTTAACTGTTCTATATTCGATGCTTGGATACGATTCTTTCGTTCAAGGGACCATTCTAAAAGATTTTCAATCGAAAGTCGGATTTTAAAGCATTGTTCTTCCAATGATTTATTTTTCTCTAATTCAGCATTTACTTTTAAGATTTTGTTGATTTCATCACTAGCATGACGTAATTGATTATTTATTGTCGTTAATTCTTGTTCGCATTTTTGTTTTTCAGGTAAAAAAGAATCTATCATCAATGGGGCTTTGTATAATTCAGAATTAAGCCAATCAATAGCATCAGTTAATTTGTTAATTTGTATGTTGGTATGCTGGTTATCTTGCAAACAAAAAGGGCAATGCGAATCTTCCTTTATTGCTTCCGATATTGGATTTATCTTATCAATA
This sequence comes from uncultured Microbacter sp., assembly GCA_963678825.2. Taxonomy (GTDB): domain Bacteria; phylum Bacteroidota; class Bacteroidia; order Bacteroidales; family Paludibacteraceae; genus Microbacter. The sequence goes on along the minus strand of CAXXPB010000067.1, from coordinate 56,132 downwards.
GTGTCACTGTATTTTTTAGCATATTGAATTGATGAATTTATGTTCTCCAGCTTCAAAACTACTTTCCTTCGTGATAAAAGAATCTCATTTTTTTGTGCTTCAAGTCTTGCATATTGCATCCTGAAAACATCAGACGTATCATCCACTTTAATTGTTTCGAGTTCTTGTATTTTTTCTAAATACACTTTCGGAGCTTCCAACATATTATGAGCTGAACACCCCTGTAGTAGCCTATTACCCGCCACCATATAATATTCATTCAACAATGCATCTAATTCAGACTCTCTTTTCTTTTTCTCATCTTGAAAGAGAATAGCCTCTCTTTGTTGTTTTTCATATTCCTGCTTTTTGTCACTAATTTGCTGTTTGATTATGAAATAATCTTGGTCGACAAATCCAGCAAATATTTTAAATTCATCTATCGTTTTCTCCCGTTTCTCTTTTTCATCGAAACGATAGAACAATGAATGTTTATTTGCAATAAGATTTTGATGTTGAAGAATATAAGAAATCATATTCCTAACAGAAGGACGTCCTTTCTTATTTTTGTAGTTCAAAATTTGAGTATCTTCGTCTGTCGAAGAAATATTTATTCCGAGATATCTACCTAATTCTTCTTTGAAAGCTTTTAAGTGTAAATAATAATCCGGTTGAAAATAATCCAACTTTAGGGTATCTATATCAGGAAAATTAGGGTCAATACGAAAAAAAGCATATGTGCTCTTTTCTTCTTGATTTCGTGCTAAAATTAGATTGGTATTATTAATTTCAAAAACCACAAAGTATAATATTGCATTATCGGTAATAATTCCATCTGGAATCGTGTTTTCAGAATTCCCAAAGCAAAAGTCAAATATTTCTATGATTGCGCTTTTCCCTGTAGACGAACGCCCAGTTATAACATTCAATCCTTCAACTAAGTCAATAAAATGGCAACCGCCTTTCTTATCTAACAAACCAATGTATTTAACATAACTATTCATAAGCCTTTTATTCCAAATGCATAATACGTATTGATAACATCTACAGTGAACATCTTTGGCAACTTTGATGCTAAATTTATTGCGCTAGCTAATGAGCTATCCGTATATAAAATATCTCTATTAGTAACTTTAATGCTCATTTTATCATCGATTTTTATATATTTACAGTCTACAGCGTATTGAAGGCAATCATTTGTTATCTGTTGGAATTGTTTAAACCTGTCTTGAAAACCCGCCATCAACTTTTTATTACCCACCAACCTTGTTAAATTTGATTTGACAGAAACATATTTAATTTCTTCCATCACATCTGGATTTAATGTAATTGGCAGGATGAAATAGGCAAGTAATAGATCTTTCTCCCTTGACCTATAATTCTTATAAAAAGAGATTATAATTGGAGTTAAAGAAAATATGTTATTGTGTATTGTAAATACATTATTAACAAGTTGGCTCATATTTTAAAATTTAGCAACCAAATAAAATCGTCGTTTTCTTCTGCCAGAAGATGCAGCATTCCATTGTGAAAATATCTTGGAATAGAATTATATATATGGAAAGCACCTTCATCTGTAGTCATCATTCTATCATAAAAATCTTGAGAATGAACAATCCTCTTTTGTTCATCTGGAGGACAGTTTCGACATGCTATACGATAGCTAATATTATACGTTTTATTAAGATTCTCTTCATACTCACTTAAGGATTCAGATATTTTTTTTGATGCGATTATCTCTTTTACTATTAATCTTTTTGTTTGAACATAATCTGTTATCGCCTCTAAGACTACATCCTCATATTCAATCTGCCGAATCTTATTTACAAAATCATTTTCGTTATATTCTTCATGTTTGATATCTTGAAGTTTGATTTTAGAAGGGAATTGGGTCGTTGTGTCAATCAAAGATTGCGCCAAAATATTTACTTCTTTTGTGAACTCTTCATAGGTAATTGCCCAATTATTGCCGACCGTTTTCGGCGTAATCACATACCCCAACATCGAGCGTATAAATTCATCTTGACGAATAGGAGAAATGGTCTTTGCATAGGTATTTTTAATAAAATCATAATACTGTAAATCATTTAAAGTATTATTATCTATGACAAATTTTTGTATTATAATTTTCAATCGCTCAAATTTTGACTCATCTAAAACTGATTTCAATAATTTTTCTGTTTTAGGATCTTTGTTGCTTTTTTTTCTGGAATATTTCTCTACCACACTCTTCAACGCAACTAACTTATTAGCCACATTTTTATCATTCCAACCGAACCAAATATTTGTCGATTTTACTTTTTGAGTTGTAAGCAACACTAATGAAGAAAAGGAATCCAGTGGAAATTCATCCTTAAGCCAATTATTTAATGTATTCCAGACATTATGATCGGTATCTGTCAAGTCGTTTTTATAGAATTTAGATTCAATTTGCACTGTATTTTCTTCACCAAGAACAGATACATCTCCAAATGTTTCAATATATACAGTCTCCCCTTCTTGTAACTCAAAACATTTTCTTAAAGCTACAAGAAATTGATAAATAAACCCTTTTATTGTGGGGGTTGAATTATTACTTTGCTTAGCCATAACTTATAGCCTATTTGCAATTTTAAATCTATTACGTTACTTACAAAGATAATGTTTTTATTTATAAATATTTATTGCAAAAAATCTTGATATTCTTTCCAAATATGCTTACTTCGTATGACTTTGTCCTACTGCAAGGTTGTAGCTTTTCGTAAATCTGGCTTATTAATTCTTCTATCCGATAGTTATTCTCTTCGATATTGCAAGAGCCCGAGATTCTGATTCAAGAGCAAAGTTGCTTCGGGGCCCTTAACGGGAAGGAAAGTTCAAACCCAAGGGTTTTGATAAAAACCTTCCTCTCCATTGTCGAGCGTATTTTTCTCAAAAAACTTGCCTCCCCTAACCCCTTCACCTTTTCTGCTCTTGAACAGAACTCACTCCGGCTCTTTAGACGCATAGATCAAAGCCGTATCGTCTGAAGAAATTCTTCAGATTTTCCAAGACAATACTGTTTATCACAGCCATTGAGGTTTCATTATGGGGAGCCTAAATTCTGTTTCTCCACTAAATTTTTAGCAAAGTTACAGGAAATCACCCACAAGTAGCAAGGTCAAGCACTGCGTATTTCTGGCAATAATCTCCACACCTTCGGGTCGTATTCTTGTCGAAAACCTTGCATGAAGTGACTGCATTTCCTGTGAGCATGAAAGCAAAAAATTATTGTTTCACAATTAAACTTTGCTTGTCATGAAAATAGATTATTTCAAAATTCCGGAAATTCAAGTATCTTATAAAGATACCATAAAAACGACTGATCGTTTTCAGATCACCTGTTCAGAAGATACTGTAAAAATCTTCAAGGTTGCTTTTGATGGCTGCATGCAGCATCATGAAGAAGCGTATGTCATTTACATGAATCGCTCCAATAGAGTACTGGGCATATCCAATATCTCAAAATGCGGAATTGCCGGTACAATGGTGGATATTAAGATCATCATGCAAACTGCACTGAAAGCTCATGCTTCAGCAATTATCTTTTCTCACAATCATCCGTCTTCTAATCTTCAACCAAGTCAGGAAGACATCAAAATAACAAAGAAATTAAAAGAAGCCTGCCAGCTTTTAGAGATTTCATTTCTGGATCATATCATCATGACTGAAGAATCTCACTATAGTTTTGCTAATGAAGGGCTTTTATAGCCTTTTTTTTGTCAAAACAACATTGATACAGTAGAACAGAATCTACCCCTCTCATTACCGCATATCACCATACCTACCCAATGCTTCAAAGCTTCTGTAGGATCACAAAAAAGTCTCTGAATTCCTCCAGAGACTTTCATTAGCAATAAACTTTATATCCACCTGATTAATAAAATATTATTTAACTTTTAATTCATTGATGGTTTGTGCCCTAATTATCTGACTATTGTCGAGTATAAAATTCTGATGTCGTCCTCCGTTTTTTTCGAACAGTTCAACTACCAACCGTTTGTCATCCGGAATGGTAAATTTGCTCATCGAGAACACAGTCCGTTCTTCGCTCTTTCCTGCTATTTGCGTCACGAAATGGTATGCCCGAAGGGGTTCAATGACTGTTTCTTGTATAGCAGTACGCTTGAGAATTTTTTTGTCAACGATCTTCCATCGGATAAAATCCACATCAAAGGGAACATTCGAGCTGTTTTTGATTTGCGTATGGAAGTATAACATGCCGTCATAGGTGTAAATTCCTTTCAGCTGATACTGGATTCCAAAACGCTTGCAACCAACATGCTTTACCATTCGCTTATCTTCCTGATAAATGGATTTCATAATCAGTTGAACCAATTTTGGGGATTGATTTCCAAGTTCGGTCAGATAAATATCCATGGCATTGTTAGGCCGGTTCACAGCCTCTCCGTCATGAACAAAATCCTTCATCTCAACGTTCAGCTTTTGAGGTTCATCGGCATACTTCACATTGAAGGTATAAAAGCTGCCATCCTCAGTGATCACAGAAAAATTAGTCTCCGTTTCAAATCCTTTGACTGCCGCTTTTACCCTTACGACATTTTCCGAACCATCGGCTATCCCCGCGATGACATTGGCAGAACCCAGATCGATATACTTCACCGCTGATGGGAAGATAATGTGAACCGTTTTGTCGAAGGTGACTTCCACTCCGTATGGCGGGATCATTCTATCATACATTATTTTACGGGTCATCCCCTGATATAAATCACCTGTCGACGGATTGTTTTGTGCCTGAATTGACATTAGGGTTGCAACGAAAGCAACCAGAAAAAAAAGACGTTTCATACTGATTGAAATAAATTAAAGGATTATTGGATTGAATTTTGTTTATTGCTTGCCATCAGAAATATCCGGTATCCGGCTTTCAGTTTGACTTTTATCTCTCTAAGCTTTTTTGCCACTAGTTGCGAAGCACCCTGAATCAGGCTGCGACCCATATCGGCGGCCAGCTGCTGTCCGGCATTACCGGCCAGGCTAATACTGGTTCCCGTCGATGTTCCCATATTAGCCACCATCTCTTTGGCAGCATTGACTTCGGTGGTGTTGGGGATAAAAACGCCCCGTTGCCCATCGGTATCATACGCAGACAATGCCACCGGTAGGATGGCACCTGCATATTCCAGTGAACCGACCGTTATCTCCAACCGTTCACCCTGCACTTTGACCACTCCGGTGATAACCGCATTTCGGGGGACAATCATACTACCTACTTGCACTTGCTCCAGAAGCCGTAGCCGGACGCTTTGCCCATCCATCACGGTTTGATTATTGTGGATACAGGCCGGGATGGTATTTTTTGTTTCCTGAACAATCGTTGATGTAGGAGTCAGGAATCCGGTGTTTTGGATCGAATTGGTAACTTTTACTATAGAGACAACCTTATTGCTTTGTTGCAGAGAAGAAACGGCCTGCCTGACTACGTGTGATACCGGAACAACCGACATTTTACCCGAACCGTTCCGGGAAGAAGATAGCCCATTCACTCCCGAGGCAGTTTTTCCTTGCATTTGTGGCATGTATTTAGTTGCCATCTGGTAAGATTTTTCCATCAGGGCAACCTGTTCTTCCACATTGCTTTTTCGATTCTCATTTTCGGCCAACTTTGACTTGATCCCTTCCAGTTCCTTGACTAAGCGTTCCTTTTCAGGATCTTGCCTGGGAGTATCATAAAAGCTTCCCAGAGTCCGGTTAATATTCCGGTAAGCTGAAACGGAGTTTTGAATAGAAGATGGGCGGGAAGCTCCAAAGTAACGATTGGAATTAGAACTTCTAGTTGTGTTTAGTGCTATTCCGTTACTGGCTAAAGAGCTCTGCTCTGCCTGTAATGGTCTCTCTTTTCCATCCTGTCCCAGCATGGCGGCAAAATCTTGAAGGGAACGAACTTTCTCTTCTTTCTTTTGCCGATCCTGTTCTTCCTGATAGGCTAATTTCTTATCATTCACAATGCCCTTTTCTTTGGGCATAGGAATCTCAGGATTGAATCCATGCGTGGGTTGTTCTTTCGCTTTCTTTCCAGAATAAGGAGAAAAAATCAACCACAGACAGGCTCCAAAGAGGATAAATAACAAGGCAAAAACGGCATATTTCTTCATCTTTTGCCTTTGAACGGGAGTAAGACGAGGCTTACTCTCCATTGTCGGAGGATTGTTTTCTTTCATCTATTACGGATTTAAATGGTTTATAAATAGTATCACATGTAATTATTCGGGAATGCTTCCCCATCGGAATATCCAGTTGTTTGATATGTTCTATTTGCATTCCACCGGAAGTAGTTTCTGCGTATTGCTTTTTGGCATCCCACCACCCGATGTTGTAGATGGAACTGATGGTCAAGTACAGGGAGCTGCCTCCAAAAAGAGTGCACATAATCAGGATCGTGATGATCCGGTACTTGGGAGAAAGTGCTCCGCACATTCTTCGTAACAGATCATCCGAAGAGTCCCGCCAGCGATTGATGAATTGCTTTATCTTTTTCATAAGCGGCACTGTTTAACGATCAACAACCTTCAGATCCTTGTTTTCTACAATCTCGAAATTCTCCATCGTGAAACCATGGGGATTATTATCCGAACGCACCGAGTTAATCAGGTTGCAACGGGTAATCAAACTCCGTTCGGTGATATTGCTTTCCCGGATAATCATCTGCCGGGCATAGGTTACCACACGATAAGGATAGCTGTTGAAATTGCAGACAACACTATCAATGGCGATGGTTTGATTGACATTACCGGCAATGATCCGGTTATAGTACCCATTCTCGGTAAGGTCTTTGTAATATCCGAAAGCACTTTTGTCTACAAGAAACAAAGCCCGTTGGATATTGCTTTCTATGGCATCCTTATCGGGAGAGAGGGTGAAGAACAGTTCATGAAAACGTTTGACATGATCACGGGCTTCCACTGGTCGGTTTTGAGATAAGTCCTGCGAAAGAGCCAGCATCAGGGATTTGCCTCCGTCCAACACATAGATCTTTTGGCGTTGAGCCTCCGCAAAACTGTAGGCGCTCCACAGGGAGTAAACCACAATGCCAGTACAAAGACAGACAAAGACAATTCCGAAGAGGCGTATCTGCCGGAAAGAAGATTCGATATTTTTTAATGATTTGAATTCCATTGTTCTGATTATTTTCCAATTAATTTTCCAGCGATATTTCCTGCAGCAGCTCCGGCTACCCCTCCGGCAATAGCTCCTCCCTTGGATGCCGTTGAGTTGACATTGCGTCCGAGATTGCCCATACCCCCTGCCTGAATAATCCAGTTAGAAACCGAGGGTACGGTAAAGTATCCGATAATACCAATGATCATAAAGATGATATACACTGTATTGGAGGCATCTACAGAATAATTGGGATTGCTCTGCAACTGGGTGATGTCGTTTTGAAGCATCAGCACCTGTATCTTGGCCAGTATGGAGCTGAACATATCCGAAACCGGAAGCCAGAGATAGACACTCACATAGCGGGAGATCCACTGGGTCATCGTGGACTGGAATCCGTCATAGACGGAGATAGCAAAAGAGATCGGTCCGAGAATGGCCAGCACAATCAGGTAAAACGTCCGTATCGTATCAATGACCAATGCCGCCGCCTGAAACAAAATTTCCAAGAGTTCCCGAAACCAATCACGGATAGATTTTTTTAGGTTATATACCCCTCGCTCCACATACATACTAGTCATGGTAGCCATATCACTAGGAGACCAACCGAGGTCATCTAACTGTTTATCGAACTCTTTGTCGGAAACTAAATAGGCAGTTTCGGGATTTCGTGCCATCGCTTCATGTTCCAGCTTATCCTTTTGTTGCCGGTAAGCATTCATATCAAAGGTTTGTGTTTCTAGCATCTGGTGAGAACCTATCACTACGGGAGAAAGGATCGAATTGATTGTTCCCAGTACGATGGTTGGGAAAAGCATAATGCACAATCCGATAGCAAAAGGCCGCAACAAAGGATAGACATCGATGGGTTCCGCCCTTGAGAGCGATTGCCACACCCGGGAGGCTACATAAAACAGAGCACCCAGCCCTGCAATACCCTTGGCAATACCCGACATATTACTGCAAAGAGGCATCATCTCCGTGTAGAGATTATGCAGAATCTGATGCAGGTTTGCAAAGTCCACTTCCATCAATATCATGATTACCAGTATTTATCGTTAGCCGTTCCGTACAGTGCCATTACACGATCCGCATCTCCGGTTTTCTTTGCTCTCAAATAAGAAATCGAGATATTCTTACGAGTGTAATAGGCTACCAGATTGCGATGCTTTTGCAAACGTTCGTATACATCAGAGACAATACCCATCCGTTCACTGTCGGTCATCGACAATCCGTTAACATTGACCACGTCCTTTAATTCCAGAAGCATATCAGATGCCTGCTCCAGCAGCTTTGCATATCCGAAAGCAATAGCTCCTAGCTCATTGACACTATAGTGAGAGTCGGATAGCATTTTCTGAAAATTACTGACATAGATATCGGAGATATCGCCCACCAACAGAATGGTTTTCTGTACCTTCTTGGCATCCTTAACCAAATCATGCACCGATTTGAGCGCATCGTAATATTCTTTACCCTGCTGGTAAATCTTTACCGTCTGCTCAAAATTTTTGATCATATTGGATGCAGTCGTGGAGGCCTCCACCACGTTACGAGTCGTATTGACGATGCTCTGTGCCAGATTGGTGGGATCGGTCACCACAAATTGGGCTTTTGACGGCAGACTGCATAGCGCAATCAAAGCCGCAATTAAAAAGATTTTTGTTTTCATTTTCTTGAACTTTTGACTTTTTGATGATATTTATTAGTAAGCTGACACTAAAGTCAGCGATTATTTTTATGAAACAGATAGAGATTAACTTAGTCCGCTTTTATGAATTAGTTTACTATAAGAGTAAACTGATTTAAGGACGGAAAAGCAGGTATGAGATTTTTGTATCTGCTTTTTTCAATTTTGATTCCGTTTGGTTTCAGCCAGTTGTTTGATGGCCAACTCGATATTTCCGTCCAATTTTTCTGCAAGACGGAACAGTTCCAGTTTTTCTGTCTCTTCCGTGGTGTAGGTATAATATTCTTCGAGGGAAACTTCCGTGGCATAGACCGCAGATTGTACGCCACCCAGTCCGATCCACACCTCCTTATACCTTCGGGAAGGATGGTTGGCCATATTGATAGAGAGCACTTGCGCCTTTTCCTTGTCGGTCAATCCCAAGAGCGCCTGAATACTGTCGAACTTGTTCATGTATTTTCGCTGGTCAAGCAAAATCTTACAATCAGAGTTGTTGATGATGGATTCCTTAACAATGGGACTGGCGATGATGTCGTCCACTTCCTGCGTTACCACAATTGCCTCTCCAAAGAACTTGCGGACAGTCTTGAACAGGTATTTGATGTATTCTGCCATGCCTTCCTTGGCAATGGCTTTCCACGCCTCTTCAATCAGGATCATCTTACGGACTCCTTTCAATCGTCTCATCTTATTGATAAAGGTTTCCATGATGATAATGGTGACAATCGGAAAGAGAATCTTGTGATCTTTGATATTATCCAGTTCAAAGACGATAAACCGCTTGTTCAATAAATCCAACTGCTTGTTTGAATTTAGCAAGTAATCATATTCTCCTCCTTTGTAGTAAGGTTCCAATACATTCAGAAAATTAGCTACATCGAAATCCTTTTCCCGTACCTGTTTGGAGGCAAGTATCTCCCGATATTCTCCGCCGACAAACTCGTAGAAAGTGTTGAAAGAGGGAACGATCTCTTCGACATTCAGCTTCTCAATATAGAGGCTAACAGCATTGGAAAGTGCTACCTCCTCCGCCCGTGTCGGCGGTTCGTTATCCCGTTTCCAGAGGGTCAGAATCAATGTTTTGATACTCTCTTTCTTTTCAATATCAAATACCCCGTCATCGGTATAGAAAGGATTAAAGGCAATCGGATTTTCTGCCGTATAGGTAAAATAGACCCCGTCTTTGCCATTGGTCTTACGGTTGATCATCTCGCAGAGTCCCAGATAGGAATTGCCGGTATCCACCAACAGCACATGGGTGCCCTGTTCGTAATACTGGCGTACCATATGGTTGGTGAAGAATGATTTTCCGGAGCCTGATGGTCCGAGGATAAACTTGTTGCGGTTGGTGATGATTCCCTTTTTCATGGGAAGGTCTGATATATCTACATGCAAGGGTTTACCGGTAAGGCGATCTACCATCTTGATACCAAAGGGAGAGGGAGAGCTTCGATAGTTGGTCTCTTCCGTAAAGAAACAAACGGCTTGTTCGATAAACGTATAAAAACTCTCTTCCGATGGAAAATCTCCGCCATTGCCCGGAATGCCTGCCCAGTAAAGCGTCGGGGTATCCACCGTATTGTAACGGGGTTTGCATTCCATCAAGGCCAATTGACTACCTACATCATTTTTGATCCGCTTCAGTTCATCTCTGTCATCCGACCAGGCCACCACATTACAATGGCAACGCACCGAAGTCAATCCGAAGGAGTGGGCTTCGTTCAGGTACTTCTCGATCCACTCTTTGTTAATTTGGTTGGCACGGCTGTATCGCGACAATGAATGCATGTTCCGGGCTTGCTTTTCAAAACGACGGAGATTTTCTGCATGGTTGTCGATAAAGAGGTACTGGTTGTAGATATGATTACAGGAGAGCAATACTCCCACGGGAGCCGCAAAAGAGAGGCGGCAATCACTCCGGTCGGTCGAGAGTTTTTCATAGCGTCCGTCAGTATATACCTGCGACGGCAAGTCTTCTGCATCCGACAGGGTATGCAGACAAAGCAGGCTATCCCCGATCCGCATATCAGCTGCAGCCAGCGAGATGTCTTGCAAACAGGTTGTGTTTTCCTGCGAAAGAGAAAAGTACTTTTCGATAATCCCGGCCTTCTCTGATGTACCAGCGATCTCATCGGTGGTCAAACGGAAAAGTCGGATAAACCCGCTGTCATTGACAATCCGCTCGAACTGGCTGACGGTCTCTAAAAATTTTACCGCGGTCTCTTTATCCTGAATCTCCTTGGGAACCATAAAACCACGACAGAGTGAAGAAAAGTTGCTTTGTCTCCGGCTCTGCTCTTTGGTGGTCTTTATCAGGAACAGGTAACTGGTATGATTCAAAAAAGGGCGTTCGTTGAAATGCCGCTCGAAGGATCGAGACAGAAAGCTCATGCCCTCTTGTTGCATTTCCGGTTGGTAGTTCTCCTTGATAAACCAATCCTGTTTGTGTACTATCGAATAGTCCGGCAGCACCTTCACCGCTTTGACCCATGCCGAGTGGATTGCTTCATATTCGGATGAAGTGACGGTAAAGAGCTCCGGCAGCTCTACCCGGAAGGCAACTGTTATATCAGCATTCTTGCTGATAATACAATCGTGTTCCACGGATAGCAGCGGAAACCGACTTTCTAACGTTACCGCTTTTAAAGTATTTCTCATGCTGTTTGCTTTTTATAGTTGGTGAAATTGAAGAACCGGCAAATGGCCTTCCGGCTGATGATGTATTTGGGATGTGAATGGTGGGCTTGCAATTTCATCAGTCCATGTTCGCCATATTTGTCGTTCAGGGTAAAGGTCATCCAGACCAACAGGAATGCTGCGCTAACGCCAAAGCCGATACAGATCCACTGGCCGATGCCGGCCATATACATCACCACAAATACAATAAAGACAGCCAGCAACCCTCCGGCAAAAATAAAGAGGTACTGGCTTTTCAGCCCTTTGAACTCTGCTGGTTTGCCAATCCCTTTGTTCATTGGATATTCTGCCATGGTTACAAAAAGAAGGAACGAAGGATGGTTGCCGAGACAATCAAAAAGATACAGGCTCCAAACCAGGAGGCGGCTGTTTTACTGGTGTCGGGATCGCCGGATGAGAATTTGGAATAGACCTTCACTCCTCCGATTAGACCAACCACCGCTCCGATGGCATAGATCAGTTTGGTAGCCGGATCGAAATAGGAAGTGACCATAGTAGTGGCTTCGGAAATGCCTGCCGAACCATTGCCTTGGGCAAACACAGAAGAAACACCTACCAGTGCAATGGCAAATAGGATAATCGTTTTCTTTGTCATAAATTGTTCTTGAATTATGCCGGATGGATTGGATCGTCCATCCGGCAGGTAAATACTGAAAATGTTAGTTTTGGATTTTAGTGGTGCTATTCACCATTAGCCGTAATCAACCTCTTTCATCGTGTTTCTGTTTTTAAGTGTTATACAAAATCCCGAATATCAAACCGACTTATTGCAGCAGGATCTTCGGATCTATTTTGGAGTTGGACCGTCTCCCGGGTAACCTCTCCTTCCCTTGTGATTGAATTACCAAGAAAACTGTCCATTAACTCCTTTATCTTTACAGCTCGTTGAGAGGAGCTTTCTATAAGTTGGTTGAAAAGTTCGTTTCCTTCCAGCTCTTTAAAAACCTGTCCTGCTCTCAATCGTTCTTCTTGGGTCTCCGTCTCGCTGTCGGCAACTTTCATTGCTTGGCCTATCTCATCAAAACTGGCTCCACTTGCATATCCAGTTATGGAGGTGTCATTGTCCATCTCCTCATCGTCATCGTCCGGCTGAATTTGATCGGTCGCAACATGGGTAAATACTTCGTCCAGTTTTTCATCCGGGACTCGTTTTGAGACTGTCTCATCGGTTTCGTCCGCGAAAGTAACATCCTCATTTTTAATATTCTCATTTTCAGAGCAACTGGCAGCTTGTGGCATTCCTCCGGTCATCTGTGGCGTTTTTATCTCCAGCTTAAAGTGACTCTTTCCTACAATCTCATCCTCGTATTGGTTGTCTGCCACCGCTGTAGTTTGTGGTTCTTCCAATTGCTTATCATGCTGCTTTTGGTTTCGTAACAGTCGGCTCACAAGCCATGCGTTATAAACAAGGAGCAGGAAAACTAAAAATGTCATCATGGGTTAAAAGATCGATTTGAGATGTTGATTATAGGATTCTGTTATCTCATTCTGGTAGGTATTGAAATGATAGGTCAACACATTGTCAATGTAGCTGGCAATGGACACTTCATTTTTACCGATTACCTGAATGATCTTTAATATGCGGTCATGATAATCTTTGCGGATATAGACCTGCTTCCCCTGCCGGGCAGTTACGGAGGATTCACAAACAAAGAGACTTTCATAATCCGGTTTGTTCCCCTTTTTGCGATGTGCCAGTTCTTCCTTGCCCTGTTCCAATACTTGGGTAGCAGTTGCTAATTGGAGTCCTTCGATCGGCACCCCTTCCGGAGGGACTTCCCGACTCCTTGCTTCCAGCGAGATGCTGGTATCATCCTGCCGGAACGAGTTGATGATGAAATTCTCATCGATACTGTCTATCTTGAGTTTCTTTGCCATTACCGCTATTTTTTAATGATGGAGAGAATTTCATCAACCAGCTTATCCAGATTACTTCCTTTGATCAATGTTTTATCAGCCGGGAAGAGCGTCGAACGAAATACCGCTTTACGATCTGCCGCCGTTTCTTTACGAAACCGTTTACTGTCGGGCAAGTAGGTTTTCATTACCGTTAATCCTAATTCAGCACAGACCTTTTCATAAATTTCATAGAGTTCTGTCTTTTCACGTCCGTCCACCATATTCCACAGCAAGTACAATCCCTTGATGTTGCTTTTTCCGGTACTTACCAGGTGCTCATTAACTACAGATGCGAACTTCACCGAACTTTCCATCACCACCCTGTCTGCCGCGATGGGGGTAAATATGTAATCCATGGTGGCAAGGGTATTGACGATGCTTTCGTTATTTATTGTACCGGGCAAATCAAAAAAGATGTAATCCGGCGGATTCTCTCCCTGGAGAAGTTGTGCAGCTGCTTCAGGTGCCTTCTCTGATCGGCTACATACAACCGGATAAGCTTTCTTTTTCAGTCGCGAAAATTGTTCATACGCCAATACTTTGTAGTATTCGTCTTTTAAGGCAGCATCCATATCACGCTGTCTCATATCATGGATACTGTATTGTGGAAAATCACAATCGACAATAGCCACATTATATCCCTTGACATAATGCAGGTAACTTGCAACAAGTACCGTAAGGGTCGTTTTTCCGGCTCCTCCCTTTTGTGTGGAGAAAGCTACATACACAGGTTCATTCATACGTGGGTAGTTTTAATGGTTTATACTTACGAACGGACGTTCATGCGTAATAACATTCGTACGTTCGTACGCACATACGCTCGGCTGAATACGTTTTCAACGGTTTGATTGCTTTGCTGTCCGGTTATTTATCCATACACGATTTCATTCAGACGGTTATATGCCTGCTTGACCGTTTGGAAGTAGGCTCATTCTTTCGATTGCTTGAGCAGACAGTCTTTCATATGCACTTCTGCACTTAGGGTCAATCATCCCGCCTTTTGAATGAACGATCATCTGAACATTCGTGTGCTCCTGCATTCAAATCCGGTGCAAATAAAGAGGGAATAATCACAGCTCGTAGCAGTTATCCGGGAAGGGCAGTTTGTGGCGTTAAAGTGGCAGCTTATTACCCTTTTACACCCTAAATATCAATAAGTAACAATTGTACTTTTGCATCCGAATGGCAACCCATATCTCGAATGTTTCACTACCTGGCAATCCGGGCTTACCAGCAATCCGTCCGAAGGCGGATTTTTATGTTCTCCGGAACATAGCAAGGTATCTTTTGAGCCGCTCGAAATGAATTCGGCTGCTCAAAAGTCCTTGCCCTTGCAGGGAGCTGGCAATTGCTCCGAAGTCGCATTGCCTGTTTCAACTGCCGGGGCAAGTCAAGAAAGGATGTGTATCGTCACACTACTAAATCCACATGAATGATGAGTAAAGAAAAAAGAAACAAACAGGGGCGTAACCCCAAAAAGGATCCGGCTATATTCCGTTACACAGTTCGTTTTACCGACGAAGAACATGCCCGATTCCTCTCTCTATACGAACAATCGGGAGTATATGCCAAAGCGGTTTTTATCAAGGCACGGGTGTTCGACGCCACTTTCAAGGTGATGAGAGTTGATAAATCATTGGTTGATTACTACACGAAACTCTCCGCATTTCATGCCCAGTTCAGGGCAATCGGAGTCAACTACAATCAAACAGTAAAGGAATTGAAGAGCCACTTTTCGGAGAAAAAAGCGATGGCTTTACTCTATAAATTGGAAAAACAAACCATTGAATTGTCCGCTTTAAGCCGTCAGATTATCTCACTCACACAGGAATTTCAGCAGCAATGGTCGCAAAAATAAACATTGGAAGCTCGCTGTATGGGGCTCTTGCCTATAACGGAGAGAAGATAAATCAGGAGAAAGGGAAACTGCTTGCCACCAATAAAGTCTTTGATGACGGCTCAGGAAAGATGGACATTCATCGGGCAGTCGAAGATTTCAAACGTTATATGCCCTCCATGATACGTACCGAAAAGCCAGTGATTCACATCTCCCTGAATCCTCATCCCGAGGATCGGTTATCGGATGTAGATCTGGCTGATATTGCCCGGGAATATATGGAGAAGTTAGGTTACGACGATCAACCCTATATGGTATATAAACATGAAGACATCAACCGTCATCACCTGCACATTGTGTCAATAAGGGTGGATGAAAACGGCAAATGTCTCAACAATGCCTATAATTTTCATCGCAGCAAATCCATTACCCGAGAGATTGAGCAAAAATATGGTTTACATACTGCCGAACGGCAACGGACAGCAAAAGCAGAACCTGTCCGAAAGGTTGATCTTTCGGATGGCAATATCAAAACACAGGTTGGAAATACCGTAAAATCCCTGATGCACTATCAGTTCCAATCATTGGGAGAGTTCCGCGCTTTACTCTCTTTGTATAATGTGACGGTGGAAGAAACTCAGGGACTAGCTCATGGGAAGGAATATCACGGATTAGTTTATTCTGCTATGGATGACAAGGGTAACAAAATTGGAAATCCGTTCAAATCATCCGTACTGGGGAAAGCTACCGGTTATGAGTCATTGGAAAAACAGTTTGTTTTCTCAAAAGAACATATCCAAGAGAAAAAACGGACAATACAAACACGGGATATAATAGCCACTGTCTTACAGCAAACTTCCAATCGCAAAGAATTTGTAGAAGGACTGAAAGCAAAAGGCATCGATACGGTGTTTCGGGAAACGGATACCGGACGCATTTATGGGGCTACGTTTATCGATCACACTACAGCTTGTGTACTCAATGGCTCACGATTAGGAAAAGAGTTTTCAGCCAATGTATTTAATGATTTGCACAATGGTAAGCAAGGGCAGACACAACAGCCGATACAAACGACCCATCTTTCGGATGTTTACAAAGCGAGTACTCACCAAGAAAACGACCACAATCCCGACAATGGTTTGGGCGGCATTTTTTCAATCCTTTCTCCCGAACCAGAGATCAATCCGAAAGACGATCAGCCGTTGCCACGCCTCAGAAAAAAGAAGAAACGGCGGTATGGCAGACAGATGTAGATTGTGGAATTATATCTTTGATGATTTTTTCGTTTCAAAATATTCGTCTAATATTTTTGTTGGATTTATCTCTTGAATATGAGTCAAAAGATTTAATGCATACTTGCGATTTTCATAGGAATATTTCCAAATTTCCTGAATATCATTTGAATATTTAATAAGTGTCAGGGATTCATGTATAATATTCCCGAGATATAATATCATGCAAGCATTACCTTTGTATAATCTTTTTAATAATTCTTCTTTATTTGTATGGTCGAAATCGGGGTCGAATATTCCTACATCATAAGTACAACCATATAAAGATCCATGAAGTGCTTCGGAGGCATCTGAATAATATAATAACTTGTTAATGCTAAAAAATGGATCCATGAATTTTCCCCACTTTTCCAATGCCCTTATCCTCTCATTCATACTTTTTTTAGTCCATGTTAGATTGGGTTTTGTTTCAGAAAACATTGCTAATGCTTCTTGTACAACAGAACTTTTTTTTAATTTTTCTTGCTTTTTTATCAATGCATCTACATGTTCATGGTAGTTGTTGTAATCATTAACTTCATCCGCTATGTGGTGTCCGACATTATGATAGTATTTGTAAATCGGATGAAGGATAAAAGCACGGTACTCTTTTTCATCGCAAATACTGGCATAACAAAAGTTCGTAACTGTTTCCATGAATGAACGTGCAAGCATAACAGATTCATTCGTGAAATACTCCACTTGGCTTGCCAATTGAAGAAATGCCTCACCCGTTTGTCCTCCACTTATCAGGAGTGTAGCAGTTTTGAAATTCGGTCGTCTGTGATTTTTGGTATCGCTTCCTTCAATAACATTAATTCAGCCCCGAAGAATTGAATAGCTTCGTTATGATAGTGTTTTAGATTGTCGAGCGAATGAGTTGTTCCCATTTTCTAAACTTATATACCATTATTAACCGCCAACAGATAAGAGTATGGACTATTTCTTAGCGCAGCTCTCTTATCCACATTATAAGAAATCAATGATGAAATTATTGAAATTCCTGCACCCGCTAAAAGGGCATATGGTACAGATACTCCAAGCAAATATGTAGGTATCGCTGTGGCACTTGTTGAGAAAAAAGACACCTTCATCAGATTATCAGCTGCCCATTTTATTCCAGAGCCATTTAACGCATCTTTTAATCCATTGTATCCAGGTAAAAATTCGTTTACATACACATCTTCCACCATTTGCTTAATTTGTCCAAACGAAGCATCCGCAGGAATATCTTTAGTAAGGTTCGCAACATTCTTCCTGAATAATCCCAACTCATCTTGATGTCTCCTTTTGAAATTTACGACATCCTCCAGCGAAGTCGGTTCAGCGATACTTATCCCTTCTATTGCCATATTTATCAAAAGCCCTTGTGATAAATTAATGTAGCGATCTCTACGGTGTGGACGATAATCATAATCCCTATTTCGTCCATTTATTGCAATTTGGTTGTCAAGTCTAACCAAATCAGAAAAATTAGATGTCAAAGAGTTATCTGTCAATGGGGCTATTGCTCGATGCTCACATATTTTATTTGCAAGAAGCGTCATGTAAAATTTCGCAAAACTACCATCTACACGTAACCAGCCGTCACGTGTCATTCTGTGGCGAAGTTGGTGTTGAATTTCATAAGGCAGTTTTTCCGGATGAATATCAAACAAACGGCTTATGTCTCTTGGTAATTTATCCCTGTGAATAGCATATCCATTCTCTCCTTGTGTAAGCAATTGAAAGCCCTCGTTTGTATTAAGGTAGTTCACCGTATCTTCGGCCAATTCCTCTATAAATTCTTGTTCAGGATTTACCTCAATAGGAGTTAATATGCCTATATCATGCAAATATTGAGTTGCACGCTCTTGATACGGATTATCAATAGAGGCAGGGACAATTGTACTTATTTCATCCCAAAATAAAATAGCCGTTTTCAGCCAGTTTTCATTTTCAATATCTATTGTCGGATAGAAAAGAGCTCTCGTAAATGCCATAATTATATTGATCTTAAAAGTTAATATATCTAAAAGCGAATGGAAATTTCTCTCATACTATTACGTGTGAAAACACAGTTTAAATGAAGCAATAAATTCCGTCTTAATTCATCGAGTTTCATATCGGATTTTCCTCCATCTTTAAAGCAGAAGCAATCCCCTTTTCCCTCACATGCTTTTATTCTGCCTGCTTTTATTCCTTTTGTTATATAGTCCCTAATCTGTTGGAGCAATTCTGCCACACTATCCATGTCTTGAATATCATCTGGATTTGTTAGCCATTTGTAGGGTAATGATCCTGCAATATATTCTCCGTTTCGGTTTTTCAACTTGCCAGTATTTAGAAATTCTTGCGTATCTCGAATTGCTTGAAAAAAGTCATTATTGCTATTCTCTAATTGAAATGGGGTCAAAAATGCCGGTCGATGGAAACCTGTTCGGATGGCTTCTAAGATATGAGATTCTTTATATTTCGGATCTATTTTTGAAAAGATATTCTCATAATATTTTGTCTGTATATTGATGTTGCTGTTTATTTCATCTTCAATGGTTTCCCAAAACCATAATTCGATTTCAAATAAGGAGCGGTTCCTTCTCTCTGTATTTAGTTCAACTATTTCTCTCTGTATATTTTTATCACGAGGGCATGTCGTTGCAAAAATATATTTTGTCAGTTTCAAATCTGATTTATCTGTTTTGGCAATTTCATCTGTTATCAGTTTTAGTGTTAAGTCAATATCAAGGCGTTTGCACTGTATGCCAATGGTATCGTTATGAAAACGACCTAATATATCAATCCCATCTTGTGCTTGGCCATTACGACCATACACGTCAAATCCTCCCTCATACTTCTCATTCAACAAGTCTTTGACAAAAATTTGAAAGTCCTGCCAATTTGCTGGCTTTAGAAAGCTCATTGTAACCATATCTTAAAATCAAAATTTCCACAAAGATACAACATGACAAGAGATTAGCCGTCAGTTTAAATGTTTAATTTTCAACACCAACGCCACACATATCCAAACCGAAGCCACAATCAACCATCTAACACAAACCGCTCAAAACCTCGTATATATCCTATAATTTAGCTTCTTAAACATTAAAGTTATTGAGAAATGCAACAAGAAGATGATTTAAGGGCACTGGCAAAAATCATGGATTTTCTGCGTGCCGTCAGTATAGTGATGGTCTGTATCAATATTTACTGGTACTGCTACGAAGCAATACACTATTGGAACATTCCTATCGGAATAGTCGATAAAATACTGATCAATTTCAATCGGACTGCCGGTTTATTCTCTTCTCCTTTCCTGACAAAATTGTTTGCCCTGGTATTATTGGCACTCTCTTGCCTCGGGACAAAAGGTGTAAAAAGAGAGAAAATCACATGGACAAGAATCTGGTTGATGGTTAGTGCCGGTTTTATTCTATTCTTTCCCAATGGATGGATACTCGAGTTGACTTTACCCTTGGAAATCAAAACCGCAATCTACATCAGCCTAATGGCAGGCGGTTATACCTGTCTTCTGATGGGTGGCTTATGGATGAGCCGCCTTTTGAAGTACAACCTGATGGAGGATGTCTTCAACAACGAGAATGAATCTTTTATGCAGGAAACACGATTCCTTGCCAACGAATATTCCATTAACCTTCCTACCCGCTTTTATTACAAGAAAAAATGGAATAACGGCTGGATCAATGTGGTCAATCCGTTTCGGGCTACCGCTGTTTTAGGCACTCCCGGTAGCGGAAAGTCTTATGCCGTGGTAAACAATTTTATCAAACAACAGATTGAAAAAGGATATAGCATGTATGTGTATGACTTCAAATTTCCCGATCTCTCGATGATTGCCTACAATCATTTGATTAATCATCTGGAAGGATATACCGTAAAACCGAAGTTTTACGTGATCAACTTCGATGATCCCCGGCGATCACATCGGTGCAATCCGATTCATCCTGATTTCATGGAGGACATAACGGATGCCTATGAAAGTGCATACACCATCATGTTGAACCTAAATAAAACCTGGGTACAAAAACAGGGAGATTTCTTTGTGGAAAGTCCGATCATTCTCTTTGCGGCTATCATCTGGTATCTGAAAATTTATCAGGGAGGGAAATACTGTACATTCCCTCATGCCATTGAATTTTTGAATCGACGGTATGAAGATATATTTCCTATTCTTACTTCTTATCCCGAACTGGAGAACTATTTATCTCCTTTTATGGATGCATGGCTCGGGGGAGCAGCAGAACAACTTCAGGGGCAAATAGCCAGTGCCAAAATTCCATTATCCCGTATGATTTCACCTCAACTTTACTGGGTAATGTCCGACAGTGAATTTACCCTGGACATCAATAATCCGGAAGAACCTAAAATCCTTTGCGTCGGCAACAATCCCGACCGGCAAAATATCTATGGCGCTGCATTAGGGCTGTATAACAGCCGTATCGTGAAGCTGATCAACAAAAAAGGGAAGCTCAAAAGTTCGGTGATTATCGATGAACTACCGACTATTTATTTCAAAGGGTTGGATAATCTGATTGCCACTGCCCGAACCAATAAAGTAGCTGTCTGCCTGGGCTTTCAGGATTTTAGCCAGCTTAAACGCGATTATGGGGATAAAGAAGCAGCGGTTGTGATGAATACCGTGGGTAATGTTTTCAGCGGGCAAGTAGTTGGCGATACGGCCAAAACACTTTCGGAACGTTTTGGGAAAGTGCTTCAGAAACGGCAAAGCATTACGATTAACCGTAATGATACTTCAACATCCATCAACACCCAGTTGGATAGTCTGATTCCACCCAGTAAGATTTCCGGATTGACTCAAGGTATGTTTGTGGGTGCTGTCGCCGATAATTTCTCCGAACGTATAGATCAAAAAATATTTCATTGTGAAATCGTAGTCGATTCAGAGCAAGTACAACAGGAAGAGAGTCAGTATCGAAAGATTCCTATCATCACTGATTTTACAGATAAAGAGGGAAATGATTTTATGTCGGAACAGATACAAGAAAACTACCACCGGATTAAACAGGAAGTAAAACAAATCGTAACAGATGAACTGGAGAGAATTAGAAACAATCCTGATTTACAGTACTTATTACAAAAGAAATAAGAAACAAAATCCGGAGCCAATTGATAGCTACGGATTTTGTTCATTCATTTATTTTCATCATCCAGTTCCATCCTTCGATTTAGTCGTTCCCGCATCTTATCGAGATAATAGGTGCGGCTGTCATTTTTCCTCCGTTTTATATCAACATAGGTACTGTAACAATCTTTGATGTCTATGCCAAATTGTTCGCTTACAAAACTTGCCAATTCAGTAATTGGAGTCTCTCCGTTGTTGATGCTCCGCATTTCAATCAACCCGTAAATAAGTTCCACTATTTCAACAACACTGCCAGTCCATCTGAATTTTGAATTAGGTGATTGTTGGATATCGGAATTGAGTGAAAACAAAGGGATAGACTGTGTCTGTAAATTTCTCACAATATGATGGATAAAACGAATAGCTTTACGTAGGTAGGCAAGATTTTGGGATAACTCGGTGTTTTTAGAAGAATCCAACCTACTATGCTCGCTTAAACTTTGTAGTTCGACTTCTGTATATGTCAGCACAAAAAACAGTTCTTGCATATTGCAATTTCCTGTATATAAATTGAATACTTTTTTTGTAAAATCACTATAGGCAACCGTAATTTCATTGTAATCTGTTTCTTTGCTTACTTGTTTGAAAAATGCTGTATTTGTCAACACCAAATAATCCATATTTGCTACTTTTTAGGTATCACATTTTATTTTCATGAATACATAAAGTATGACAAAAGATAGTCCAAAAAGTGAGATAATTTAGCAAGCCATACGCATATCACTTTTATACAAGCATATACAATTACGATTTATTCTCCTTGCGAATTTACCAACAAAGCAAAAGAGTAAAACGACTTAACATTTTGTAATGTCGTTTTACGCTTTTCATATTAGGTATCCAATCTGGCTATTTATTTCTTTTATAAGTAAGGCGAGAGAGGGTTTGATTTATTGATTGTTGTTTGACTAATTCCCATTCCGACGAGTCTGTAAGCACAGATAAACAAGAGTCCATATTTTTCACGGAAAGAACTTGGTAGATAATCAGCTCATCTATCAAATTATATAAGAATAACCCTTTTACAAAATCAAAAGTTAAAGAAGTCGTCTTGATCAAATAGTTTACTGATGACGCTTTCCGTTTTTCTTCCAGTAATGCAATCAAGGAACTATCTTTGTTCAAAAGAAGATCAGCTCGTTTCTTTAAGTTCCCAATCCCGTATTTACCGGATTCTATATTGATATCGAACGGATCTTCTATCCATAAACTGCCATCCGAATATACAACTGCAACAACTTGTATTTTCATTTTCCTGTCGTTATTGTTGCAAAAAGTAAAAAAAAAGCGTGGAACTCACGCTACTCAAACAAAGGCTCTGGTAAGCCCAAACAGGATAACGCAAGCCCACGCTATGACAAAGCATAGCATAAGCATCACGCAATCGGCTCCTGTTACTTAAATTTACCAGATTCTTGTTTGAAACTTCTTGCGAACTTATGTATGATATATTTTAACGGATAGTTCTATCTACCGTTTAATATCGTTTTTGAATGTTCAAAGATACGTAATTTATCAGACTTCTTACAAATACACAAAAGATTTTACCCAATTCCATATTTTTTCATTTTTTCATAAAGTGTCGGACGACTGATATTTAACAGCGAAGCAGTAAGTGCTTTGTTGTACCTGGCCACCTCCAGAGCCTTTATAATATTTTCTTTCTCCTCATTCTCCATTTTTAGATTACGGCTGTCTGCCGCTGCATTCCGATCAATTTCTAAAATATCAATACTAATCGTATCACTTTCTGCCATGAGCACTGCTCCCCGAACACAATGGCGTAATTCCCGTACATTGCCCGGCCAATTGTAGGATTGCAACATCTTTTGTGCTTCCGCATTAAAACGATCTACCTTTTTACCAAACTCATTGCAGCTTTGTTTCCGAAAGAACTCCGCCAAAGGTAAAATATCTTCCCTACATTCAGTAAGTGACGGTACATTGATAATAAATTCGCGAAGGCGATGATATAAATCTTCCCGAAACCGTCCCTCTTTAATTGCCGTCTCAATAGGTTCATTAGTAGCGGCCACAATTCTAATATCAACTTCTACCTCCTGTTTTCCGCCTACAGGACGGCAACTATGTTCTTGCAATGCTCTCAGCAATAATACTTGTATCTCATACGGAAGATTACCCACTTCATCCAGAAACAAAGTACCTCCAGAAGCTGCCTGTAACAATCCCATCTTATTATCCGTTGCACCGGTAAATGTACCTTTTAGGTGTCCGAAAAATTCTGAGGCTGCCAATTCTTTTGGAATGGCTCCACAATCTACTGTAATAAAAGGTTTATCTGATCTTAGACTTGCATTATGAATATTACGCGCAACATGCTCTTTACCTGTACCATTGTCACCACATATCAAAACAGACATATCAGTAACGGCTACCAACTGTGCTCTGTGTTCCATTTCTCGAATTGCATTGCTCTCCCGTCGAAGAATTTGTGGTTGCTTTGCTCTTTTTCTTCTTTGTAAAAGATGTTCTATCAATGCGTACAATTTCTCCGGATTAACTGGTTTGGGCAAATAATCTTCGGCTCCAAGTTTCATCGCCTGTACGGCAGATGATATTCCGGCATACTCCGTCATCACAATAAACGGTATATGAATTTGTTCCTTATTCATCCATTTCAGTATATTTTCAACGCCATCTCCATCAGGTAATCGAACATCTGAAATAATTATATCGACACCGGCTGAATTGATCAATTTGAGAGCCTGAACCACAGATCCAGCCATCACTGTCTGTAATCCTTTTTTATCCAACCAATTATGCAACATCCGGCAAAGAACTGCATTATCTTCTATTATCAGAATCTTACTCATTTTCCTCTTTTTTGATCTGTTCTGCGGCTTGAGCAATCATCACATTTCCGGTCTCAACGACTTTGTCAAGAGCACTTTTCACATTGTCCGTGATGCCAGCTTCTTCTGCAAGTGCATCTTTCAAATGATTCAATGGCAAGTCCATTCTTACAATCTCCCATAAAGGGAGTAAATGATGTACCATTAAAATTATTGATTCACGATCATTATTTTCCAAACATCCCTTGAGTTTTTCCATATGCTTCTCCGTTTCATGAATTAATAATTCCAGCATCTCGCGCCCATTATTTTCACCAGAAAGCAATTTTGAGAAATTGGCTTGTAACGCTGGTTCTTCCGGTAGTGATTTGATGGAACGTTGCACAGCTGACAATAATTCATTAATCGAAAATGGTTTATACAGGCACGTAGTAAATCCTGATTCTATAAATTTTTCTTCTTGGTACTCGGCACGTGCTGTCAATGCAATAACAGGAATAGTTCTTGAATCCCCAATGTCAGAAGCTCTCAATAGTTCCAACAATTCATAGCCATTTATTTCCGGCATCCGGATATCCGTAATGAGCAGATCATATCGGTATTTTCTCATTAGCACTGTTAACTCTTGTACATTCTGACAAGTATCACAGCTTATTTGAGAACGGGACAGCATATCATGAGTCATCTTTAACAAGACAGCATCATCGTCAATAACAAGCACTCTTATTCCCTGTGGAATATTTATAGACTGGCTGGGCACTCGTTTCAGTGATTGTTCATTTGTCAAGGTAAGTGGCAATGTAACCACAAAAGTGCTTCCTTTAGAAGGTTCACTGTTTACTTCAATTTTCCCATTCAATAGCCCGATAAGTCCCAATGTAATAGACAGACCCAATCCGAATCCTTCATGAGTCTCCGCATTTTCCAGTCGTTCAAATGGCAAAAAAATTCGGTCTATCTGTTGTTTAGACATTCCGACTCCTGTATCAGAAATCTCAATTCCTAAAGTTTCTTCTTTATAAGAAAGTTTCAGAACAATCTCTCCTTCCTTTGTAAATTTAAAAGCGTTGGAAAGTAAATTACTTCCTATTTGCATAAGGCGTTTTCGGTCTCCTGAAACAACAACATCTTCACCTTCGTATGTAACAATGAATCTCAACCCCTTTTTTTGAGCCAATGGTCGAAACTCCGATTCCAACATTTCTTCTAAACTCTTAAGCCGAAACGGCATAACATCCTGTTGCTCCTTTCCCGTATCCAATCGATAGAAACTAAGTAATGCGTTCAACATGCCTATCATCCTATCTGATGATTGTAAGATCGTATTACAAAAATGATTTCGCTTTTCCTTGTAACGTTCATCAACCATCAATTCAGCACAGCCGCGTATGGAAGAGAGAGGTGCACGAAGATCATGACTGACCGATAACATCATATTCTTACGCGAACGCAATAAGTCTTCATTTCTTAGATTCAATTCCTCCAATTGCTGCCGATAGCGATACCTATTTTTCAAATCGCGATGCAATATTATATAAAATACAATAGCAAGTAACATCGCACAAAGTCCTAAACCAGAAACGATCTGCAAAGACCTTTCTTGTCCCAGGAGATAAGTTTGTGCTTTCTGCCGTCTCTGATTCTGCTCGTCTACATTAAATGCCGTGATTAATCTGCTAATCTCATTATTCAGGTAAGTATTCTGACGATTCAAACTGTCCACACGAGAATAGAGTTGAGAACTCCTCTTTTTATGAGTGTGTTGGATTTCTCTCACAAGGGAATGAAGTAAAATGCCCGAATGGATTTGATTTTTCCTGAGAATAGTATCATTATTCTTTTCTACTTGATCGTTAATCTTCTTTTTGCTGTGAAACAAACCGAGAAAGCCACCTTTCTTTTTGTCCTTGGTTTTATAATTATCTTCAATCTGTTTTGCTAGATTTTGCTTCTCTTGTTGTGTCTGTTGAATTATAGAGGGAATGCGTTTGGTAATAATTGCATTTGTTGACTGTAGAGCTTTCACATCTTTTGTCATTGCAAGTGTCAATTTTTTTTTCGCTGAAAGTGCAGAAATAATAGATGCGATGCGTTGACTCTGGTTTTCATCCTGCAATCGTTTTTGTAATTCATTCAATGAGTCGATAACCTGATCCTGCTTTTGTTGAAAAATAGCAATATTTTCTTTATTCCAGACAGCTACCTGCTCGCTCAATAAAGAAATATCCAGTATCTGTATTGAAATATTTTCTGCTTGTTTCCGCTGTTCAAATAACATTTCCGAATGTTCATCTATTACGAACATCCGACGATTCTCTATATACACAAAAACAAGCAATACCAGAAATAAAACAACAAGCATGATATAGCCTGTGATTATTTTAACTCGTAAAGAATGTAAAGATGAAATCATGAACAACAGATTTTTGCTATCAACAAGTCCAAATAGGGATCTTCACCTGCTCCTTCAGCAATGCGACCCCATGGGCATCACGGGCAATGTCCACCATGTAAAAAAAAGTCCAATTTGCACCCAACGTCGATGCTTCAACGGCTGTAATCCAAGCTGAACATTCGATTAAAGTAAGGTTCCAACTCATTGCTTCACCCAACGGAATAGGAAAAATTATTTCCATTCGTTGGGTGAAGCAGCTTGTCCGAAGATTAATGGGATGTGCAACCAGATCTCTTCAACAGCAACCTTTTGAATCTTTCTTATCCCATTCATACCCGCTAGGTTCAACACTGAACCGATTTTTCCTTCACGCATCTCTTTTTTCTGATGCATATTCTTTATTTGTTTCTTCTCTCCTAAATTAAAAATTATTTCAAATGTTTCTTAATCCATAGCAGATGAACCATACTCGGTATCGTCAGATGTCCAGTGTTCATTGACCGGGGTTATCAATGACTCTTTCACACAATTCAATACATTAAAAACAATATAGCTGGTTGTTGGAGAGCACACATCGTCATTGAATCCCCAAGTAATAAAAGTTGGAACAGTAATCAACTTTGCAAAATTTACCACATCATAATAGGACATCGTTTTTATTTTTTCTGGTGTATCCATGCCTTTCATTTTAGAAAAATGGGGATAGCCATCAGCTCTGTCATTTTTGAAACCAGCCATATCGCTCAATGCCGGATGGTTAACAACACAAGCTGTGATGCGTTTATCTAATCCTGCCGTTATCAAGGCTAAAGCACCACCTTGACTTCCTCCTTGGGCAATCAGATTCTTTCCATCCCATTCCGGCAATGATGCCAAAAAATCGACACATCGCACACAAGCCAGATAAACACGTTTCATATAATAATTATCTCGATTATCTAAACCGTTGGTCAGATAACCTTTATCATAACTATCAAATGCACGGCTCACTTCCTGAAATGCATCGGTTTCCATCTCTGGATTAAGTCCATGTATTTCAATCTCGAATCGTATACAGCCTTCTTCTGCGTAGAATCTATGCGAAGGTCTTCTTTCTCTGACACCAGCACCGGGAGGAGAAAAAACAACAGGATACGTACCCTTCTCCTTTGGAATGGATAGATAGCCATAAACACATTGTCCCCCGGCATTGAGTTGTAGTCGTATTTGAAAGCAATCAACTTTATCTGTCGAATATTTTTCCATATACTTACGAGTATACGTCAAAGGGAATTTGGCTGCATCAACTCTTGCCTTATTCCAAAATTCATGAAAATCAGGAGGCATTTGAGTAAACGGGCGAAGCTGCTCAGGCGAAAAACCCACTTTTACATGATGACAATAGGTTTTACCATCAACCACTACAGAAAAACGACAATCTCTAAATCCAGGTTTCTGCATGGTTCCAATTGAGACAACAGCTCTTCCGTTTTTCAAGTGCACAGTACCTCTTGTATCAGCAGGCATCAAATCTGCCCCAGATTCATAGTTCACGTCTATTCCATCACAAGGGATTCCATATTTGTAAAATTCGAGTTCAACTGTAGCCTTTTCTCCTGTTTTATACAACCAATCGGCATGATTGGGAACAGTTACCCAAAGTACATCGCTCCGGTAAGGATAGTTTTCTGCACTAACAAGAAAAGTAATCAAAAACAAGGTAAGTGTTAATAGTGTTGCTTTCATAAATAAAAAACATATAATTATCGATATATCAGCATAAATGATATTTCATAGAGATCATTTTACTTATCGTACGCTCCTAAATAAAGAAGAATTGTGACGCAATAAAGCTAACTTAACAAATCCAACAAAGGCCAACAATGAATCCTTTGCCTGATTTAATAGAGACGAGAAGTTACTCAAAAACTTATTTTATCGCATTTCGCAGCCAAAATGTAGATTTCTTCACATTCTTTGAATCCGGGCCTATAAAAACAGTAAATTCACCAGATTCAACCACATAATGCATCTTATCATCATAATATTTTAAATCTTCAGGAGTAATTGTAAAGTCCACAATCTTTGATTCTCCTTTTTTAAGATGTATTTTTTGAAATGTTTTAATTCCTTGACAGGTCTAGATATACGAGCAACAACATCTCGTATATATAATTGTACCACTTCATCCCCATCAAAATTTCCTTCATTTTTGACCTCAATACTTGCTTTTATTTCTCCATGCATGCCTAAAGTTTTGGACGAGAGCTGTATATCTCCATAGCAGAACTTTGTATAGCTCAACCCGAATCCAAAAGGATATAAGGCTTCGTTAGGAACGTCAAGATAGCTAGTCGTCCAAGCTTGATTTGGAGAGAAAGGCCTTCCTGTACTTTTAAAATTATAATATATAGGTACTTGCCCAATTGCATATGGAAATGAAACTGGCAATTTTCCACTAGGATTGACGGAGCCAAATAAAACATCAGCTAGTGCATTACCCGCTTCTGTCCCCAACAACCAACCCTCGACAATTGCAGGAACATTACTTGCAAACCATGGAATAGCTAAAGGACGCCCATTCATGAAAACAACTATTACAGGCTTTCCCGTTTTAACAATCACCTTAGCCAATTCCAGTTGCATTCCAGGCAAACCGATATCTGCTCTACTACAGTTTTCTCCTGTCATACCTTTTGATTCGCCTAATGCTAGGATAACAAAATCTGCTCTGGAAGCGACTTGTACTGCATTTTTAAATAATGAACTATCTTGGTCATTAATATTACAACCTTTAGCATAAATCAGTGTGCTTTTATCTGAAATTTTATTTCGTAATCCCTCTAATAAAGATACAGCAGATTGGGGTTCTCCAATAGCAGACCAATTTCCAATCATATCTTCCTTATCATCGGCAAGAGGGCCAATTACTGCAATCGTTTTTTTGTCATTTGTTATGGGTAATGTCTGTTTTTCATTTTTCAGAAGAACAATTGATTTATGAGCTGCATCTAAAGCAGCCGCCCTATTCTCAGGTGTGAATATATCTGCATTTTCTCTCTGCATACTACAGTATTTATATGGATCTTCAAACAACCCCAATTTGAATTTCATACGCAAAATACGTCTACAGGCATCATCTATCAAATACTCCTTCACAATACCACTCCTCACTTGTTTGGCTAATTCCTCAATATATATGAATGAACACATATCCATATCTACTCCGGCAGTTATACCAGCATTGGCAGCAGCTGCTCTATTTTCTGCTATTCCATGTGGAATAAGATCCCCGATTGAATTCCAGTCGGAAACAACAAATCCCTGAAATTTCCAGTTCTTCTTCAAAATTTGACGAATTGTGAATGCGTTTGCCGAAGCGGGAATCCCATTTAATTCATTAAATGCGCTCATAAAGGTAGCAACTCCAGCATCTGCAGCAGCTTTAAATGGAGGCAGATAAACTTCATATAGAGTTCGTTCTGAAATATCGACTCCATTATAATCTCTACCCCCAATTGCAGCTCCATATGCAACATAGTGTTTTGCACAAGCTAAAATATCTGAAGCATTTGATAGATTTTCTTGAAATCCTTTTACTCTTGCCTGAGCTATGAGCGATCCTAAATACGGATCTTCTCCTGCGCCCTCCATAACACGTCCCCATCTAGCATCTCTAGCTACATCAACCATAGGAGCAAATGTCCAGTGAATACCCGCAGAAGAAGCTTCTTTTGCCGCAATCCTAGCATTCTTTTCTATCAAATCAACATCCCAACTGGCAGCTTCTGCTAATGGAATAGGAAAAATAGTTTTATATCCATGAATGACATCGTAACCAAACAGCAATGGAATATGCAACCGAGAACCATTTACGGCAATTTCTTGAGCCTCTCTGGTTGGCTGTGCTCCAAATAGATTCAGCATTGAACCACACAAGCCACTGCTAAGCATTTTCTTATTACCTCCAGAAAGAATTTTTGGTCCAGTAGGCCCAGTAGCACCATTATCAGCCGGAATTTGATTTAACTGTCCAATTTTTTCTTCTAGTGTCATTGTTTGCATTAAAGCACTAATTCGTTTCTCAATTTTTTCGTCTGTGAGAAGATTCTTCTTTTGTCCCCAAATAGGACTCAGCAAAAATATCACTGACAATAACACATACATCTTTTTCATAGTTTGTTCTTTGATTAGTAGATATTATCCAATTAATATAGTAAACAAAAGCATTGAACACTCTAGATTATGAAGTCAACATACAAATTCCATAATTAGATCTTTTATAGTCCAATTTCTTTTTGCCTCTCCGAAAAATATTATGCAGCTATCAGATCGGTATCTCACCATTCTGATCACATTCAGGTTAACCTTATTTTATTCGGCTTCAACAATAGCTGCCCAGCCTCCGCCTTCGGCCAGATGGACCTGTAGTTTTGACTGGTTGGTAACATCTATGACTTCGCGTTTGTAATCATTGCCATTATTATTTGCATTGATTCCGTCACGAAAAATCTCTGCTTTCCATTTCCCTGTTTCGAGAAAGGAGAGATCGATGGTGATGTCGCGTTTGTCCCAGTTATTAATGGCTCCGAGGTACCAGTTATTTCCATTTTTGCGTGCAATAACAGAGTAGTTGCCCACCTCGCCGTCGAGAGCAATAGTATGGTCGAATGTGGTGGGGATATGAGAAATAAAACGGGTGCATTCCGGCTCTTTTTCGTAGTTGCTCGGGCTATCGGCCAACATACAGAGCGGAGCTTCGAAAACCACGTACAATCCAAGCTGATGGCAACGGGTTCCCTGGCTCATAGGTTGTCCGAAGATGGAACGGAAATTCTCTTTGGAAGCGTTGTGCATGGCGCCCGGAGTGTAGTCGAGCGGACCGGCCAGCATGCGGATATACGAGATCAGCACGTCATTCTGAGGCATATCGGGGTTCGCCCACTTGAGTTGTTCCATGCCGTAAACGCCTTCAAAATTAATGACATTGGGATAAGTGCGTTGCAGTCCCGTGGGTTTATAGGCTCCATGAAAATCGATCAGCATATGGTGTTCGGCTGCCATCTTGGCGATTTTATAGTAGAAATTAACCATCTTCTGATCGTCGCGCTCCATAAAATCGATTTTGAATCCTTTGACTCCCATTTGAGCATAATGATCGAACACCTCTTCCATGTTTTGGTTTAATGGAACCCACCCACACCAGAGGATAATCTCTACATTCTTTGCCTTTGCGTGGTTGAGAATGGCTTGCATGTCAATCTCAGGAATTGTTTTAATCAGTTGTCCTTTCGCTGCCCATCCTTCGTCGAGCAAAACATAAGGAATTCCATATTTTGATGCAAAGTCGATGTAGTGTTTATAGGTTTCAGTGTTGACGCCAGCTTTAGAATCAACGCCTTCGATGTTCCAGTTATTCCACCAGTCCCAGGCTAGTTGTCCCGGTTTGATCCAATCAGTATTTTGTACTCGACTTGGAGTTGCCAGTTTGTAGACCATGTCGCTATTGAGCAAGTCTCTGTCTTGCTTGGATATGACGAGGACTCGCCAGGGAAGATAGCGATTGCCATTTGTATTGGCAATAAAATCGGCTCCTTTTGTTACCAGCGACTGGATGTTGTTATATCCTCCCTGTTTTTCTTCGAGGGGAAAGGGGGCAAAATCGCCTACAAAACCTTGTTTAGAATCCTTGTTCAAACGTAAGAACATACCTGGATAATCTTCGAGGTCGGCCTCCATGATGGCACATTTCATCTTGTTTT
This sequence comes from uncultured Microbacter sp., assembly GCA_963678825.2. GTDB lineage: Bacteria > Bacteroidota > Bacteroidia > Bacteroidales > Paludibacteraceae > Microbacter. The sequence goes on along the minus strand of CAXXPB010000067.1, from coordinate 23,533 downwards.
TCAGTTCGATCAAAATAGGAGTGTAAGTAGGCTTATCTTCCATTTTACTAATATTGAAATGCTTGTATGTATTCTCAAACGAGCACTGGTAAACATTATTGGAAGCCGAATTGGCATAAGGAATGTAGGCAGGATAGTCGCTATCAAAATTGAACTGAGCCTCTTCCTTTGTGATGACAACTTCTCCTTTTCGGTTCAAAACCCAACGATAAGCCACTCCATCATTGTAGACTCTGAATAGCAGAGAATAGTCACCTTTGAAGGCAATGCTCAGTTCGTTATAGTTATCTTGAACAGAGCTTTTCTTATATATTGATGCGTTAATGGTTGCATTCACAGACGCTATTTTACCAGCCTTTAGTGAAGGGTTGATGCCTAAAACCGGTTCTCCCTGAAGGGTTAGCGAAAGGAAGGATGGCGTGATAATGGACTGCTTGTTGCAATCGACCGACCAGGTGATAGTTTTATCGACGTTTACACTGATAATTATGGTTTTGTCGGGTGATTGAACGGTTAACGTCTTGCTAAATCCCATAAATGAGAGAGAAGTACTCAAAAAAAATAAAAGAAAAATTGCTGGTGCTTTCATTATTGAATGATTAGTTATTTAACGGATAAAATGATTTTGGGATTTATCTCTGAAAGGTTTGGGTTCTATCTCACAAATATTTAAAAAATATTTTATTGAGTATGACGTACATTATGATTTGAGCATTTAACATTGGAAAAACATCTACAATATTTTAGCGGAATAGAATTGTGCAGTATAAACTCGACGGATTCATCGTCAAAGGTATATGGAACCCTGGCCCCTTGCGGCGCTACCACAACCTGAAGATCATGCCCCATATGCTGAATGCGACGTTTTGCTTCCAATGTATTTTTCTCATTTGGAACAATTTTGGTATCATGTTCATCTGTAAGACTAATCACATGCCTAATGGGTATTTTCGCTTTAGCAACCGTTCTCAGATTATCAATAGGATTTCCTTTAAATGCCACTGCAACAGAGTCATTCGTAAAACCATAATATTTTTTTAGTGCTGACCAGTTTGAAGCAGATGGAGACCAAGATTTAGGCCATGTTTTGAAATCCAGAACAGGGCCTTCACAATAGATACAAGCTACACGATCAGGATGACGAATGGTCCAACGATAGACCGAAAGACCTGCCCTGGATACGCCGAATAAACCACATTTTTGAGGAAGTCGCCAACGATGACGAACAATCTCATAGAGACTATCCATTAAATCAAGGCCACAGTCTGCCCCACACAAATCGTACGAATCAATTGTCACAACATGGATGCCCTTTCGTAATAATTTTTCGTTAATTTGCCAGTGATAGCAACCATCTCCTATTCCACCTACGTTCAAAACCCAAGGTCTCCCTCTCTCTGGTGCAGTTGGCTCTGTGACTTGTACATGAAATTCTCCGAGTTTAAATTCATAAACCCTAAAGCCATGCCACTTTCCAGACTCAATACTGCCATTTTTATGCCATGGAATATCCGCGGGATTTTCATTAGCAATTAAGATCGAACGTTGTTTTTTGTTCTCTAGTTCTATCTTATTCTGTGATTGAGCCCCAAGATTTAATGCCAAGGCAACAATGGTTATTAACAAGCCCCATCTTTTTGTTATCCAAAAATTTTTATTCATAGAAATCTACAATTCAGAAATTAATAAAAAAGCGATAATTTGGCTGGTAAATTGATCAAAAGTCAGACCTTATATCCTACCTTGATTGTTCTTTTAATCAAATATCCTTTGCTGGAGTATATTTTCGAGAATTTCCATGGGGCATATGAGTTCGATCTCTGATTTTTTCAATTACAGCTAACCAATTATTAAACGAACAAATACAAACCCAATTTCAGGATAAAGATGATTTCCAACTGAATGCATTTTTATTAGTTTATAATATCATTATTTATGTCAAGAAGAAATCGGTTAAGATCAATAGCCACGTTTAAGCAATACCTATTCGGATCCCATCTTTTCACGTATTTGTTTATCTATTTCTTCAGCCTTCAACCGAGCCTCAGGCATCGCCAGCCCTATGTTCATCCCCGGCCTCTTATGTTCGGTAAATGTAAGCCAAGCATCCTTCATAATTGCCTGGCGTTTTTCCACAAGTGTCAGAATTTCATTTCCTTTTAGAAAAGGACAAAATAGAGAATTAAGATCTTTCGCTTTTGAAACTTCTGACTCACCAAGACACTGAAGAATCTGCCGTGCCATAATAAAGTGGCCGGTTTCATCAGGATGTACGCCATCTTTTGCATAAATAAAAGTTGAATCCGATGACCTTCTATCTTCAAGATACTTCTTCATAGGCCAATGGATATCAATCACTTTCCAGCCAAATACATATCGACAACTCAGCAACCAGTCCGAATAAATATCGAGAACGTTTGAATACGCCTCACCTTTACGATTATCAAACACTGGAGGAGTAACATGAATAATAGCAGCTCCGGATTTTAGAATCTGATCATGCAACCAGACAATACCCTCTTTATACTTTCGAAAGCGTTCCTCGTCATAGGGTAAAAATATACCATCATTCATACCATAACACGCGAACACTAAGTCCGGCTTTGTTTTGGTCAGAACCCGAGCCAGCCGTTCATGTAAATCGGGACGGGGGAATTTTCCATCAGCATGGTTAGGCTCGGACAATCCAGAAACCGTTTCGCTTGGCAGCGCAACATTAATGATGTCAAGTTTTCTTCCCGGATAGCGAACTGTAAGGTAAGCATCAATATAGGAAACATATAAACCCATATAGGTAATGCTATTCCCTAAGAAAACAACCTTTTTGACATTTTGCGGTATTGAATAAATTTGGGAGGTGCCGCAAATATGAAAACAGGTTAACATCAAGCCGATATAAAAGATATGTCGCATACTTTATTTATTAGTTGAGTCAAATTAAAGTTTAGTATCCATTTAATAAACCTCAATAGTTGAAATTACAGGGCAAGCTTTCGAATCTGTGATTACTATGCGTATTTTCGATGTTTGAATATTGGGCACCGACACAATCCTTTTATATCCAATTGTTGTTGCGTTTGCAATTTGTTTCCATTGTCCGTTTTGGTAAGCTTCTATTTTAAAAGATCTTATTCTTTGCCCAAGCTCGATATATTCCTGCAGAAGTATATATTTTACATTTTTTTTCTTTCCAAGGTTGATTTCAAGATCTCCTGATTTCTGTTTATCGTCTGTTGTCCAATAAGTATTCGGATTCCCATCGGTAACATTCCCCGCTGTAAACTGTCTGGAACGTCCTCTGTAGCTAGATGCCGTCACCCGGGCATGCAAAGCAAGGTTCGTTTTAAATGTTTCATCCATCAGTTTTTTCCAGCCCTTTAAGGCCTTCTGGTCATTTTCATTGATTAATCCACGTCTATCCGGTGGAATATTTAATATTAAATTGGCTCCACGCCCCACCGACGAGAGGTAAATATCCAACAGATTTTCAGGTGTACGAACCTTTGTGTCTTCGTTTTTATGATAAAACCAACCCGGACGGATTGAAACATCCACTTCTGCCGGAACCCACTTTTTCCCATCTTCAGTGCCGGCATTCAACAAGGTCAATATATCTGGTTTCCCAGCATAGAGGGTATCCGTTGAAATAGTACACCAATTTGTTTCTCCGATGTATCCTTTTTCGTTTGCACACCAACGAATATCCGGTCCTGCATCGCTAAAAAACACAACCTTGGGATCGAGATTTTTGACCATTGCTATCGTATTGGGCCAATCATAATATCTTGAAGCATCTATTTTTCTGGAGTCACGTTTTCCTCCATAATAACCATCACCGCCATTCGCTCCATCAAACCACATTTCAAAAACAGGGCCATAATTTGTAAATAGTTCTTTCAATTGGTTCCGGTAATATTCCACATACGACGGTTGCCCATAATCAGTGCGGTTCCTGTCCCATGGTGAAAGGTAAATTCCAAATTTGATTCCGTATTTTCTACAAGCATCTGCGACCTCTTTCACTATATCTCCTTCCCCATTTTTATAAAGACTATTTTTAACCGAATGTTCAGTAAACTTACTCGGCCATAAACAGAATCCGTCGTGATGCTTACAGGTAAATATTAATCCTTTCAGTCCAGCCTCTTTAATAGTTGACACCCATTGGTCCACATTAATACTTGTCGGATTGAAAATTTTTTCACTTTCATCTCCATACCCCCATTCTTTATCAGTAAATGTATTAGTTGTAAAATGTACAAAAGCATATTTTTCCAACTTATGCCACGCCAGTTGATTTTCAGAGGGTATAGCCCCAAAAGGGGCTGGTGGTGTTATTTTTTTTTGTGCCATTGACAAAATTACAAGGCCCGATAATGCAAGCATCAATAATAATTTTTTCATCGTATATCTACACTTTAACAATTAAACAAATCACAATAAATTCCTCCCGATATTAAATCTCCTCTTTATAGTATATTCCTTCCCTTCAAAATATTTTGCACGATGCGTCCACCAGGCCATTGGACAATCACTTTCAAGGGAATATTTGAGTCAATCTGAATCGAAGGACGTTCATTTCTATATCGCCTCTTTTTATTAGAAATCGACAAAACCCCTTCCCTGCCAAATGGATATTGCCTTACCCCATATTCGTCCAGTAAACGAACATCGATGAGTAACGTCTTTTCAGGCACATTCGCCCGAATACCAAAAACATATTCAAGCAGCACATTGATTGGGGTCAATCCTGTCCATCCGACAAAATTATGTTTGCCGTTACCCTGAATTTTATCAGGGGCATAATTTTCCCTCAAATCCTTGGTACTATCATAAACCTGTACAAGAGCATTCAGATGGTTTATGGCTATTTCATAGGCCAATGAATCCTGATGACAATTCGTAAGACCTCTTAAAACCATGTAGTTGGTCGGTGCCCATACAGAACCATTCCAGTACCCTCCATCTGGATTAAAATGACGATCATTTGCCGCCAGCGTTGACACCCTATGCAGCCTTGAAAATTCAGAGGTATCCTTTAGGTGGCTTATAAACGGCAGCATCCTTTTTTCAGGAACAATACCTGCAAGCAATGCCCAGTAGGAAGCAATGCTTTTCAAATTACTCAGGGTTCCATCCCGGTATCTATCGAAATAGTAATGCTGATACTCATTCCACATTTTGCCATTAACGTACGATTCCAAATACATTACATCCTCCTTAATGTCTTTTAGTTCTCTTCTCCCATTTAAAGCGCTGTCCATTTTAAGCAATAACTTACCAGCAAGTATCTGTTGCAGGTTAATATCAATCCATGACATAAACCCATGGCTGAATTCAGGACTTAATCTTTCTGGAATCCGAGGCTGATTATCCATACCACATCCCCAGCCAGTAGAATAATACGATCTATCCGGCCACGACCGATTGTCTCTGAACCAGCGATAATAGCCTAGCAAAACGGGAAGAACTTTGGATAGCCTTGCAGTATCGTTAAAATTCTGGAAATATTCCCATTCGGCCCAAGGCATAATATTAGGACCCGTACTGGAGGGGTCGTAACTTGCAAAGACATCCGTTCCATCAATCTCTCTGATTTCCCGACAAATAAACCCATCCGTATGTTGTTTCCCATAAAAATTATTCAGCGTTCCCTGAAAATCAAATACCTGTTTTGCGTATTTGCCAAACATAGTCATGAAACTGCAATCCCACATAAAAATATTACCATTGAAAGCCGGGTCAATATAAGGAGAAACAAATCCGCTCCCTGTTTCAATACTTTTCAGATTTGAAAAAGCAATTTCCCAAGCTCGCCAATAACAATCAATCACATTGTGCCTTCCTTTCCAATATGGTTGTGGAAGTTTCGTTCTACAGTCACTAAATTTAGGAGGAACAGACTTGTCTGCCTCCATACCCACAAAACTGTTTTGCCCCGCAATCCGGTTGACAGTATAAGTTGGATAAAAGGGTTGTGCCGATACCCGATTATTTAGACTTATTAGCATACCGAATAAAAAAAACATCCAGAGATTACAACTCCACTTTTTTACTAAGCTTATCATATAGGCCCTCTTAAATAATTTGTTTTTCACTTCAAATAACTATATTTCCTCAGAAAATCATCTGTCAGGGTTCTAATAGTATAAAAAACAGGAGACGGTTCTTGTACATAATTAAAGATGGGATGTCCGGCTCCATCAATCATATGCAACTCACAATCAACACCATTTTCCTCCATATGTAACCGAAACGTTTCGGCTGTTTTTACCGGGATCAGTGAATCTTTGGTTCCAAGAATAAACAGTGCCGGCGGTGTCGTATGATCGATATTGTGCAACGGAGAGAGCTCCTTATATCTTGCTTTCACCAGATCAAATCCATAGCCGTTTTCGCTATTGTCAATTACAGGATAATAAAGCACCAGCAAATTTGGTTTACAGTTGAATGAGTCCTGCTTAGTTTCAAATTCTTTTAACGTACTAGTGGCTGCGGCAAGGTGTCCGCCAGTCGATGAACCTGCTGCAACAATCCGATCTGGATCGATATTCCATTTCTCGGCGTTCCGGCGAATCCAACGGATAGCATCTTTGGCATCTTCCACGCTTTCGAATGGAGTAGAATGATCCAAGTTAGCAATCCTATAATCGGATGCAATTGCAACCATTCCTTTTGAAGCATAATAAGCACATTCTCGATAAAATTGTAATGGAGTTCCAACCGACCAGCCCCCTCCAAAAAAGTAAACGATTGCCGGTCTTTTCTTTCCTTTATTTAATTTCCCTGACCTAAAAATATGAAGACTCAGATCTCTTTGAGCAGTCTTTTTGTAACTAACAATCTCCGGATGGAAAGATTGCCCCGGTTTGGGTAGAATTTGTTTTAGAGCATCAAACCAAGCTGTTGCCATATGAGCAGCCCCAACCGGATTTGGATGCACTTTATCCTTAATTGTATACTGAGTCCAGTCAAATCCTTTGGCTTGATCGACCAAAACCACGTTTGGATTATGCATGTTTTGAACCATGCTTGCAATGCGTTTATTTAATTCCGGGATATACGAGTATTTGGGTAACTTACCGCTTTCTATTACTTCGGCCACCAAGATTTTTACCTTCGGATTAATTGCCTGTATTTTCCTGATAATAGACTGTTGTGCAGCTATAATTCCATCTACTGGCTTTTCTGTATCAAAATGATTGTGCCCGGAATGAAGCAAAACCAGATTTGCCGGATATTTTCGATAAATACTGTCGATATGAGCATCCAGAAATTCCGCTGTCATTCCGCTGAATCCGCAATGGTTCAACGTTCCAATGCGACATTTACTACTTCGCGGACCGATAAATTCGATCCGGTATCCGGCAGCAAAAAGATGTTCCCACAGAGGGAACAAATAAGAATGAAACTCCTCGCCTCCTTCGGTGATTGAATCTCCCAACCCCATAATGGTTATCCGCTTTGAATGACCTGCGGTATTTGCCGTATCTTGAGCGATTAAGGCATTATTAAACACCAGGCAGTAAATTATTACTCCAAAAAATAATTTTAGCTTAAACATATTTTTCTATTTATACTCAAATGAAACTACATCCCGAACATCTGCAGAAGAAGATGCAATATAAGCTTTAAAGATGCCGGGCTCTGCTACCCATTTGTGTTTCTTATCGTCAAAAAACTTCAAATCGTCAACCGTTATAGTAAAAATAACTTCTTTTTCTTCGCCAGCGTTCAAATCAATTTTCTGAAATTTTTTCAGTTCTTTCACCGGCCGTAACACACTGCACTTCTCTTCGCCGATGTACAATTGTACAACTTCCTTTCCAGCCACTTTACCCGTATTCTTGACTTTTACCCTGATTTCCATGCTGTCATTTGCATTCATTTTATCTGCCAAAGCCATCGCTTTTCCATATTTAAAAGTAGTATAGCTTAACCCATGGCCGAAAGAAAACAATGACTTCACGTTCTTTGTATCATACCAACGATAACCCATCAGAATATCTTCTTTGTATTCTTGTTTAATACTATCGCCCGGATAACTCATCGATCCGAAAGCATGTGCCGGACAATCTGTCAATTTTATCGGAAATGTAAAAGGAAGTTTCCCGCTTGGATTTACATCTCCACTCAGCACATCGGTAATGGCTTCGCCGGAAATTGAACCCAGATACCAAGCCTGTAAAATCGATGGCACTTTATCTACCCATGGCATCTCCACGGCATTACCGCTGATTAGTACCATCACCATATTTTTATTCACTTTCAACAGTTGTTCAATCAATTGGTTCTGACCGAAAGGCAATGCATAGTCCTGACGATCATCTCCCTCTGAGTCCTGATGAGAATTCTTATTTAATCCGCCAATGTAAACAATCAAGTCGGCAGTAGCCGCTTGGGTAACAGCATCAGCACGTAAAGAATCTACTGTAGATGGAGAAATGACATTAGTGCCATATATCGCTCCTCCGGCTGTATATCCTCGTGCATAGCTTATGCAATCCCCATATTTAGCTTTTAAGGCCAGTAAGGGTGATACTTCTTTTTTTACTTTCAGTTCAGAAGATCCTCCTCCTATGGTTAATCGGCGGGTAGCATTGTCCCCTACAACCAGGATGTGCCTGTATTTGCCAGGAACAACTGGAAGTAAGGTTCCCTGTTTCTTTAAGGCTGCATTTTTCAACAAAACAATACCTTCTGAAGCAATTTCACGAGCAACCCTGTAATGCTCCTCTGTAGTCATGGCACCGCATGGTTTCTGACGGTTCATTGCCGTTCGCAATGTCAAGCGAAGAATACGTGAAGCCTTATCATCCAGAACACTTTCTGACACTTTACCTGTTTCCACCATATTCAAAAATGCTTTACCCAAGTAATAATCATCATAGGTGAACGCCGATTCCGAAGTTAAGCCGTTTGTATAGGTTCCCATTTCAATATCCAGACCATTCATCGCAGCCTGGTAAGTATCATGAGCTGCGCCCCAGTCGGAAATTACACAACCGTCAAAATTCCATTCACCTTTCAAAATATCGTTGTTCAGTAAATTGTTGTGTGTAGCATGGGTTCCCCTAATTTTATTATACGAACCCATAATACTCCATACGCCACCCTTCTCTACTGCCGCCTTGAATGCAGGTAAATAGATCTCATAAAGGGCACGATCACTAAGATTAACATCAATGTGGTCACGCCAGTGCTCTTGATTATTCAGTGCAAAATGCTTTACACAAGCCGACACTCCGTTTGCCTGCACTGCTTTAATATATGGAACACAAATTGCTGATGCCAGATAGGGATCTTCTCCCATATACTCAAAATTTCGTCCGTTCAAAGGTGTACGATAAATATTCACCCCCGGAGCCAGCAGGATGTCTTTCTTTCGATAACGGGCCTCTTCTCCTATGGCATTCCCGTACTTTGATGCCAGAAATGGATTCCAGGAAGCCGCCAAGCAAGTCAATGCCGGAAAAGCAGTACAACTATCATTTGCCCAACCGGCATAACCCCAGTTATTCCAGTTAATTTCCGCACGAACCCCATGAGGTCCGTCACTCATCCATAATTCAGGAATCCCTAAACGCGGGCATCCCGGTGTGCTGAATTTACTTTGGGCATGACAGAGCCTCACTTTTTCCTCAAGTGTCATCCGGCGAAGAGCATCTTGTACCCGAACTTCTAATGGTTGAGAATCGTCTAAATAATCAGGTAGTTTTTGTTGTGCGGAGACTATTAGCGAGGCTCCTATGAAAATTGTTATGATGATAGATTTCATGAATTAAGATTTTAGTGTATTATTGAAATTAAGATTATTTTTATCAACCCAAGTAGATCTCAATGAGAGCCCAACCGACATTTTACATAAGCAAAACCCGCATTTTCGACTAGAAAAGATCTCTCCAACTATAGTACTCCCGGTGCCACCTCATCCTCCATGAGAACACCTTATCTCAAAAAGAAGACAAGTCTGCAATTGTAAGTTTCTGATAGAAACTAGCTCGGTAAATACGAAGCTACGGGCTAAAAATAGGCACAACAATCCTTAATTATTTTAAATAATTTTCCCATACCCTTGTTTCATCGGTATGGACGGATAGTTGCTGATTACCGCAACGTACGGTAAAGCTACCGGCTTCCAATCTCCATTTGTTGTCGAGCCCCACAAAGGCCAGTTCGGATGCCGGAACCGTGAGTTTTATGATTTTAGATTCTCCCGCCAGTAAAGTCACTTTTTCAAAGGCCCGCAGACGTTTGTTGTCGGGCGTAAGCGATGCGACATCATCGGATACATACAGAAGGACGGCTTCTTTACCGGCCATTTTACCAGTGTTTTTTACAGTGACACTAAATTGGAGCTCGTCTGTAGCTTTGAAGTTCGTTTTGTTTACTTTCAAATCCGAATAGACAAACGTTGTGTAACTTAATCCGAATCCGAAGGGATATTGCACGGTGTTACTGGCTTCGTAGTTGTAGCTTCCGTCCATTATAGCTCTGTTTTCAGAGGGTTTGTAATCGTAAGTAGTCAGCAAATTAGTATATTTTGGATAAGTGTACGGCAATTTACCCGATGGATTCACCTCACCATACAGGATATCGGCCAACGAATAGCTTCCGTAACTGCCGGGCAAAAATATCTGAACCACAGCATTTGTCAACGGCTCAATATCAGAAAACACACGGGGACGCCCTTCGTTGAGTACCAACACAATGGGCTTTCCCGTTTTGGACAGTTCTCTCACTAACATTTGCTGGTTTTTGGACAGTTCCAGCGAAGTGAGATTCCCCGGAGTTTCACAATAGGAATTTTCTCCGACACACGCAACAATCACATCGCAGCTTTTTGCAGCAGCAACAGCTTTGTCTATTTCTGGTGTATTTTCGTCATAATACCGCCCACTTTCGTTGTAGGTCACACCCGGTTCGTATATCACAAGGCCTTTGCCTGCTTTTTGCTTTAAGGCATCAAGTATGGTTGCCCCGAGCTTTTCGTATTCCGGGGTTTTATCGCCTTGCCAGCTTCTGCTCCAGCCACCGTTCAGTACTCGTTTGGTATTGGCATTAGGTCCGGTTACCAAAATACGAAAGGCTTTCTGCAACGGGAGTAAATTGTTTTTGTTTTTAAGCAGGGTAATCGCATCATTTGCGGCCGATCGGGACAGTGCCTGGCTTTGCTCCGATCCAAAATCGGTGTAGTCGTTTGCTTTCCAGGTGGGGCGATCAAAAAGTCCTAACCGAAATTTCATCCGCAAGATGCGGCGTACTGCATCATCGATACGACTTATTGCCACCTTGTTTTCTTTTACCAATGTAAGGAGATCTTTGCAAAAGCTTTCGTCATACGGTATCATAGCCATATCTATCCCTGCATTGATGGAAAGCATTAGAGCTTCCTTGTCGCTGACGGCAATATGATCTCGCTTGTATAGATTATCAATATCTTGCCAGTCGGTAACCACTACACCATCAAATTTCAACTCTTTTTTCAGAATGTCGGTGAGAATGTGGTGGCTGGCATGGACCGGTTCGCCGTTGATAATGGCAGAATTGACCATTACGGACAATGCCCCGGCCTTCACAGCGGCAGCATACGGTTTCAGATGGCGTTCGCGAAGTTCATTTTCGGGTATCAGAGACGGTGTACGATCCTGGCCGCTAACAGGCACACCATATCCCATAAAATGCTTCAGGCAGGCAGCCACGTTATACATTCCGATATGATTGGGGTCGTTGCCCTGATAGCCTTTCACACAAGCGACTCCAAGTTCGGAGGTAAGATACGGATCTTCTCCGTAGTTTTCCCACATACGCGACCAGTTGGGATTTCGCCCCATGTCGAGTACAGGTGAGAAAGTCCAGGGTATAATGCTGGCACGTACTTCATAAGCGGTCGCTTTGGCTCCTTCATATACCAACTGACGGTTGAATGTTGCCGCCATGGCATTTCCTTGAGGAAACAGTATGGAGCCATCCGTGAAGTTGGCTCCATGAATGGCATCAATTCCGAAAATCATCGGAATACCGTTGTACTTCAGGGCAATTTCCTGTAGCTGGCTGATCAATTTCTCCCAGGCGGCTGGCGTATGGGGCAGTCCGGCAGGTGTATTAAGCAACGAGCCGGCTTTCAAATCGCCTAAGATATGGATAGCCCGGGCAATGTCTATTTCTATAGACTGGTCTTTCTTGTTTTGTAATACTACATCAATAGTAAATTGAGCCATTTGTCCAACCTTTTGTTCCAGCGTCATATGACTAAGAACTTTGCGAACACGAGCTTCAAGAGATTGACTATCATTCAATACAAAATGACCACCAATAGACTGAGCCCCCAACTGAAATATTAGCAGTACAGACAACATACACCCTATTCTTAATTTCTTTCTCATTACTGTTTTAATGAATTCAGCGTTTTCAAATTATCATTTGCATTCAAAATAAATCACCTTATCAAGGTCATATACTTATTCGTATTTTACGCCGTCTTTTACCTTAAATACCCATGCATACTGACATGGAGTATTTGCAGGCGTAATTACCGGAGGCGTAATAATTATTTTATTTCCTGAAAGAGTATACTTAATTTTTCCTTTATATCCCATTAGATTGACTTTGGACACTTTGCCAACTTCTTTCACAACCAAGGGAGTATTTTGCCAGGTTGTGATTATCACATACAGATCATCACCTTTGGTTGTGTAGAAAACTGTCGTTTTTCCATCAATTGCATCTGCCTTATTCCATGCTTTGGTGCCGTAAATACAATCCCCGTTAACAGCAAGCCAATCTCCCATATCTTTCAATCGTTGCTGCATAATAATAGGAATCCGCCCATCTGCAGTTGGCCCGATATTTAGAAGCAGATTTCCTCCACGGGCTACTTTATCTATTAAAATATGCACTAAAGACTCTGATGTTTCGTAATCTTTCAGGTTTTCATTCCTGTTATATCCAAAAGAGCCCCCCATTCCCCGGCACTCCTCCCATGGATGTTCAATTATCTTACCTGAAGCATTTGCATTATGAATAAGGTCATACTCCGTAGTATAAAAACCACCGTGTTTTCCTCTGGTTTCCTTGCCCCAACGATCGTTGACAGCAACAGTTTCTCTGACTGGCGAATCGTTATAAAGCCAGGAAAGAAATTCCGTACTCTTCCATTTTTCACTGGTCATATCACCCTCGCCGTCAGTCCAGATAATATCCGGTTGATATTTAACAACTAAATCCTTCATTTGCGGAATCATGTGATCAACTACATAGCGCGACGGATTCTCCTTATACAACGGGTTATACCACTCATAAAGCGAATAATACAAGCCCATGTGAAGACCCTTGGATTTTACCGCATCTGTAAGTTCTCCAACCAAATCACGATGAGGACCAACATCTACCGAATTCCAGTTCGGAGATTCTTTCGATGGCCACATTGCAAACCCCTCATGATGCTTGGCGGTCAAAACAACATATTTTGCTCCCGATTGCCGGAAGATGTCTGCCCATTGGCCTGGATCAAACATTTCAGCTTTAAAATCCTTAACAAAATCACGGTAATAGATATTTTTACCATACGTCCTATTGTGAAAATCAGTGAATTCCTTTAATGGTTTGTCGTCTGGATTTTGGCGAGCCCAATACCATTCGGCATATTTGGAATATACGCTTCCCTGGGTTGGTCCCCACGATGGAACAGAATAAAGACCCCAATGAATAAAGATTCCAAATTTGGCATCCACAAACCACTCTGGAACAGGACGATTGTCAATAGATTGCCAATTTGACTGATATACCTGAGCCTGAACTCTTAAAGAAAGTGCAATAGCACAAAAAATAAAAAATACTATTTTAAAATTATCAAATCGCATTGAAATTTGTATTATTTGAATATTCATTCTTTCATTTGGATTACGAATATCCGCTTCCTTGGGTAACAACCCTTTGCCATTAGATACAAGAAAAAAGGACTCAACTTATCTTTCCAAAATATTTAATACGGGAGTAAATCTCTAGAACACCTGTCGAATAGCAATTACAGGGTTGAATAATAACTTTAGTACAGACCTCTTTCAACTTCTTTCCAAGAGAGAGAGGTTGAAAGAGAGGTCTGATGTTGAAGTGAATAATAGACAAAACAGATCGATATCTATTATTTCTTAATATAATCAAACACCATATCAGCCGGTTCAATGCCTAATCCCGGTTCCTGAGGCACCGTAAAGAAGCCGTTTTCGCACTTCATCGAGGTTTTAACATATTTCAGGTTTTTATCGAAAATGGAATGCTGGTATTCGTGGTAGACCATGTTTTGTAAAGCAGCAGAGGCCTGCAGGCTGGCTGCTTGAAAGATGCCTATACCTATGCTGGCATGGGGCATAACCGTTTGATTGAATGCAACCGACATCTGGCATATATTCCAGAAAGAAGTCAGGCCTGTGCGTCCCATCTCGGGTTGGATTACATGCATGCAAGAATTCTCGAACCGCGGGCGGAACTCATAAACGGTGCGAAGCTCTTCGCCAATCCCCACAGGTGTTTTTACCGAGCGTACCACCAGCGATTGTCCTTCAATATCCTCTGGTTTCAGAGGAGCTTCAGCTACAAACAGGTCATACTTTTCTAACTGGCCAATCAGTTTAATGGCTTCGGCAGCAGTAAACTTCCAGTGCAGATCGACCAACAGCTTAACCTTAGGGCCAAGCGCTTCTCTAAGGGCTTGCATCTCTTCGATAATTCCTTCGTACGATACCGCTGAGGCAAATTTGATTGCATCAAAACCTTTGGCCACCCAGCTTTTGGCCATTTCCACTCGTTGCTCAAGGGTTGGCATTGGCAGTCCGGAGACATAAGCCGGCATCTTTTCATAACGGCTTGAGCCCAGCACCTTGCAGACTGGAAGCTTAAGCAACTTTCCGTGCAGGTCCCACAGGGCGATATCGACTGCTGCAATGGCATCGTGGTAGAAACCTCCGAAAAAACCTCTGACACGCATGGCGTTGTACAAATCTTCATAAATTTTCACCACATCGTGGACCGATCTGCCAATCAGCAACGGGCCAATCAGCTCGTTAATAATGGCCGCACACACTTCTGGGGCATAAAACGCCACACATTCGCCCCAACCGTATTCTCCCGACTGTGTGATGATTCTAACCAGCAGCGACTGGTCGCTTATGCTATAGATGCTGTTATTACCCGGACGGATAAAATATCCTTTTTCATTATAACTGTTTCCATCTTCCAACTTCCCCAGGTAGGGAACATCACGGGGAATGGAAATGGGAAATACTTCTACTTCTTTAATAATATCACTCATTGTTTTTCCTTTTTTAAGTTAGCTTATTTCATTTATTATTTCCTTGCATTTTTCATACATCAGCCCGGTATCGACCGAATAGGCAATGTATTTGACCCCGGCCTGCTTCCATCTACGTGCATTGCCAACCGTATCGACAAAAGTTCCGGTGGCCACGTTCTTCATCCTGCATTTTTGCACGATATGCTCCATGGCACAAACCACTTCAGGATGATTGATCTGACCGGTTACCCCCAACGACTGTGATAAATCGTACGGGCCAATAAACAGTACATCGATTCCAGGAACATCCAGTATTTCGTTCAGGTTTTGAATAGCTTCGATGCCTTCAAGCTGAAGAATGACTAACGCTTCGTTGGCTTCTTTAAAGTATTGAAAACGATCGGTAGCCGAATAATCGGCAGCACGCACAAACCGGCACACACCCCGATTTCCTTCCGGTGCATACCGGGCGGCTCGAATCAGTTCGCGCGCATCATGGGCATTTGTAACCTGGGGAACCTGAATGCCTGCCGCGCCGATGTCAAGTACCTCAGCGGCAAGACCCGGATAATTTTCCTTGATCCTGACTATGGGCAGAATACCTGCAATGCAGGCAGCACGCACTAATCCCTGCAGGCTGCGCGTGCTATTGGGACCATGTTCCAGATCAAGAATCACGAAATCGAATCCGGCATAGCCCATCGCTTCAATCATGGCCGGGTCTTCGGTTTTTGAAAAAGGTCCTTTGACGGTGCCTTCCTCCAGTTTTTTCTTAAAACTACGTATCAATGGTGTAATCATCGCTAAACGTTGGTTATTGTTATTAATATTCCGACCTTCGGAACAATACATTGTGCATTTTTTAGTTCGTCCTGCTCGAACAGGCTGCAAAATCGTTTGGGATCTTCACGGTTGATAGGGAACATATCGAAATGACATGGAACTGCATACTTTGGTTTTATCTCTCGTGTCAGGGCAAACGCTTCGTCACAGTTCATATTCCCGAATTTTCCGTTAATACAAAGCAAAGCCATATCAATTTCATATTTATTTAAATAGCTCAGAAAGGGATGATAGCCAGTATCACCGGAGTGATATATACTTAAACCCCTGTACTGCAAAATAATTCCTATACTGTCGAGTACGGATTCCGAATTCGGAATGCAAAACGTGCCGGTCAGGGAGATATCACCCAGACTGATATTCTCTCCGGCCTCCAGCATCCGAGTATTTCCTTCGGGAACACCCCACTCCACGTATGATTTCACCACATTACGAGGACCAATAAAACAGATTTGCTCCTTATTTTTTACGTTCCTGATTGTTTCAGGATCGGCATGATCGGTATGATTATGAGTACATATATAATAATCACACATCAATTCTTCCGGCGGTATGGGAATAGAAACAAGCCTCTCCAGATCGGTTCTATTTTTGGCAGCCGAATTCGACAAATAGGCATCGATAACAATAATTTTCCCTTCACCGGTTTTTATTACGAACCCAGATTGCCCCAGCCACCAAATTGCTAACTGGTTTTCTGGAACCAAATGGTTTATTATTTCTTTCATTAATAGATTCATCTCTCAGGCAAAAATTATATAGGTTATAATACGTAGCAGCAGAACAATACCCCACCAAATCATAAATGTCTGCAACCCGCGGTGTTTAGTCGCTGTTTCATGAGGCAACCTGGCATACTTTGGTTTCCAGATAATACTGGTAGCATTAACAACTTTTGGCGCAGTTAATAATGAAACACCAACCATGATAATGACGCACATAATCCAATTTATAAAAGCCCTGTTCAAAAATGGATGAATGAACACCTCCACCGAATCAGGAACCAAATCGGCACTAACCCGGAGCATCATTCCAATGAGTAAACCGCCAACCAAAGTAAGATTTGCTGCCCTAGTACTGGCCCGATGCCAAAAAATGGCCGATAAAAAGATGACAGAAATCGGGGGCGCAAAGTAAGAGGCCAGATCCTGCATATAGATAAACAGTCCGTCACCTACAAACAGGATGAAGGGCGCCCACAAAGTGGCCATCACCAGAATTATGAAACTGGAAAGACGTCCTACTTTCACAATTTGTTTCTGCGACAACTGTGGCTTGAAATACCGCTGATAAATATCAATGGTAAAGATGGTGGAGCTACTGGTTAGGACAGCCGAAACCGTCGACATGATAGCAGCCACCATCACAGTCATCACTACCGCTTTCATTCCTGGCGACATCAGGTCGCTGACCAGTTGAAGGAAAACCTTATCCTTTGTCATTCCCTTGTTATAAATGGCAAAGGCAGCCAATCCCGGTATCACAATCAGAAGGGGCATGAACTGTTTGATAAAACCGGCAAATGTTACTCCCATACGGGCATGCCATTCATCTTTGGCTCCAAAACATTTCTGAATGTAAAACTGGTTGGTGCAGTTGTACCACACTCCCAAAGAAAGAAACAGGGCAAATATGCCAGTCCAGGGGGCGAATGTGTTGGTGGCAGGTTGTACCAAGTGCACCTTGGTCGCGTTGGCCATCTGGTTAATCGACCACATCGCATCCCATCCCCCAGCTTTCTTTACTGCAGCCACCGAGATAACAACTCCTGAAATAAGCAAAATAGTAACCTGCACCACATCGGTCCAAACCACCGCAGTCATTCCTCCATAAATACAATAAATACCTGTAATAACGGAAATAATGACAATTCCCAGTATTAATGAAGGACTAATAATCCCCCCATCGGAAAGAGCCACACCATCAGCCGAAAACATATGCTGAAAAATAAGCCCCCCAGCATACAACGATCCGGCCAAGATGACAGCCACCGAATAAAAAACGGTGAACAGCGCAAAAATAAGCCGTGTACTATGTCCAAAACGATCTTCAAGAAATTGTGGAATTGTATACAGCTTGGATCGGAAATAATAGGGCAAAAACAAAAAAATGAAAAGTGACATGGATAAAAAAGCCATCATCTCCCAGTTCGCCACGCATATTCCAAACATGTAAGCTGCCCCAATCGTACCGATAAACTGTTCTGTTGAAATATTAGCTCCGATCATTGACAGACCAATGGCATACCAGGGAAGTTTCCGGCCAGCCAAGAAATAATCGTCTGCTGATTTCTGCCCCTTCCGGGATACCCAAAGACCTATGCCCAGAATCAGAAACAGATATGCTACAAAAACAAAAAATGTGGTGTAATCCATACCAGATTGCTTATATCATTTTAAAGATTCGGATCAAAATGTTTCTCTATCAACCGATAATATTCATCGAACAAATTCAGATGATATGAATCAGGATCAAAGCCCGGTTTACGGCAGTAATCCGAGGCAATAAACCCTCTTCGTTTCAGAATCTTTTTCTCGAAGCAGATAATCATCTCCACATTCTGTCGGATATGATTGAGTATGGCTACCAGATCATTATGCACGTCCATGGCTTCCTGACGCTTTCCTTCCAGATACAAACGGTAAATCTTCAGATAAATGTCAAACATTGAGCAACCTGGTAATACACCCCGTGCCCCGCGATCGAAATTTTCGATCATCTGAAAACCGGCATTACCTACAAAAATTTCAACATTGGGATCTTCTTCCTTGAGCTTGCTCACATATTTTCCAGGAGGTTTGTTCTCTATTTTCAGTATCTCGACATTTTCAAACTCTTTTGCCATTTTGACCAGAATTTCAGGTGCAATCGCTACCCCAGTTTGTTCTGGTGCATACTGTAA
Organism: uncultured Microbacter sp.; assembly: GCA_963678825.2. Classification (GTDB taxonomy): domain Bacteria; phylum Bacteroidota; class Bacteroidia; order Bacteroidales; family Paludibacteraceae; genus Microbacter. The sequence continues at coordinate 4,496 of CAXXPB010000067.1, read as the reverse complement.
CATAATAGGAATCGAAACTGCATCGTTTACCATTTTTACATGTTCGATGATAGAGGCTGCCGATGGTTTTAGAAAAAAAGGAGGAAGCAGCATCAAACAATCTGCCCCCGCATCCTGAACATACTTAGCCCATTTGGCTGCGACCTCCGAAGCATGCCGGGTAATAGAAATTATTGATTTTATTCCTCCCGTTCGGCATTCTTCCACTGTTATCTCCACCAACTTTTTTTCTTCCTCTTCGCTCAGTTTGTAATATTCCCCAGCGATTGCAAACAGGTTACCCCATGGGCTCCCCCTTTAGCCATTACCCTGATCAGGTTGGTATAACTCTCATAATCGAAATCACCGTTTTCTTTAAATGTGGCCGCTATAGCCGGTGTTATTCCTTGTAAAAACATTATTTCTATATTTAATATGATTAAAATTCACCATTAGGCTCAAAGGCCACTTTAAAACACTGCGTACTGTCTTCCGAAAAATTAAAAGCTTCCTGATACTCTTCCAGAGGAAACGTTTGTGTAACCATTCTTTCCAATGGTCTTTGACAGCCGTTGTATATGGCAACGGCATGTTTCCAGGCCTGGTGCGATGAAGAAAAGACGATAAACAAGTCCAGAGCCTTGAAAGCTGCCTTTTGCCAGTTAAAGGGCTCATGAGTGGTGATCGACCCAACTTCGACAATACGTCCGTTACGCTTAACAAGATCAAGGGCAAGGTTAAACCCGGAGATATTGCCGGTTGAATCGATAACCATATCGACTCCGTTGCCATTGTTATTAGCAAGGATGTACTCAAGAGGATTGGTCACCGAGGAATTGACGCAATGCTCAATGCCGATTTCTCGGGCGATTTTAAACCTCAACCTTTCAGACGAGCTCCGTCCGATTAAGAAGACTTTTGAGGCTCCGCTTTCAAGAGCCACAATTGCACTCAACATGCCTGTAGCACCCGGGCCAATAACTGCCACGGTTTCCCCTGCCTGCAAAAGGCCCTTTACTAACACCGATTCTGCTGCAATAGCCATCGGTTCGATCAACGAAGCACCCTTTAAATCTGCATTAGCTTCCAACTTATGTACATACCGGCTGTTGAGCAGTACATACTCTGCAAAAGCTCCGTTTTCGGTCCACCCGACAATGTCTTTATGTTCGCAAAGATGGTAGTTACCATCCATACAAGGTTTACATCTCCCGCAACAATTAAAAGTGGTTTCCGAAACAATTTTATCTCCTTTTTTTAATCCGGTTGACTTCGCTCCTTCTCCCACTACAATTGCCGAAAATTCGTGTCCTTGAACTACAGGCGGACGGTAAATGGTGTTTCTGGAATTAATAATATCAAGGTCACTGCCACAAATCCCGGCATAAGCTACCCGGGCCAGAATGTATTCGTCGTGTGCAGATGGGACTGGTAGTTCTACCAATCCTATATCGCCAACTTCACGGCTCTTTCGTAATATTGCTTTCATATCTCGTTAATTCATGCCTGATAAAACCATGAGAGGAAGGCAATAGCCTCCTTACATTATATCAAACATATTGTTGATTAAGAAAGTGATCATTGTCAATCAGATCATTACGATCACTTTCTATTTCTCATAAAATCTATTGATTTCCCTTCGTGTACACACGGATATAATCAATTTCGAAATCGCGCGGATATGGCATTTTAGGATCGGCAGCTCCAAAAATCCCTTGATAGAGTCCTAACAAGATAAACATTTTACCCCTGTGGCGTTTTACCTTTATAGGTTCTTACTTTTTTTCCCGTCAATGTACCAGATAAGTTCTCCTTCGTTCCATTCTAAAGCATAAACATGAAAATCAACGGAAGGATCAAATCCCATTGGACATCTGTAAAATCCATCTGTGGTAAAATGAATATTAAATTCATTGTTTTGTTGTTCAACGGTAGCTCCAGGTTGTTCAAAAATATCGATTTCGACAAAACCGTCGCCAACTTTTCCTCTTACACCTTCCGGTGAATATTCCTGCTTGGGTCGGATCGGTTTGTAGTAACCAGAATGCACTATGCAGTCCTGCCCCTTTAGGCATCCGACTACGAATTTCAAACCAACCATATTTCTGAGAAAATTTATCCATCACCTGGTAATCTTTGGTGGTTGCCCCGAAACGGTGATCGGACGTTTGTATCGATGATACGCATTTTTCGTCTCTCGTTGACCGTGCCGGCATTTTTTCGTCAATACGCAATTTTAATATACCATTCTCAATAACATAGTTAGCTGCAGGGTCTTGCCAACGGCTCTGAATCCCGTGTTGTTTGAAATAAACCTTACGGCCTGAACGATAAGCCGGGTACCAGTACCAATCGCTTAACTTGGGACCATCAAATTCATCATCAAACGTAAGTTTCCATCCTGGTTTTTCTACGGGTCCGTTTGAGGGAGGTAACGCTTCCACACTATTCGAACTGCATGCAAAAAATGCACATACTACAGCAATATTAAAAAAAAATCTTTTTTCATGAGCTTTTCCATACCAATAAATAATTATAAATATAACAATCAAACACTTACAAGAATAAACAGTGTTTGCGAATTGCAAATAGATTTCTTAGCATCCTTGTAAAAGAATGCTGAATACCAAAGACATCTCAATAAACATTGGTTATCTTAGCCAATATTTATTACAGATTGAGAATATCTGATTGAAAATGACACATAGAAATGATACAATGGCTAATGATAATGAAACTCCCGGAATTACTGGGGGAGTTTCATTACTCTCATTTAGGTTAATAGCCTATTGCTCCGCTATTGGCTACAAGTGGCCATCCCGGATTCTGATAAATAACAGACGTAGTTAAATCTGAGGGGTCGGTTGCCGTAATTAAGAAATGCTGAATAGCAATTGGTTCAAGATAATGGGCGGCAGTCCATTTATATCCATCTTTGACTAGATTACTTGCTGATAAATTTATACGATATGGACGCAAATACATGCTCTCCGAACTGCTGGATACATTGGCTGTTTTTCCAGGAGTTCCGGCCTCAACAAGTTGACCATTGTACCAGTTTTTCATTGGACCGAACAACTTAAATCCTTCTATTATATACGGTTGGCTTTCCAATTGATCAAGAGCTCTCCAACGTTTAAGATCAAAATATCTCATCCCTTCAGCCATCAGTTCACAGCGACGTTCGCGGCGAATATTATATAATGTTTTATCCGACAACAAAACTCCATGAGAATAAGCAGCAAAGTCATTTTGAGCTTCCTGTGTTATATCCGTTGCATTGATGGTTACATTGTAGTCGGGATTAATACCTGCTCTTTCCCGAATTTGTCTCCAGTATTTATCAGCTTTGGCATCAATTCCTCCATTTTTCAAATATGAAGCTTCTATATAGTTGAGATAAGCTTCAACAGCCCGAAATATGATACTTCCTGTAGTTCCGACATTCGTAAAGATGCCTCTGAATTCAGGTAACATACACCTTTCTTTATGTGATATCCTGTAGGACAACGTTGATCTTCAAGATCAAGAAGGTCCGGATAACCTTCCAGCACCGGACTTCCATCTTTGTTGGTAACATCAGTGTATGTTAGTTCTCCAGGCATTTTCATAAAAATTTGAAGTCGATTATCCCTGTCCTTTTTTACCGATGACAACAGATCATCTCCCGCCATATCCCGATCCGGAAGCGTAAATAGGCAAGCCATTTTTCATCACGAAATTATTTACAAACCTTTTGTATATCCAGCATTTCCACCTCTCCTACATAATTGAGAAAGTGGTTAACATATTCGTGATTCCTAATGACAAAACTGTATGACTTCCAAAGAAGTACTTCAGAATATTTGGTCAAACTTGGATCTCCAAACATCATAAAGTAAGGATTTTTGGAGGAATTATAACCATCATCCTTTGCATTGTTAACCAATGCAACTGCATCAGCAACCGTTGACGAAGAGCTCATGGCCTGATCAAGGAAATAGTTGATTTCATTATCAATACTTCCAGATGGATATTGATAACTGATATTTTTATCAGCTCCTGGCCATCCAGGTCCTCCAGGTACAAAAGCCGTTCCCTTATGATATTTTTCCATGTAGCTTCAAATAGAGCTACGCGTGACTTAAATAGTAATGCCGCATTTTTAGTAATACGATTAGTACCGCCAGGAGGATTGTTTTGCAACATTGTAATGGCCGAATCAAGATCGGAATAATAAACCGTGCCACTTCGTTACGAGGAGACCGTTTGGATGCCGCAGTCAACGACTGCATATCATCAATCAATGTATGCTTAACAATTGGAAATCACCAAATACACTAAGTTTATTGAAATAATTGTATGCTCGAAGAAAATAAATCTCACCGATATAATGACTAACATTCACCGTATTTCCGGTTATTTTTCCTGACTTCCACCGAGGTAATACTGTTTCCAGAAATAATTACAATTCCTGATCTTGCTGAATTCCCAATTTCCTCCTGACTGTGGGACTCTCCATTCTCCAGGCACCATCG
>CAXXPB010000066.1:0-37701 GCA_963678825.2 uncultured Microbacter sp. | reverse complement strand
TTATTCTCGGTTCCTTTTATCGCAACCATGAAACCGGTCAGCATAAACGGCATTTACGAATCGCTCTGCATCCTCGTTGTTTTTCCTATCCTGGTTTGGCTGGGAGCTTCGGGTGCCACCACCGATAGGTTTTCGACAAACATATGCAAATTTCTGGGTGATATCTCTTTCCCGCTCTATGTCGTCCATTATCCGTTTATGTACCTGTTCTATGCATGGCTTATCAAAAACAAGCTCTATATTTTTGGCGACACCTGGGTAATGTCTCTGGTCGTTATGATTTGGAATATACTGTTAGCATATGCTTGCCTGAAGTTATACGACGAGCCGGTACGCAATTATTTGGCGAAGCGTTTCTTGAAGAAGAAAAAATAAGGTTACTTACTAAAGCAGCGTTAGCGTCACATTTACTTAGTAATATAACACCTGATGACGCTAGCATGACAACTATCCGTTATATTTTAAGTTCAAAACTCGGCATTACATATTATTTTTGCCGGATATCGTTCTGTAGACTGAACACTAGTTGCGTTACAATTGTGCTGGAAATGATTACTCTTTGGTCAACGTTATCAGTAGAACTCCGTGTGCAGATTTTGCACCATAAATTGATGCGTCGGCGCCGGTAAGGACACTGATAGATTTAACCATTCGTGGAAGGACACTGGATAGCGAGGATTCTACACCATCGACCAATATCAACGCATCGTACGGACCTGTATTAGAGTCATAAGCACCTTTTAATATTATTTTGTCGCCTACTACCTTCACGTTCGAAAGTTCGGCGCGTATCAAATCATATATATTCTGATAAGATTCGTATTTATTCTTTTTTCTGTCAACAGTAGCAATATTAGAGGGCAGATCTTTTTTTTGAACAGTGCCAAAACCGATATTTACATCTTCGTTTTCCGTATTTACTTTTTGAGCCACGTTCTTTTGAGATATTGGATCTGCGAATTTAAAATCAATTACCACCCGACCCTTAATTTCTTCGCTGATAAGTAATCCGCTAAATAGAGAGAAAGCCGATACGACCGAGGCTTCCGGTTTTACTTTCACCTTATAATTTCCCTTTGCATCGGTAACAACATTCGTACTTTTGTTATCGACCATCATCGACACACCCGGTACTGGCTTGTCGTTGGCATCAAGAACCTGTCCTGTAATAAAATACTTTTTCCCTGAGTTCTGAGCAAACGAACCTGAGGATAAAGAAAAAATCAAAATCAGCAAAAGAATTTTGTGGGTTTTCATGGCTTGTTATTGTTTTAATTATAATGACGGAAGATTACGACTTTTCATACTTCCTCTTTATTCAGAGTTATCTGAATTGTGCTTCCTGTTTTTCAGTTCCAAAGGTAAAAACAATATTCTCCAATATTAATAATTATATTATTTTTTTGAAAATTTTCCCTTATTTATGCCCAGTCTCCACAAATTTCTGCAAAGGTTCATATTTACATGAATACATATCTATGGCAAGGGCAAGGCGGGTTCGGCATGATTAAGCAAAACCAACCCAGCGACAAATGGGTAAACAGCTTTTACAGCTGGATACTTTCAGAAGGTTTTTAAAACGAAACTGATAGCTTTATGGCTGACGTTTCCCCGATGGAAGAATAAATTACAAAGGCGATAACCGAGAAGAAATCGCCTTTTTCATGCCGTTAATCAATCCCTGCCACACGACTGCGTCGTTCCAGCATCGCCACATCGCGCCATACGGAGTTCATTTTGCCGATACGCTCTTTGATGCCGATAGTACGGAAACCATGCTTTTGGTGCAACCGCATGCTGGCGGCGTTTTCGGGGAACACTCCCGATTGCAGCGTCCAGATTCCCATCGCCTCCGATTCTTTGATAAGCGCATCCATTAAACTGTCGCCCACGCCTTGTCCGCGAAAAGCGGGATCAACATAGATACTTACCTCAGCCACTCCTGCATACACGGGTCGCACAGATACGGACGAAAGAGCAGCCCACCCGGCTACTTTTCCTTCGCAAACCGCCACCAGACGACAATCAGACCGATGCGCCTTGTCCCAGGCTTCCCACGCGGGAGCTTCGGTCTGAAAAGTAGCATTACCGGTAGCAATACCGGCTTCGTAGATGCGGGCCGCATCGGACCAGTGTGCGGCAGTAAAGAATTGAATTGTAATCTGCTTCATTATGATATGAGTAATTAAAAACGTTTCCGGAACCAAAAGGCGACATTCACCAGCACTATCATTACCGGCACCTCAACCAGTGGTCCGATTACAGCGGTAAAAGCCTCGCCGGAGTTGATGCCGAAAATAGCAATGGCTACGGCGATAGCTAATTCGAAGTTATTGCTGGCGGCCGTAAACGAGAGAGTGACCGACTGTTCGTAGGTTGCCCCTACCCTTTTGCTCATTACGAACGAAAAGAGGAACATAACCACAAAATAGATCACCAGCGGAATGGCGATACGCACTACGTCCAGTGGAATTTTCACAATGTATTCACCCTTGAGCGAAAACATTACCACAATGGTAAACAAAAGCGCGATAAGTGTCAGCGGTGATATTTTCGGGACAAATTGAGTATCATACCAATGATGTCCCTTAATACGCGTAAGAATGAACCGTGTCAGAAAACCGGCAATCATGGGAATTCCGAGGTAAACAAAGACGCTTTTGGCTATGGCACCCATCGTAATTTGCGCCACCGTTTCGTTCACCGGCAGTCCGAACCAACCGGGCAAAATAGCAATGAACACGTAGGCATAGACTGAGAAGAGCAACACCTGAAAGAGAGAATTGAAGGCCACCAGTCCGGCCGCATATTGCCGGTCGCCCCTGGCCAGATCGTTCCACACAATGACCATGGCAATGCACCGTGCCAGCCCGATCAGTATCAGTCCGTACATGTAACTGATGTTAAACCGGAGAAAGAGAATGGCCAGCAAAAACATCAGCACCGGCCCGATAACCCAGTTCTGCACCATCGAGAGACCCAGAATCTTTGTATTTTTGAACACGTCACCCAACTCTTCGTACTTCACCTTAGCCAAAGGCGGATACATCATCACAATCAATCCGATGGCGATTGGAAGGTTGGTGGTACCGGACGAAAAAGTATTCCAGAATGCGGCCACTCCGGGAAAATACCAGCCGGAGAATACTCCGATAAACATCGTCAGGAAGATCCAGAGCGTCAGGTAACGATCGAGCAATTTCAGTCGTGTATTCATTTTATTCAAATTACTAATCTATAGGACATTTAGTGATTAAACGTTATAGCTTTATCTAACCCTACCCCCTACCGGGTACTCCCCTTGATCACAAGGGGAGACTAATCTGCAATTTTGAATATTGAAAAGATTAGTTCAAAAGCACTTCGTATATTCAAATAGCAAGTTTCATAACAATAGCAGATACAGGACACAGAGAGGCAAACTCGGTGCTAGCGCCAATCGCTTCGGGCACCTCATCGCGCCCAATGCGTTGCCAGTTCAACCGGTCGAAATATTTATCGGCTGTAGTAGTCAGCAGGAAAAGATGAGCAATGCCCTTTTGTATCGATTGGGCAACAGCTTCGCGATAAAGAAGCTCTCCGATTTTTCGACTTCGGAAATCTGCATCAACCGCAAACGAGCGCAAAAGTGCACTTTCGTTATAAATTTCAAGTGCAATGGTTCCAACCACAGCCTGATCGTGCAGAGCAACCAGAAAGAGTTGTTTGTCCAGATCGATATCGCTGCCCGGCAATTGACTGGCTTCGAGCAAAGCTTTAATTTGAGGCAAATCATTTTCTGTCGCCTCTCTAATTTTCAAAGTTTCCATAAATCGTTTTATATTGAGCTATACTATAGATATCTTTTTTTTTGCGAAGAGGAACACGCCAATAGCAATATCAAAAAAATATTCATAACTCCGTCCTTCAGGGCGGAGGCAAAGCAAAAGAGGGTTTATTGGCTTCAGCCCTGAAAATGAAAGATTGAAAAAAATATTCAGGGCTAAAGCCCATTCAAAAGTAGACGTCTGTTACTCCGCCCTGAAGGACGGAGTTATAAAAACAACCTATCGATATAATTTCGAATCAACAACAAGCTTTAGTTCCGGTAGAGCAATCGCACGAAGGTTCGGTTCCTCTCAATATTCCGTTCAAGATTCCTGCAGCGCACCCTACCCCCGCCTTGACGCTGACAGCGCCGGAACGACAGTTGTTGGAACAGGCTCCGCACTCCATGCAATCGTCAATATCAACAATACGGGCTTTGCCATTCACTACCTCAAAAACCGCGTGAGGACAGACCATTGTGCACAGACCACACCCGGTACACAAATCAGGATTGAGTTTCAGCGTAACCACATTTTTCAAGTATTGTAACGTCTTCATTTCAGAACAGTTTTGAAAGGATGAAAAGAACAAATCCGGATGCGATGGTTCCAATCTGAATAGGAATAGCCCATTTCATCTCTTTTTGTACACCCGATAGCGAAGTAAAGGTGGATGAACCGGTGAAATTCATTGCCATAAACGAAGAGACGCTCAGGCTAATCAGTCCGATAGCAATAGCTTCGGGCAAAGCAGGATGCAGCAACATTATCCACAGCAGGGAGGAGAGTGCACCCCAGAAAGCGCCTTTCAGGGCAAACGGGCGAAAAGGCACCCACGGCAAAAAGAGAGGTGTGAATACGATGCCAGCAACGTACGCGCTGAAGAGTGTAATCAGCGGAAAGGCCGATTCGCTTACCATTTTATCGAACAACAAGCCGGTACGATCGAGTCCGGCCAGGACAAAAACGAAAAACAGAATGGCCAACAGTTTGTATTTTCCGTACATAAAATCGACCGGAATCAGTTTGGCTCGCTCTTTCATCGGGAATCGTACTCTCCGCATTTCGGGAGTCGCCTTGTATCCGGCATCAATAAACGGTTTGATATCTTTGGCCAATACCGGTCCGAAAGTAACCTTGAAGCCGGACAGCTCCTTTACTTTATAAGCCGCCACACCACTTGCCGACAATTGCGGTGCAATGATACGACGATGCTGCACCACATTCTCGAGTGATGCTTTTTTAATGCCACGAACAACAACGTCGGTACCGAAATTTCCTTTCCCAGCGGCGCACCACACATTGACACCCTTCGTGTCGACCACCAAAATCCAGAGATTCAGACAGCCAAGTTCTTTGCGTAGCATGTCAAAACTCAGTTTGTAGTTGGCCGAAAGCAACACATCCGACTGGCTGTCGGGATTCCCGATCTTGTAAAGCCCCGAAGTTACTTTGTAATCGTTACGCCCAATACCAAAGCGCACTTTCAAAGCTCCCAGCTTGTCGGTAAGCGTCAACTGTGCGGACACGCGGGGAATACGGGCCGTCATCAGTCCGAGCTCATTCAAATTTACAGAAGCTGCGATACTCATTTTTTGTTGATATTCTCCACATAAAACTTATAAAAACCCTCTTTGATTTCGTCGCGTACCCGAAGGAATTCGCTCCAGATAAAATCGTCGCTACCCACAGCGTGACTCGGATCGTCGAACCCGATATGCAAACGATGTTTCACTTTACCGAAGAATGCCGGACAAGCCTCGTTGGCACCCCCGCAAACGGTAATCACGTAGTCCCACTCTTCGTTGAGATACTTCTCTACCGGATCGGAAGTGTGATGACTGATGTCGATACCGGCTTCGCGCATCACGGCAACGGCTTTTTCGTTCAGTTTACCGCTTGCCTGCGTTCCTGCCGAGCAAACAGTCAGGTTTAGATCGAACGATTGTAACCAACCGTGAGCCATCTGGCTACGGCAACTATTGCCTGTACATAAAATAAGTACTTTCATACAATCTCTCTGTTATTGCGGGTTTTATTTTTTGAAAAATGCCATTCAGGCATGTCTGGTAAATCTCTTTGATTGCATTTTCGTGGTCGGCCATCGGTTTTACCGGAACCAAATCCGTAACCTCCTCGAAACTGAGTTCCGAATTGAACAGCGTTTCAGTGGTGCCCCACAACATTGCCGAAATGGTCTCTTTCGCTTCCTGTTCCGACAGACCGAACGAAAGTGCCAGTTCTTTCATTTGCTGCAGCTGAAACCAGAAATAGGTATGTCCCATCGCACTGATTACCGCATACGCCTCAATCTTATGTTCGTCGACAACTGGCACCTTGCCCAATTTTCCAAACAACCGAAAGAATTCGGTCGAAATTTCCGCGTCTGTTCCGGCCGCAAAACAGACCGGATTGTACCCCCGGTTGACCCATGTTCCGGCATTCGGATTCATCCGTGCAATATTGGCATTCTGAGGCAAAATAGTCTGAAGGGTAGCAATCGTAATTTTTGGAGCCAGAGACACCACCAATGCGTTTGGAGAAATGAAATTGGCCATATTTTGCAAACTTTCGATCAACACAGGTGGATGTAATGCTACAAATACCACATCCGCCGAAGCGGCATATTGAGCATCAAGGGTTGATGCCTCTATGTGCGGATAGAGCGTTTTTAGATTAGTCACTACCACTTCGTTCGGTTCATACACCCAAACTGTATCGAACGTAATATTTGCATTTTTGAACCCTTGCAAAAGAATTCGGGCAATGCGGCCACCGCCAATAAATCCTACTGTTTTCAATGATTCCATTCTTCTATTCCTTTAAATTATTGAATTAAACACAAAACCTACGATGATAATACCTAAGGCCACGATTCCAACAAAGACGAAGATCAACGGAAGTTTCAAAACCTTCTTGAGTATAATCATCTCTGGCAACGAGAGGGCAATCACCGACATCATAAAGGCCAGTGCAGTGCCTAAAGCCGCTCCTTTTTCAATCAGGACGGAAACGATGGGCACGATACCCGCCGCATTCGAATAGAGAGGCACACCGATTAATACCGACAAGGGAACTGCATACCAAACATCTTTCCCCATGAGCGAGGCCATAAATTCGGCGGGAACATACCCGTGCACTCCGGCACCGACCGCGATACCCAACGCCACATAAAGCCACACCTTACTCACAATCTCCTTTACCGCAGTCAATCCCATTCCAATGCGCTGCGAAAAAGATATTTTCTCGTCTTCAGTCTCTCCTTTTTCAAAATGAGTGGCATAGACCCATTCTTCCACCCACTTTTCAAGTCGCAGCCGGCCAATAATCCATCCGGCCATAATGGCAATAACCAGACCGGTAGAGATGTAGATCAATACCGTTTTCCATCCGAACATGCCATAAAGCAGAACAACGGCCACTTCATTGATCATCGGTGCTGCAATCAGAAATGAGAAGGTGATACCCAAAGGCACTCCCGACTCGATAAACCCAAGAAACAAAGGAATTGCTGAGCAGGAACAAAATGGAGTAACAATACCCAACATAGCAGCCATCACGTTACCGGTAAAGGTATTTTTCCCTTCGAGCGCTTTACGGGTACGTTCGGGCGTAAAGAAACTGCGCACAATGCCCACAAAAAAGATAATGAGCACCAGCAATAGCAACACCTTGGGGAATTCAAAAATAAAGAACCGGATCGCTTCGGTTAACGGAGCTCCATTCGACATCCCTGGTAAAATCTCCACGACCCAATCAGCAACGCGTTGTAAATTGACATAGAGAAGATACCAAACCGGCAACGCCAATAGTGTCCAGGTGATTTTTTTGTTCCATTTCATACAGTTAAAATTTGGGGATGTGAAGATTTGAGAATGAAGTCATCTTGACTTTCCCTGGATATGTAAATTATAGTTTATGTGTACTCATCGACCCCTCCTAACCTCCCCAAAATGGGGAGGGACTCGTCCTGAAAATGAGCAAATTTTGTTCATTTTACAATGTTACAGCCCCCATTTTGGGGAATCGAAGATCAGCGAAGCTAATGGGGGTCAAAAAATAAAACTCAAGATGACTATATAACAAACAAAATAAGCATATAATAAATCCCTACCGCAATAAACACAACCGAGACAACTCTTCGGAACCACAATTCAAATAGTTTTATCTTGTTGTAGACCGCACCGACATTACTAACTGCAAATGCCAACAGCCAGGCAAACAAGATAACCGGTAATCCGGTGGCTATGGCAAAAATCACCGGAAGATAGAGACCTCCTGCACTCGAAATGGTTGCGGGAATAAGCATAGCAAAGTAGAGTACTCCGCTATAAGGGCAAAACGCCAAAGCAAATACAATCCCCAGAAGAAGCGAACTCCAGAGACTTCCGTTTTTGCGTTCTCCGATTTTGTCGGTCAGTTTATGTAACCCCGGAAATTTAACGGGAATCACTCCAAGCATAATCAGTCCGATCGCGATCAACAGAGGCCCGAGCACTTTTTCGCCCCACCCCTGAAAAAAGAGAGAAACATTCATTTTGCTAGCTCCGAAGTAAATAATCAACGCCAGACCGACATAACTGACTGCCCGTCCGAGGGTGTAGACCAATCCGTTGTAAAATACCCTCCGGCGGTCGGTCAGATCACGACTGATAAATCCGATGGCCGTGATGTTGGTTGCCAGCGGACAAGGACTGATGGCGGTCATCAACCCCAACGCAAACGCCGTCAGAAAGCCGTATTGAGAATTATCCAGTATGCTTTGAAGCAAATCCATATGTATTAACGAATAAGCGGATCAATGACTTTTTTGAGTTCAGCCTTCAGTTTGTCCGGATTAGATCGGGCATACAGAAAACCCTGATCGGTCAGATCAAAGCGCTTGTTGCCACTAATCACCAACAAAGCCTGCCCTTCGGCTTTGCAGCGCGTAGCCATAGCCTTACTTGTTTTATCATCCAGATTGAGCGATTTGAAAACAATGACTCCCTGCTTCGATTGTGCCGGATAAAGCGCCACAACGGCCTTCTGAGATTCGGTTTCAACTGCCTGACAAGTAACACAGCGACGGGTAAAATGGAAATAATAGACCTCAACTTTGGCTGCATTAACGCCTGCAGGAGCTTTGCTTTTTGAAGAATTACCTGCATTTGCAGTGAAAAGAGCGACTACAGAGAGTACAACAAGTGATACTAAAATAATTTTTTTCATATTCTGAATACTTTATTGGTTAGAATTTCTTTTAACTCGCTGTTTGAAGGCACCCGTCCTTTTACCACCACTTTCCCGTCGATAACCAGTGCAGGAGTTGTCATCACATTGAATTTCATGATCTCCATGATATCTTCCACTTTGGTGACCTCGGCATCGATGTTATTTTGAGCCACCACTTCACGTACCGCCTTTTCAAGCGATTTACATTTGGCGCATCCGGTTCCTAATACTTGAATTTTCATTTGTATGTAATTAAAATGTTAGTCGCAACAAAGATCTTTTTCTTTTAATGAAGCAAAGAACGTGCTGAAATACACCTGCGCTTTTGCCCAGTTCTCCCGATGGATGCAGTATTTCACCTTGGGGGCTTCGATGGTTCCGGTAATAAGTCCGGAATCTTTCAACTCTTTCAGATGTTGAGAAACGGTAGCCTTGGCAATCGGCAGTTCATTGTTGATATCGCCGAAATAGCAACTGTCGAGGTTGGCTAAAAAGCTAAGGATAGCAATACGTGACGGATGCCCCATCGCCTTGGCAAAACGGGCAAGTTGTTCATTATCTATCGTATACTCTTGTTTTTCGCAGCAATTCATAGCGTAAATGATTTTGATTGTTCGTTGTTCGCAAAATTACGAACAATATTGATTAGACAAAGTTAAATGATGTTATTATTGTAAATTTCACCCACAAACAACAGTTGAATTATCTTTGCACTGAAAAATATCATTGCTAAACTGATGCTATTTTGAGTCTATTTAATGGAAAAGCCTCAACTATTCGTATTTTTGTACATCACATCTAATTCCTGTAAAATATGCAGTTAGACTACGTACCTTATGTACAGATACTGGCAGCCTTTGCAGCAGGCGCCACACTCGGACTGGAGCGGGAGTACCACAACAAACCGGCTGGATTCCGTACTATGATTTTGATCACCGTGAGTTCATGTCTGTTTACCATTCTCTCCAACTCATGGGGAGGCGACCGCATTGCCTCCAACATCGTGACGGGCATCGGTTTTATCGGAGCCGGCGTGGTATTCAAAGAAGGTGCCAATGTAAAGGGAATTACCTCTGCTGCAATTATTTGGATGGCTGCGGCTATCGGAATGTGCATCGGACTGCAACATTACGTGCTGGCAGCAATGGTAGTAGTGCTGGTAATGATGGTATTGCTGGCTCTGTTCAAATTTGAAACAGCCTTCGACAACCTTCACCAGATGAAAAGTTATGAAATCCGCTTTGTCGCGGAAGAATATTCAATCGGCGAACTGGAAAGCGAATTTACAGGGATGCATGTTAAATACCTGCGAACCAAAATCAGCAAACAAATGGGTGTAGTGCTTGTGGAATACAACATAGAGATACACCCGGGCAAACGCGATCAATTTGAATCTTTCCTGATCAGAAACCAACACATAACAAGCTTCGAAGCCTGACACCTTTATACAATGACTCTTCAGGAGATAACTACCCTGCGTTTACATAATCAACAGATTATCACCAACCATTCTGGGAACATTGCTTCTCTTGTAAAAAAGATGGGCGCTTTACAGGCTCAGGATTACGCCATGGCAAAATGGGCTTTAGGTGTACGCATGAATTCCATTATCGACGAGGCCGTAAATGAAGCGATGGCCTTCGCTTCCATTATTCGCACGCATGTATTACGACCCACCTGGCATTTTGTTCCGGCAAGCGATCTTGTCTGGATGACACGACTCTCAGCCGACCGGATTAAAACTTCCATGCGAACCCGCGACCGTCAATTGGAATTGACGGAAGATGTTTTCACCTCATCCAACAATATTTTAGCTGATGCTCTGGCTGATGGAAAATCTATAAACCGGGAAGAGATTGCCCGACTTCTGCAACAAAAAGGGATCCGTACAAATGAAAACCGTCTATCACACCTGTTGATGCGTGCCGAACTGGAACTTATCATCTGTAGCGGAGCTTACCGGCTGGGAAAACCTTCGTTCAGATTATTGGAAACATGTATCCCCAAGCCCCTGGCACTCTCAAAAGAAGAATCTCTGGCAACGCTGGCAAAACGCTATTTTTCGGCTCACGGGCCGGCAACACTTGCCGATTTTGTATGGTGGTCGGGACTCTCGCAGCGTGAAGCCATGCAAGGACTCGAAGCGAACCAACGTAAATTGGAATCGCTAACAATGGATGGAAAAACCTACTGGATGAGCAAGAATTTTTGCCCGGATAAAAACGTCAGTTCACAGGTGCATCTGCTACCGGCCTTCGATGAATATCTGATCAGTTATCGCGACCGTTCAGCGATGATTGCTTCCCATCATAACCCAAAAACAATCTTCACCAACGGTGTCTTTCGGCCTATTGTGGTAGTCAACGGGAAGGTTGCGGGGCTCTGGACACGAACAACAAAGAAAGATATTGTAACTGTAAACGTGTCTATGTTTGATGATTTTTCAGACGAGATCAGGTTCCTGATTAAAAAGAGTGTTAAATCGTACGGTATCTTTCTGGGAAAAATCGTAGATTTGAAAATTGAAAAGACAGTATGAAAATTGACCACATAGCCCTCTGGGTGAAAGACCTGGAAGGCATGAAAAATTTCTACCTGAAATACTTTGACTGTAAATCAGGAGAACGGTACGAGAATCCAACAAAGGGCTTCTCTTCTTTTTTTATCCGGTTTGATGAGGGCGCGAGCCTTGAGCTGATGCATCGCAATGACATTTCGGAGAATAACAGCAGGAATGCTTTCGGATGGACTCATCTGGCTATTCAGGTTGGCAGCAAGGCTGAAGTTGACCGCATGACGCGCAGGTTTGAAGAAGATGGCTTTGCGATTGAAAGCCAACCTCGTGTTACCGGCGATGGGTATTACGAGAGTGTGATTCTCGATCCCGAGGGAAATCGAATTGAACTGGTTGGCTAAGATGAACGAACGATAGACAATGGTTCTTTATAAAATAAGCCCCAGAAAAAAACGACAAATCGTTTTTTTGCACCTATCAAATTGAATTACTACAACATAAGCACTTTTGTAACGAAGTGTTGATATACGCAAAAGATTTAAATATACAGCATGAAGAAATTGGTTTTGTTAGTTGGAATATTGGTGAGTATGACTGTTATTGCACAGACACCGCAGGTAACACCAACCTCTACAGCTACAACAGATACGAGCAAGGTTAGCAAAGGCACAAAACAGGAAACGCCCCGTCATCGCCGAAAAATGATGTGGGCAGCCGCTGACACGATTACCTCCGGTGACTACATGATGAGTATCGAGCGGGTGAACGACAAGCTCAATGCCATTCGCGACAGTGTAAAGATGAGTCTGGAAGTGATGGGAACCGGTCGTCGGTTGGAAAAAATCACCAAAGATATTGCAGAAATCAAAGAACGTCTCGGTGGACGACGTGCACGGGTCAATTTGCGCAACCTATACCTTTATCAGAGTTTTCTCGACAACCTCAACGACGACAACCAGGAAATACGGCAATATCTCACGTCTACCTACAACCGCTTTTACCGGTCTAAACTGGGATTGAAAACGGTGATGAAAGATTCCATTTTCAAACGTCTGGACAAGGATACGATAATGGCAAAACAGTTTGACCAGCGACTCGATCGTATGCAACGCAAATGGGTACGTACCGACAGCATGACACGTGTCGGACTAAACATGCTGAACGATTTGAAGATGAAAGTGTCTGACAATTCGATGAACATTGGCAACATGCTCAATATGATCGACAACCGGCTTGACAAGGCCGACATGCAACTGTTCGGCAAAGAAGCTCCCGGTTTATGGCAATTCAATGTTCCCGATACCGTTAATTCAAAATTGTACAAGTCGGCCTCCTCCATCTCACTTCTGGAGCAAAAAGCTCTTGCCTATTATTTCGACAAAACTTCGCAAAGACGGATTGTGATGCTGCTGGTGGCACTGTTGCTGTTGGGTTGGTGGTGGTTCAAACGACGCCAGTTTAAAGACATCCGGAATCATAAAGAACAATATGCGTTCCTTCACCTGAAATATCTCAACAATCATCCTGTTTTATCACTGTTGATGGTTTTACTGGCATTGATACCTTTCTTTGATGCTTACGCCCCTACCCTTTATCTGACAGGCGAATACCTGATTTCATTCATAATCGCATCAGTGATTTTCTATTCGCAGTGGGATCGAAAAACATGGTATGCCTGGATTGTACTGGTGGTTATGTTTGTGGTTGTTTCCGTTTCTTACGTGTGGGTAGAACCGAAACTGCTTCCACGCTATTGGCTGGTTTTGTTGCAAATCGGGGTCATTGTCTTTGCAAAACGATTTTACAACCATTGCAACGACAAAGTATCGTTCCGCCAATGGGTCCGTATATCACTGTATGTCACACTACTATTAGCCACAGTATCTATTTTGACCAATATATTCGGACGCTTTTCTCTTGCCGGAATCATTGGCGTAACTTCTATTTTTACCTTATTGCAGGCTGTCATACTACCGCTTTTTATCGATATTATTCTGGAAGTAATCGTATTGCAGATTGAATCGGGACGCTTGCGCAAAGGAATAACAACGCCGTTTGATTCTTCACAAGTAGTCAAAAAGCTAAAATTACCCTTGATCGTTTTTGCCATTCTGCTTTGGTCAATGATGCTGGCATCCAACCTAAACGTTTACCACAGCATCAGCGAATGGGTGAGCAACCTGCTTACATCGCCACGTTCGGTAGGAAGCATTACGTTCAAGCTATCGAGTGTGCTGCTTTTCTTCATCATTATCTGGTTTGCCCATATTCTGCAACGCCTTCTCAGCTTCATATTTGGCGAAACCGGTAACGACATGGAAAATACTGTCGTTTCTAAAGGACAGCATTCCCGTTTGCTGATGCTACGTCTTTTGGTACTTTGCGGGGGTTATCTATTGGCCGTGGCAGCCTCGGGGTTGCCGATTGATAAAATCACCATCGTGCTCGGTGCTTTGGGTGTTGGTATCGGTATGGGCTTACAAAATATCGTAAACAATTTCGTGTCGGGTATTATCCTGATCTTCGACGGTTCGCTACAAATCGGCGATGTGATTGAGGTGAGCGGACAGGCTGGCAAGGTGAAAGAGATCGGACTGAGAGCCAGCACACTTAATACAGCCGACGGTGCCGAAGTAATTATCCCGAACGGAACAATCTTGTCGCAAAATATTGTAAACTGGACATTTAGCAACGATCAGCGCCGGGTGATGATAGAATTCTCTCTCGCTGGAAACGAACTTGATGCAAATGTAATCAGTGCGACCATCAATACCACTATCAGTGAAATAAAGAATGTAATTGTCCATAAGCAACCGGTAATTCTATTTACACAGGTTCAGGAACACGCCTGCCGCCTGACGGTACGATTCTGGAGCAACGTAGCCAACACTGATCAGGTAAAAAGCGATGCGCTGTTGCATCTCAATGCGGCATTTCTGAAAAAGGATATTAAAATGATTTACGACAATTTTGTTATCCAAGCGGTTAATGTCCGCTAAAATTCTCATTTTGAAGAACTGACAAAACAACGAAAATGTTTCATTCATAAACCTATGCAGACAACGATTCACGACGATAAAGAATTTACGAATAAAGCATTTACTCAGGATGAACTCCGCAACTGCGAATTCGATAATTGCACCTTTACCAATTGTGATTTTTCGGAAGCAGAATACATGGCCGGAACGTATATCGATTGCCGGTTTGTCGGTTGCAACCTGAGCATGGTCAAGATGAACAACTGCCAGCTGAATAATGTTGGTTTTACGGGTTGCAAGCTGATGGGGACGTCATTTATCGACTGCAACGATACGCTTTTTAATGTCCGCTTCAGCGACTGCATGATGGATTACAGCCTGTTATCGGGAAAGAAATTAGTCAAAACACCATTCATAAAATGCTCGCTGCGCAACGCCGACTTCTCCGAATGCGACCTGAGCAAAGCCCGCTTCACAGAGTGTAACTTGGAAAATGCGGTGTTTCACTATACTAATCTAAAAGAAACTGACTTTTCATCGGCATACAACTACACTATCGATCCCGAAGCGAATACGCTCCGCAAAGCAAAATTTTCGTTGCAGGGTGTGCCCGGTTTATTAGCAAAATACGGAATTATCATAGAATAAACAGCTCTTATATGTTGAATCTGGAACGTACTACCAATGAAAACGCAGCGCTTCGTCGTCTGATTGGAGAACTGGACGAAGACTTGAACAGTCGCTACGGAGATTTGCAGAAACAATACAATGGGTTTAACCAGGTTGATAAAATCGACACCGTGGTCATTGCCCGGATAGAAAATGAAGCCGTAGGCTGTGGTTGTTTCAAATCGTTTGATAACGAAATGGTAGAAATAAAACGGGTTTTCGTTCAGAAAAGCTTCAGAGGAAATGGCATTGCCGATGCCATTCTGAAAGAACTAGAAACATGGGCTGCCGAACTGGGATTTACCGCAGCTGTCCTCGAGACGGGCAAAGGTCAACCGGAAGCCATTCGCTTCTACACAAGACAAGGCTATAACATCGTCCCCAACTTCGGACAGTATATTGGCAATGATAATAGCATCTGTATGAAGAAAATACTATAAAACAGCTTCTGTCTGGTGGGTATGTACATCAACGAATTCTCGCTCTTTATTAACAATCAGTCGATTTGCTTTTTCAATCAATTCTTCAACCGAAATCCCTTTCACTTCGGCAATTCTAAAGCAAATTTCTTCAATTGACAACTTGCTTTCGTCCGTTTCGGTGCAAAGGCGTTCTAACGGCGTTATGTGCAAACTATCAATATTGAATTTTTCGCCATACGAGAGATAGAGATCCAAATCCAGCAGCTGACGAGCCAATTCTGGCTTACCTCGAAAACCATGAATGATCCAGGGTACAGAAGGCAACACCTTTTCTCGGATGGCAATCAATTCCTGCCATGCCTTCACGCAATGGATAATCAGAGGCTTTTGAATCTCTTCGGCCAATTCAATTTGTCGGAGAAAGACTGTCTGCTGCAATGCAAAATCGGTTTTGCAAACTTTATCCAAACCAGCCTCACCGATTATCAAAACCTGTTTTTTGCCTGCCACTTCATTAAGCATCCGCAACGGTTCTTCCCAATCGGCACCAATATACCAAGGATGCAAACCGACGGAAATTAAGCGTTCACTTTGAACCGTCAAAGCTTCGGCGGGAGATAAATTATATATAGCTATCATAGTTTCAAAATTCCAAGGCTCCGCTGTTTCAGCGCTCTTCGCTTTCATCACTGTATACGGTGTACTGTCGGCTGCGTACTTCTTCTCTTATTTGAAAAATTCTTTGGCAAAACTCACCAAATAGACTTTTTCGGTGGCACGGGTCAAGGCTGTATAGAGCCAGCGGTAATAATCGGTGTTGAGTTGCTCTTCAGGAATGTTTCCCTGATCGATAAAGACCGTCTGCCACTGCCCACCCTGCGCTTTGTGACAGGTGACCGCATACGCAAACTTCACCTGCAGGGCATTGTAAAACTCGTTCTTTTGCATCTCTTTGGCTCGTTCGCGACGGTTGCCAATATGAGCATAATCTTCACTAACAGCCTCGTACAGTTTTTTGTTCATTTCGTTCAGACTGGCGGGCGTTTCGGCTTGCAGGGCTTCCACCAGAATACGTGCCTCTATCTCGCAGTCGTAATCAATAAACCGCAGCAATACATCGGCAAAACGGAAACCGTACAACTCTTTGTAACGAAGGATGCGCTGAACTTCGGCCACATCGCCGTTGGCAATAAATTCCATTTCGGGGTAGTCCTTACTCCAGAAGTAGTTATTCTTCACCACCATCACCAGATCACCTCCGCTAAGCTCCTCCTCTTTCTGAAACACGCGGGCACGAATGCCGTTATTGTAGAGGTTTGCCCGTTTGTTGGAACGGGTAATGACGATGGTCTCCTCCACGCCGGTTTTATTATATTCCGCTTGTAAAGTATCGATCAATTCGTCGCCCGGAAGATTCCGGATATCGGTAAACGATGCAACCTCAAACTGCGGATGAAGATGGGTTCGTTCTTCCAGCAAATTGTTGCGTAAAGCGGTAGCATTAAAAAGTATTCCGCTCTCTTCGGCCTGACGCACTACCTGCGTAAGTGTGAACTCTGTTACATTCAATCCAAAGCTTTGCAGTTTGGAGAGTTCCAGAGCCGGACTCACGGGTTGCATCACCGGCGGCAACTGTGCCGTGTCGCCCAGCAAAATCATGCTGCAACCATCGCTACCGTACACATATTGCACCAGATCGTCGAGCAGCTGTCCCGAACCGAACATACTCCCCTCGCCCGACAGATTGGCAATCATCGAAGCCTCATCGACAATGAAGAGCGTGTGCTTATGCAGGTTATTATCAAGTGTAAAAATGAAGTCGGCTGCCGATTTCTGGCGGTATATTTTCTTATGAATGGTAAATGCCGGATGTCCAGAATAGTGAGACAACACTTTGGCAGCTCTACCCGTGGGCGCCAATAGCATCACCTTTTGTTTCAACTCGTCGAAAGTCTTTACCAGTGCACTCACCACCGAGGTTTTACCCGTACCGGCATAGCCTTTGAGCAGGAAAGCTTTTTCGCGCTCTTGCGAAGTAAGAAAAACGGATAACGAATCAATAAGCTCCGCTTGTTGTGCAGTAGGCTCGAAAGGAAGATGCGAGCAAATTTTATCTATAAGGAAACGATTAAGCATAAACCAGAACTCTTTCTGCCGTGCAAATATGACCAGAATCTATAAAAAACGAGCCAACATCACGACATAAAAAACAATAAGAAAGCCGATTAAATAACTCAAGCACCCACAATCTCAGGATTTGTTTGGTTAAAGTTAATTAAAAGATAAATCGCAAAGTTTGAAGCTATAAAACTTCCTTTATCTTTGCAGTGTATTATTGTAGTAATACAATGATACTATAAAACACATTAACCTTGATTCGTTGTTGAATTACCGGCCAGAGCTACAAATGTACGGTTTTTATTCGCAACCTGCAGTAAAGGCTGTAATTATTCAGGCGAAAAGTGCTATTGCAATAGAAAGCAAATATTTACACTCAATGATAACACTACGCGACGTAAACAAAACCTACTACACCGAAGCAACTTCGCTGCATGTATTGAAAGGCATCGACCTTCACATCGAGCAGGGAGACTATGTGTCGATAATGGGTGCTTCGGGTTCCGGCAAATCGACCTTAGCTGAACATATTGGGAATTCTGGACAATTACGATACCGGCGATTACTACCTCAACGACAAACTAATCAAAGACCTGTCGGAAACGCAGGCTGCCGCTTACCGCAATGAGATGATCGGTTTTGTATTTCAATCGTTTAATCTGATCAACTTCAAAAATGCGATGGAGAATGTTGCGCTGCCACTCTACTACAAAAACATCAGCCGCAAAAAGCGCAATGCCATCGCCCTGGAATACCTCGACCGCATGGGTTTGAAGGATTGGGCATACCATCTTCCGAACGAGATGTCGGGAGGACAAAAACAGCGGGTAGCTATTGCACGGCGCCATCATATCGCAACCCAAAATTTTGCTTGCCGACGAACCGACCGGTGCGCTTGACAGCCAAACCACCGAAGAGGTAATGCAGCTGCTCGGAGAACTTAACCAGACCGGCATCACTACCATCATCGTTACGCACGAGAAGGCTGTAGCCGACGAAACGCGCAAAGTAATCCACATCAAAGACGGGTTGATACAGAATATCCAACACAACTAACCTTTCAACCGGACACATCCACAATTTTTTATTCGATGAATATACTTCAGGAAATATGGTCGAGTCTCCGACACAACAAACTACGCACCATGCTTACGGGCTTATCTGTATCATGGGGCATCTTTATCCTGATTGTATTGCTTGGTGCCGGTAATGGTTTAAGCAACGGTGTCCGTAGTAATTTTAATGCACGGGCAACTAATTCCGTACAATTGTGGTCGGGAAAATCTTCCATGCCCTACCACGGTTTGATGGCCAACCGCACCCTGGATTTTTCGGACAAGCAAGTAAAAGACATTGATGCACAGTTACGCGAACCGGATAAGAAGAGCGGCATTATCGAAAAGCAATCGACGGTAACCTATCAAAACGAGTATGGCAACTATTCACTGCGTGGTGTCGATCCTTCCTACAAAGACATTTTCAATTTGAAATTCGAACCCGAAGGCGGACGTTTTATCAATGAAATCGATTTGAAAAATCATAGCAAAGTGGTTATTATCGACAAGAAAATAGAAGAGGTTCTTTTCAAAAAAAAGCCAGCATTGGGTAAGTACGTAAAAATCGGATCGGTCATGTTTCGCGTGATCGGTATCAATTCAAAGAAAGAACAATATGGCAATCCGACCTGCTACATTCCTTTTACCACGGCACAACTGATTTACAATCCCAACCAGAAGTTCGGCAGCATTGCCATGACGGTTAACGGGTTAAACACAAAAGCCGAAAACGACTCGTTCAACACAAAGCTAATAGGGGTAATGTCGCGCAGCCTCTACTTCGACCCGAAAGACGAACAGGCCATCAACATCCGCAACGCACAGCGCGATTACCTCCAAACGATGAAAATATTCAACGGCATCACGCTGTTTGTCTTTATCATCGGAATATTTACGCTGATTGCAGGTATTGTAGGGGTCAGTAATATCATGCTGGTATCGGTAAAAGAGCGCACCCGCGAAATTGGGATCCGCAAAGCAATAGGTGCTCCGCCGGGATCGATCCTGCGCTCCATCATCATCGAATCAATTCTGATTACCGGCATATTCGGATACTTGGGCATGGTTTTAGGCATCGGACTGACGGAATTGGTCAACTATATTATGGTGCAGACGGCGGCGCAAAGTACCTCGGAAAACGACATGACCATATTTATGAATCCGACCGTGTCGCTGACCTATGTATTCATTTCGACCTTTATTTTGATTATCTCCGGAATCATTGCAGGATATATGCCGGCCCGCAGAGCCGTACGCATCAAGCCTATAGAGGCAATGCGGGAAGAATAAACTTCAATGTACAAATATGCCAATGAGAATTTGAGGATGTAGAAATGAAGTTTGGGAACCAAATACAATCGTAAATTGTAACCCCGATAGCTATCGGGATAAATTGTAAATACACACATGTTTGACTTAGATCGCTGGCAAGAAATATGGTACACCATCAAGCACAACAAATCGCGAAGTGTGATGACGGCTTTCGGTGTATTCTGGGGCATGTTTATGCTCGTCTGCATGGTGGGTGCCGGTTCTGCGCTCAAAAACGGCATGGAATCGACCATCGACGGATTTGCCACGAACTCCTGTTTTGTCTACGATCAACAGACGACCGAACCCTACAAAGGGTTCAAAAAAGGTAGAAACTGGTCGATACAGAACGAAGATATTCCGTTATTACTGCAAGGAGTCCCCGAAATACAGTATCTGGCTCCCGTGCTTTTCGGGGGATCGGGTGCCAACAATGTGGTACGCAAGGACAAATCGGGAACATTCAACATAAAAGGCAACTACCCGAACTACAACAAAATAGAAGAAAACAAGCTGATTTACGGGCGCTACATCAACGACATCGACATTGCCGAAAAACGGAAAACCTGTGTAATCGGCGAACGGGTAAGCGAGGTGTTGTTTGGCAAAAATGTCAATCCGGTAGGACAGAACGTGAAAGTGATGGGTATCTATTTTCAGGTGATCGGAGTAGCGCGCAGCATTTCGCAGGTAAACCTTGGTGGACGCGGCGAAGAGTCGGTTGTGCTGCCGTTTACCACCATGCAACAAGCCTTCAATATGGGCAACAAGGTGCACTTTATCGCCGCAACGGCCATACCCGGCGTTCGCGTAAAAGTGATCGAAGAGAAAATCAATCAGATTCTGAAAAAGCAGCACAACATAGCTCCGTCCGATAAAGCCGCAATAGGCGGATTCAACATCGAAGAGCAGTTCACGATGTTCCTCTATCTGGGTATCGGTATAGCAGCATTGATTTGGATTGTGGGAGCAGGCACTCTTTTCGCCGGGGGTATCGGCGTGAGTAACATCATGCTGGTCACGGTTCGCGAACGAACCAAAGAGATCGGCATACGCCGCGCGCTGGGGGCAACTCCCCGCACCATCATTCAGCAGATTATCAGCGAAAGCATCGTACTCACGCTGATGGCCGGTATTGCCGGACTGATGCTCGGCGTGGGACTGCTGTCATTGGTGGGTTTGGTACTAAGTCAGTCTGACAGTTTCTTCCAGGAACCCCAAATCAGTTTTGCCGTGGCTATCGTATCCTTATTAATATTACTCGTTATCGGCACATTGGCCGGACTCGTTCCCGCCAACCGGGCCATGACTATCAAACCCATTGAGGCAATAAGGGAGGAGTAAAATATTGTTGAATCGTGTAATTGTTTAATCGCTTAATTGTAAAATTGTTCCAAATAATAGTTTTCCCATGAAAAAATTCTTCAAAATCTTTTTTTTAGTACTATTGGGCGTTATAGTACTCGGTACTTTTTTCTTTCTATGGAAAAAATCGCAACCGGTAGTAAAGAAATATGAAATTGCCGAAGTAACGATAGGTAATATAGAAAAACGCATCGTGGCTACCGGTAAAATATCTCCGCGCAACGAAGTGTTGATCAAGCCGCAAATGTCGGGTATCATTGCCGAAATCTATAAAAAAGCGGGCGATAAGGTGAAAGTTGGCGATTTGATTGCCAAAATCAAAGTGATCCCCGACATGGTAAGCCTCAACAGTGCCGAATCGCGGGTAACCCGTGCTCAATTGGCCTACGATCAGTCGAAGAAAAATTACGACCGCGATGCCAAATTAATGAAAGAAAAGGTAATATCGAAAGAGGAGTTCGACAAAACCCGCCTGCAATACGAAAACGACAAAGAAGAGCTGACGGCCGCCAAAGACAATCTGAGTCTGGTACGCGACGGTATCACAAGCAAGTCGTCGCAAACAAGTAATACGCTGGTTCGCTCCACCATCAACGGTACGATTCTCGACATTCCGGTGAAAGTTGGAAATTCGGTCATTCAATCCAACAGTTTCAACGACGGAACGACGATTGCCACCGTGGCCAATATGAGTGACATGCTTTTTGTGGGAAAATTAGACGAAACGGAAGTGGGCAAACTGAAAAACCGGCATGTTGATGGATATTACCATCGGCGCCATGCAGGATCAGAAACTGACCGCGACACTGGAATATATCTCTCCGAAGGGAACGGAAGAGAACGGTGCCATTATGTTCGAGATGAAAGCAGCCCTCAAAATCCCATCCTCAGCATTCGTACGTGCGGGCTACAGTGCCAACGCAGAGATATTGCTCAACAAGCTGTCCAATGTACTGACGCTTCCTGAAAACTGTATTGAGTTCAGCGGCGACACCTCGTATGTCTATGTATTGAAGACCAAAGAGCCGCAGGCATTTGAAAAAAAGCCGATCAAGGTAGGATTATCCGACGGCATCAAAATCGAATTAAAATCGGGTTTGAAAGCGAAGGATAAAGTACGCGGAGCCGAAATAGTGGCCAAGAAGAAGGAGCAAAAATCGGATGAAAAGTCGGACGACCGATAAACTGACAAACGGAGCATACTGTCCCTTGCAGCAAACACAAGACGGTCCGGCTCCGGTTACATCACTCCATTAACACACGCATCTCATGATAAAGAAAATTATACTGATCGGACTGATCTTCCTTCCATTGACTTCTTTTGCACAAAAAGTGTGGACGTTGGAACAGTGTGTCGATACTGCCTGGAACAACAACCTGAAGATACGGCAGCAACAAAATACGGCTCAGAACCGCGAAATCAATTACCGGCAGGCAAGGCTCAACCTTTTGCCCAGTCTCAACGGATCGGTCGGTCAAAACTTTGTATTCGGACGTTCGCTAACGGCGGCCAACACCTATGCCAGTTCCAACTCGAAGCAAACTTCGTTGAACCTGTCGAGCAACGTAACACTGTTCGACGGACTACGAATGAAGTACAACATCGATGCCCGAAAGGCCGACTGGATGGCATCCAAAGCCGATTTGGAAAAGATACGAAAAGACATCGCCCTGAGTGTGGCCACGGCATACATGCAGGTGTTGCTCAACAAAGAGCTGCTGCAAATTGCCAACGATCAACTGGCGCTGACCAAAACAAAAATAGAACAGCGTCAGGCATTGGTCTCAAACGGCAAAATGGCCGAAGGCGAAATGTACGAACTACAGGCGCAGGCAGCCAAAGAGGAGCTGAGCCGCACGCAAAACGAAAATGCGTTGAAACTGTCGTTGCTCGATCTGGCCCAGATTATGGAGATCGACAACTTTGAACAACTGGATGTGGTAGTACCGGAGAATCTTATCGACAAAAACGCCATGATTATCTCTGCACAAACGATCTACGAAAGCGCTATCACCCATCGCCCCGAAATTAAAAGCGCCGAATACCATCTATTGAGCGGATCGAAAGATATGCTGGCCACCAAAGCTGAGCTCTATCCCTCCCTGAGCTTCGGAGCCAATTCGGGCACTGGGTACTATAACATGAGCCATGCCAACAACGAAGCTTTCGGGAAACAGTTGAAAAACAACCTCACGACATCCGTCGGGCTGACCCTCTCCATTCCTATCTTCAACAAGTTTGACGTACAAAACCGGGTAAAAATTGCGCAAAATGGAGTAGAAAACAGCAAACTCGATATCCAGAATACCAAACTGGAGATGAAAAAGTCGATTCAACAGGCCTACTACAATGCACTGGCAGCCCAAAGCCGTTGGGAAGCTGCTCAGAAGTCGGAAGTGGCCAGTCAGGAAGCATACCGTTTTGCCAACCAGAAATACGAAGCCGGACGGGCATCGGTCTACGAACTCTATCAGGCAAAGAGCAACCTCACACAGGTGCTCTCCGAAAAGACACAATCGAAATACGAATATGCCTTCCGTGTCAAGATTCTGGAATTGCTGAAATAGCCTTAATTTGAAAATGTGGGAATTTGAAGATTTGAAGATAAAATCTGCATTTCGATAATCTTCCATACTGAATTAAGGTTACAGTAGGGAATAAAGCAAAAGGTTACAACTCAACTCCCCGAATATCGGATGAAAAAATATCGCCGCTCTGCGGCTTGTTTCAATCAAACATTCGGCTCTTACCAAAATGTCAGCGCTCTGCGCTTCTCTATACTCTGCAGGCTCCTTGTTTCCTGCTGTTTGAAGCTGCAGAGCAGTGATATTTTGGTAGCAAAATCATCGCAAAGAGATCCAGCCGCAGAGCGGCGACATCATGCAGATGTTCAATTGTATCTTTTCGACCATCATTCGATTAGGGGTGAGTAGTACAGCAAAAGAACACGCTTTTAAAACGGTTCTTTTGTCGGGTATCCGATAGCTTACCTTAATCCTCAAATCTCCACATTTTCAAATTTTCAAATTGTTTCCGTACCTTTGCGGAAAATTTTCAGCAATGCAAAAACCCTCCATACCCAAAGGAACGCGCGACTTTTCGCCCGAAGAGATGGCGAACCGCAACTATATTTTCAACACCATTAAGTCTGTTTTTCAACTCTATGGCTTTCGCCAGATCGAGACTCCTGCACAGGAGAATCTTTCGACCCTGATGGGAAAGTACGGCGAAGAGGGCGACAAGCTTTTGTTTAAAATATTGAATTCGGGCGATTTTGCCGGTGGCGTTGCCGATGAAGAGTGGATGGCCAAGAACAGCGTGAAACTTACATCAAAGATCTCCGAAAAAGGATTGCGTTACGACCTTACCGTTCCTTTTGCCCGTTACGTGGTGCAACACCGCGACCAGATCACTTTTCCGTTCAAACGTTACCAGATTCAGCCGGTATGGCGCGCCGATCGTCCGCAAAAAGGGCGTTATCGTGAGTTCTACCAGTGCGATGCCGACGTGGTGGGCAGCAATTCGCTTGTAAACGAAGCCGAACTGCTGCAGATGATCGACGAGGTATTTCATCGCCTGAACATTAACGTTACCATTAAACTCAACAACCGCAAAATATTAGCCGGTATTGCCGAAATCATCGGACAGTCTGACAAGATTGTCGACATCACCGTGGCCATCGACAAACTGGATAAGATCGGGCTCGCCAACGTCAACGCCGAACTGATCGAGAAAGGGATTCCGCAGGATGCAATCGATCGCCTGCAACCGGTACTGCTGCTTCAGGGTAGCAACGCCGAAAAGCTGAACACACTGAAAACCGTGTTGGCAGCTTCGGAAACAGGTCTGAAAGGCGTAGAGGAGCTGGAAACCATCTTCGATCTGGTATCGTTGACCCAAATTGCCACTACCATCGAACTCGACCTGACATTGGCTCGTGGTTTGAACTACTATACCGGTGCCATCATCGAGGTGAAAGCGAACGATGTACAGATCGGCAGCATCAGCGGTGGCGGTCGTTACGACAACCTGACCGGCGTATTCGGCATGGATGGCGTTTCGGGCGTGGGCATCTCCTTCGGTGCCGACCGCATCTACGACGTACTCAACCAACTGAACGGCTTCCCGGCTATGTCGGAAGAGAATACCCGCCTGTTGTTTATCAACTTCGGAGACAAGGAGCAACGCTTCTGTCTGCCATTACTGAAAGCAGTACGCGCAGCTGGCATCAATGCTGAAATCTTCCCCGAAGCAGCAAAAATCAAGAAACAGATGAGCTATGCCGATGGCAAAAAGATTCCTTTTGTGGCCATTGTCGGCGAAAACGAGATCAATGCCAATGCCGTTATGCTCAAAAACATGACGAGCGGCGAACAGCAATTGGTTCCGGTCGACGAGCTGACCGACAAGATCAACGCTCAGTAAAAGACAGAGAAAGGATAACGATGGTTATCCTTTTTTTATGAATAATGCTTTTTGATGGAAAAGAACGGATAATTTCAGAATTCAGGAGCAGAGCTCCGTCATCTTGGCAGCTACAATGTTCTACCAGTTCGGAAGAGGGGCATAGCCCTGACTTCTGTAGATTAACAAGTATTAACTTTCAAAGAAAAATCAGAGCTACGCTCCTCTGATTAAATTCGCGCATAATTGCCACAAAGAATATAGGGCGAACGCCCCTGAAATTGAGAAATGGGTATGAAGCAAAAAGGATTGGTAAAAAGATGTGTATTGTTGGTAGCAGGGCTGTTTATTATGGCACTCGGGGTAGTGTTGTCCGTAAAGGCAAACTTAGGTACGTCGCCCATCTCCGCCCCACCCTACGTCTACAGTCAGGCCTTCCCGCTCACCATGGGAGCCACTACCATCATTATGAATCTGGGCATTATCTTGCTTCAAATCATTCTACTGCGAAAACGATACGAATGGATTCAGCTTACCCAGATCATTGCTGTCTCTGTCTTCGGTCTATTCATTGATCTTACCATGCCTCTGGTAGCATGGATACACTCCTCCAACTATCTTATACAATGGCTTCTTTGTCTGTTAAGTTGCATTGTACTGGCATTCGGAGTCTTTCTGGAAGTTAAAGCCAAAGTGACTTACCTTGCCGGCGAAGGTCTGGCTCTTGCTATCACCAAAGTGTCGCGGTTAGAATTTGGCAAGGCGAAAGTAAGTGTCGATTGCTCGCTGGTCATTCTGGGCGTTGGCAGCTCGCTTTTGCTGTTGCATAGACTGGATGGAGTACGCGAAGGCACGGTGGCGGCAGCACTCTTAGTGGGCACCATCGTCCGTTTTTATGCCAAAAATCTCTCGTTTGTTGACAATTGGTTGGGCAATAAACCGGTTGAAGAAGCAAAAGCTCCTGCCGTAACAGTTCCCGAACAAAAACAGCAACTCGTCATCACCATTGCCCGCGAATACGGCAGCGGCGGGCACGAGATTGGCGAAATCTTGGCCAAAAAGTTGGGTATTTCTTTCTACGACAGCAAACTGATCGACCTCACGGCACTCGAAGGCGGATTCACACCAGAATATGTAAAGGAACATGAACAGAAGTTGGCCAATACGCTGCTTTACGACCTCTACGAACAGAACTATGCCTACGTCAACGAAGAAATGCCGCCGCTCGACAGTCTGTTTATGGTGCAAAGCAAGGTGATTCGCGATATTGCCCAAAAAGAGGCTTGTGTCATCGTAGGGCGTTGTGCCGACTTTATTCTCAAGAGCCAGCCCACTTTCAACGTCTTTGTTCATGCCGGCAAAGAGTTCCGCATCGACCGCATTATCAACAACTACTACATTGCACCCGAACTGGCCGAAAAAGAGCTGGAGCGCAAAGACCGCGAACGCATCAACTACTGCCGTCACTACACCCACAAAACATGGGGCGATGCGGCGAATTACCACCTCACCGTCGACAGTTCACTCTTTGGCACCGAAGCCTGTGCCGACCTTATTATTCAGGCGTTGGAGCAGTGGAAAGGCAACAAAGCCTGACCGGACTCTCTTTTCTTCTTCCGAATTTTCTTCTGTTACTTGTCGACACGAAGCTTTGTGTCGTGCAAAATGTGAATTGTCCCCATACTTTCAAAGTGTTACAAAAAGAACAATATACATTTGAAGAGGGAACGCGACAATTATAATAGCATATTTCGGGATGCAATCCAAATAAAGTTCGTTAGGACTTAGATATCAATAAAAACAAGCACTCTCCAAAAACAAAATGTCCGCTAGGACATTCACGGTGCATTCCCTACGGGAAATGAACAGTTGAGGAAGATATATTTTTTCTATTGATATGTATGCCCTAAGGGCAAACAGACAACCAGTCCCGTCAGATTGCAATTAACAATCAACGATAGCTAAATCCGGGGGGGGACGGAAAGAACTTGGAAAGCTATTTAAGCAAACCACTTCCGTCGAGTCCAACTCACAAACCAGTTTGTCGACGAAGTAAAAAAGTAGCATCGCCTTCCGGGCCGGAAACCGGAAGGCTTTTTTTATTGCATGAAGCCTTCGCACGACAGTGTCATTTCATCTTTTTGGTGCAACATCGCATCGTCGAAAAGAACCATCGCAGCAATCCGGTGCGTCATCGCTCCCGATTCGTTAAAAGCCGCAGCTCAATCGTTAATTATTTTATCCAATCGGTGCATCATCGCAGTGAATTCGTTAAATGTTTCATCAAATTACTGCGTGAACGTACCAATTTGGTGCGCCATCGCATTGCGACGATCAAACAACGCACCAATTTAAAGAATATACTCTTTTAATATGTTAATTATTTATCGTATGTTTGCATGAATGTTTACGATTAGCTGAAAATGAGAGGTATCCTCTGCTAAATAGTCAATATAATCGGCAAAGGATTGGATTGGATCGGATCAGATCAAGAATCCAATGGATAAAATTAAAATTTGAACAACTTAACAAGTTGGATATGTGCGACAATGCAAATTTGGAACAAAAAAAATACACACACCTAAATAACAGAACATTATAAAATAAACAGAACAGCATAATTGTGAAATAAGTGCGACAACGTCGCACATACACAGATGTTATGGCCAATGGTAAAAAAAGATAAAAAATGAAGATTAAAATTCGACCATATCCTAATTATAAGATAACAGAAGACGCATTTAATAATGACGTTAAGAACAATTGTATACCAACAACCAACTCTGATGTTCTTTCAAATCAGCTAATTATGGTGACTGAATTTGAGAACAATGAAAGAAGGGTAATTAAAATTCGACCTGTTCATTATAATGACAACTTATATTTAAGTGCTTTCCCAAACCCAATTCATATATTTCTTAGTTTAGCGATTGAACACTATAATATTTCGGAAAGTATAAAATCGACAAATTTCCCAAAATGTGGTAAACCATATGGAGACAATATCTATATGTTAGACATGGAGAAAAACGGGACACACGATTGCTATAATAATTATATTAAATATCGAATTAGTTCAATCATTATGTTAGTCTCGTCAATTGAAGCATTTTTAAATCACGTAATTCCAAATGACTTTAAATATAAAACAGTAAGAAAAGGAAAAGAAGTTGAATTTGACAAAGTTGGAATAGAAAGTACAAAAGTTTCATTTAACGAGAAACTCATTCAAATACTACCTTTAGTTTCAACTAAGACTTTTGACTGGTCTGAGTTGAAAACAGAAGAGAAGATTGTGCTAAGTTTATATGAAAATAGGAAGAATCTAATCCATTTAAAAACGAATGCCGCAGATGACTTTGAGTGTTATTTTGATACAATTGACAAAATGTTAGATTATGATTTACCAGAAGCATTGAATTCAGTTGTGAAAGTCATGAATTGTACAATTGAGAAATTTATAGAGTTTGAAGTTGAACAAGTAAATTGAAAAACCACTAGGCCATAACACACGCCTATGTCCATTGGCTGGCTGACATTGGTTTTGGGCGTTTTGCTCCCGCATTCACTTTGTCGTTTCACGACAGTGAACGCTCCCGCAAACCGCCAATACCCATAGCCTCGGTCGTTGTGTGCAAGGCAAGACCCCCCGCTGCCGCACGATTAGCGCAGCGTATCGTGTGGCCAAGCCATACGGTGGAGCAAACTAAAACTCAAGAAAAACAATTACCAATGAGCCGAAATTATAAATTCCACAATCCTAAGGGAGTCTATTTATCAGCTTTGCGGTAGTTGAATGGTTGGATATTTCACCGCTAGCGCGGGTCTCCCGACCCGTGCTAACAAGAATAAGGATAGAAAGTAACCCGACAATACGAGCTACACGAAAGAAAAATAAGAAAGATGTTTATTTGCGCGCTCTTGAGAAAGGCACGGGTCAGGAGACCCACGCCAGCAGGGGTTAGCAGCAAGTTAAAAAAACAAAGAAATGAAGAAATACATAGTTTTTCTATTTGTGATTCTACTGTCTTGTACGACAAAACAAAATAAAAAAGACACGCAACAGACAAAACAAGAAAAACCTATACAAACTAACAATTGTGCAGTAAATCGCGACACTGAGATTATCGAAACATTTACTGACAGCCTTTCTATTGGAGAAAAAGGGAAAAGTAAAATTCAAATTATCAAATATAGAGTGTTTGACAGCAAATATGTACTTGTGAAGTTTTACACTAGGGGTACGAATTATTGGGAAATACAAAACACTTATATGTACGAATGTGAAGCTCTTGAAGATTTAGAACCTGAAATAAAAGATTTCAATAACGACTCATTTAATGATATTACTTTTATTTCACTGACACCTGCTAGAGGAGCAAATGAAGTTCGTCGATTATTTGTATACGACAAAGAGAATAAAAGCTTGACTTCAATTCTAAACTCTGAAGAGTACCCGAATATTCGTTACAACAAAGAACTGGATTGTATAGATGCATTTCTTGTTTACGGTGGCACAACAACTGTATTTGCAAGAATACAAAAAGATAGTCTTAAAGACTTTGCAAAAGTAAGTAATGAAGACAACTATAGAACTGTATATGAAATAAATAAAACAGGTAAAGAGAAAGTAATCAGAAAAGATAGAATAAATGAAGACGGAATTTTCACACGTTATATAAATTACAAACCTTTACACGAATACAAAGAATAAATTTGCTGCTAATACACACCTATGGTCATTGGCTGGCTGAGATGTATTTAGCGGTAATACCCCGTCCCGTCGGATCGATATTTCGGTTGTCTTGGTTCTAAAATCCTGGTTCTTGATTAAAAAAATAAACACCATGAAAAAACTCACTCTACTTTGTCTGGCCGGAATGCTCTTTTCGGCAGTGGCATCGGCTCAAGTGCCTGCGCTCAGCGATCTAAAAACAGAACCGGTAACAGTAACTACCGGCTATTCGCTGAAATTCCATTCGGCTATTCTCAACGAAGATCGTGTCATTAATATCTCCCTGCCGGAGGGCTACGAGAAGAGCACGAAGAAATACCCTGTGCTCTATATGCTCGATGCACAGTGGAACTTCAACCACACAGCACAAAACCTCGGATGGCTCTCCAATTCCGACATTAAGAGCATTCCGCAAACTATCGTGGTGGGCCTTGTAACCGGTGGCGACAGGCGCGAACACGACCTCACCCCCACACCGGGCAATGGCCACAAAGGCGGCGGTGCCGACAGCCTTTACCGCTTCATCAAAGAGGAGCTGATTCCATTTGTGGAGAAAAACTACCGTACCTACAACTACCGGATACTAGGCGGCGTGTCGTTCGGAGGCTTATTTGTGATGAACGCTTTTGTCAAAGATCCGCTCTACTTCAACGGCTACCTCTCACTCAGTCCGAGCATGTGGTGGGACAACAATATCATTCTGAACAAAACGCAGGAGCTGCTCGCCAAAACGCCCGAGTTCCCGACGCGACTCTACCTGACTATGGCCAACGAAGGGCTGTCGATGGGTGTCGATTCGCTGGACGCACTGTTCAAAAAGTATGCCCCCAAAAACTTTGCCTGGAAATATGACAAGCACCCTGACGAGGTACACAATACCATCCATTTCAAAGGCATCTGGGACGGCATAAAGTTTCTGCTGGCCGACTGGCATTACCCCTTTATCGATTTCGGAACGAAGGAGAAGCCGTTTTCGGTTCCCGACGCAACAGGATCTACATCTGGTAACACTAAAGTGGCAAAACTACCGGCTACGGTTCTTGCCGGTTGCAGCGGAGTCTATCTCGATTCGTTCGGCAGACTGCTGTCGCTGACAAAAGCCGACAACACGTTGCAACTGTCGAACGAACAGCTACCGCCGCTTACGCTCTATCCCGAAGCTCCGGGCAAGTTCTTTCTCTCGGCGAATGCCGCGCTTGAGGAGCTCCATTTGAAAAATGCACTGATACGGTTCGAATTCACGAAAAACGACTCGCTGATAGTGACGACCAATGGTAAAATTGAGTGCACGGCCAAAAAGTTGACGCATCTTCCGCTTGTAACATTATCCGATGAGGCCTTACAACAATTTGTGGGTACATACACTGCTTCGGTTCCCAACAATAACTTTCGGATAACAAAGAAAGAACATTCTTTGCGGCTGTTTGTAGATACCACCCCGTTCACTTTATACACAATGAGCGCAAATAAACTCTTTGTCTTTGTCAACGGAATGGGATTGGAGCTGGAGTTTTTGAAAGACGCGTCGACCAACACGACCAAAATAAACGTAACCAAAGACGGTAAAGTAATGATGGAAGCAAAAAAGACAAATTGATTCGATCGTTCAATTTCTTTTGAAAATGGCCTCCATGTTGTATAACAATAATCTGGGAGTAGTATATTCATTTATCTTTTTGTAGCTTTGTCTGTATAAATTTGTCGTACCTACGGCACTTTCTGATTATGGATGAATCTGGCATTCTATAAACCTGCCGTGCCTACGGCACTGAGACAACAAGTGTTATTCTGTTTGTATTTACAGATTAATCCCGTTAGGGATGGCATGTTTATAGCTGTCCTCTAACTAAGCCCAAGTCCCATAGGGACGAAACAGTATACAAATGCAGAAATTTCTCTTCTTCTTTTTAAGTTTGGCAATGCTCGTTTCATGTGGAAAAACCAAACCAGTAGAGCAAATAGATGAATTTGTTTTGTTTGCATATCCGGGCTTCAACTATCAAGATAGTGATCATATAGTGCTGGATTCAACATCCCTTAATATCAGAAAATACTTTGAGTTAAACAGAAATAATTTTATCCGCATTGCTAATGCGAAGGATTATAAAAGTAAGCCCCAAAAGTATGTTGAAAGGAATAAAGCAGATACTTTGGGGTTGGAGAGATTACTAAATAAAGTTCTGATTTCAAAACGCTACCACCAAGAGTACTATCCGAAATCAGATAGTTGGTACGAAGGTTTTACATATACTATATATTATCGGACGTCTTCAAATAATGAATTTACAATAAGTTATTACCCGGATTATTTACCGAACAGTCTCAAAGCATTGCACAATTATATCATTAACGTAATCTCATATTATAGAACACCGCGTAACGATCAATTCCAATTTCATACTATCACAAAAAGTGTAGCTGGTGATCTTTGGAAAAAGCATAAACCTGCGGTGGCACAAAGCAAGATTGAAGAAGTTAAATTTGAATTGAGGTAAAATATAATACATCAACCCTTAACGCGCATAAACACTCATCCTATGAAAATAAAATTTATCGGCGCTGCACGCGAAGTAACCGGCAGCAAACATTTGATAACAACCAAAGAGGGCAAGAAAATATTGCTCGATTGCGGAATGTTTCAGGGCAAAGGAATGGAAACCGATGCCATGAACCGTAACCTCGGATTCGACCCGGCAGAGATCGACCACATCATTCTTACTCATGCCCATATCGACCATTCAGGATTGATTCCCTACATGTACAATAACGGCTTCGAAGGTTCGGTGATCTGCACCAATGCCACCCGCGACCTCTGTGCCATTATGCTCTCCGACAGTGGGCACATTCAGGAGCTTGACGTGAAATGGTACAACAAAAAGCTGGCAAAAAAGGGACTACCACCCGTGCAACCCATCTACAACGACAAAGATGCTGAAGAGTGTATGAAACTCTTTATCGGAGTAGCCTACAATCGACGCTTCTATTTCAACGACAAAAAGAGCAACAACGGCATCAACGTGAAGTTTACCAATACCGGTCACATGCTGGGCAGTTCGGTGGTGAATTTAGAAATCAAAGAAGGAGATAAGGTTATCCGATTGGCTTATACCGGCGATATCGGGCGTCCTCACAACCGTATCGTCCAACCTCCGATGCCTTTTCCGCAATGCGACTACCTGATTACTGAATCGACCTACGGCGACCGCCTGCACCAGGCCGACAAGGAATCGGAAGAAGATTTGCTGCGCATCATCACCGAGACCTGCGTCGATAAAGGAGGCAAGCTTATTATTCCTTCTTTCTCCATCGGGCGTACCCAGGAAATTGTCTTTGTGCTCAACAACCTTTACAACGACGGACGTTTGCCCAAAATCGACATCTTCGTCGACAGCCCCCTTTCGGTCAACGCCACCGACGTGTTCCGCATGCATACCGAATGTATGAACGAGCACGTAAAAGAGGTACTGAAATACGACCCCGATCCATTTGGCTTCAACACCCTGCATTATATCAAAAATGTGGAAGACTCGAAAAAGCTGAACGACCACAAAGATCCCTGTGTTATTATCTCGTCATCGGGCATGATGGAAGCCGGGCGCATCAAGCACCACGTGGCAAATAACATCTCCGACCCGAAGAACACTTTGCTTATTGTGGGCTACTGTTCGCCCACCTCTTTGGGTGCGCGCATCCAACAACCGGGATTGAAAGAGATTTCCATATTTGGCGAAATGCACCCCATCAATGCGAAGATCGAAAAAATAGAAGCTTTCTCAGGACATGGAGACTACAGCGAAATGAAAGAGTTTCTTCATTGCCAGGATACGGCGCAGTTAAAGAAAACCTTTCTGGTTCATGGAGAATACAAAACACAACAGTTCTATCGCGATATTCTTGGCAAAGAAGGCTTTTCAAACATCGAGATTCCGGCACCGGGAGAGGAATTCGAACTATCGTAAGACATAACTATGAGTTTATTCAGAGTCCTTCTTGCAATTTTTTTTTCCTCCGCTTGCCGTGCTTGACAAAGGCTGCGGTAGTTTTCTAATCATTTT
Source organism: uncultured Microbacter sp. (assembly GCA_963678825.2). Classification (GTDB taxonomy): domain Bacteria; phylum Bacteroidota; class Bacteroidia; order Bacteroidales; family Paludibacteraceae; genus Microbacter. Next base: position 3,053 of record CAXXPB010000066.1, on the reverse strand, counting down.
TCTTCTTACTATTTGCGGATGGGTTCCGGGAGTAATCGGAGCATTGATTATTCTCAACAAACGGAAATAAATGAAGATACCGTAACACAGAAAAACGGGATAAACAATTATACATTGGTATTTTTGGTTATCCCGTTTCTATTATGCATCATTTTATCTTTTATGCTTTATCTGGTAGCATAAAGCAATATAGCTTCTCCATCGTGATCTCCCGTCGTTATCCATCTTGTATTTATCCGGTTTTCGAGATTACATTCGCCTATAATCCGATAGATATGACCACGCCCGAGTTTTTCGCAGAAGTCGTTTCTCGCAATGGTAAACGATTGATAAACGTGATGGGCTCTGCTAAAAAACCGGAATGCTTCACGACTGAAAGCGCCAACAAAGATATATTTGCCGTCGAAATATTCCGGCCCCATTATTCGTCCATGATTGTTGGAAAACAAGAAATTACGATCGGAAAGCGCCCGCCTGTGCTCGTCTGGAAGCTGGCTTAACCGACAGGTATCTATCCTTGCGTAATATCCGAAAGAATGCCCTTCTCGGTCTGTATAGCCTTCTTTCTGACATGCAATCATCAGTTTGCGGATTGCTTCCGTTCTGGTTTTAGCAAATGCATCAATGATTACAACATTAATAGGTTCGATAAGTTCCTTATTCTGGAATCTGGTACCTAACCAATCTGCCGGGTTGCCATTGCTTCTTTCCATCCACTTGCCAATATCGGGCAGTTTAAGCTCTTTCAATGCATTTTGCTGCGAATTGGAAACACAGAAAGAGAGCAATAATAAAACAAAAAGGATCAAAGGTTTAAGCATAGAGCGAAAAATAACGAATCATACACAATATCAGTCAACTCATTGCAAATATCCGTTAGTTTTTACCAATTTGTATTTCTCTTCCCCCAAAAAATGACAAAAAAGTATGCTGCTATGATCATCAACAAAAAAGCCTGCAACTCGACCGAGTGCAGGCTTTTTATATTTTATAAGAGAAATTTCTTATTTGATATTCAATTTCTTTTTTAACCAAAGGCAGTACATCTACACTCTGATCCGAATGATAAAGAATTGCAGGAACCTGCAAGTCAAAGATATAAATAAGACCATTTTCCATACCTACATCATTGATAGCTTTTTTGATTTTATCAACAATTGGTTGTACAAGCTCTTGTTGTTTCTTTTGCAGATCTGTTTGAGCTGTTTGGTTTCAATGTACTGATACGTTGTTCCATTTCAACAATCTCGCTCTGACGAGCCTGTAATATAGATTGAGGCATGCTGTCCTTTTTGTCTACAAATTCTTTCACTCTTTTGTTGTACTCTTCACGCATTTTGTTGATCTCATTTTCATAATTTGTAGCGAGATCCTGAAGAGTTTTTTCTACAGTGGCTTTTTCTGGCATTGCATTATACACATCCTGCGTATTGATATGGCCAAATTTATTTTGAGCAAAAGCCATAATAGGTGCAACGCACAAAACCAGCACAATAATTTTCTTAAGCATAAGTTGATGTTTTAATGATAAAATTTTCGCAAAAATAGGGATTTATATTTGAATATCCAAGTTTAACCAGCACTTCGTCGCTTATGTCAATTTTAGGCGAAGAAAAAATAATATTCATAGAAGAAGACTTATCAAGAATCAGTTGGTAGCCTTTATCGTTTGAAATAGTTTGAATAGCATTATAGACTTCGTCCTGAATTGGTTTCATCAGGCTTGTCTTTTCTTGTAGAGTTCTCCTTCCGGGCCAAAATACTGACGTTTCAGATCCTGAGCGGCTTTCTTTTTTCCACAATTTCATTTTCTCGTTTTAGTCTTCATCTCAGGCGACATAAACACAACTTCTGTCTGATATGTCTGTAGAGATTTTGCACCACCTGCATCTTTGCCTCACTTCCGCTTGCCATTTTTTCGATACCTGATTTAGCTGCTCATTTGCCGATTCATAGGCAGGCACATGCTTCATGATATACTCCATGTCTACTATAGCAAATTTCTGAGCATAAGAAAAGCTGAAGGCTCCCATCAAAAACGCAAACAAAATAATAAGCTTTTTCATAGTCTTCCTGATTTTAGTTGCACATTCCAAAAATCTATATTTTAGAACTCTTGTCCGATAATAAAGTGAAGTGGCTTCCGCCATACGAAGTACTGCCGTTAATCTGTCGAAACCATATGCCCAGTCAATACCCAGCAACCCGAACATCGGAAGGAAGATACGAACACCAACACCAGCCGATCTCTTCAAATCGAAAGGATTGAATTCTTTGCCGGTGCTCCAGCAGTTTCCTGCATCAACGAATGCCAGTGCATAGATATTGGGTCGTTTGCTCCAATACCAAACGGATAACGTAATTCAGCTCCACACTCTTGTATATACATAACCGATCTGCGCACTTTGCAAAGAACCATTTCTGTAATAAGATGCGGTCGGTGTCAACGAACCGTTTTCGTAACCAGCGTAAACCAATAGTCTCTGTTCCGTAAGTGGTATACCCTGTCATACCGTCTCCACCCATGTAGAATGTTTCAAATGGAGAACGTTTTGTACCTTGTTATAATAACCAAGGTATCCATATTCAGTTCTACCCATCAGCACAAATGTACGATTGGCATTGGAAAGAGGAATGAAGAATTTACCTTTGAATTTCAACTTGTAGAATTCAACCATATTGTATCGATCCTGATCACTCATAGTTGAAGAATAGTCCTTATGATCAAATGAAGAATACGGAGGTGTAAACTGACCAGACAAAGTAAACGTTGAACCACTACGGGTATAAATCGGTTGTCGGTTGAGTTACGGCTTAAGATCACATTCAGACTGGCAAGGTTGGCTACAACCGTCAGACATCAGGAAGTAACTCCAGATTTTTCAACGAATAGCGTTGATATTCAAGACCCAAGATTCAACTGAAAATAGTCATCAGGCCATTGCAAACGCTTACCCCAGCTTGCAGAAATACCAAATGTATGAATATATTTATCCGGGTCTGCTTCATAAGCATAGCTGTTGCCGTAATTATTCCCCATAGCCGCCACTGCC
>CAXXPB010000065.1:0-53090 GCA_963678825.2 uncultured Microbacter sp. | reverse complement strand
AACTGCAAAGCAGTACGGCAAATAACAGATAAACTATTTTTCTCATTGCATCCTTGTGTGTTGCGGAATATGCACTTTTGTGTTTTCTCTTTGGTCAATCATTCGACTTTCAAATATAGCTCCGGCAAAGCACATTTGAAATATGTGAGACAAAAAAGTCGAAATATTTTTGTTTTGGGGAGGATTGTATTGCTAAGGAGTTACTTTGCTTGGCGTATCCTCAGGCTATGTCATGCTAAAGGATGCTCTTACTTTTGAAACTCCTTTGCTGGCGCGGGTCTTCTGACCCGTGCCCTTAATTAATTACAAGAATATCCAACATTCCATGTCCTCCGGCATAATCATAAGCGCTGCAATAACGGTACTCTTCCGGTCTGAATACCAATCCTTCCTCAACCGGATTTTGATGAATATAGTTTAGCTTTTGATCGATAACAGCATTGCTCCAAAGTTCGATCGGCTTGTTATCTCCTCTCCAAAAACTATATACTTCAGAGGTCTTGACTTGTTGCAACAACCATTCTTTTCGGCTTTCAACCGGATTGTCTTTTATTGCTTTGATAATGGATCTACTGGTAAACTGTTTGAGATCTCTCAAAATATCCGATAATAAAAAATCTTTTTCAGCTCTAATAATTAGATGTACATGATTGGTCTCCCGATAGCCATCGGGAACACCACGCAAATATTTCCAACCCTTTATTGTGCTGACAGTATTCAAGACTATCGATAATAATGTCTTTATACTCACTTCGTGTCAGGGCATCTACCCAGCCTTGCACGGCAAAAGAGACAAAATAGACTCCTTCCGGATTGTGAAATTTATATTTTCGACTCATGGATTAGTCTCTTTTTTATAGTTGTTTTAAATCTGGTTTTCCGCAATATCAAGCCGTTTAGGGTATATATTAATAGCACGGGTCAGGAGACCCGCGCTAGCGGGGGTAATGAAGGACTGAACGTTAGGTTGTCTCAAATTCGACAAGGAGGTATAAACTTCGAGTTTACTAGCCTTGTCCTAAACAAAGACAGAGGTATTGTCGGTGCAAAGAGCTATGATATTGATACTTAACGAACCGCTGTATACGAGAACCGTACGTATCCCGATAGCTATCGGGAGTGCGAGAGGCTTTCCCTGTCAGCTAACGCTGTCAGGGCAGTCTACTCGATTAGCTGCTGGCAATTCTGTCTTATGTTTTGTTTTCAATTGTTCGTAATTACCCTTAGCTTCTCAATTTCAGTTTTCCAGCGTTGTCTGCCACTAACAACAAATTTCTCTTGTCTACCGTCTTTCAAAGAAATCGCAAGTCCATTTGGAATGATACCTAGGTTGTTATAAAAAGTTAAGTCTTTGATTTGGTCTATATAAATCACAAGTTCGTGATTCTGTAGGTTAAAGCTGTGAGATTTGAATTGAAGTTTGTCAGTCAACAAGTAAAGTTTTCCGCCAACACCTTCACTGTTTTTTAAGTGATTTGCCCCTCCTGAGTGAATTATGCTTTCTCCGTCTTTGGTTTCTATTTGTGTCTGACGTTTAACAGCTTTTGAATTTACAAACAAATGAATGAAAATCCCAAATAAAAGACCTGAAATCGGTCCCGTAATAATAGCAGCATTAATTCCATGCATAAATCCTTGAAAAGTTCCGAATAGAAGTCCGAATACTATTCCAGCCAAAATTGAGTTTTTAATTTTTGTCATTCTTTGATTTTTTCTCTTTTTATTATTTGTGAACTGTTATTGTCAGTCAAAGTTTTAATCAGTCAGTCAGTCGTTTTTTGTTTTTTTTGCTTGCAGCTAACGTACGGGTGTAGCAGCAGTAAGGGTTTGCGGAGTTCGTCACTGTCAAGCTACACTGAAGTTGTTGCGGGGTAGAATGCACCGAATACCACTTCACTTGCTTGTTGACTATACCGTATGTTGGCGGTAGTTTTTATTCTTTATATTCTTTCAATGGTTTGTAATTCATGTAACGAATGTAAACCTTTTCAGAGGGCTATTCTATCTTTTCTAAGAAGCTTTTCCTTTCCCAATTTGTCAATTTCATAAACTGTCCGATAGCTGTCGTTATGAACGCTTGCAAACTCTATCAAACTGTCACCTTTAATTTTTGCGAAAACTGTAGAACTACCTCCGTGAATTAAGAATGCATCAATACAGTTGAGTTCTTTATTATATAGCATGTTAGGATAGTCTTCTGAGTTCACAATTGAAGTCAATTCACTTTTGTAATCGTCATAAACAAAAAGCCGTCTTACTTCATTCGCACTCCTTGCTGCTTGTGCTGATATAAAAGTGATGTCATTAAAGTTGTCATTATTAAAGTCGGCAATATTCGGTTCTAGGTTCATTAATGCGCTACACTCGTATATGTAAGTGTTTTGAATATACCACCGGTTAGGAGTTGGTGCTTTGGTGTAAAACTTTACAATCACATAATTGTCGTCAAAAACTCTGTGTTTTATCAATTCAATTTTATTCTCTCCTTTTACTCCGATGTTCAAACTGTCCACAAATGTTTCTAAAATTTCAGTATTGGTATTTGTTGTATCGGCAGCAGTAATCTTGGTCGCTGTAGTGTCAGTCGGTCTTGAGGTGCAAGAGAGAATGAAGATTAATATAATAAGAATGTTCAGGTTCATATGGTCTGTGTAAAATTGCCCGCCAACGACCGAGGCTATGGGCATTGGCGGTTTGCGGGAGCATTCGCTGTCGCCCTGCGACAAAGTGAATGCGGGAGCAACACTGCCGGAATGCACTTCAGCCAGCCAATGTCCCATAGGCGTGAGTTAGCGGTTTGTAGTTTGTTTTTTCTTCTTGTCAAGTTTCTTTAATGTATAAATAGAAAGGGTCAACCCAAGTAAAATCCCAATTGTCAACGTAAATATAAAATTGAAAATTGTCGGAACTGGGTGGTCTCCATTCCAAGCTGGTAATTCGTAAAATATATCAAATACTTTATTTGTGTCGTGTGAGTGATAATAACATGGGTCAGGAATAATTATATTTTCAATCAAGAAGAAGTTTAGCATGAATATTAATCCCATTCCAGCTAAAATAGACAAAATAATTATAGTTATTCGTTTCGGATTTTTCATACAGTTCTTTGTCGTCAAATTAATTAGAGGAATTGTCGCAATCTACAATGGCTTTCTTCATGATTTTATAGAACTTTTCGACCATTCTTTTCTGTTCTGGTGAGCAATTCTCTATTAGTTTCTTATAATACTCTTCAGCTTCTTTAGTTGGGTTGTCCTGACTTGATAAATAGATTTCTACTCCAACGTTGTTTGCCCATAATTCAAATTGTCCTTTAGTTATCGCTTGAGATAATTCAAAGAATTCTTTCGTATGTTTTTCAGCGTAGTCGTATGCAGGTGATCCAACAGCTTCTGCAAGCGCTCCGTCTGACCTTTTCATGATATTCAAGAATACTTTAAAATAGAATTTTCTGTCTTCAAGTGATTTCGCATTCAAACTGTCCATAACTCTAAAGGTACTAAAGTTGTCAGAAGGTCTGACACTATCTTTCATGATAAGCTCGGCAAATTCTCTTGGAGAAATGTCAGCTAAATAATGATAATGGTATGGTTCTCTTAATGTGTCGTTTACTGCAATTGTGTCTTTTCGTACAATGCTGTCACTTACTGATTTTTTTGTTTCTTTCTGTCGTCCAGTACAAGAAATAAGTAAAATCAATGTGCAAAATATCAATGTTTTATACATGTTTTTTTTTTTTACTATAACCGCTAACGACCGAGGCTATGGGCATTGGCGGTTTGCGGGAGCATTCGCTGTCGTGAAACGACAAAGTGAATGCGGGCGCAAAACCTGCAAAGTGCACATCAGCCAGCCTGTGAACATAGGCGTGTGTTAGCCACAGTTATATTTTTCTTTTGTATTGATATCTTCTAATAGATTTAATGTTTTTTCAAATCCTATCTTACAAAGCTCATTCATTTGTTTAAAGTAATCAGCATAAAAAAGAATTTTGTCAGTTAAGACTTTGGATTTTTCATAATCCGTAAAATTCCATAACTGATTCCATCTTTGTTGTGTGTTTTTTGAAATGTAGTGAACGACGTCAATACGTTGTTGATTAAAATCAGTAAATTCATTATCTACGAAGTTTTTTAACCAATCATAATTCGGATTACCTTGATATTCGCATTCCAACTCTTTAATTGTTTTAGAAAAGTATACATTGCCTTTGAATCGAGTTGGATAAAAAGAAGCAATTAAGTCTCCAATTCTATCCCAATAGTTATATACTTTCTCAAAACATACACCTACAAACATATCATACCTTCTACCTGCTAAATTCTCGTAAACAGGATAATAGGTTTTGTTGTCTAATTCGAATGAATCTTTCAGGGGCGTATTTATATATGGTAAATAGAGAAATAAATGTGCAGTAAAATAAATAATTTCGTCAGAGCAAAACAATAAGTCATCTATGTTATTAAAGTAGTTGAAGTGCTCGTTAATTTTTGAAGAACAGTGTTTTGTAGCATCAAAATACCACATAAGGAGCTGTTTCCCATTAAGCATATACGAATCGTCTAAACCTCTCAGTGGAAGTAACGAATTTTCTTCATAAATCTCATAGATTTCGGAATTTAACTCATGGATTAGCTCTTTGCGATTCATCTTTATTTTTTATCAAATTCATCAATAATATCAAAAACTGTAGTTATCGGTACACAAACGGTATAACCTGAGTTAGTTATCTCGGTATTTACGATATTTTCTCGATTGCTCCTCCATTTCGTTTCAAATGGAATATATTGTGAAACAACACCAATAATTCTATAGTATCCATCTTCACCTTCTTCTACCACGGGCCCTCCACTGTTACCATAATACGAAGGACAGTCAATAATAAAAGTGTTCTTTGCATTATAAATACCAGCAATAATTCCCTTTCTTAGCAATGGTTTTGAATAGTCAAAATAGTCGTTTCGTTGAATTCCTAATGAAGTTGGATAACCCATTAAAAAAACGTTATTTGCAATTTTTATTTCATCAATACCACGTGTAGCGTCTTTGTCAAGTGAAACAAAACTTCCAAATACATTTTCAATAGGATTTACGTATTCTTCCAAAATCAACTGAGCTGGTCTTTTTACTATATTTGGGTCGCCTTTCAATGAATGTTCTTTCTCGTAAAGTTTCTTGTTGATTCCTAGACGGACAATTGCAACATCATTTTTTCTGTCTTTGAATATCTTTGCTCTTGCTAAATCTACCTCAAGTATCAAAGGCTTACTATAATCATCTCCATTTTGACAAGTTACTAGTAAATCAGAATATCTCAATTCTCCACTTTCGTCATAGAGAACATGTTTTGCTGTTACAAGATAATTTGAGTCTAAATACTTAAGTCTAAAGCCAGAACCAAAGGATTTTCCTCTGTCAAGACTGAGTAATGTCGAATAATATAAATTGTCTTCTGGAATCATATTTGTTTTTTTTATAATTGTGGCTAACGACCGAGGCTATGGGCATTGGCGGTTTGCGGGCGAATTCGCTGTCGTGGAACGACAAAGTGAATGCGGGAGCATAACCCGCTAAATGCACGTCCAGCCAGCCAAAACACATAGGCGTGTGTTATGGCCAGTTTTTTATTTCCAAAGTTTCCACCATGGTTTCTTTGTCTTTTCAGTTGTCTCGACTACATTTCCGTCGTAGTCAAATTTATATCTTCCGTTTCTCCAGTCAGTTGCTAATATATAATTTTCGGTTAATTTGAAATCGTCTTTCCCGTCTAAAGTCGTAAAAATGTCAGCTCCGCTTTGTTGCCACAATACTTCTCCGTTTTTGTTGAATCTTGATATGTTAAGCTCTCCGTGAACAATATAAGAGTCTTGATATTTAAAAATCTCGAAACAAGTTGCTTCGTCTGCTTGTCTGCGCCACAATAAAGCTAGATATGGAATAGAAAGACAGAAAATTGAGTCAGAACAACAAATCAGTATTCTGTCGTATTCGATTATTATCGAGTTACCCTCAATTCCAGTTCCACTACCAGTTGTCCCAATTACTGCACTGGTCAATTGTTTATCGTTGTCGTATAGCTTAATGCCAATAACTGTCGAAGGTTGATAGTTTGATTTATCTATGTAATCAAGGTCATATTGATTTACATTGTCAGTCGAAGAAACATTAATGTTTTCTTCTTTAAATATCTCGATTCTATATTTCCCTATAGTATATTGTTGCATCTCTTTTTTCTTTTTCTAAAATTGGCCATAACGACTGAGGCTATGGGTTTTTGGCGGTCTGCGGGCGAATTTCCTGTCGTGGAACGACAAAGGAAATGCGGGCGCAAAGACTGCTAAAAGCACTTCAACCAGCCAAAACACATAGGCGTGTGTTATGCGTATTTTATTTTCTGTTTAATAGTAACTTTTCGTTTTTCGCTTTGTCTTTCAAAACATCGAGTAATTCCTTGGTTTTATGAGTTGTCAGTATATTAGTTGTTGAATCTTTTAATTCACCTACAATCCTTTCAATAACTTTTTTGTCTAGTCCGTCAATTCTACAAAGTTCAAACAAGCTGTCTGATACAAGTTCTACCAATTTACAAATTCTATCTTCATATTTATAATTCTCGAACTTATTGTAGTCTAAAGCAATGTAGGCATACTCGTACCAATCCTCAAGAGGAAACTCTGTTCTTGCATCGTTGATTTCGTCCGATATGCTAAAATATATTTCGGAATAGTTTGGAGATAAAAGTGACTCGCGCTTAACTGTATTTTCCAAGATTTCTGTAATTAGATTCAGATATGGTCTTAAAAATATGACATCTTTCTTGTCATATGCTCTAAATCCTTTAACTCTTTTAATCAACTCATTCTTTCGACATAGTCTTTGCTCAACGCGACAATTCATTCTTTTTAAATGTATTTCGGTGTCAATTTTGTCTGTGTTTTCAACATAAGGTTTTAATTCATCTCTGTCTTTTGGTAATAATGGTCTCAAAGCAGTAAGGTCAGCCTTTAGCAAAGTATAATTGAAATCATTACTGTCAATCTCTTTTACGCTCTCAATGCTTTCAAAAACTGTCTCAAAAACATTTTTGAAATCGACTATATTCAATTCAGAATAATTCGTAAAGTCAAATGGAACAGAAATGTCTGCATATTTACGATATAAAAATCGTCTCTTGTATTTTTGATTTTTCTTAGGGTTTTCAATGAGAGTTATGAAAATAGCTTCAAAGGTCAAACCGTGATTTGTCCCGATTAAATTGTAGTTCAGAAATCTTTCTAAAGCAAGAATATTCTCTGACCGATTCTTTTTGTCGAAGTCTATTTGTAGTCTCATTTTTATTTTTTTAAATTACGCATAACGACTGAGGCTATGGGCACGGGCGGTTTGCGGGCGAATTTCCTGTCGTGAAACGACAAAGGAAATGCGGGCGCAACACCCGCTAAGTGCGATTCAGCCAGCCTGTGAACATAGGCGTGTGTTATGGGGTCGTTTTTTTGTCAAACGAGTAATAAATTATTTTTAATCATTGTCTTTTGAATTTCATTTTTCCCGAAAATCTAAAGTAAAAAACAAATTCGATTCACTTTTTATGTAAGGCAATTTAAAATAATCTTTATTCTTTTTTCTTTATTTTCTGTTTAATTTTTTCAAGAATTCGATTTTCAAATTCAGTTTTTATTGGTTTATTTTTCCACCACCAAAAATACTGATTAACATCCACCCAATTTCCTAATGTTAGGCCATTATTCAATGCTACAAACGCAAAGTCAACACCCGATTCGAAATTCGGTCGAATCCATGTTTTTACAATTTGTTGTTTGTCTGGATAATAAAAATAAATATCATACCAATAATCTGAGTTGTCTTGTCTTCCCTCAGTCAATTGAAAATCTTGTCCATTAGGAATTCTAACCATTTGTTTTAATTCCAAGTTAGGATTTTCTAATTTAACCTCTTTGATTATTTGAATTAATGAATCTTCTGAAATCTCAAGTTTATAAATTTCTGCTTTTGAATAACTGCCTGGTGAGAATGACCTACCAATGTAATAAAAAAGTAGTCCTCCCAGAATTAAACAGATAAGTCCAAATGATATTTTTTTAAATGTCTTCATTTCAGCTATTTGTATCCTTTGTTTTCGTTTTTCTTTATTTTTTTAAAATGCCCCATAACGACCGAGGCTATGGGCATTTGGCGGTTTGCGGGAGCGTTCACTGTCGCCCTGCGACAAAGTGAATGCGGGCGCAAAGGCTGCTAAAAGCACGTCAACCAGCCAAAACACATAGGCGTGTGTTAGCAGCTGGTTTTTGTTCAATGTCATAAATTTTATTGTTTTTCAATCTATTCCAAGATTTTTATGCATTTTGTGCATTTTTTTTCCAAATTCGATAGTTTTAAAAACCGCTTTACGCTTATCTTCCGGCAAACATTGAATACAGGTTGCGTACTTTATACTTTTGTAATTTTCTTTGCAAATTGGACACAAATCCATTGAATGTAAATCGAAATTTGAAGCACATTTTTTACATGCAGTTATAGTGTCTTCAAAAGAAAGGTACTTAATGCTGTCGTCTAAGTAGAGTAAAAAGGCTTTTCTTCCTATTTCATCTGAATCTTTTGTTTTTGTCTTATTACGCTGTAACCAATATTTTACTTGAGATAAGTTGTGTTGGTTTTTCCATTTATCTTTTGTTACAAAACATTTATCCCGAAGAATATAATCGTCTTCATTCTCATAAAATATTTCAATAAGTTCACTTGGCAATCTAAAAACTACTTCATCAAATTCATGTTTGCACTCTTTGCAAAGATATTGAGGCAATTTTCTTACTCTCTTGCTAATGTCTTTACTTTTACATTTAGGGCATAATGAAACAGGAATATAATCATAGTTTTCTATAATGTAATTACTTAGTTCTGATTTATTTACGGTATTATTCGATTCTACAAAACTTTGAGTACGTTCTCTCGTTACATCTCGCTCATATTCATAGTATTTTCTTGGGTGGGAAAGGTGTTGTAGAGTTAATATTTCTCTGCTTCCACATATTTGACATTTATCCTTTGTGACATCAGTTCTGCGTTCTTTCCAGTCCTTTGAATGCCATGCTCGTTCTCCTTCCTTATAGTCTTTCCAAAACAATTCTTTTGCAAGTTTTAATGTAATTTCATTATTAGTCAACTTGTCCCTTAATTCTAAAAGTTCATTGTATGTCAACATATTCATTTTCTATTAACGTCTCCACTTTATGCCTTTTGGCTTAACCGTTTTTTATTCGTTATACTACTTCGTGAATACTCCAATCACTTGATTCATAAACACAATTAATCTTCGCCAACAAATTGTCAGCTTTGTCTTTGATATATAAATGTCTAAATGTTCCTAGAGTTATTACAATCTCAGTCGACTTAGTTAGTTCGACTATTAAACTGTTAATCAGTGTTGCGTTTTGTTGGTATACCATATCCCATTTAAGCCAATTAATTACTTCGGTAGAATTATCATATGTGTAAATTCCAGCTAAATTATAAAAGGGAATTGCTCCAATGTTCTTATTATCAGAAATAATCTCCACGTTACTTAAATTAAAAACAACGTCATTGTCAGGTATTTGCAATGCATTCTGAATTTTTGAAATTTCATGTGATTTATTCATTTTCTTTCCTTGTTTATGTTCAATAATATCTTTTCGTTTATTTGTTTTCGTTTCAACGCTTGTTTTTTCGTTAAAAGTCGTTTTCTAAATGTGTCAATATAAAAATCATACTCCCAATTATTAATCCAGTCTTTTGAGTAGGCTAACTCAATAGCTTCACAATTCAAACTTTTCTCACAGTCTTTCCGTATCCTTTTTACTGCCTGAAATATTTTTTCTGAGGGTAGTCCCATAAATTTATTCACGCAGCAATTACCAACAATTGTAATTTTCTGATTTTTCTTGTTTCTAATTTCGCATAACTTTATAATTGGATAATGTCCACATAAACATGTTTCAGGTTCATCTGAAAAATATATTTCGCTTAATTCCCATTCGCTTCTTGCAATTTCCCAAGTGTCAGCAACACTTAGTTTTATAATCTCCTGAATAAGCTTGAATTCACCCATATTATTTTTTTTAAACATGCTGCTAACGACCGAGGCTATGGGCATTTGGCGGTTTGCGGGAGCGTTCGCTGTCGTGGAACGACAAAGTGAATGCGGGAGCAAAACCCGCCAATTGCACGTCAGCCAGCCAATGGACATAGGCGTGTGTTATGGCCAGTGTTTTGTCGTTTTATGTTTTGTCTAATAGTCATTTTGTCAACAGTTCGTGACTTAAACCAATTGTTAGAATTAACGCAAGTGCTCCCCAGAATATTCCATCAAGATTGTCGGCAATATATTCAAAATTACTTTGTCTATTCTGCTTAATTTTGCCTTCTTTGTTTTTTGTTTTTCGGTAAGCCTTATTAAATTCATCAAAGTCTAGCTTCCCAATACTTCTAAGTCTTATTTCTTTGTCGTTCTTGAAGTTGAATGTTGTGATTGAGTCTGTATACAAAAAACTATAAATAAAGGAGTTCCCTAAAATAGCATATACATCTTTCGTCTTTTGTGAAATACTTACTATGTCAGCAAAATTAATTGTCTTTCTAGTCGGGAGTAGTAAATGAGATATCACTATATTTTCAGTTGTCAGCTTAACTGTCTTGATATTTAAAGCATAGAAAAGTGAGATTCCTGAAATTGACACGAATAAAGTCAGTAGTAATATAGGAATAACACCGAATTCACTTTTCCCACTTTTAAGAGTCAACCAACATAGAAAACAAAAAAATACTGCTCCTAAAATCGGAGTCAATAAAATAAAAAGTTTTGGTCTTGTTTTGTAGATTATTTCAGTCATTAGTTGTTCTTTTTTTTCTAACATTGGCCATAACGACCGAGGCTATGGGATTTTGGCGGTCTGCGGGCGAATTTCCTGTCGTGGAACGACAAAGGAAATGCGGGCGCAAAGACTGCTAAAAGCACGTCAACCCGCCAAAACACATAGGCGTGTGTTAGCGGTTCGTATTTTTATTCTACTTTCCACTTCTTTATTATGTTTTCTAATGCTACTTTTTGTTTGTCTGTCAAAGTTCCTGTCTTTTCGCAACTTGTTTTTAATGAAGTTATAAAAGTCGTGTCAAAGTCAGGTCTGTTTTTTGCCCAACCTAAAACGAGATTTATTCTAGTAAATTGAGAATTGGCTTCATAGCTTGTGAAATCAATAAGTTTTTTATTTATTTTTTTCTTGATTTCAAGTTGCTTGTCTGAAAGTTTTCTTTTTCTGAGAATGTCATTGTAAAATTTGTATTCAAACTCATTCAAAACTTTCTTGTTGTTCAAATATTCTATTACTTCTAGACTCATACTTTTTGTCAAGTCGTTCTTGAGTCGTTTTATAGATTCGAATATTTTATTTCCCTCGTCAATGCCCAAAAATTTGTTTATGCAACAGTTCCCAACTTCTGTTTGGTTTTTATTCTTTACATTTTTAATTACGCAAATGTTTATTATTGGAAAATGTCCACACAAACAAGTTTGTTGTTCTTCACTTTCATAGGCGAATTCAAAATTCCATTCAAGTTTCGCACTACTCCAAATATCTGAAACACTTAATTTCAATATTTCTTCTGTCAGTTTAAAGTGCATTATTGTTGTTTTTTAATATGACCGCTAACATCTGTGTATGTGCACCTCAGGTGCACATATATCGACTATAGTTGTTTGTGTGTTTTGTTTAATTTTCTATAAATCATATATTTATATTCTGTTGTAAAAAACAGAGAAGGTGCACATGTCCAATTTGTGAATTCTAAATTCATCTTCAAATTTTAATCAAATATCTAACTTATCCAACGGATTTTTGATTTGATCAAATCCCTTGGTGGTGATATGTGTGTATATCTCCGTGGTTTTACTGCTCGAATGACCTAATAAATTTTGTATGTATCTTAAATCAGTTCCGTTTTCTAATAGATGTGTTGCAAAGGAATGACGCAAACTATGAATTGAAACTTTTTTCGTGATTTTCGCATTACTCAAAGCAATTTTGAAAATTTTGTATATGCTACTATCTGCATATTGCCTCCCACCTTCTCCTTCAAACAACCATTCTTTCGGTTTATATTCCGTAAAATACTGTCGTAATATTAGTAATGTTTTTTTGCTCAACAACGTATAACGATCTTTTTTCCCTTTTGCCTGTTCTACGCGTATTTGCATCCGTTGGCTGTCAATATCTTTTACCTTTAGATTGATTAGTTCGCTTATGCGCAGTCCACCCGAATAGATAGTCATAATGATTGCACGGTGCTTCAGGTTGGTAATTGTTTTGAGTATTGCGGTCACTTCTTCTTCACTCAACACTTCGGGCAGGTATTTTTCTTTTCGTGGACGCTCAATCAAATAGATTTTGCGTTGTCCTCCCAGAACCCGTTCGTAATAGAATTTGATCGCGTTTATGCTCTGATTTTGGTACGATGTAGAAACCTGCCTTTCGTTTATCAAATAGCGTAAAAACGCAACAATCTCCTTTTCGTTGATCTCATGAATAACCTTGTCGGGATAGTAATTCATAAACTCCTCAAACATGTCGGTGTAAACCGCCAACGTATTGGGACTGTAGCGCAATTCTTTCAGTTTTGCCACATATTCATGCGGGCATTTCCGGGAGTTGGCATGTTTGGGTAATCGTGGTATGCCTTTTGTGTGTGACACTATCCGGTAAACAAATTCCAATGCTGCTCCTTTGGCTATAGACTGAATCGGTTGCAGAATAGCTTCATTAAACGGTAGTGTCCAACAGCTCTCTGAACTATTCCACCGGCAAAGCGGAATTTGTTTTACATGAAACATTACCGTTTGATTATAGTTAAAATAGAGCCTGAGCGTTTTATTCTGCCTATTTACGGCTAATAGCTGCTTGGAATCATAAATCGGGGGCAGAGACTCATCTATACGCATCGACTCTTTTTCCTCTATTCTTATTTTTCTTCCTTGAAAATACTTTTTTATAAGGCGGAAATTAGTTCTGTAGTTGGGTATGATCCACTGAAAATTATTTTGATCCCATCTGGCAAATTTGAATGATCGGAGATAGTGAATATCCGCATCATTCTTAGGTAAAGTGATAAATATTCGTTCCGGTGTTACCCGGATGCTTATTTCCGGCATACCTGTCATCTGCGACGATTTGACAGCAAGCGTTTCTGTCGGCTTAATTTCTTTTGTTGGCGATTGAAGCCCTACTATTTCCACATCGGGAAAAAGCTCTTTCAGTTTTGTAAAAGCATTCTTCGTATACGGAATATGCCAGGCTTGCAGGCTTTGACTCCAGCGGGCATCATCAACCTGTTTTATCAAACCGACGGCTTTATTGTTGTAGATAAAATCAACTCGGATACGAGATTCGGAATGATGTTCGATTTTTGTAGCTTTCATGGCAGGTTCCCTCAGATTATTTCTGTCCCTACGATATTTTCGCTACAAACGTACTATAAATAATTAACATACTAAAAGAATATATTCTTTAAATTAGTGCATTGTTTGATCGCCACAGTGCGATGGCGCACCAAATTGGTACGTTCACGCAGTAAATTGATGAAACATTTAACGAATTCACTGCGATGACTTACCGATTGAATAAAATAATTAACGATTGAGCTGCGGCTTTTAACGAATCGGGTGCGATGACACACCGGATTGCTGCGATTGTCCTTTGCGACGATACGATGCTGCATCAAAAAGGTGAAATAACACTGTCGTGCGAAGGCTTTATGCAATAAAAAAAGCCTTCCGGTTTTCGATCCGGAAGGCGATGCCACTTTTTTACTTCGTCGACAAACTGGTTTGTGAGTTGGACTCGACGGAAGTGGTTTGAACTGTTTATTGATGTTAAGGAGTCACTTTGATTTCGGTAAGAAGCATTCCTTTCCTGTCCCGATAACGGCATAAAACAGTAATGTGGTTTTGTTTCAGCATTCCAACCTGAGGATTGTTTCGTACAATCGGTTCCAGATGACTGTGCAGCTCTGTGGAATCGACCGAGTCTTTTACGGCGGTTAAGATGGTGTAGTTGAACCGTAATTCATTGTTCCCCACAGAGGTGTTGTCAAAACGGGTGATTTTGTCGACCATTACCGGACATTTGCCATTGAAATTGTTTGAAAGCTGGAGTAAAATAGTCTCAGTTTTGGGC
Organism: uncultured Microbacter sp.; assembly: GCA_963678825.2. Classification (GTDB taxonomy): domain Bacteria; phylum Bacteroidota; class Bacteroidia; order Bacteroidales; family Paludibacteraceae; genus Microbacter. Next base: position 38,868 of record CAXXPB010000065.1, on the reverse strand, counting down.
GGCAATACATATTGCTGAAAAAGCAGCGTTGAAATGACACCGACGGCTAAAGCGATAACTGCTGTAAGTATTATGCGTTTATTCAAATTCATCATGCATTCAGATAATCACAAAATTTATCAAAGGTTGTCTGGAAAGCGGTATCTACCTTATCCCGTATGCTTTCTTTGTTGACGAATGGATTTTCGTGTGTGTAAGGGTAATCAAAATCGGTGACGATGACTTCGGTCGGGATGTCGTGAGCTGCGCCTTTCAGGGTACTTACCACGTCGTAAGCCGGAATTACTTTGTCTTGTTCCAGAACGATGGCAAAAACCTGCGAACTGATTTCACGGAAGCGTTTCTCGCGTTCCTGACGCATTACCTTAAAGTCGAGCATCATACGGAATGAATGCCCTTCGGGGTGTTCTTCCAGGTAGTGATGAAGCCGTTTTTCACGTTTCAGGTGGCTTTCGAGATGTTCCACCATGTAAGTATACAATGCGATGTTGGCTTCGCTGTCGAGAATGGCTTTCGACACCGGAGTGAGCCGGTTGAACGTTGGCCCTCCGCAGAAAGCGAGCAGTTTGGAATCCGTAAAATAACCTTTTGGGTCAGTCAGTTTCAAAATTTCCGAGAGGAAAGTCCCGATAGAATAAGAGAAGAAGTGAAATTGCATTCCGGCAGTAAGAGGCGGGTATTTGCCGGCTTTCGCTTCGTCTATAAATTGAACTATATCATAATAAGTTTGTAGTCCTGACCAGATAAAACGTTGAGGCTTGGATTGTACACGGGTACTGATAGCCACATTGGAAAAAGAAGATTGCAGCAAATCCGGGAAATGCTCTTTACGGCATTGACTGACACTGTGCATCCGGCGACGCTCGCTCCAGGCAGAAGGTGCTCTGTTCATATGAAAAGCCATCGGGCAGAGTACCACGCAGCGGTGAGTGTCTTTTGCCAGTCGATAAGCCCAGGGTAAATATTTTGGCCATGATTTCTCATTGAAACCGTGCATCAACAAGATGGCTTCTTTCTCATTTTTCTGTTTTGTGGGAACGAAAATGTGAAAGTTAAACTCTTTGTTTTCATTTACTTCCGAATCAATCAGATCCAGTCCTTCTTCAGTATAACCGAGTTCGGTTTTGAATATTTCATCCGAAAAATCTATGTCGTGTTCTTTGCACCGCAGATGCGAATGCCCTTGTAAAATAGTCCAGTTGGCTGATTTGAACGTCTGGTTCTGTACAGTTACAAATTCATCTATCACTATTTCTGTTTCATTCGGATTGACCTTAGCCTCCAGTAAATTATACAAATCTAAATAATCCATGAGTTTCCGGTTTTGTTATTTTGAATTAGACAATGGATATGAAAGTAGAGCACTTTTTTACATCTCCATTGCAAAGTTACCCAATAATAACGGGAATACCCAGAATTTATTCTTTAGGATTGCGGTGAACTCCTGCTAAAATAAGGTAAAATGACATGGAGCTTCTTTTATGGAACAAAAAAATTTTTAACTTTGCATCATGGTCTTTTATGCAGAGAAGTAAATTGCTCTTTGCGGGAATTCCTGTCTTTTAATTCGTTATGAAATCGTCATTAGTTACCGGACAAAAACAACAAATAGCCATTCTTGGTTCTACGGGCTCAATTGGTACTCAAGCCCTTGAAGTCATATCCGCTTATCCAGATCGTTTTGAAGTATATGCACTGACGGCGAATCAAAGTATCGATTTGCTTATCAAACAGGCTCGTCAATTTCAGCCCGAAGTGGTTGCAATAGCCAATGATGCCTATTATTTTACTTTGAAAGAAGCACTGGCAGATCTGCCTATCAAGGTTTTTTCGGGAAGTGAGTCAATTGCTCAGATTGCCGAAATGGAGACGGTTGATGTGGTGTTGACCGCTATGGTGGGTTATTCCGGCTTGTTGCCGACACTAAAAGCGCTTAAAGCTGGGAAAAAAATTGCGTTGGCAAATAAAGAAACAATGGTGGTGGCCGGAGAGTTGGTGTGCGAACTGGCACAACGCTATCAAAGTCCTATTATTCCTGTGGATTCCGAACATTCGGCCATTTTTCAGTGCCTCACTGGCGAAGTCGGGAACGACATCGAAAAGATTATTCTTACGGCTTCCGGAGGACCATTCCGCGACAAGGAAATCAGCTATTTGCAAAGTGTTACCAAGCGTGAGGCTCTTAAGCATCCCAACTGGGATATGGGTGCAAAAATTACGATTGACTCTGCCAGCATGATGAACAAGGGCTTTGAAGTGATTGAGGCGAAATGGTTGTTTGGGCTCACGCCGGAACAGATCGATGTCGTGGTACATCCTCAATCCATCATTCACTCGATGGTTCAGTTTGCAGATGGCGCTATTAAAAGCTCAAATGGGTTTGCCGGATATGAAATTACCGATATTGTATGCTTTTTCTTATCCGGACAGGCTGAAAACGGATTATCCGCGACTTAATTTTGCCGATTATCCTCAATTGACTTTTGAAAAGCCGAACATGACGAAATTCAGAAATCTTTCTTTTGCGTATGATGCAATGCAACGTAAAGGAAACGCAGCTTGTATATTGAATGCTGCAAATGAGGTTGTGGTAGCAGCATTTTTGAAGGATGCTATTGGCTTTCTGCAAATGTCTGATGTGATTGAGGCGGACAATGGCAAAAGTGTCGTTTATGCTTCAGCCAGCTTATGAAGATTATGTGGAAACTGATACGGAAGCCAGAGTTGTTGCTTCCGAACTGGTGGGGAAATATTGCTAAGAGGTTGATAATCATTTTTTTTTGATTATCGTTTTTAATTTGTAATTCTATACATAACTATATTGAATGGAGACTTTTTTAATTAAAGCGGCACAACTGATACTGAGTTTGTCGATATTGGTGTTTTTGCATGAGTTGGGTCACTTTGCTTTTGCTCGAATCTTCAAGACAAGGGTAGACAAATTCTATCTCTTTTTCAATCCATACATTTCACTTTTGCGTTGTAAGAAAATCGGCGGTAAGTGGCAATTTAAGTTTTTTGCCCGTAACGTACCCGATATGTACCGCAAAAAGCTTGATGCTTTTGGGAATGTGGTGAAAGATGAGAAAGGCAAAGATGTGATGGAAGAAATCTCTACCGCAGATTTGTCACAAGGCGACTGGAGAAAACATACAGATACAGAGTGGGGTATTGGATGGTTGCCATTGGGTGGCTATTGCAAAATTGCAGGTATGATCGACGAGTCGATGGATACCGAAGCAATGAAAAAACCGGCTCAGGCGTGGGAATTTCGTAGTAAGCCGGCATGGCAACGCCTTTTTATAATGGTGGGAGGTGTCTTGGTTAACTTTATAACAGCCCTCGCTATCTATTCGATGATTCTTCTTGTTTGGGGAGAAGAGTACCTGCCTTTGCAGAATGCCAAATTCGGAATGCAGTTTTCAGAAGTGGCTGTTAAAAATGGTTTCCGAAATGGCGATATATTGCTGGCTATTAATAATAAACCTGTAGAGGAATCTTCAGAAGCAATAAAAAAGATATTGGTAGATGGTTCCCAGTCGGTAACCGTTTTTGCGCGATCGGAAAACGACGACTTTTATCCTCCCTTCTAATTTTACCCGTCAGGTTATAGCCTCCAATTCGAAGCAGTTTATGACACCGCGTGTGCCGTTCGTGGTCGAAAAAACGGTGAGCGGTTCAGCTGCTGCCAAAGCAGGTATGCAAAAGAACGATAGTGTGGTGGCTGTTAACGGTAAAGCGATGTTTGCTGTTCAGGATATTTCGGTTCAATTGGATTCCTGTAAAGGGAAAACTGTTCCGGTTGAGTTCATCCGTTCCGGGAAGCGTCTTTCGGCAGCGATAGCTATTAGTGGAAGCGGCAAAATTGGTGTAGCTCTTAAAACATTTGCAGGAAACTTCGTTACCAAACGGATCTCGTATGGTTTCTTTGAATCTATTCCGGCCGGGATCAACAGGGGTGTTGAAACGCTGACTTCGTATGTGAAGCAGCTTAAATTTATCTTTACTAAGGAAGGTGCAAAACAAATTGGTGGGTTCGGTACTATCGGCAGCCTCTTCCCTGATGTTTGGGATTGGCAGAACTTTTGGGCGCTAACCGCATTCCTTTCGATTATTCTGGCGTTCATGAATATTCTTCCGATTCCTGCTCTTGACGGCGGGCACACATTGTTCCTTCTGTACGAAATGGTGACAGGACGTAAACCGAGCGATAAATTTCTGGAATATGCACAAATGGTAGGTTTGTTCTTGCTTTTTGGGCTACTGATCTATGCAAACGGGAACGATATTTTCAGGTTGTTCAAATAAGTATGATATAATAATACTATAGGGTTATGCAAAAACAAATATGGCTGAAGTTGCGCAAACGGGTAGGGCAAACCAAGCATATTAAATACTGGGTAGTTGCCGTAACGTTTTTGGTAATCATGTGTTTTGTGGATGAAAATAATTTTTTCAAGCGCATTGCTAATCAACGGGAAATCCAAAATCTGGAGGATCAGATAGAGCAGTATGACAAGAGCATTAAGGATAACCGTGAGAAGATTAACGAGCTGCAAACCAGTGATGCAAATCTGGAAAAATTTGCCCGTGAAGAACACCTGATGAAGCGACCCAACGAAGATATATTTATTATTAAAGAAAAAAATTGATGCAAATTACAGAAAAACAGAGAAGTACAATTTTACAACTACTATACGGAGCCGGTTATGTTTTGTTGATGCTCGCGACAGTATTTTATTTTTCACAGGTGAAGATAGCTCCTTATATTTTTTCTCTTGGAGTGCTGTTTCTTGTGGTGGTGAGAGTGGTGTTGCCAATTGATCAAAAAGACTTCGGAACAAAGCGGTTGAATAAGATACATGCCTTTGCGACGTTGGTTTTGGTGGCGAGCGCTTATGGAATGTTTATTCATTATTACCTCTGGATTGCAGGCCTGCTTATTGCCACGATACTTGATTTGTATATCAGCTTCAGATTACCCAAGCAGAAGCAGTCAAATTAAGGGGATGAAATTTTCGTAAGTATGTTTTTTTGTTGTATACAAGGTAGATGTCTTTGTTCGCGATAATATACAAGCGTTGGAGTCTCTTATTCTATATTGAAATAAATCTTTGCATAAAATGACAACAAAGATCTGCAACTTATTAATAAGCAAATTTACCAATAAAATATTTCTACTTTTGTAAAGAAGCTAATATCTATGCCTTCTTTTACTTTTTGTCTTGACATAAAAAGTAACCAAAAAGTCAAGGCTACGCCCGCTTCACTCAAAAAACTGGCGTTCATCGACGAAAATCGCCCAAACTCGTTTCCTCCTTTCGTCGGAAACTTCAAATAAGGGCAATTTTTGCGTCGCCTCACTTGTTTTTTGGCTCACCGGACAAGGCCGCTCCAATCTGGAGGAGCAAGACAGTGAAGTATTTAGAATTCAATTCATTTTGCAGATCTTCCCCCTCTCTTCGGGAGAGGTCAACTGCGAAAATTAAGAAATGAATTAACCGGTATAATGTCTAATCTATTGAACAAATAGACCCGAAGGGTAAACAAAGAATACAAAACTGACGGAAAGCTGTTTGAGTGAGTAGGCCATCTATAGCTATTTGTTAACGAGAAAAAAGTTCATGGCCGAGCGAACGAGTTCTTTCCGTCTCTGTTTTTGCTTACTTTTTGCGCCAAAAAGTAAGGCCTGCTGCAGGCAAAGAACAAATTAAAATTATCAAAGAGATAAAAAAACGCAGCTGATTTCGACAATCAGCTGCGTTTTTTTATGCTTCTTTTTTGTGGTTTTTAAGTTAGTGGACTTCTTCAAGTAGGTGAAGAGCATGATCTAAAATTGTTGTATCGTCTAGCATTACCAAACCGCCGTCAGGGCCGGGTTCAATATGAACACCACAACTCTTTCCGTCTTTAAAATTATGACCGCCGAAATAATTACGTACTGTTTCGTCGGTCAGACCTAAATCTGCGGCAATTTTCCCCATACTGCCAGACGGAAGGCTGTCTTTGATTTTTCTCAGCTCGTTAAATGTGATAGTTCTAGTCATAATCATGCGATATTATAAGGTTAATACATGAGTTAATTTCACGCAATAAATATAGCGTATAAAAAAGGAAATTGCAAATAGCATTATGTTTTTTTTGCAGTGCAATTCCGGCCTTTTATAGAGATTTTTTGTCTTGTATTACGAACAACCCTTTGATAATAATGATCTCGTCTTGACTTTTCTTAGTTCTGTAATTTATAGTTTGTTTTTACTTATCGACCCCTCCTAACCTCCCCTAAATGGGCAGGAACTCGTCCTTAAAACGAGTAAATATTGTGCATTTTGCAAATGTTATAGCTCCCATTTTGGGGAATCAAAGATCAGCGAAGCTAATGGGGACAAAAAATAAAAAGTCAAGATGACTTCAATGAGTGATGTGAGTTGGGGAAGAAGAAATAAAAAATCCTCTCGAATGAGAGGATTTAACTTTTGGGGAGGTTATGCTTTGATCTTATTTTGGATTTCCTGAATGCAGGCTCTGTATTGTTTGTCGATTTCCATCAAATCGTTGACCACTTTGCAGGCATGCAGCACGGTCGCGTGGTCTCGTTTTCCAATCAATTCTCCGATAGAAGAAAGTGAGTGTTTTGTATGGCACTTGGCAAGGTACATTGCTATTTGCCGCGCCTGAGCCAATTCTCTGTTACGGCGTTTCGACAACATTTCTTCGATTTTGAGGCCGAAGTGCTCACAGACAATATTCCTGATTTGTTCGATTGTAACGACTTTCGGCGTTACGTTTACAACGTTGCTTACTGCCTTATGAGCCAGTTCCAGATTAATCGGTTTGTCGGTCAGGGTAGAGTAGGCCAACAATGAAATGATGACACCTTCCAAATCCCGGATGTTGTCAGTTACATTTTCGGCGATGTAGTTTACTACCTCGTCATCAATATCCAATCCGTCTTTGAATATTTTGTGTTTTAAGATGCCTTTGCGCAATTCAAAATCCGGTTTTGATATCTCGGCCGACAAACCCCATTTGAAACGCGTGATGAGGCGCTGTTCAAGCCCCTGCAATACCATGGGCGAACGGTCGGATGTCAGGATTAACTGTTTGCCGTTTTGGTGCAGGTGATTGAAGATGTGGAAAAATGTATTCTGAGTTCCGTTTTTTCCTGCAAATTCGTGAATGTCATCCAAAATCAACACATCAATGCTTTGATAGAAGTTCAGGAAGTCATTAACGCTGTTGTTACGTACGGCATCCGTATATTGAATTTGAAATAAATTTGCAGAAACATAAAGTACACGTTTGTCCGGGTGGGTTTGTTTTGCCTGAATGCCGATAGCATGTACCAGGTGAGTTTTTCCAACTCCGGATTGTCCGTATACAAAAAGAGGATTGAAAATTGTTGTTCCCGGGTTGTTCCCGATACTGATTCCGGCGGTACGGGCAAGTTTGTTGCTGGTACCTTCTACAAAAGTGTTAAAATTATAGATCGGGTTAAGTTGCGGATCGATATTTGGAATAACATCTTTTCGTGCAAAAGGATTTTCTTGTTTGGGAGCGTTGTAAAGCTGGTTTGGTTTTAACTTGTCGTCACTGGGAATAGTGGTGCTTGTGCCCGAAGTGCGATCGACCAAAACCCTATACATTAAACGAGTGCCTTCTCCGATTTCGCGGTGAATGGTCATCCTTAATAAATCGACAAAAGTTTCTTCTATGTATTCATAAAAGAACTGGCTTGGGACTTGAACCGTGAAAATATTGTTTTCATAGGTTAGGGGTACAATGGGCAAAAACCACGTGGAAAACGTAGTTTCAGATACATTGTCGCGTATCACACGCAGGCATCGATGCCACAAGTCGTTGGCGCTGTTCACTTTCATCTTTTATGATCTTAATTCTTTTTGGGTTGACAAATATCCTAAAGATTTTCCACATAAAAAATAGCTGTTTTGTGCAAATTTTCATGTTTTTTGGTACAATGTTTATTATCAGTGTATTAGTTTAAGTGGTTGAAAATTAAAGAAGTATGTAGTTGTTGATAAATAATTGGCTTTTTATCAACAGTCTAAGAAATAAGTTAAATAATGTTATCTATGTTTTTTGGTGTTAATAAAAACAGATATAACAATCTTCAATTATGATATATGGACATATTTATGTTTAAAAACAGGTTTAATAACACATTTTTGTACTTTATCTTTGCAATTACAATAAAAAACATTGATCTTTGAGGCATATTAATTACCTTTAAATTGAAGAGTATGAAAATTGGAACCCCAAAAGAAATTAAAAACAACGAAAATCGCGTGGGATTAACACCCGCAGGCGTGTCTGCACTTGTTAAGCAAGGCCATATTGTTTACATTCAGGAAGGTGCAGGGGTGAACAGTGGCTTTAGTGATGAATTGTATTTGAAGGTAGGTGCAACATTGTTGCCCTCAATAGAAGAGGTATATGCCGCTTCTGACATGATTGTAAAAGTAAAGGAGCCGGTTGAGCCTGAGTATCGGTTGATCAAGAAAGATCAGTTGCTTTTTACTTATTTTCACTTTGCCTCAAATCCGGGTCTGACAAAAGCGATGATCGACAGTGGAGCTGTTTGTCTTGCTTATGAAACAGTGGAAAAGTCCGACCGGAGTCTTCCTTTATTGATTCCAATGTCGGAAGTGGCTGGTCGAATGTCAATTCAGGAAGGAGCAAAGTATCTTGAACGCCCCAATGGAGGAAAAGGTATTCTGCTTGGCGGCGTACCGGGCGTGAAGCCGGCAAAAGTGCTTGTGCTTGGTGGTGGTGTTGTTGGTACTCAGGCTGCCTGGATGGCTGCCGGATTGGGTGCTGATGTTACCCTGGCGGATATTTCGCTGCCTCGCTTGCGTTATTTGTCTGACGTGCTACCCAAAAACGTAAAAACATTGGTATCTTCCGAATATGTGATTGCGGAAGAGGTGAAAACGGCTGATTTGGTAATCGGTGCTGTTTTGGTGACCGGAGCAAAAACTCCTCATCTTGTGACTGCGGCCATGTTGCCTACTATGCAAAAAGGCGCTGTGATGGTAGACGTTGCTATCGATCAGGGTGGCTGTTTTGAAACCGCTCGTCCTACAACACATAACGATCCTATTTATACCATTGACGGAGTGGTTCATTATTGTGTGGCTAATATTCCGGGTGCAGTACCTTATACTTCAACCCTTGCGTTGACAAATGCTACTTTGCCTTACACTATCCAACTGGCTAATCTGGGATGGGAAAAGGCTTGTGAAGTGAATGAAGAACTTCGTAAAGGGCTCAATATTGTGAAAGGTGAAATCGTTTACCCGGCTGTGCGTGAAGCATTCTTAGGATAAAAGACTTACTTTGAATAATATCTCTACAGCATGGCGCAATGTGTGTCATGCTGTTTTTTTTATGCGCTCAAAATAGCCTATCTTTGTTTTACGAAATGAATTTTCTTCCTGTCTGATTATGTTTCTCAAAACGAAAGCCATTATTCTTCACTGCATTAAGTATTCCGATAAAGCCAGTATCGTGCACCTTATTTCGGAGGAGCGGGGACGTTTAGCCTGTATCGTTTATGGTGCTTCAAGAAAGAAAAGCGGATCGAAAATGGTATTCCTGCAACCGTTGACTTTGGTTGATCTTGAAATCGAAATGTTGCCGAACCGTGAGCTTCATCAAATAAAAGAAGCCCGGCCTTACAATATTATTACTTCGATACAGATGAATCCGGTGAAAAATGCGCTGGCGCTGTTTCTGGCCGAATTTCTGTATCGTACCTTGCGTGATAGCCAGACTGACAAATTGTTGTTTCGATTTTTACAGGAGTCGGTGCAGACCCTCGAACAGTCGGAGCAGGGTGTCGCCAATTTTCATTTGGTGATGATGCTTCATCTGACCCGCTTCCTCGGCTTCTTTCCCAGTACGGAAAATCTCGGACTGCACTTTTATTTTGACATGGTCAATGGCGTATTTACTTCCACCTGTCCTTTGCACAAACATTTCCTGCGGCCTGCCGAGAGTGCTGTTTTATACCAACTGATGCGGATTAACTATACAAATATGCACATGTTCCGTTTTTCGAGAGGTGAACGTGTCGCTATTCTTGAATATATGCTTGCGTATTATCGAATTCATTTGTCCGAAATTGGAGAAATCAAATCGTTGCCGGTGCTAATGGAATTGTTCGATTGAAACCCGCCGCAATTCGTTATATGTTTTAGTTTTTCTAAATATTTTGGTGACAATTTTTCCATCCGAAATACGTACATTTGCATGACTAACTGGTTACTTATTTTATCTGTTGACGCAGTCTGAACCTGACTCTTTCAATAGCTCAAATCAAAAAAAATGAAATTGATCCGCCTCGTTATATTAGTCCTTTGTGTGAGTTTTTCTCTTCAAATGTCCGCTTCTAAAAAAGTAGTGCAAAAGCATATTGAAGAGGTAGCTCCTGTCGATATCCAATTCAATTACTTTTTTGACGATGCCTTGCGTGAAAGGTTGGCCGGGCATTATGATGCGGCAATCGATTTGCTGAACAATTGTAACCGTATTAAACTGAACGACGGCAATGTGATGTATGAGCTGTCAAAAATATATGTTATTACTAAACAAACCGAAAAGGCGATTGCTTGCCTGGAAAAGGCTACGATAGCTCAACCCGAAAACCTGTGGTTCAAAACCGCACTGGCTGAGCAATATCTGTCTTCTCAGAAAATAGACAAAGCCGTTGAAGTTTATAATGCTATCGTGAAAATTGACCCCGAAAACGATGAAGCGTTGATGATGCTTATCAATATTTATTCGCAATCCGAAAAATACAATGAAGCTATTGGGGCTTTGAATATGCTGGAGAAGGTGCAGGGTATGAATCAGGATATTACCATGGAGAAGGCCCGGCTCTATTTTATGCAAAATCAAAATAAAAAAGGGATTGCTGAGATAGATAAGCTGGTGAAAACATATCCGAATGAGGCTAAATACCAGGTTCTTAGAGGTGATATTTATCTTGAGCAAAAGATGCAGAAAGAAGCGCTTGTTTGTTATCAGCAAGTATTGAATAATGATCCTAATAACGGGGATGCTTTGTTCTCGTTGTCAAAATACTATAAGGCAGTAGGTGATACCGTATCGATGATGTCGGTGCTCGATCAGATGATGCGCAACAAAAACGTTGATCTTGAGCCTAAGCTGTCAGTACTCAAAGACCTTGTTACCCGGCCATCGGAAATGCAAAAGGTGGAAAGCTATCTCGGTTCTTTGCTTGAAATGTATCCGGAAGAAGAGAGCCTCCACAATTACAATTACCTCTTTCTGATGATGAGGCAAAAAAACGATGCTGCCGAAAATGAGCTGAAAATTATGCTCGATCTCAATCCTCAGAACAAGGTGACCTGGATGCGGATGATTGATATGAAGATTAAGCAGGAAAACTTTACTGCCATCGATTCTCTGTGCGCTAAAGCACTCGGGTATTTTGCCGACGATGTTGATTTTTATTTTTATAAGGCAATCGCGTTGTATCAATCCGGAAAATACAAGGAAGCAATTTCCCAATGCAATAAGGCGCTTCAGTTGGTGCCGGATGAAAATATTGTGATGCGTTCTCAAATTTATACTCAACTGGGAGACACTTATTATAAACTGGGAATGAAAGACTCGACTTTTGTCTCTTATGCACAATCGCTCAAATATCAGCCGAATAATATAGGAACGTTGAATAACTACGCCTATTATTTATCGTTGGAGAAACGGGAATTGCAAAAAGCCGAAAGTATGAGCGCCAAAACCGTGGCAGCAGAACCTACAAATGCCACTTATCTGGATACTTACGCGTGGATTTTCTTTGTGGAAGGGAATTACTCGCTGGCCAAGATCTATGAAAAACAGGCAATTGACAATGGCGGTGATAAAAGCCCCGAAGTGCTTGAGCACTACGGCGATATTCTGTTTATGGCAGGCGAAAAAGAGGATGCTCTGGTTTGGTGGCAAAAAGCCGTGAATGCAGGAAATAATTCTCCCTTGTTAAAGAAGAAAATAGAAACGAAGAGCTATCTGGAAAAATAAAACAGTACCTGTTGGCCAGTCGTTTAATCCGGTTGTGATTTGCTTTCAGAATTATATCTTTGACCTATTGATAACAGCGGAACCTATAAAATCCTCTTCGTTGAAAGTGTTGTGATTTGCTTTCAGAATTATATCTTTGACCTATTGATAACAGCTAGCAACGATAAAAGCAGACCTCACAACGGTTGTGATTTGCTTTCAGAATTATATCTTTGACCTATTGATAACAGCTTCCTCAGTTGTGGCAAAGAGATCTATTGTGTTGTGATTTGCTTTCAGAATTATATCTTTGACCTATTGATAACAGCCGATTCGTCATAGGCATCAAGTTCCTCCTCGTTGTGATTTGCTTTCAGAATTATATCTTTGACCTATTGATAACAGCGCATTGGCTGTTTTTGAAGTTCCTTTGAGTGTTGTGATTTGCTTTCAGAATTATATCTTTGACCTATTGATAACAGCAGAAGCAGCTGCTTTTGCACGTTACGTAAAGTTGTGATTTGCTTTCAGAATTATATCTTTGACCTATTGATAACAGCATTACCTGAATTTCCGAGAACTCCAACTCCGTTGTGATTTGCTTTCAGAATTATATCTTTGACCTATTGATAACAGCATTAAAGAAAATAAAGGTCCAACCGACCCGTTGTGATTTGCTTTCAGAATTATATCTTTGACCTATTGATAACAGCGCGATGCTCTACAACCTTCTCAATAGAGGTGTTGTGATTTGCTTTCAGAATTATATCTTTGACCTATTGATAACAGCTGATTCCGTCAAGGTTTGTTTGTCCGATTTGTTGTGATTTGCTTTCAGAATTATATCTTTGACCTATTGATAACAGCATTTATAAGCAAAGATACAATTTATTTCACGTTGTGATTTGCTTTCAGAATTATATCTTTGACCTATTGATAACAGCAGACATGCAGTTAATGGCCATTTATTTAGTGAATTACACTGAAAATTAGAATTTAAAAATCCAATATGGATTTTTCCTGTTATCAAAAAAACCTGCAATTTTATAGTTGCAGGTTTTTTGTTTTTAAATAATAAAGCAAAAGGCGAGTTGCCCCGCCTTAAATGTTTTCACAACGGAATAATCCTTATTGTGATTTGCTTCAGAATTATGAGACAAATATAAACTAAAAAAAATAACAAAGCAAAATATTTGCCTTAAATTTGTCAAATCTCTGTAAAAGATATATACCATGAAAAGAATTTTGGGATTAGATTTGGGTTCGGCATCTATTGGCTGGGCATTAATTGAGGAAGAAGATCAAAAACAAACTACCATTGTAGGGCTTGGTAGCCGGATCATTCCATACGAAGGAACCGAAGGTAAAGACTTTGCAAGAGGTACGGGAGAAAGCCGAAATTCACTTCGCACGAAAGCAAGAACAGCCCGAAAAGGATACGATCGATATCAGCTACGGAGGAAATATTTGGTAGATGCTTTATTAAAAGTAAATATGTTTCCCGACGAGACATTAAAGAATCTGCCTAAAATAGAACTATGGGCATTGAGGAATAAAGCCGTCTATTCTCAAATTTCAATTAAAGAACTTGGGCGATTATTGTTGTGGCTGAATCAGAAACGTGGTTATAAAAGTAGCCGTAGCGATGCAAACTTAGGAAAAAAGGATACAGAATATGTAGCTGCCGTAAAAAGCAGGCACGAGAGGATAAAAGAACTCAATCAGACTATCGGGCAATACTTTGATCAGGAATTATCTAATGACCCTTTTTTCAAGGTAAAAGAAAATATCTTTCCCCGCGAAGCTTATATCGAGGAGTTTGATGCTATTTGCAATACTCAACAGCAATTCTATCCCGAAATACTATCCAAAGAATTTATCTCAAAACTTCGGAATGAAATTATTTATTATCAACGTCCTTTGAAATCGCAAAAAGGGTTGGTTTCTGTATGTGAGTTCGAAGGCTTCTTGCGAACAGGCAAAGATGGAAAAGAATACTTTGTTGGTCCGAAAGTAGCGCCTAAAAGTTCTCCTATCTATCAACTTTCCAAGATGTGGGAGAATATCAATAACATCAAAGTCGGTTCAAGATCAGGTGGGGATATTGAAATAACGAGGGAACAGAAACAAGCAATCTTCCATCATTTGGATAACAACGAAAAACTAACTGTTACAGATCTGTTGAAAATACTTCAACTCGACAAAAAGAATTGCTACATTAACAAACAATTAGAAAAAGGGTTAACTGGAAATCTTACAAAACATGCCATTCGCCAGTGTTTTGTAGATTCGCTCCAATATAATCATCTTCTGATTTTGAATTTAAAAATAGCTGAAAACGATAAAAAGGGTTATCTCATTGATAAAAAGACCGGAGAAATATTAAATGAAAAGACAACTAAGTACGTTGACGTTGATATAGAATATGAACCTCTTTATCAACTATGGCACACTATCTATTCTATTCAGGATAAACAGGAGTGCAGCAATGCTTTGCAGACTAAATTTGGAATTGAACCAACTATAGCCGACAAGTTAGCGGATATTGATTTCAGCAAATATGCTTTTGGCAACAAATCGGCAAAAGCGATTCGTAAAACACTACCTTACTTGATGGAAGGTGACAAATATAGCGAAGCCATGAGCTATGCAGGCTACGAACATTCGGATTCGTTGACCAAAGATGAAAACTTGAAACGGAAATTATTGGATACTTTAAAACCCATTGAAAAGAATTCGCTTCGCCAACCCATTGTCGAAAAGATTCTCAACCAAATGGTAAATGTGGTGAATGCCATTATTGAGAAGTATGGTAAACCGGATGAGATAAGAGTAGAACTTGCCCGAGAACTCAAACAAAGCAAAGAAGAGCGTAATGAAGCTGAAAAAAGAAATACAAAACGAGATCGAGAAAATAAAAGTATTGCTTTAAGATTGGAAGAGTATGGATTAAAAGCAACCCGAAACAACATTCTCAAATGGAGATTGTATGAAGAGATTGATAATGAAGAAAAAAAACTGAATGCGGTATGTATTTACTGTGGACAACCTATTTCATTGACTGAAGCAATCAAAGGGAATGATGTGGATATTGAACACATTATTCCAAAATCAAAACTGTTCGACGATTCGCAAAGCAATAAAACATTGGCTCATCGTCATTGCAACAAAAATAAAAATGACATGACGGCGTATGATTTTATGAAAAGCAAACCAACAGAAGTTTTTGAAGCATATATTGAACGGGTAAATTTATTGTATGCCAATTATGTGATAAATAAAACGAAGAGAGATAAGCTATTGATGTCGGAAGATAACATTCCGACAATTTTATCGACCGCCAACTTCGCGAAAGCCAATATATTGCACGCAAAGCAAGAGAAATTCTGCAAACCATTTGTCGTAATGTATGGGCAACAAGCGGAACAGTTACTGCTGAACTCCGACATTTATGGGGTTGGGACGAAATCACGATGAATCTTCAGTTTGAAAAATACAAACAACTGGGATTAACTGAGGTGGTAGAATGGGAAAGCGACCATGGTAAAAATAAACATCAGAAAGAAGTCATTTCCGGCTGGACAAAGCGGGATGACCATCGCCATCATGCCATTGATGCTTTGACTATCGCGTGTACTAAACAAGGATATATTCAACGCTTTAATACCCTGAGTGCGGAGAAGACCAGAAATGACATGTGGGCAGAGGTTGAGTCGCGCTCTGTTATTTTTAGCGAAAAAAGATCGTTGCTGGAAAAATATATTATCAGTGAGCA
The DNA here is from genome assembly GCA_963678825.2 of uncultured Microbacter sp. Lineage (GTDB taxonomy): Bacteria > Bacteroidota > Bacteroidia > Bacteroidales > Paludibacteraceae > Microbacter. The sequence continues at coordinate 23,048 of CAXXPB010000065.1, read as the reverse complement.
ACCTGTCGCAGTAGCAGAGGTTCAAGAAGCGGTGGCTAATATCTTGATTTCATTTAAATCTGGTAAAAAGGTAGCGGTTGTTGGAACACGTAAAGAAGGAAAGCGGGGAAACAAAAAGATCGTTCAAACAGGTATAATTATACCACGAGGCTCCCTAAGTGAAGAGAGTGTATATGGAAAGATACAAACAATAGATGAGAGAAAACCACCCAAATATATTTTTGAAAATCCGCAATTAATTCTAAAACCCTTTATCAAACAATTAGTTGAAGAAAGGATTGAAGCTCATAAAGGTGATATCAAAAAAGCAATTGCTTCATTGAAAAAAGAACCAATTTATCTGGATAAAGAAAAAGAAGTTGTTCTGGAGCATGCGTCTTGTTATAAAACTGAATATGTCATTAAATACTCTGTAGATATCAATTTCAACAAGGTAGATAAAGTCATTGACAATAAAATAAAAGACATTTTACAACAACGTCTTGATAAATTCGGAGGAAAAGCAAAAGAAGCATTTAAAGATGTTCAATTGAGAGACAAATCAATCATAAAATGGTATGAAGACGAAGGTTTGGAACGCCCAATCAAATCAGTTCGCTGCTTCACCGGATTGTCTGCTGTTGTTCCTGTCAAAAAAGACGAAGCAGGTAAAGATATAGGATTTGTAAAACCAGGGAATAATCACCATATTGCCATCTATAACGACAAAGATGGAAACAAGATAGAACATGTTTGTACATTCTGGCATGCTGTAGAGCGGAAGAAATATGGAATCCCGGTAATCATTAAAGATGCATCCGAGGTCTGGGACAAAATACAAATGCAACCGGACGGTATTTATCCTGAAAGTTTTCTGGAAAAATTACCGGATGTGCAGTGGCAATTGGACCTAAGCATGCAACAGAACGAAATGTTTGTTTTGGAAATGACAAGTGAGGATATTCAGATGGCAATTGAGACTAATGACTACAAGATAATTAGTGATAAGTTGTATCGAGTGCAAAAATTGGCAGAGAAGAATTATATGTTTAGACATCATTTAGAAACACAACTTATAGATGATTCAAACTCGCAAATGAGTAAAAAATATCTCAATATCAGAAGTTTGGGCTCATTATTTGGATTAAATCCTTTCAAACTCAAAGTTGATCGTCTTGGAAATATCTCACTATAAATAGTCCATATGCAGCCTCTTGTTCCAGCTACCATATTTTCAATCATGCCAATGGCTTTGAGAATGTGTTTCGCGAGGAGGAAAATTATCGGTTCTTTCTGGAGAAGTATCGGCTGTATATCACACCGGTGACCGAGACATTCGTCTATTGCCTGATGCCGAATCATTTTCATCTGGTGGTACGCATCCGTAAGCGGGAGGTGATAGAGGCGTTGATTCGAAATAAATCTAACTTCAGCTTTTCCAAAGTTTCAAACTTTGGAAAAGCTGAAAAAATAATCGAAATCGAAAATATCGATGACGTTGATATAGAAAGGTTTCTATCGAAACAATTCGCCAATTTCTTTAGCTGCTATACGCAGTCGTTCAACAAGATGTATGACCGGATGGGTTCGCTGTTTATTAAGAATTTCAAACGGGAAGTGATTTCAAACAAAGAGCATTTCATCAATGCTGTTGTTTATACTCACCGCAACCCGATACATCATGGCTTTTGCAGTTCGTTTGCAGGCTGGGGATATAGTTCGTATCTGGAAATCACAGATCGGAAGAGCAATGTGATAGCGGTGGAAAAAACGCTGAAAGTATTTGGAAGCTCGGAGCTTTTTGAACAGGTGCATGTGGAGAATCTCGAAAAATTCAACCAGATAGTAGATCTTGAAATACCGTAGGATATGATTAAACGCACGCTTTATTTCGGAAATCCGGCTTATTTGTCAAAACGTGATGAACAGCTGGTGATTAAGTTGCCTGAGGTTGTGAAGAACGATACTTTACCTGAGTCGTTTAAGCAAAAAAGTGAAATTACTGTTCCTATCGAAGATATTGGCGTGGTGGTGTTGGATCATCAGCAAATTACCCTCACACACGGGTTGATGGACAGTTTGCTGTCGAATAACACGGCTGTGATAACCTGTGATAACAGCCGGATGCCTGCAGGCTTACTTCTGCCTTTGTCGGGTAATACAACTCAGCGCGAGCGTTGGCACTATCAGATAGATGCATCTGTGCCATTGAAAAAACAACTCTGGCAACAAACCATTAAAACTAAAATTGCCAATCAGGCAGCCTTACTGGAACGTAGATGCAAAGTGAATACGAAGAATATGCATTATTGGTCGGATGAGGTGAAGAGTGGCGACGGAGAAAATCACGAAGCACGGGCTGCGGCTTATTATTGGGGAAATATTTTTCCATCATTATCCGATTTCCGACGGGGTAGGGAGGAGGAGCCGCCTAATAATCTGTTGAATTACGGCTATGCTATTTTGCGGGCTGTGGTGGCTCGTTCGCTTGTTAGTTCAGGATTGTTGCCTACGTTTGGAATTCATCATCGTAATCGTTACAATGCGTATTGTCTGGCCGATGATGTGATGGAACCTTACCGTCCTTTTGTCGATAATTTAGTTTGCGATATTGTAGACAAAGGGTACGATTATCTGGAAGTGACCAAGGAGTTGAAACAAAAATTGCTGCAAATACCTACCATCGATGTCGTGATTGATGGAGATAGAAGTCCTTTAATGGTGGGTGTGCAACGTACCACTTCCTCTCTTTATAAATGTTTTAGTGGAGAATTACGCAAAATCAGTTATCCGGTAATGTAAACTATTGCTATGGATCGCTTTAATGAATACCGAATCATGTGGGTGATGGTATTTTTTGATTTGCCGACCGAAACAAAGAAAGATCGGAAAATTTACACCGATTTTCGCAAGAAGATGATGAAAGACGGTTTTACCATGTTCCAGTTTTCCATCTATTTACGTCATTGTCCAAGCAGGGAAAATGCGGATGTCCACATTAAACGGGTTAAAGCGGCTCTTCCGGAAAGAGGACATGTTGGCATTCTGACAGTAACGGATAAACAATTTGGATTGATGGAGCTGTTTCAGGGGAAAAAAGAGGCTGAGGTAGATACGCCTTATCAACAACTGGAATTGTTTTAAAACACAGTTACCGGATTTTTGTTTGGTAAAAGAGAACTGATGTTCTCTGCCTTTCGATAGCTGAGAATGGATATTTGTGGTTTTGGTGAAACTGATGTTACCGTCTTTTCCAGAAGTTTATGTGATGTTTGGTGGCTTCGCACGCGAATGTAGTTGGTTCATACCCTCTGATACGAGCGTACTCCTTTGCGATGAACCCGATCAACGACTGATCCATGGTGAAGCGGCGAAAGCATCTGGCTGCCATCTTTGGGGTAACGACTCTGAATTGCATTCTGTTGATGTCGAGGAGCGTGAATCTGAATTTTCCATCTTCATTTTCAAACAAAACATTTCCGGGCGAATAATCGATCGGGAACACATCTCTTTCGTGAATGTAAGCCGTATACGCGGCCAGTGCGTTTAGTAACGCTTCATTTCCTTCCACTTTATAGTCGTGAAGTTCTCTGAGAAGATGAGATTCCGTGGCAAATAGCGAGACAAAATAGGAGTTGCACAGTAAGCCGCATTCGTATTGTTCTATGTAGGCTACAGGCTCTGGCGTGGAGATGTTTTTCTCCTGAAGGCGCAATGCGTAATCATAAGCTCTTTTGGCTTTGCTTTGGCGGAAGGTGCCATAGGCAATGCGGTTGATGATATGTGGTCGCTTATAACCTTTTACGGTCAGAATTTTTCCATCAAGCTCAAAATTCTTAATTTCATTTCGGGCCTTGTAGATAGAAGTCCCTTCAGAATTGAAAATCTGAGGCAAAGAATGGATAAAACTGGCGTATTGCTGGTATGTCGGAGCTATAATTACTACTGTCTTCATATTGTTTGTACGAAAGCAGGCAAAGTTAATCGTTTTTGTTAAATTAGAATGCCGGCCTTGAATCGGATGTTCCCGGAAATTGATGATGTTATGTTTTTTTATAAAAGCCGGCCAAAATAACCTGTGATTTACGTCGTTAATCTACGTTTACTCTCAGTGAGATATGATCAGGCGAATTCGTCATCTCGGTTGTCGTTTATTTTGTTACCTTTGTAATTAAGTATCAGATATAAATGGAACATCATAATTTATTGATAGCTTTTGGTCTAACCCTTACTGCCGGGTTGTCAACCGGTATCGGAGGTCTCTTAACATACTTTTCAAAACAAACCAACCGCTCTTTTCTCGCTTTCTCGTTGGGTCTGGCAGCCGGGGTGTTGCTTTTCGTTTCCTTTGTCGAAATCTTTCCGGAATCACTTCGCTGCTTTGCATCTGCAGCTTCTCCCTCAAAAGCGTTTATGTTTGCCATCTTCTCCTTTTTTCTGGGAATTGTGGTTATGGCGCTGATTGATATGATGTTTCCACATCATGTGGACGTTAGTGATGACCCCGATCCTGAAAGTATTCAATTAAAAAAACGGCTCAAAAAAATGAGTCTTTTAATTGCACTTGCGGTTACTTTACACAATATTCCCGAAGGAATAGCAATGTTTACGATAGGCGTTTCGGATTATCGTCTGGCATTCCCTATTTTGCTGGCAATTATTATCCATAACGTTCCTATTGGCCTCTCTATTTCTGCACCAATGTACCACGCTACCGGAAATCGCCGAAAAGCTCTCTTGTTGACTTTGGCTGCGGGTCTTTCCACTCCGATGGGGGCATTTCTGGCCTGGCTGTTTATATTGCCTTACTGGTCGCCAATGCTGGAGGGAATTGTGCTGGGCGCTGTTTCGGCCACCATGGTGTATATCGCTATAGATGAGTTGATCCCTACTGCGCATCATTACGGCAAAGGCCTGTTTTCGAAAATTGGTTTAATTAGCGGTATGGCTTTGGTTGCTATAGCTATACTGTTGATGGGAGAATAGGCAATCAATCTTCTGCGGGGCTTTCCATTAGCTGGTTGTATGCCTCACGATAATTGTTGCTCAGCGGAATGATGGTGTTGCCATGGAGTTGCACCTTTTTCTTTTGCAACGCAATTACCTTCTGACTATTTACAATGTACGATTTGTGAACACGTACAAAGCGCTCGCCCGGCAACATTTCTTCAACCATTTTAAGCGATAATTTGGTAACGATAGCTTTGGCGTTGTTTTCGAGGAAAATCTTCACATAGTCTTTCATCCCTTCTACATACAGGATTGTGTCGATGTTGATTTTTACCAGGCGGTAGTCGGCATTGACAAATATATAATCATTCCGTTGCCCGTTTTTTGCATATTTCAACTGAAAATAGTCGTTGGCTTTGTTCGTAGCCCTCTGAAATCGTTCGTACGACACCGGCTTTAGCAGATAATCCAGTACATCAAGCTCATAGCTTTCAAGAGCATAACTTTTGAAGGCAGAAACGATCACAATCATCGGTCTTACCTGCAACTTACGAAGCATTTGCAGTCCGTTCAGAACCGGCATCTGAATATCGAGGAATGCCAGATCAACCGGATTTTTTTCCAGGTAATGCAACGCGTCTACGCCATTTCTGAACGTCTCTTTCAACTCCAGAAAAGGAACCCTGCCTATATTGTCGGTCAATAAATCGAGGGCATATTTTTCGTCGTCAACGGCAATGCAACTAATCATAAGGCAATCGTCAATTGTATTTTATACCAACCGTTTTCAGCAAAATGGTTCAGTACGTGTGAATCAGGGTAGAGCAGTTCCAACCTTCTTATGATATTTTGTAACCCAATACCGCTGTAGGGGCTTAAATTTTCCTGCAAGTCGTTTTTGTAACGATTGCTCACTTCCAATGAAAGGGTTTTCTCTGAGCTTGTGAGCTTGATGTGGATTTCGGGCGAATCTATCAGTGCCGTCCCATGCTTGAATGCATTTTCAACGATAGGAATTAGCAGCATAGGCTCAATTGTCTTGTCAGGAATCTCGCCTTCCGTATGGTAACTGATCTTCACAGAATCGTTGTACCGGGTTCTTTGCAGTTCGATGTAGTTGTTCAGGTGCTCAACTTCATCCATTAATGAGGTTTGTTTGTCTGTATTGTAAAGCATGTAGCGCATCAGGTTCGATAGCTTTTCGACCGTAGGCTCAATCAGTTCTGGTCGTGTCCGGGCGAACGAGTTGACCATGTTCAATACATTGAACAAAAAATGCGGGTTGATTTGATTGCGCAAAAAAGTGACTTCGTTTTCGAGCAACTCGCTTTGAAGCCTGAACTGATCCCGGATAATTCGCAATGATGTTCCTGCCAGAAAGAAGAAAATATACGGCGATAGTTCTCTGAAGATCATCATATTCAAACCATCAAACCGGTTATAAACACACCTTATTACAAAAATAACCGATAGAATAGCAAGGTTGACAATGAAGAACAGATAGTATCGCCGTGTTTTGAATAATTTGAAGAAAACGAAATAATTCAGGTAAAAATATCCGATCTGCAACGCGATGGTTACCGCTATTATTTGCATGTCCGGATGTAATCCTGGGGGAAACGGAGGATGAAACGGTCTGTGCTGGGGCTTCGGTAAAATAGCGGGTATAGCAATAAATCCTATCCAAAAACAAATGTGGATGAGTACGTTAATCGCTTTGCCGTATTTTTTATTGAAGTTCATGCCAGTTCAATCTTGTTTTTGCTGCTTAATGAGCTGCATCCAGTTTCGTTTGAATCCATCCTTTTACGGGCTTCCCCATTTCGGCAAACATAGAGCGTGCATTGCCGGAACTTTGTCCCATGCCGCCGGGACCACCCATGCCTCCACCAGGTCCGCCCATGCCACCGCCGGGACCACCCATTCCGCCGCCAGGCCCGCCCATACCACCACCGGGGCCTCCCATGCCACCACCAGGGGCACCCATACCACCGCCGGGACTGCCAATGCTACCACCGGATTGCGAACCCTGAGGTAAACTGAATTCAGATATAAGACCTATGCTCAGGAACTCTGGAGACGAATTTTTGAGGTTGAATACGGAATATGGTAATTTGATGTTGTAGCAGATTTTCTGGTTTGGGGTTATTGTAAGTTTAACCCATTCGATGCCTACCGCGCGGGAATCTCCGTCAATGTCGAAAGTGGCGCCTTTCAGATTTATCTGTTGTACCATTTTTGAAGGATCAGACCGTCTTGGCCCTCTTTGCTGACTCTGGTTTCCCTGCTCCTGCCCGGCATCCTGTGGTTGCGGTCTGGCTTCTTCCTGATTCATGCCTGTTTGTCCCATTTGTTGCCTTAGCGACATCATGGAAGGAAGAGTAACAGCGTATTTGTCTTTTTCTTTTCCCGTAGGATCAACATAAACAGTCATGCCGTTAAACAATAGCTTTTGCTGGGTTTGTTCGTCCGCGGCAACCAACTGAATGAAAAAGCCGGTAGGATTATTGAATGCCCGTATGAGAACTTTCCCGTCTGCAAATGAAGAAAACATCGTTGAGCTATCGGGTGGGGTAACAGTGGCAAAGTTGGCGCAATACTGACTCTGGGTTACCAGTTTGGTCTTTGCATAAGCCGATACCGAAAGGCAACCGGCGACGATTATGCAGATCAATGTGCGAAAATAATGTGTCTTGTTCATATGATTCTGAATTAACTGTTTGTCTTATTGTGTTGAATTACATCGGACGTGGGGCTCCCTGATTCCCGCCGCTGAAATTGCCTAATGTATAGGTGAACGTCAGCATGTAATACCTGCCCACTGCATTGCTTTGATGCGTCAACGTGTAGAGCGGTGTTGTACTGCGACTGAAATTTGTATTCTGATTCAGTAAATCGTTGCAGGAAAAGCGAAGGTCTCCGGCATTCTTCTTCAGGAATTTTACCCCAAGCGAACAATTCAGCATGTTGGTAATTTCATTCTTGCTCCCTTGCTGAAAGTAGCCGGAAAAGGAATAGCCCGATTGAAAAACGATGTGGTTCAATGCAATCCATGTCAGATTGGCTCCCGAGCTGAGGTTCCAGAAATGAGTGTCGGTTTGTCCCGGAAGCGTATTGTTTACGGAGCTGAAATTGGCCCTGGAGTTAATTGTGAAATCAATGTTTTGACTGATATTACTGCTCATAATCAAATTGCCGCCCCATGAAAACTGCTTGGAATAATTTTTTTGATTGTTGATTATACTTGGAGTCCGGCTGGCGTTGGCGTTTAACATCAGGTGAAGATTGGTTTTAATTGCGGTAAATGGAAATCCGTATCCAACCATCCCATTCAGATTATAATATCCGCTCAGGTTTTGGTAAGTAGTCAACTGTCCGCCTTTGGCTAAAGTCTGGTTGTATTTTGATAAAAGCGTGTCGGAATGAGCAATTAGCGTATTGGATGCAATGAAGTTGTTTGACAGGCTTCCGCTAATAAATGCCATGAGAACCGATGCTTTAGACGTGTTTGGTGCGATCAGACGTACATTCAGGCTGTGCTGGTATGTCTGAGCCAGATGCGAATTTCCTACGGAAAGCTGGGTTGGGTTTGCTTTGTCCAATACCTCCTGAAGTTGTGCAATTGACGGTGCGCTTGCTGAAGTCCTGTAATCAACCTGCAAATTAGCCATTGAAGAGAAACTATAACGCAGCATCATCGATGGTAATATATTGTTGTAGGTTTTTGAAGGAATGGCAAACGCATTGCTCAACTCGTTTTCACCCGTCAGGTTAGCATGTTGGTAGTTGAGGTTTGTATTCAGGTTCATTTTGCGGGTGTGATACAGGTACGACATGCCGCCCGAGTTTGTTTGATAGTTGCTCTTGTAGATGCTGGTCAGCGATAGATCCTGATCGTCATACAGACCGGTTTTACTATTGTAGTTGAATGCTTTCTGATTTGATTTTCCGGTTTGATAACCATACATATAGTTGAACATAACCATGCTTTTCCGGTTGATGGGTTCCGTGTAGGAAGCGTTTGCGGAAAAAGAATGCCCGGTAGAATGCAGGTTGGAATATTCACGTATCGTATCGATCTTGTTGGAGGTATAATAGTCTGTTATTGAATTCAGATAGTTATTTCCATTTTTGGTTTGCGATGTTGAATTAACATCCAGAGACAACGTTCTTCCTTTCCGGTCGAATTTATGACGAAAAAGAATTTGACCTGAAATATTGGCTCCTGTCTGCGACGGGGCGGTTGAACTGGAAAATGCGCTCAAAGGTTTCGAAACAGAATCCGTGTGTGCCAGGGTTCTGTTAGTCCCATCGCTTTGTTGAAAAGATATGTTCGGTCTGATGAAGAGTGCGTTTTTATCATCGATGTCATAATCAAGCCTGAAATTGAACCGATGGTTGACGACATGCGCAGTTGTATTTTTATTTTCCAGGTAACTCTGTCCTTGTCTTGCCGTATAATCATACAGCGAACTTTGATTTGATGAGTTGTTCAACGAACTAAAGAAATAGTTGCCGTCAAGTTTGATTTTTTTACTCAACTGATCGGAATAGTTGAAGCCGATGGAGTTTATTTTGTTGATACCATTTTGGGTATCGACGGAATAGTTGTTTACTCCGTCACTGCTTGAAGATCCGCCACCCATGGCCGCGATCTGAGCCCCCGGAGGACCATTCGGATTGCCTCCGCCCGCAAAGATATTTCCCATGGCGAAATTCCGTTCGTTGGTGTTGTTTGTTTGACCTATAATAGTGATGCGGCGGTCGTTTCTGAAAAGACTGAGGTTTCCACCGGCAGAATAAAGATTGTCTGATCCGGCTCCGGCATAGAATCGTCCAAACTGGCTTTTGGTTACACCTGTTTTGGTAACGATATTAATGGTTTTTAGCCTGTTGCCATCATCAAATCCTGTGAAACGGGTTTGCTCGCTCTGACTGTCATATACCTGAATTTCATTCACAATCGACGCCGGGAGATTTTTTAATGCAGCCGATATATCATCCTTAAAAAATTCTTTTCCATCCACCAACACTTGCTTTACGTCTTCGCCATGAGCTTGTAGCGTGCCATTTTGCACAACAATTCCGGGCATTTTTTGCACCAAATCCTGCACATTGGCATCAGGATTGGTTTTGTATGCACTGGCATTCATCACCGTAGTGTCTCCACGTTGAGTCGCAAGTGGCACAGAGGCTTTAACAACCACTTCGGTAATATTTTGTGTCTTTTCTTTTATCAAAAGAGTTCCCAGGTTGACGCCCTGTCCGTCGAGTTTAATGTCTCTTTCATATGTTTGGTAGCCTACGAACGAAACCCTAAGCCGGAAGACTCCTGACAGCTTATAATGCAGATCGAATGTGCCGTTCGATGTGCTTATAGTGCTGGAGATGAGAGAACCAGTGCTGCCATAGAGTGCTATGCCGGCGTTGGGTATCGTTTGTTTTGAAATGCCGTCAATTACCTTGCCCGTTATGTCCTGAGCTGAAGCTGCAATTGCGGAGAATAAGAGAATACCTATCAGCAATTTTTTAACTTTGAAATTTGAGTAGTAATTTCTCATATGCTATTTTTCTCTTTTGATTAGCTGGTTAATAGATTCCTTACGTTCGTTATGAGTGAGTTGCCTATTTGTTATAAGTACGGTTCGGTTTTTTTCTACATACGAAAAGAGATTCCATTGGTTTTTCCATTCATCAAACAACCTGGAAAGGGTATTCTCTTCAAAAGCATAATATGTGACGTTGATATTTTGAAGTTGCAGGGAATCGTAGACGAAGTGAATATCATAGTCGTCTCCTATCGCTTTCAGAACATTGTCGAGTGTGCCGTTATAATTCCATTCAAGCTTGGTCTTTCCTATGTTTTGCGATTGGACGACAGTAAAAGTTGTTATAAAGAAAAACGCTAATACCCACTTCCGATACATCATCTGTTACTTATGTTTTTTGACGCAACAAAGGTAAACGCTCTCTTTTGTGGAGGAAAAAATAATAGACGAATGCGCCAATTGAGTAGACGAAAAGGCTGTTTGGTAAGAAATTTAGATCTCTTATTATTTCTGTAAAGGATATTAAAAACGATGTAAGGTGTTTGTGTATAATTATTTGTGCTGTTTTTTATAGGTGTTGATGCAGCTTCTGTGTTTGGCGATTCAGTCAGGATCGAAGCCGTTCGTTTCCCTGTTTTTTCATTACATTTGCATTGTATTTCATCAGTGGGTTTGTGGCAGTATTGGAATAACAACAAGAGTAACTGCCATTGTGACGCCAGCTCTTGAGAATTGAATTTGAAGCCGGATCTATTTAAATATTGAAACAATGAAGTACTCCCGAATTTTTTGTTTTGGAATATTCATGCTTTTGCTTGCTCTTTCAGCATACTGTCAGGAACTGAATTATCCTCTGGTAGAAGAACATGGACAAAAATATTACCTGTACACGGTAGATGCAAAAGAGGGTTTATATGCCGTCAGTCATAAGTTTAATGTGACACAGGCGGATATTCTGAATTGCAATCCGTCAATAGCTGAAGGATTGAAGGCCGGTCAGGTGATAAAAATTCCGCTATCTACTCAAATGCTGCCAACAGTTACCACCACAAGGCAACATGCCGTAATAAAGAAACAAACCCTGTATTCGATTGCTTATCAGTATGGTGTGTCAGTAGAAGCCATTGTTGCGATGAATCCGGATGCTGCGAAAGGTATAAAAGAGGGTGATGTGCTGCAGATTCCACCCCCTCAGGCGAAGAAAGCAAGTGAGACTTACAAAGAGCCGGAAGAGCCGGTGAAAAAGAGTGTAAAAGAAACTCCTGTAGTTGCAAAAGAAGAGAAGAAGCCGGTTGTAGCAGCACCAAAACAGACTGTGACCAAAGACGGTGTTAGTCATCAGGTAGTTGCCGGTGAGACCTTTTATAGCCTGAGCCGGATGTACAAAGTGCCGGTTGAGGCGATCAAAAATGCAAATCCAACCGTTGAGGTTTTGAAAACAGGAGAAACGGTTATCATACCTTCTGATACGGCTAAGGCTGTAGCAAAACCAATTCTATCAGAACGTAAACCAGTTGTAAAACAGGAGCCAATTCAAATGTCATCTGTAATTAAGAGTCATGTGAAAGTGGCAGTGCTTTTGCCGTTCTCATTGGATGGGGCAAAAGATGATCCCACAATTGAGAAATTTGTTGACTTTTACAGAGGAGTATTACTTGCGCTGTCTGACTTGAAAGAAAAGGGTATCTCTGTGGATATTCATACTTATGATATTGCCAAAACCGTGGCGGGTGTCGCAAAAGTGCTTGAAAAAGAAGAGCTTTCTCAGGTAGATTTGATTATAGGACCGGCTTATGCGGCGCAAACCAAGCCTGTGGCTGATTTTGCTAAACAGCATAAAATTTACACTATCATTCCTTTTACGCAGAAAGTGGATGGAATAGTAACTAATCCCTATCTGTTTCAGTTTAACCCGTCCATCCGGTCGCAATATGTGCAAGCTGCGTCGTTGTTTGTTAAGCAGTTCCGAAATTCTAATATTGTGATCGCTCAACCCGTGAGCGGCAATGCCAATGACGACGGAACTGTTTTTGCTGAAAACCTGATGTCGAAACTGAAACAAAATCACATAGCCTATCATACGGCAATGTTACAGGGCGGAAATCTGGAGCCAATTAAGCCATGGATTACAGAAGGTAAACCCGCCATTGTGGTTCTTGCAACTTCCAATGCAGAAAAAGCAGCGCCATACCTTTCTGCTTTTGCAGGGTTAAACTCCGAAAGTAAACATGTTGCTTTATACGGCTTTCTAGATTGGGAGCCAGAAACAAACGTTTATCCCAATCTATATTATGCCTCTTTATTTTATACTCATGATAAAGAGAGTCTGGCAGACTATAACCGTGAATATACCAAATGGTTTCATTTGAACCCTAATTCAGGAGAAGTAATACGGTTCGATTTGTTGGGCTACGACCTGTCTTTGTATTTCATATCAATGATGAGCAAATACGGCGTTCCTGGTTTTTCTCAACATTTGTCTGCTCAGTTACCCGAAAATATTGAATCCCGGTTTGCCTTTAAAAGGGTTGCCGCCGGAGGTGGTTTTCAAAATGATGAGTTGCATTTGCTTAACTATAAAAGTGGCAAGGGTGTGACTCTTATAAGTGAGTGATTTTCATAATACAACCAAATTAAGCGTGAAAATATTCAGAATTCAGATTGTCAATACCATTCAACGGTTTGCTGTAATTGCATGTTTTGCAGGAGTCTCAATCTTTTGCAAGGCTCAATCGTCCGACTTTCAGCCCTATTTTAGTTTTGGTACTTCTCATGGGGTTAGCTTTTCTAATGTCAATTTTTATCCGGCGGTTGTACAACAGCAGCTTATGGGATATTATGGCGGCATTGCAGCCAACTATGTTTCGGAAAAATGTTTCGGTTTGCAGGTGGAGCTGAACTATTCTCAACGCGGATGGAAAGAGCAGGCAACCGCGGGTACTTTTCAACGCAGGCTCAATTATTTTGAAATGCCGGTTCTGACCCATTTTTATCTTGGAAATAAATTCCGGTGGATGCTCAATTTCGGGCCGAAGATCGGTTATCTGTTGTCAGAAAGCTCTCAAAACGCCGTGGCATCTGCATCTCACGAAGAGTACACCATGCCGATTGCCAATAAATTCGATTATGGATTCTGTGCGGGCACAGGATTCGAACTCTGTGTCGGCTCTACCAGTTACACGCTGGAAGGTCGTTATTCTTTTGGTTTGAGTGATATTTTCCCCAATTCAAAAAAAGACACCTTCGGGAATTCCGGTAATAGATTCGTGTCTATAACACTGGGGGTGTTTCTTCACTTTCCGGCTCGTCAACATTAAGGACGTAACGTTTGTAGTATGATATAATCAGCGTGGTAAGCGGAAGTGCTATAATCATGCCTACAATTCCTAAAAGGGCTCCCCATATCGACAGTGAGAGTAAAATAAGTGCCGGTTTCAGGCCTGTCATTTTTCCCATTATTTTAGGAATCAGGAAAAGGTCCTGCACTATTTGCACAATCGCAACCACAATGGCTAATTCCAGAAAAAGCATGGGGAAGCTTTGTCCGGTTTCCACAGACCGGATCCACATCAAAAATGTAACCGGAATATAACCGAACCATTGCAGGTAAGGCACCATGTTGAGTAAGCCGATAAACAACCCCATGACTATTGCCAGCGGTAACCCGATAATGGAAAAGCCTACAGCACACATAATTCCTACCATCCCTGCTACAAAAGCCTGTCCCCGAAAATAACGGTTCATACCCATCATCAAATCGTCTACCAATCCTTCGCAGAAAGGACGGTACTTGTGCGGAATTGCGCTTCTCCACCCGGTAGTTATCTTTTCGTAATCGAGCAGAATGAAGATGACATACAATAAAATTACAAAGCCGATAAATAAGCCCAGAACAAATTGAAGAGTGCCGGATAGAAAGCTCATGAAGTGAGGTTGAATTTTACTTATAACTTCCTGAAAAGAAGAACTATTCATTAAGTTCCGCAGCTCTTTGTACGAAAAATTATCAACTATGTATTGCTGCCATTCAGCCGGTAAAAACGAAAGTTGGAATTGATGCGTTTTGGGATTTATCAGGTATTGAGAGATAAGCTGGCTTGCCCTTGAAACTTCAGACGAAACCGGGTCGATGAGAAGTAATACACAGCCGAAGGCGATTCCTATAAGCGTAACAAATGATACAAAAATTGCAAGCGAACGGTAGTGTAGTTTAAGTTTAAACTGAAAAAAGTTCACCATCGGATTCATCATGTAGGCGATGAGCCAGCCCAGCAGAAAAGGCAGTAAAACGCTACTTAGATAATCGACCAGAAAATAGAGAGAAACTAATATGATGAGGCCGATTATTAATCTGACAACTCTGTCGAAGGTAAACGGACGGCTTACGTGTGCGGACATATATTGCAACTTAAAAAACAAAAATCGAAATTTGTTGCAAGTTATAGCTTTTCATGAAGCTTTCAAAACATTTTATCGAAAATAACACGGAATGGGTTGGTACTGGTGTATAAAAGGCGTTCTTCAAAAATGCTTTTGCATAACTTTTGCTTAAAAATAACATTATGGGGCAATGAAAAATGCGTATATTTGCCTGATTTTTTATTGCCTGAAGGAGGTAGTTTAATAAAAGAGACCATCGATAATCTATGATAACTGTAAAAGAAGTATTTACTCGGAAGGAACTGAAACAATTTATCATGTTTCCATTCGAACTTTATAAAAACAATAAAAACTGGGTTCCACCTCTCATTATGGACGAGTGGAATACGCTGGATAGCAGGAAGAATCCGGCTTTCGATCATTGCGAATCAGCCTATTTTTTAGCATATAAGGATAACAAAATCGTAGGGCGAATTGCAGCGATTATTAACCACAAAGCAAATGTTAGATGGGATGAAAAGCGAACCCGTTTTGGGTGGATAGCCTTTATTGATGATCCCGAGGTGTCGAAAGCTTTATTGGATGCAGCTGAAGCCTGGGGGGCTGCAAAAGGCATGAAGGGAATTCATGGGCCTTTGGGATTCTCTGATCTTGATCAGGAAGGAATGCAAGTGGAAGGTTTTGATAATGAGCCAAGTATAACGACAGCATATAATTTCTCGTATTTTCCCAAACATCTTGAACACCTTGGTTTCAGAAAGTCGGTGGATTGGGTGCAGTATAAATTTAATGCTGCGCAGGAAATTCCAGATAAGGTGAAGCGTATCAACGAACTGATTATGCAAAAATATAAGGTGGAAGTGGTGATTCCTAAAAATAAAAAGGAAATCAAACGCTATGCGCCTCAGTTTTTTGAAACGTTGAATGCTGCATTCAAAGACCTTTACGGATTTGCCGAATTATCTGACCGTCAGATTGAGTTTTACATTAAAACTTATCTGGGATTTGCAAGACCTGAACTTTTATGTTTTCTGCTGGACGAAAGCAGCAATGTGGTTGGATTTGGAATTAGCTTTCCATCTCTCTCCAAGGCATTCCAAAAAGCTAAAGGTCGGATATTCCCATTCGGTTTCCTTCATATACTGAAAGCGCTTAGAAAATATGATACCGTGGATTTGTATTTTAATGGTGTACATCCTGATTGGCAGAAAAAAGGAATTCACTCTCTTTACTATGTGGCATTGAATGAGCAATACAGGAAGCATAATGTGAAGTATGCCATTTCAACCGGGCAGCTCGAAACGAATGTCAATGCGGTGGGAATCTGGGATAACTATGAGAAAGAACCGTATTTCAGAACCCGTTGTTTTATCAAAGACTGACCGATTACCATTTGCAATAAATAACCTAAAGCCAAACTAAATTAAATTTTGTCTGACTGTCAATGAAACGCTACTTACCAATATATCCCATTGAAATAATTACATTTATCTGGATCATTTTTACCGGTCTTTTCATTTTGTTTTTTCCTTCGTCTGTGCGGGAAACAACCTGGGTACACTTGTTGATGATGAGAGGAGCAATTATGGCGGGATTTGTGGGCGTGATGTTGCTTCACAGGGTGAGCGGATGGCAGTTTTTTACCTATTTCAGGCAGTTGGCTCCTATCTTGCTGATTACGTATTGGTATCCGGAAACATATTATTATAATCAGCTGTTCTTTAAAGATATAGATAAGTTTTTGATAGCCGCCGACCAGTGGGTATGCGGATGTCAACCCAGTACTCTTTTTTCTGAATCGTGGGCTCCGGCAGCATGGTTTAATGAATTGATGAATTTTGCATATATGTCTTTTTATCTGGCACTTGTCTTTGTTCATCTTTATTTTCTTAAGGTTAAAACAGAAAAAGCGTTCTTTGCTTCCTTTGTTTTGCTGAGTTCATTCCTGTTGTTTTATATGTTTTATATATTTTTCCCAGCGGAAGGACCTCAGTTCTACATTTGTTCTCATCCATCGGTGGCCATTCCGAACTACGGACCAATGCGCGGTTTACTAATGTGGCTTCAGTCAGAAGGAGAACGCCCGACAGGGGCAATTCCCAGCTCGCACATTGGGCTGATGGTGACATATATGATTTTATTCTGGTATCATGCACGTAAATTGTTTTACTGGATATTGCCGTTTTCAATATTACTGGCTCTTTCAACTGTTTATATAAAAGCGCATTACGTTATTGATGTGATTACCGGAGCTGCACTGGCATTTCCGTTTTACTTCTATAGTGTTTGGCTGTGGCAGAGATTCAATCGTCGTTTACAACCCTCGACTCGAGTTTTATGAATGGATTTAACGAAGCCGAATGGTTAGCCAAGCTCAATAGCCCAAAGCACCGGAGTGCAGCTTTTGGACGAATTGTTCAGGAGTATCAGCAGCCTATTTATTGGCATATCCGTAAAATGGTATTGAACCATGACGATGCCAATGATGTAATGCAAACTACTTTTATGAAAGCATGGAGTGCTCTCGATAGCTTCAGAGGAGAGTCTAAGATTTCGACCTGGTTATTTCGTATTGCCGTAAATGAAACCATTACGTTTTTAAACAGTCAAAAAAATAAGAACAGTTACTCTACGGATGATATTGAAAGTTCGATGGCACAAAATCTGGAAGCAGATCCGTATTTTTCAGGAGACGAGGCGCAGTTGAAATTTCAGAAAGCCATTACAACTTTGCCCGATAAGCAGCGTCTGGTATTCAATATGAAATATTTTGATGATCTCAAATACGAAGAAATGGAAGAGATTCTTGGTACTTCGGTAGGAGCGTTAAAAGCGTCGTACCATCATGCCGTTAAAAAAATAGAGGCATATTTATTAAGCGAAATTTAAACTATTACGAAGACGGTCAGTCTAAATACAAAAAACTAAAGAAGATGAATATGAATTCCAACTTTGACAAAAGAAATCCATTCACGGTGCCTGATGGATATTTTGAGGATTTTGCTGCAAAGATGGCTTCGATGACCCAAACATCCATGCCAAGTTTGCCTTGGTATAAAAAGACAAAATCCTGGATCGCTATTGCTGCGACATTGTCAGGAGTATTAATTGGTGCTAAATTACTGATGCCGGTAGAAATGGCGTCCAAGGCTGTTGCTCAGCAGCATAGTGTTGAAGAATCATATATTTTAAGTCAGATGGATGAATCCAGCTTGGCTAATTATTTGTGCAGTACTGATGCTGAAGGACAAACTTCTAATAAGTAAAAGCTATGAGAAGATTAATTTTATGTGTTATTGTTGTCTTTGCTTCAACCCTATTGTTTGCACAGCAACGCAATCCGCAATTAGAAGAGCTAAAAGCTAAAAAAGTTGCGTTTATAAAGCAACGGGTCAATATGACTGATGATGAAGAGAAAGCATTTTGGCCGCTGTATAACGAGTTGGAACAAAAAAAATGGGAAATCAGCAAACAGCGAGACCAGTGGAGACAAACCAAAAAGGATGGGAATACCGATTTTGCCAAATTAAACGATTTGTATATCTACACCGAAGTTACACGGGCTAAGCTGGCAAGAACCTATCATGAGCAATTTAAGAAAATTCTTCCGCCGGAAAAGTTATTCAGATATTATATTGCCGAACGTGATTTTAAAGAAAAGGTTTTGGAAGAAATAAAACGAAAAGCTAACGAAGCCAGACATAGGTAGAAATATAATATACTATTCAAAACATTGAAAAGACTGTCCATGCGACAGTCTTTTTTTTGTGCTATATCTGTCGTTTTGTCATATCTTTTGTCAAAAAAATGAATGGAACTTCCTGTTTGCTGTCAAAATAACCCGATAAGGCAAAATGATATTGTAGAGATGTGAAACGCATTATTTTGCAGTGTGTGTTTGTAGTGTGCATATAATCAATGTTTAATAGTTGTATTGCATAGCTTTTTGATGCTGAAATTGGCTTTTTGGCATAAGGTTTGCTTTTAGAAAAACGTCAATCAACACTTACAGACACTATAGAAATTAATACAAAACATATATTTTACAGACAACTATGGGAAAAATTATTGGAATCGACTTAGGTACCACAAACTCTTGTGTGGCCGTTATGGAAGGTAACGAACCTGTCGTAATTGCAAACAGCGAAGGAAAACGTACAACTCCTTCAATCGTTGCGTTTATCGAAGGTGGAGAACGTAAAGTGGGAGATCCTGCAAAACGTCAGGCAATCACAAATCCTCAAAAAACGATCTTCTCCATTAAACGTTTTATGGGAGAAACATATGATCAGGTACAAAAGGAAATTAACCGTGTACCTTACCATGTGGCAAAAGGAGAAAATAATACACCGCGTGTTGACATTGACGGACGTCTTTATACTCCGCAGGAAATTTCGGCAATGGTTTTGCAAAAAATGAAAAAAACCGCCGAAGATTACCTCGGACAGGAAGTGACAGATGCAGTAATTACTGTTCCGGCTTACTTTAGCGAATCACAACGTCAGGCAACCAAAGAAGCCGGCGAAATTGCAGGTTTGAATGTACGTCGTATTGTGAACGAACCTACTGCTGCATCGTTGGCTTATGGTTTGGACAAAACCCATAAGGATATGAAAATTGCTGTATTCGACCTTGGTGGAGGTACATTCGATATCTCTATCCTTGAGTTGGGCGACGGCGTATTTGAAGTAAAATCGACCAATGGTGATACGCATCTCGGTGGTGACGATTTCGATCATACAATCATCGACTGGTTGGCTCAGGAATTTATCAACGAAGAAGGGATTGACCTTCGTAAGGATCCAATGGCTCTTCAACGTCTGAAAGAAGCTGCTGAAAAAGCAAAAATCGAACTGTCAAGCTCAACTACAACAGAAATCAATCTACCGTATATCATGCCGGTGAATGGCATTCCAAAACACTTGGTAAAAACACTGACCCGTGCAAAATTCGAGCAGTTGGCCGATAGCCTTATTCAGGCAACCGTTGAGCCCTGCCGTAAAGCACTTTCTGATGCAGGGATGACAGCTTCCGATATTGACGAAGTAATCCTTGTAGGTGGTTCTACCCGTATTCCTGCTATCCAGACAATTGTAGAAAAATTCTTCGGCAAGGCTCCTTCCAAAGGTGTTAATCCTGACGAGGTGGTAGCTGTAGGTGCTGCAATTCAGGGCGCTGTGTTGACAGGTGATGTAAAAGACGTGCTTTTGCTCGACGTTACTCCGCTTTCGTTGGGTATTGAAACCTACGGAGGAGTAATGACCAAACTGATTGAATCGAATACTACCATCCCGACCAAAAAATCGGAAGTGTTCAGTACTGCCGCCGACAACCAACCTTCTGTACAAATCAATGTGTTGCAGGGCGAACGTCCGATGGCACGCGATAACAAGCAGATTGGCGTATTCCACCTCGATGGTATTCCAACTGCACCTCGTGGCGTTCCTCAGATTGAAGTATCATTCGATATTGACGCTAACGGTATTCTGAAAGTTTCAGCCAAAGACAAAGCAACAGGCAAGGAGCAGAGCATCCGCATCGAAGCATCTAGCGGATTGACCGATGCAGAAATCAAACGAATGAAAGATGAAGCTGCTGCAAATGCAGAAGCAGATGCTAAAGAAAAAGAACGCATCGAAAAAATGAATCATGCCGACTCGTTGATTTTCCAAACAGAAAAACAATTATCTGAGTTTGGTGATAAATTACCGGCAGACAAAAAAGCTCCTATCGAAGCAGCGCTTGCTAAGTTGAAAGAAGCTCATAAAGCTCAGGATTTGGATGGTATTGATGCAGCAACCAAAGAGCTGGAAACAGTATTTCATGCCGCAAGCCAGGAAATGTACAATGCTCAGGCCGGTGCACAAGGTGCTCAGGGAGCACAGCAACAACAATACCAACAACCGAACGAAGGCGCTTCTTCCAATGAAGGAAAAGATAACGTAACGGATGTTGACTACGAAGAAGTGAAATAAAACATCACTTCGAAGTGACTTTAATACAACACCCCAATCTGATGAATTCAGGTTGGGGTGTTTTTTTATGCGATGGGCAATGTCACTGTTGTCGCTTTGTAATTTCTAATCAAAAAAAGAATAAGTAAACATTAAATCTTTCGAGGCAAATTTGTAGCTTTGAAGGTGAAATAATTAATAGATAAGATAGTAAAATTCAATAGATGGCCATTAAAAAATCGGAGTTATACAGCACTCTGTGGAAAAGCTGTGATGAATTGCGTGGAGGGATGGATGCCAGCCAGTACAAGGATTATGTACTGGTGGTTTTGTTCGTGAAATATGTTAGCGATAAATATAAAAACAACCCTGATTCGATGATCGAAATACCCGAAGGCTGTAGTTTCGACGATTTTATAGCCCTGAAGGGGAAATCGAATATCGGGGAAGAACTGAATAAAAAGATGGCTTTATTGGCAGAGGCCAATGACTTGAGTGGTGTTATCAATGTGGCCGATTTCTGCGACGAGCAAAAACTGGGTAAAGGCAAGGATTTGGTGGATACGGTGAGTAACCTGATAGGAATCTTTCAATCGTCGGGACTTGATTTCGGAAAGAATCGTGCTAACGACGATGACCTGATGGGCGACGCCTACGAATACCTGATGAAGCACTTTGCCAGCGAAAGCGGTAAGAGCAAAGGCCAGTTTTATACCCCTGCCGAAGTAAGTCGGATAATGGCTAAAGTGATAGGTCTGCAACATACCAATAGCAAGAAGACCACCATTTACGACCCTACCTGTGGTTCTGGTTCGTTGTTGCTAAAAGCATTAGCTGAAACACCGATGGGAGCTACGCTTTATGGACAGGAAAAAGATAGTGCTACGGTGGGTTTGGCTAAGATGAACATGATTCTGCATGGTGAAGACCTGGCAGATATCCGACAGGGCGATACTATCAACAATCCGCAGTTTATGTCGGCACACGACAGTAGCGCACTGGAAAGTTTCGATTTTGTGGTGGTCCAATCCGCCCTTCTCTACCAAATCGTGGTTGAAGAGCGCCAAGGAAGAAGACGAATACGGACGATGGAACAGTACCATAGGCGTGCCTCCCGAAAAGAATGGCGATTATGCTTTTCTGTTGCACATAATCCGCAGTATGAATCGTCACGGACAGGGAGCCTGCATTCTGCCGCACGGTGTATTGTTTCGGGGAAATGCCGAAGCAACCATTCGAAAGTATATTGTAGAAAGAGGATTGATAAAAGGTATTATCGGACTGCCGGCCAACCTCTTTTACGGCACGGGGATACCCGCCTGCATCATTGTGCTGGATAAGAAAGAAGCAGCTGACCGTAGCGGAATATTTATGATTGATGCCAAAACCGGTTTTGCCAAGGACGGCCCGAAAAACCGACTGCGCGAGCAGGATGTGCGTCGGATCGTAGATGTCTGGAATGCGCAAAAGCCTGTAGCCCATTACGCCCGCTTTGTGGAAAAAGAAGAAATTGTGGGCAACGACTATAATCTGAACCTGCCCCGCTATATCGAATCGGAAGATACCGAAGTGTTGCAGGACATAGAAGCCCATTTGCAGGGAGGATTGCCACAACATGATATTGAGCAGTTGCAACATTACTGGACGGCTTGCCCCACCCTGAAGAACGACCTGTTTGCGCCTATTGCCGGACGAACAGGGTATTATCAACTGCAGTGCGCCCGCGAGCAAATACGCGAAACGGTGCAGAAGCACCCCGACTTTGTGGTACAAACCACCGCTTACCACACGCATTTTGATGAATGGAAAGCACAGGTGCACCCTCTGCTCGAAGCCATTGATGCCGACACCAAACCCAAGGAACTGATACAGGAGCTGGGCAACCTGCTGCTGGAGAAATTTGAGGGCGATGCTTTGCTGGTGGAAGATTACGATGTGTACGAACAGTTGCTTACTTACTGGAACGAAACCATGCAGGACGACTGTTACCTTGTGACAGCCGATGGTTGGAAAGCTGAACTCTATACCCACAGCCGGCAGCTAAGAAAGACAAGGATGGTAATCTGAAAAAGGTCAAGGAAAAAGTAGCCACCACTCCCGAAGATGTGGTGTGCGACCTGTTGCCGTTTCTATTGTAACAGATGTATTCTTTGCCAACCAGAAAGCCCTGATAGTGGCAGCCGAAGAAAAGATAGCCGAAGGCGAAGCTGCTTTAAGCGAATTACTGGAAGAGGAA
>CAXXPB010000064.1:0-6038 GCA_963678825.2 uncultured Microbacter sp. | reverse complement strand
CGTATTGGTATATTTGAATCGCACCGTCATCGTAAGCTGCGTTTGTGCAGCCAAAGCATTAGCCTGTATTGATAATGGAGCCAGTCTGTAATCCGTAATTTCACCCTCAATTTGCATGTCTCCATTGCGTTTAACCTGCTGTAATTTTGTTCTGCGGTTAAAAAAGTCTTTGAGTGCGGTATTTAGCTTTGACGCCAGTTGCGGGTAAACCAATGTCGCGTTGTTCGGAAAGTCGGCAATGGTGATTGTTTTGGTTTTTGTATAATCAATGGATGACCCGTTGAATTTATACGAAATGGAACACGAATTTACCAGCAGTCCGATGCAGATTACAGCAAAGAAAAGGAAGTATCCGCTTTTTGAGAAAATATGTTTGGGTGAAAAAAACATGTTGTCGCTTTATTTTACCGTCTTAATCTTATAACTGCATTTCACAGTTCCTTTTGTTATAGCCAGCAATTTTCCTTTGATTAACTGGCGGCGGATAGGTGAAATGTGATCGATGAACAGATGTCCGTCAATATGGTCATATTCGTGTTGTATAACTCTGGCGGTATAACCTTCGTATGATTCGGTGTGTTCTGTGAAGTTTTCGTCATAATAACGAATGGTGATTTTATTGCTTCTGGGAACAAATTCCTGAATTCTGGGAAGACTCAGACAGCCTTCTTCTTCTTTTACTTCTTCACCGCTACGTTCCAGAATCTCTGCATTTATAAGTACTTTTTTAAAGTCACGGAGTTCTGTTTTTGTTTCTGAAAGCGGGGATAAATCAATTACAATCAGACGTATGGAAAGTCCAACCTGAGGTGCTGCCAGACCGATGCCGTCTGAGTGGTAGAGAGTTTCGAACATATTGTCGATTACTTTCTTTAGATCCGGATAGTTGGCGTCGATTGGTTCTGCTACTTTTCTTAAAACAGGCTGGCCGTAAGTGTAAATGGGATAAATCACTTATAATTAACGATTAATGATTAATAATTCAGAATTGTCTTTTGCTTTCAAGATACGATTGTAAAATGATGGTGGCACTTATTTGATCGACCAGCGCTTTGTCCTGACGGGCTTTTTTCTTTAATCCTCCATCGAGCATGGCTTTGTGTGCCAAAACGGAGGTAAAACGCTCATCATACATATCTATTGTCATTGCAGGAAACCGCTTTTTGAACCCGTTGACAAACGGAGTTATAAAGCGCATCGATTCCGACGGCTGGTTGTTCATTTGTTTTGGCAACCCCACCACCACAGCATCTACCTGCTCTTTGGCGAAATAGTCTGTCAGAAACTCAAATATCTGCCCAACAGGTACTGTTGTCAGTCCATTGGCCGTAATGCGCAATATATCTGTAACTGCGATTCCGACGCGTTTTTGTCCGTAATCAATAGCGAGTATTCTGCCCATGTCTGTATCTTAAAAACTTCATGCAAAGGTAGTAAAATAGAGTTATAATACAACTGTGTGAGAATCGGAATCGTCCGGTAGAGGCTATTTGCAGACTACTTCAATGGTGTGTTGAAGCAATTCAAACCCTCCGGCTTCTCCGTGTCCGGGAATCACGATGAGGGCAGATGGAAACTTTGCCATCACCTTTTTGATGGTAGAAGGCCAGACTTTTACGTCTGCATCCGAGAGATTACCTTTGGTATTCGACTTCATCTCTTTGACCATGCAGCCGGCAAATAATATCTTTTCGGAAGGAATCCATACCACGATATTGTCAGAGGAATGGCCTTTTCCCGGATAGTAACATTCAATACGTTTGTTGCCAAGATGCAGAATCAGCGAATCTTTGAATCCTTTATCCGGAACAGGAAGGTGATGTATCCTGGCAAGAGCGATGGTCATCCGGTTGGCGTACGACGGAATATGACGCACTTTGAGGTAGTCAAGTCCACCCATACAGTCGCCATGCCAATGGTTGGGAACGAATCCGGTAAATCTGACATGCAGTGAATCCTCCACCCATTTCACCAATGTTTTTGTTTGAGCGCTGTTGGCCGGAGTATCGAAGAGGAACGCTTTGCCTTTCTCAATAAAGATCAAACCGTTTGATGAAACCAGTCCGAATGAGCCCATAGAAGCCCGTGATATGTGAATGTAGGCGTTGGGCGAGAGTCGTATCAGATCGATGTCGTCGGAAATTTTGATTTTACCCGTTGCGTTTTGTCCTGTTACCGGACTTTGCAACAATATGAGAATAAGCAGAATAATAGACTTGATTTTCATTTGGATAAGGTTCCTTTTTGTAACAAGTCTGCCAGCGCATTTTGAAGGCTGGAGAACTGGTATTTATAACCAGACATAATCAGCTTTTCGGACGAAACGCGGCTTCCGGTTAATAACATATCGGACATTGGTCCCAAAACTACTTTGAGTACGGTGGATGGAATTTTCGGAAGACGGATTTTTTTGTCCAACACCCGGGCAATGGCTTCCATTAACTGTCGGTTGGTTGCGTGCTTCGGAGCAACTGCGTTATAAGCACCTTGCATGGTTGCATCCTCAATGGCTTTCAGGTAAATGTGGCACAAATCGTCGATATGTATCCACGGCATATATTGATTGCCAGTGCCTAAGGGAGCTCCAAGTCCGAGGGCTACAGGCTTTTTGATCTTCTCGAGAGCTCCTCCTGCAGAGGTTAAGGCAATTCCGGTTCTTATTTTGACGGTTCTTATGCCGAGTTCTTCAAATTTATCAACTTCGCTTTCCCACTGGCGGCAGGTATGCCCCAAAAAATCGTTTGCCGCCGGATCGCTTTCGGTAAAAATATGTTGCGAAGTGACGGCGCCATAATATCCTATGGCAGAAGCTGAAATAAATGCGTTTGGTTTATGTGTACTTTTCGAAATGGCATCAAAAAGAAGCTGTGTTGGCAGAATCCGGCTGGAGATAATCTCTTTTTTGCGATCTTCGGTCCATCGTTTTGCGCCTATATTTTCTCCGGCAAGGTGGATGATATAGTCGGCAGAAGTGATGGCTTTCGGGTCGATAATCTGCTTGTTGATGTCCCAGAAATAGACCGGAAATTCTTCCGATTGCTTGCCTGAACGGCTCAACAGGGCAACCGTGTAGCCCTTTTCTTTGAGAAACCGCGAGAGATAATTGCCGATAAGACCAGTGCCACCGGTAATGAGGATTGTTGCCATAGTAATAAGGTTATAGACAAAAGAACAGATTTCAAAGGTGAATAATTTCTTTGTCAAAAGCAAATTTTAATTCATAAAAAAAGCCCTTTGTGCAATAGAGCATCAAAGGGCTTTCGATTGTTTATGAGCAGTTTCTTTATTCGCTCAGGAATATATAACGTGCTACTACCAGCGCGAAAAGCAGGTACATCATCCAGTGTACTTTCTTACCCTGACCGGTTACTACCTTCAAAATGGTGTAGAACACGATACCGCCTGCAATACCGTTTGCGATGCTGTAGGTGAACGGCATCAGTGCAAAAGTCATAAATGCAGGGAAACCTTCGGTAAAGTCTTTGAAGTCGATATCAACGATGGAAGAAGCCATCAAAACACCCACGATAATCAACGCGGGAGCAGTAGCAGCATCAGGAATCAACTGAGCCAGCGGAGCAATCAACAGCGCCAACAGGAAGAGCAAACCAGTGGTGATAGCAGTAAGACCTGTACGGCCACCTTCGCCGATACCGGCAGCACTTTCCACGTAGGTAGTGATAGTTGATGTTCCCATCAATGCACCGAACGATACCCCGATAGCATCTACCAGCATCGCTTTTCCGATTTTGGGAGAGTTGCCGTCTTTGTCGATCAGGCCTGCTTTGTTGGCAGTTCCGACCAGCGTTCCGAATGTGTCGAATAATTCAACGAAGGTAAAGGTGAACACTACCGTCCAGATACCCATGCTGAATGCACCTTTGATGTCAAGTGCGCCAACTGCCAAATTGTGGAAATCGGGCAATGCGAAGAAAGTGAAGTTAGCCGGAATAACGGTAACTCCCATTGGGATTCCGATCAGGGTGGTAACCACGATACCGATCAACAGAGCACCTTTTATTTTGCGGGCCATCAGAATAGCTGTAATGGTAAGACCGATGATACAGAGCAACATGGAAGGATTTTTGAAAGAACCGATACCAACATTCCATTCGAAGAATTTCAGCAGTGCATGACCGCCGTTTTTGCCCATTGCATCCATCGTAGGTTGAATAGCAGCTGTGCTAACGGTCATTACTTCGGAAAGCTTCAACCCGATGATGGTGATGAACAATCCGATACCGACCGTTATGGCCAGTTTCATGGACGTGGGAACGGCAACGACCAGTATTTGTCGGATGCGTGTTACCGTAAGAATGATAAAGATAATACCCGAAATAAATACGGCGCCCAGTCCGACTTGCCATGACATCATACCAACACCTGCTACGGCAACGGTAGCAAACAGTGCGTTAAGACCCATACCAGGAGCCAATGCCATCGGGAAGTTGGCAATCAGACCCATCGCGATAGTTACGATACCTGCACCAACTGCAGTAGCGAAGAACACGGCATTTTTATCCATTCCGGTTACCGAGAGAATATTCGGATTGAGGAACAGGATATATGCCATCGTCATAAATGTGGTAACACCGGCAATCACCTCCGTGCGAACGTTGGTTTTATTGTCTGTGAGTTTGAAAAAACGATCCAGCATAATAATTTGTTTATAAATGGTTTATTGAGTTAATGATCTAATGTCTTTACTCTGAATTTAGAATGTCCATTTAGCGGCCAGAGTCGGATCGAAATAGAATTTTCTGTTGCCGGCAAAGCTGCAGCTCAGGTCTATTTCGCTACCTACTGAGAAGTGGCTGTCTACGTTGTACCAGAACTGAGGTTGAGAAACAAATACATATTTGCTTGTAGTACCGTCCATATAGGCGTTGTCTTCTTTCCAGAAATCAGAAAAACCGCTGGCGGTAAATTTGTCTTTGAAGAATTTCAGTGTCCAAACACCGGTAAGCTGGAACGAAGCTTTGTTTTTGTCGCGGATGGTTTTGTACATAGCCTGAAGTGTGAAGATTTTAGAGAAATCGGCTGTGTTCCATGTATACTGTCCACCAAATAACCAAGCGTCGTTAATGGTGTAAGCTCCGTTTCCTACAGGAGTATAATACTGACCTAAACCGCCATCATATTCTACGTGGATTTCGAACGGTGATTTCCAGAATTTGATGCCGCGGGAGATTTCCCAGTATGCGGAGCTGACACCTTTTACACTTCCAACACCATAATCCATATCAACGAAGAAATAGTTGCTACCGTGATTGTCAGTTTTGAACATTTCGACAGTAGAGGTGAGGTGTTTTTCGCCGTTTTTGAAATGGTAAAGAGCCTGCATGTCGGTCTGCGCATTCATGGTTACAGCTGCCATTAATACTACAGCTAAAGTCAGAATTTTTTTCATAATTGGTTTTTGAAGGTGAATGATAAATTAAAAAACAGCCAGAATATGAGTCTCATAAAATGGCTGTCAGAAAAATTAATTGGAATTGCAAAGGTGCGAATTTTATTTTAATTACAAAACAGGGCTAAAATTAGTGTTTGTTTTAAACAACTGTTGTTGAATTGAAAAAAGGGACGGTACGAAAGTGGATATTGATACAACAGCGAGGAAAGTCATTATCTACAAGCATGCAAATTTGCGCTGGCTCGTTTCAAGATAAGTTTTCAATTCTTCTGTTGGGGTAAAATATACCGAATGACCACAGGGGATGTAGTCTTTTTTGATGATGTAGTTCACGTTGGTACATTTCAGGTATTTCAGCTGTTCTGCCAGAACGTTTACTTTACTAACGGAGTTGGGAATGCTTATGTAGTAAAGCGAATCTTTTTTGCCGCCAAACCGTACGTATGCTCCCACAATGAAAGAAACCCGTTCGGAGTCGCTTGTAAAAATGTCAGCCTTCACTCGCCCTGTATAAACTGATTCGAAATATTTTGAGCGAAAATCAGGCGTATTTGCTAATGAGTCAAGGTTTAATGATTTGAAATCGGCTTTTCCGCAATAAGTGCCACGACCAGAAGATTGAAAA
>CAXXPB010000063.1:0-21317 GCA_963678825.2 uncultured Microbacter sp. | reverse complement strand
ATTTATACTTCAAGTTATACTCTTTCCCGGCCTGAATCTCCATTTCGTATTTATTGCCTCCTTTGGCTACGATCGATCCCTCTTTGCACGAAGGTTTCGACTTACTGGAGAAACGGAGCGTACCCACTCCTTCGTCGGCTTTCACCCTGATTTCCTTCGTATTGAAATAGAGATGCACCTTACCATTAGGTGTCGGCACATCGCCTTCCATCCATTGCAGGTCGCCGAGGTTGGGCTCAATGTCGTAGGTTCTGTAACCCGGCGATGTCGGCTTCACTCCCAAGTAATATTTACCCAACAAATAGATGGGACTGGCACCCCAGGCATGACAAAAACTGTTGCCAAAGGGACGTCCGTACATGGCAGTCTGGTTGGTGCGTTCGGGATTATATTTTTCCCAGAAGGTGGTAGCTCCAAGTTTAATCATACCTCCCCAGTAGTCGCGCATCTCTTTGAGCACATGCTTCTGTTCGCCCAATTGACAAAGAGCTGCCAGTTCGTAGAAACGCATGTACGGAGTCGTAATTTTCAATGCGTGCGGATTGAGCAACACGTTTTGCTTCACTGCTTCGGCTTTGGATTTGTCGAGATAACCGAACAACACGGCAAACATATTGGTAAACGGAGTTATCTGCGCGCTTTGCTGACCGTTTTCGCGGTTATGCACAAAAGCACCGGCCTTGTCCGACCAAAACGCCGGCAAGAGTTTTGCCTTCAGGTCGGCAGCCAGTTTGGTGTAATTGTCGGCATCCTGCTTGTTGTTCAACAAATTGGAACACAGCGCCATGGTTTCGAGGCTACGGCAGAAAAGCAACTGTTCGAAGCTCACCTGTCCGGCTTTGCTCATTTTAAAGTCGGCCCAGTCGATAAATACCCAGTCGCCTGCAAGTCCCTGCATCATACCATCTTTATCGCGACGCGACAGACAATAATCCATCAGGCTCTTCATGCGGGGATAGAGCTGTTCGATGATCTTTTTATTTCCGGTGTATTGATAAAAATCGTAAATGCTCATGAACCAGTAGAAAGTGTAATCCATAATGGTGTTGACGTGACTGGTCACCGGATCTTTGCCACGCAGGGCAAAAATGGTACGACTCGCCGCATCGGGATCAAAGAACGAGTAGTAGTTCATCAGGTAACTCTGGTAAGCATCACCACTCCACAACCAGCGGTCGCGTTTGATACCGTCAATAAAGAATTCGCGGGTAGTAAGGTGAAGCGTGTAAATGCCCACATCCCACATTTTATTCACCAAAGCATCGTTGCAACGGAAATTGCCCTTGTATTCCAACGGCAAATATTCGTATAGCATCGACACCGAATCGTACGAAAGTGCATTGTCTTTTTCCACGTAAACGTAGCGGAAAGCCTTCGAAAGATCGACCGTGTAATCCTTTGCTGCCGATTGATCGATGGAGAGATGATCCAGTGTTTCGCAACTGTCTACCGAAAGTGCCTCCTCAGGCGATTCGCCGTAGTAGACGCTGAGCGTTCCCTTTCCTTTCAGCCCGTTGAACTTGGGATAACCGAAAGTCTCCTTACCAAAATCGTACAACACTCCTTTTCCGACTTGCTTGTGCGAAACAGCCGGTTGGGGTTTGGTTGCCAGTTTGTAAGTCGACGGAGGCGCATCGGGTGAGTTGAAATTCCACGAAGCAGCATCCAGATAGAGCGTACCCGACGAGGTATCGGAAGCCTTGCCCGACTCGTCAATCCACTCCTTATCCTCGTAAGTCACCTTCCATGAACCGTCCGACTTGATGGTAGGCCCGTTCACGTAAATAGAGGGAACGGCAGCCTGATTGAACACCTTGATATTGAGCGAGTGCTTACCTGCCGGAATGGTCACCTTTTCGGGAAAACCGAACAGCATATTACCGTCGAGCTTCACGTTGTAACGCCCTTCCACCTTCAGTGAAACGGTTTCGGGAGCCGTCAGATCGAGCTTTTTGGAAAACTCCACCAGCACATAGTGACTGTCCACCTTCCAGAACGGAGGGAAGAAAGCGCCGCGGGCGGTACGACGGTTTTGCACGTTATTGCTCAACCAGATCTCAAAATCGCCCGGATAGTAGATCCAGGTTGCCACTTTTTCGGCAAAAAGGGTTTGTGCGGCAATCGCCAAAAAGAGGAATACAAATAATTTTCTCATGGATATAATGTCGGATTACAATTTCTTCAAATACAAATATTTTTGCTCCAGTCCCGCACGGTTTTTGATCGAATCGGAAACCTGCGGGCCGTTGTTTTCCCAGGTATTACCCGGACCATTGGCATTCTTCAGGTATTTTTCCGAAGGTGTCCAGTTGTCTTTCATGGTGATGAACGACGATCCTTCGTCCGTGTAAAGATAGAACCAGTGTTTAGGATCATGCGCATACGATGGAGAATAAATGCTGTCTACAACGTTCTCCGAAATCGTGGTTTTTGTCTGTACCGACAGCATATAAATACCCGCTACATCGTACATGTGTTTGGCATAATGATGAATATAGTTGCCAAAAATGCGGTTGTTGCGCATGGCATTTACGCTCTTTGTCCATCCCCATCCTACGCTGATACCAGTATAAGACACCTCATTGATTTCGTTATGTTCAATATTGATGTTTCGCACAAAACCGGCAGCAATGCCCACACATCCCCAGTCTTCGTTCGTTACATCGGTTATGTAGTTATTCTTAATATTTTGACCGGAGCAAAGCACACGGATATCGGCCGGGTCGTACGGAAGATGACTCTCCAGTGCATCTTCGGAAAAATAGCCTATCTGCAATCCGTTTCCAGTAATATCGCGGAAGAGGCAACCTTCAACCGTAGTTGCTTGTGAACCTCTCACCACGTCCAACGCGCAAGAGCCCAGATGTTCAAAACGACAATCTTCAAAGCTAATCTTGCTCGTATTTAGCAGGGCAACAGCCGCAACAGGGCGTCCCACCCAGGCCTGATTTTCAATCCCCTTGTTTTCATTGCCCGGCACTCCCGCCGGACGAAGCTTATAACCTTCGAGCAGGTACATTCCGGCCTGCAAAGGCACATGCCCTTTCTCCGAAGGACGCGTCCAGGTGGTATAATTGAACGCAATCCCTTTGAAAACAATGTTCTGAACCGGTTTTTCCGGCGTTCCTTCCACCTGTACCAACGTCTCCACAGCAGGAACGATCGCTTCGGCGGTTTGCATGTTTTCTCCCGATCGGGGCATATAGTAAAGCTTAGCCTGAGATGCATCATAAAACCATTCGCCAGATTGATCAAGAAGTTCAATGGCATTCGTCAGGTAAAAGGCCGATTTCACTCCCGGTTTAACCATTGGTTGCGGCCAGGGATGTTCAAATTGAATACGTGCTTCCGGATTGTGAAATTTAATACCTGCGGAGTCTCCCTGAAATTGTATCGACATGATTCGAAGATTGGCGATTGCCCACATCTGGTGCAACACCATTTCGGCATGAGAAGCTTTGGCTATTTTCTTCACGGCCGAAGCAGGCACCCAAAGTATTTCGTTCTTCTTATCGTTACTCAGAATTCTATCCATCTTGTTGAAATCGGCCACATTGCGCGCACGAACGGCTTTCACGCCGTTGATCCACAACTGGCGAAAATTGATGCGAATACCATTAAAATCAGGCACATCGGCCACCCAGAATTTCCCCTGCTTTTTCCAGCCGGTAACTTTCATGCCCCCGCTCAGCACCGGCAGTTCGCCAGCAGCCGCTTCAATAATAGTCGGACTGCTCTCCGTTCCGTTATCTTCGGGACGGATAAATGTCGGTTCGTACATGGAATAGACGCCACCCTTCATAACAATATGAATCGTCTCATCTTTGGCTACTTTCTGCAAACGACGCAGGTTACGGGCATCGCGCAAAGCCGAAGAAAGGGTAGCTTTGGGTGCAGACGCGGAACCATCGGCGGCATCGTTCCCCGAAGGAGATACATAAATATCGGCAGCAAAAAGCGAAGCTGATACCAGCAATGTAACTAAGAACGAAACTATTCGGATATTATTCATTTGTAACGTGTTATTATTTTTTTCAAAATACTATTTACAATCCACCAACATATAAGCACATTTGTAATCTGCAATAAAATCACTAACACATATACGCTCTCGAGCCTTTCCGTCAATATTAATGCAAACATGGGAATGTTAAACGGGAACGTAATGTAATAGAGGCAATTAAAACATATAGAATTATAGTCAAAATGCAAAAAGTTATATGATGGATACGCAGATAACTGCATTAATGTACCCAAGCTTATCCATAAAAAGCTAATTGCAAAACTGATAACCTTTGTTTTCTTTATCATTTTATTGTCCGTTTGTCATAAAACAATATCCATCTAATAATAACAGATTTCATTGGCACATTGGCATATTGGCACATTTTCAAATTTGCTGTTTAATCTTTCGGTAAATACAGTTTTCGTTCCGGCAAACAACGCAGCCATACTCTTTACGGGTCACGGTTTTGCCGATACCGATAACGCCGCTTACCGATTTGATCGGTTGCATCAGGCAAGAATCGGTCAACGAAACGCCGGTCGAGTTCTCTCCAATCAGATCGAACAACACCTGTTGCAAAGAAAGATGCCACTCGCAATATCCCGGACTGTAGCGGTTGCTAATCTCCATTTGCCACACGGCAGCCTTTCGTTTCAGGTCGTGTTGAATCTTGTCCATCGCCTTTTCCACCGTTAACGACCCAATGGCATCCACGATATAGGCCTCCAGCAAATCGCCGCGGCTATTGAAATGGTGAGTCAGATCGGTAAACAAACTACCTGCCGTGCAGAGAAACAAAGCTGCATATTCCGATCCTTTCAGGTAACCGCACACCTGACGTTCCAGTTGCAATGGCGTGTCCGAAACTACAATACGCCCCTGTTTGACAGTAAGGTCATCAACCGGCAAAACTCTATATCCGCCTCTGATATATTTGTTTGTATGCAACTCCGGAAGAATCTCGTCAATAAACACAATACCCGGATGCTCCTCCTCTGCCGGATCGAGTTTCAGAAACTCACAGATCTCCTCCAGCGTAGGGGCAACCTCCTCAAATGTATAATTATATGTCTGAAATTCTGTTTGTTGCATTGTGAACTATAACATGTGTAAAGCCGCAATGCATTGCGGCTCTACGATAACACTATCTGCCTGTATTGTATTTCTTTACTGCACTGAAAAAAGCTTCGATATTGGCATTGGACGCGTGCGGAGGAATATCACAACCCGACGAAATCACAAAATTGGCATAATTTGCCGTCTTTTCGAGCAACTCCCTGGTCTGGGCATATACCTCATCCGGAGTTCCCATTTTGAATACACCCACCGGATCGAGATTTCCCATAACAATCACATCGGCAGGACAATCGTTCAGCGCCTGCACCATATCGATTTTATTTCCAAAATGGAGTGCGTGTGCACCGGTTGCCACCATGGCTTCGGTACAATGACCCGTGTTGCCGCAATTGTGCAAAATTACAGTAAAATTATCGTCCTGCACAGCCTCAACAATCTGTTTTACATACTCCGATGAATACATCTGACAATCTTCATTCGACAATAAGCCTGCAGCAGGTTCGGCCATTACGACGCCCTGCGTTCCGGAGGCCTTCAAAGCCTTGCAATAATCAATCAGAAACTGAGTACATTTCGACAACAGCTCGTTGATAGCATCGGGTTCGATATAGATACCCACCATGATTTCGGACATGTCGTACAGTCGGCCTGCCAGAGAGAAAGGTCCGATACAACCCGAAAAGACAGGCTTTCCCTGACTATTTTCGGCTGCCAGTTTGTTGGCCAACAGGTAAGCCGGCACACGGCCTTTATCAAGTGATGGCACTTCAAGGGCAGCAATGGATTCGGCATCTGAAACCAGACGACCGGTCACAGTCGGTACCTCATTGTCCGGAAGATTGATGGTTGCGCCAAAAGCCTCGGCCTCAACCGTCAAATCCATAATGGAGGTGCAGGCCGACATGGCAAACTGCTCTGCCACCGATTTGATAGCCTCGTAATGTACTTGTCCGTCGCTGACGGCTTCTTTTACTGTTTTACCGATCGCTTCGATACCCGGATGAGTCATAATGGGCAGTGCGATACGTTGTTTACTTGTAAGAATGGAATCGATCCAGGTTTTCATTTTTCAATTTGATAATATGCCAATATGCGAATATGCCAATTGAATTGGCACACTGGCATATTGACTAATTGGTATATTCTTATGCTATCAGTGTATCCAGCCAAACGATATCGTCCTGTGGCGTTTTGCCATAGGCATCGGCACCGATTGATGCTGCAAACTCAGCTGACAAAGGAGCTCCACCCACAATAATTTTGGTGTCGGGTGATGCTGCTTTTACCGCTTCGATAACTGGTTTGATATTCACCATCGTGGTTGTCAACAGCGCCGAGATGCCCAGTGCTGCACCCGGATGTTGCTGTACAGCTTCCACATATTTTTCGATCTTCACGTCGATGCCCAGGTCGATCACTTCCCAACCGGCACCTTCCACCATCATCGCAACCAGATTTTTGCCGATGTCGTGCAAATCTCCGAACACGGTTCCGATAATAAAAGTTCCTTTACGCTGTACGGCTCCGCTTGCAAAGAAAGGCTTCAGGTGCGCCATTGCTGCACTCATTGCCTTGGCCGACAACAACATTTGCGGAACGAAAATCTTATTCTCCGTGAACTTTTGTCCTACTTTGCCCATAGCGGCAACCAGTTCGTCCAAAATTTCAGACGGCTGTGCTCCAGCTTCCAGCGCTTCTTTGGCATATTCGTCGGCTCCCGGTTGACCCTTCATAGTGGGAGGATAAGGCGATGCCAAATTAATTTTCCCGAACTCCACACATTCGGAAAGTTTCAGTAATAATTCCTGATTCATAATGCTCAATGTTTTGTTTAGTGTTAAATATTAATACTGGATAATAGTTGGGCTAATAATTTTTATACTTCTACCAGATCCACATGTTTTTCTACATTTTGACGAATGATCCCGAACCATAATAATTCTCCTTGCTTTTCCAGTCGGGGCGCCAGTAGAACCTCCGGTTTGATCCATCGGTGGAATTCACTTTCTTCTGGTATATATTCAGCCTCACTCCATACCAATTCTCTCCCTGTTTTTCTTTTATGTAACTCAGTGGAATGGCCACTTCCGACACATAACCATCTGCATCAATAATACTAATTGCTTTCAGATCATCCGGTAGCTTTTTTTCGAACGCCATGCGCTCAAGCAACATTTGATTGACCATCTTTCCGGGAGCCATTCCTATCTGAAGAAAGCTAACCCAGGGAGATAGTCCTTTATTCAAGGAACGCTCCGGCTCTTTTTGTGCATCAATGCTGAGCACAATACGGTCACGCTTTTTATAACCGTCGGCACTATCTAACGAAACATGATGGTCAAACACTTTGATGGCTACATACAGAAAATCAGCATCATACTTCAGGTCGAATTTATAGCGAACAGATGTGTCCTTTTCATTGATGCACGAATATTTGAGTGCTTTCCAATCATTTAGACAACCGTCTATATTCACGTTCGTATAGCTCTGCTCTAATGTATATTTTTCATGATTACTGTAATCAAAACTTTTTATATCTACCGATGCCTTCTTTTTACCCTGACTCAACCAAAGACGGGTTGTTCCGGCAGATACCGGAAGAATTTCGCCATTCTTTTCATTGCCAATACGGGCAATATTCTTATTTTCGATCTTATATTGCACGTTAATCGCATTCGTACTGTATCCGTTGGAATACTGAAGTTCAAGAAGAACGCAGGCTTTTTCTCCAAGCGATTTAAGATCTAACATTGCGGGTTGTTCTGCCAGAATGCTCTTCACCGAAGCTCCTATCAATTGGGGGCTTTTTTTACCTAACAAAAAATAGAGCATATTTCTCATCTGACTGTTACACGATTGAATGTCATGTAACCCGCCGTACGCATGATTATACGATAAATTTATATCTTCTTTCCACCCTTTTTCTTTAAGAGAATTCATCATCGTACGCACATCCTGCCACATCTCCGGATCATTCACATCGGCAGACATGACCCAGAATTTTGGTCTGGGTTTGTTATACTTCTCGTCTGATATTTTCGTAAGCAAAACATGATTATCCCACCACAAGGACGGACTCATAATGCCTGCCATACCAAAAACTTCAGGATGCGTATATCCCAACCAGGCAGCGGCGAGCCCTCCATAAGAATGCCCTGCTATACCGGTAAATTCAGCTTCCGTTTTTGTCCTGAAATGAGAATCGACATAGGGCTTCAACACTTTCGCCACAAAGTCAAAATATTTATCCAGATCACCGCCTTCTTCCGTTTCAAGAAGTCCTTTTGTTGGGGTCAAATCTTTTGTCCGATGACCATTATCATTCATTGCTACAAAAATTGCCGGATAAATCAGGCCTTCTTTCAATAGTTCGTCATGGTAAAAATCCGGAGCCATTGTTTGCGGATTATTCTGGTTGCCGGAAAGCACCCTTTTCCCATCGAAAAAATAAATAACCCGATACCTTTCCTGACTATTCTGATACTCGGGTGGTAAGCAAATTCTAATATTACGCGTGCCATCAAATACCCCATTGTCAGAGAAATTGCGAAGTTCAATATATCTCTTGCTATCAAAATTGTTTTGAGCATTCACACTAACAAAGAGCATCGACATAATGCAAGTCAAACTGAGAACTACACTTACCTTCATACTCTCCACATGATTTGGTTGCACTGTTCTAAAAATAAATCATTCACGATTACTCGCTTCAATTAAAAAAGATATAAAGCGCCACCATCACTACTATCAAAAGTGCCCAGGCAATTTTCACTATATTCGATACCTTTAACGGTTTGTAATCCAGCGTATTTTCATGATCTTCGGCACGTTTGTCCATGAGTGAATAAACGACCGTGAAAAGCGACAGGCCTACAAACAGAAAGAACGACAAATATAGAAAATGGAGATCCTTAAAGATCACCTTCAGGTAAAACAAAATCCCGATTGTCAGGCAAACCAGCGTTCCGGCCGACAGTACCCAATTGATGGCACGACGCGACGTCTTTTTCCACAGCACGGCAAACAAAAATGCCACCGACATGGGCGGAGCCAGAAAGCCCAGCACCGACTGGAAGACATTGAACAGGTTCAACCCCTTGATGCCATCGATAGCCAACGCAATAACCACCGAAACCAGCGCACTTACCACAGTCACCCAACGACCGATTCGGATAATATCGGCAGTCGACGCATTCGGTTTGTGTTTTTTCAGGTAGATGTCCATCGTGTAAACCGTACTCACCGAATTGAGTGATGAACCGACATTGCCGATCAACGCCGCCATCAGTACCACGATAATCAGCCCCTTCATCCCCATTGGGAAAATATTAGTGACCAACGTCAGGTAAGCCGCATCGGGATTGGCCAAATGCGGATAGAGCACAAAGCAAATCACACCCGGCAAAATAAACAAAGGTACATCCAGAATTTTAAGCCAACCGATAAAGCTGGCACCTAATTGCCCTTGTTTCAGATTCTTTGCACCCAGCACCGACTGCACCATCGACTGTTCGGTACACCAAAACCAGACTCCCATAATGGGATATCCCAGAATAATTGCCAGCCACGGAAAGTCCTTGTCCGAGTTCGGCAAAAACATCTGCCAGTAGTGTCCCGGCGTTTGACGAAACAATTCCGAAGGACCGCCTACTTTATCGAGTCCGATCAGTGTCAATGTTAGCGACACAATGATCAGCAAAATCATCTGAAAAACACTGGTATAAGCAATCGCCTTCAAACCTCCGGCAGCCGTCAGCAACGTTGCCAGCACCACCATGATGATGATGGATGACCACATCGGAATACCGAGCAACTGCTTCACCATGATTCCTCCGGCAAACAACCCCAACGACAACCACGAAATCAGAATAGTGATCAGCGTGTACCAGGCCAACAGGTGGCGGGTCGACTGTCCGAACCGTTTGCCCATGTATTCGGGCAGGGTCGAAACCTTGGCACCGATGTAACGCGGTGCGAAAACTACCGCCAGCATCAATATGAAAATGAACGCATACCACGCGAAGTTTCCCGACACGATACCCGTGGTATAACCGGCGCTTGCCGAAGCCAGCAACATGGAGGGTCCAACGTTAGTTCCCCACATATTGAGCCCAATGGAAGGCCACGTCAACGAGTGTTCGGCGAGAAACATATTCTCGTTCTCTTTTTTCTTCTTTACAAAACTCACCCAGTAGCCGATAAAGATCAAAGTCGCCATGTAGACGGCAATAATCACAAAATCGAGGCTCTGGAGAGTGCCTAAAATGTTATTCATGAATATTCAGTTTATAGTATAAGGTTAAAAATTTTGTCCGTTATCGTACACGTAATTTGTCAAGCAATCGCCCTATGAATTAGTCTCATTGGCAAATTGACATATTGGTACATTACATTTATCTGTATTGCTCTACAATTTTCAGTGCTTGTTCAATCTCTTTTTCCGATTTGAAATCGACGTTGATGTGCAATCCCTGATTGCCCACATTATCGAGTAAAGGTTGTAATTCGTCCAAAGTCACCCAGTTGGCCATCACCGATTTGCCTCCGGCCAGAATCTTCTTATACAGATCGTACCACTGCGGACTTCCACCCTGCGGCTGACCATATCCCGGCGTCCACTGAATGGCGTTCAGGTTTTCAATCTCCAACAAAGCATCCAGATGACGCATAGCATCCACCCCGTCGAGGTGATAGAGCGTGTAGTCGATCTTGTCGCATTGCTGTTTCAGGAATGGCAGAGCAAACGTACGGAAATCCTCCGGCGAAATCATGATCGAGATATCGCACTGTAATTTAGAGGTTTTCGCTGGCCCCCAAATAGAAAAATAGCAAAATGCCATTTCTCCGTCCACGTTGATAATATCGTAAATATCATCGAATACCTTGAAATAAACATCGTTAATAACCTGCAACTGCTCCAGTGTACGGTCGGGATCAAGAATCATGTCCATAAGTACGTTGTCCGGCCCTTTCAGACTAGCAAGTGTATCAAGCCCTTCCACCAAATCTGGACAACCTACGAAATAATTTCCCTGCGCTTTCGCCCTGCAAGCTTTCAGCAGGTCGAGATGCAGTTGGTACCATTTATTATTTTCGTCGAAGTGGATATTGCCGTCGAAACCTGCATTTTCCCTGATCCAGATAGTATCTTCACGCCCTTCCAGATCCGCACCAATGGTAGCCGCCAGCGAACCGGGACCCAGTTGCGTATTGGCAACCGGTAAAATATCGGCCATATACGAATTGCGCGACATGGTATAGTGCAGGTAATCGGCCCGCCACTGCGGATCGAACCAAAACTGATTCATATCTTTGTGCGGAGCCGGTGCCGGTACATCGGCATACGGCGTTCCATCTTTTTGCAGGTGTTCCCACATGGTCAGCACAATGCCTTTATGGTTCCACCAGTTAAGGTAGTGCTGCTTCGTTTCTTCAAAGTTAGTTTTCCAGGTATTCATAAATCTGATTTTCAACGCAAAGACTCAAAGACACAAATTATTTTGATTTCTTTGTGTCTCCGTGTCTTTGTGTTCAATAAATTGTCTTATAGGTTTCGTCAAAGCGCACTTTCACCACTTTCGTCATATCCATTTCGTCGGTGCAATTCACATTTTCGGGATAAACCGGAATTTCAGCATCGTATTTCACATAAACCGGCATCTGTTCCAGAGGCACTTCCACGTTGCGCAGCCAGCGTTCTCCTTCCAGTATTTCGCCTGTAAAGAAGTTCACCCACTTACCTTCCGGCAAATAAATATCCCGACGGTTTTCCGAATTCATTACCGGAGCCACCAGCATATCATCGCCAAAATAGTACTGATCTTCAATGTGCCAGCAGGTTTTATCTTCGGGATGGTGGAATAACAGCGCCCGCAAGACCGGATAGCCTGTATGTGTTACCTTTTCGCTCTGCTCCAGAATATAAGGAATCAGGCGATAACGCAGTTGCAACCATTTCTTCACGATTGGCGCAATGGCGGGATAGTGCCAGGGCTCGCGCTCGTGCGAACCGTGATAGCGCAAGTGCGACGAAAAGACGCCGAATTGTGTCCAGCGCACGTAAATATCGTCGGGTAAAACAGAGTTCATAAAGTTAGGTACGCCGTGAAAACCCGGTACATCATGACTCCAGAAACCGAAGCCCGACAGTCCGATATGTAAGCCACCTTTCAACGAACCGGCCAATCCATCCCACGAGCAGGCCGAATCGCCACCCCAGTGCAGGGGATAACGCTGGCAACCCGCCCATCCGGCACGCGCCCACACGATGCCGTCGCCGGCCACCTCTTTGGTGATTTCATAAGCCGCTTTTTGGTACAACAATGGATACAGATTGTGCAATTTTTCGGGTGTCATCGAATGATACTCGGCATCTAAGTGAATGTCTTCCCCGAAGTCCGATTTGATGCAGGTAACGCCCATATCGAGCAGTTTTTTCAACAAGCCTTTGTACCATTCGGTTGCCTTGTCGTAAGTGAAATCGATGGTACCGGCATAATCCTCCATGCTAAAATTGGATGCACCGGAGATTTTCCGCTCGCTCTTGCTGATATAGTCGTTGGCGTTGGCCTCTTCGTATTGCTCGGCATTGTAAGAGATATAGGGCAATTGCCACAAACTCACACGGTAGCCATCCTTCTTCAGGTCGGCGATAAATTTCTTCGGATCGGGAAAGCGTTCGTCGTTGAACTTCCACTCGCAGAGCCAGTCGGTTTTGAACCAGCCTGTATCCAGGTGAATCACATCGCAGGGATAACCCTCTGTGCGCATCCGGTGACAAATATCGTTCACCTCATCGGCGGAGAAATAGGTCATGCGGCTCATCCACGTTCCAAAACTCCAGAGCGGAGGCATGGCCGGGAAACCGGTCAATTGACGGTAGCCAAACAAAATCTGTTCGGCGGTATCCCCTCCGATCAGAAACAGATCGAGCACCGGCTCTTCCACCAACACCTGCGCCGAACGGGTAGAGTGATCGGCCAGCGAAAACTTGGCAAACGAGGTGGTATGCAGGAACAGTCCGTAATGTTCGCTCGAAAGGTAGAACGGAATATTCTTGTAAGCGCGGCGATTGTTGACGCCCTGTCCGTCCTGATTCCGCAATTGGAATGTCCGTCCCGAGAGATCCATCTTGGCAAAACGTTCACCTGTACCTGCAAAGCACTCG
The DNA here is from genome assembly GCA_963678825.2 of uncultured Microbacter sp. Taxonomy (GTDB): domain Bacteria; phylum Bacteroidota; class Bacteroidia; order Bacteroidales; family Paludibacteraceae; genus Microbacter. Next base: position 8,067 of record CAXXPB010000063.1, on the reverse strand, counting down.
TCGGCTTTGGCTTTCAACGAACAGGTAACACGATTCGGTACGTCGTTTCGCTCCACCATCGCCAACGCAAAAGCATCGTGACGGGCCGGAGAAAACATGTCGTAAGCGGAGAATTTCACCTCGTGCACGCCATCAGGGAAAAGGGTCAGGTCGATGGTTTCGGCCGGTGCCGGAACCAGATCGCTCCACCAGCTTATTTGGGGCTGGCGGAAACTGACAATGGCTTTGGTTTGGTTATGAGAGTCCTTTACAATCCACTCCTGCTCTGTTTTTTCAACATGCAAAGGATTGGTAGTAAGACGTGCATCGAGTTCCAGCATCGGAGAGTCTTCCATCCATTCGGTCCCGAAACCGATGGCGGCACGTACGATTTTCCGGCCGTAAGCCCGCAAGCGCAACACATAGTTTTTGCGGGGCTCTGAGGTATCGGGATTGATTTCGTTGGAGTTCTGTTGTTTCTGAAAAGGGATCGTAATAAATACGTCGCCATTCTCCGCTTCAACCTCCGTGGGCGTACACGCTCTCCACAAGCGATCACCGTTGTCGAGCGTCGTACTGAAATCAAGAAAATCGAACAATTGATAGTTGGTCTGCTGCATGGATTTGATATTATAATTCGCACACGGACTACACAGAAATAACGGAATATCACAAAATCAACGAGTTTGCAGTCTCTGTTATTTCTGTGTTTTCTGTGTGCGAAATGGCTATTTTCTATTTTCGAACATCACCCAGCTCGTTCCTACGGGTGCATCTTCAACCCCTTCCTGATATTTGCTCATCAGTGCATTCCACTGATCGACACGTGGGTTATTCTCTGATGTTTTAGGATTAAGCTCTTCAAGCTTTTCTCCCTTGGGGATGCTGATGATGAGCATCAGCTGGCGACCGCTACGAAACACCAAAAGCTGTTGAAAGTTGGCGTTGCAAAAGCCTTTCGACACTTCCGGCCACTTATCGAACTGAGTACGGTGATACTCCATGTATTGTTTTTGCATTACCGTATCTTTCACCAGATTAGCCGACATAATTACATTTGTCCATTCTTTTGCAATATCATCTTTCGCGCATTTTTTACGGTCGAAAACATAGAACGGACGTTCATACAGTTTCACCTGAGTTGTAGGAAAAGATTTTTCCAGCTTTTCCTTTACGGCATTGATGTCGGTGAAATACGAATAAATCACCCAGTGTTTGTTCCATTCGTAAACGGAATTGGTGTCCAGCTTATTTTCCTTGCAAAATGAAACCACATCAGAAAGGTGCAAACGCGCATCTCCTTTGTTGACAATCTCAACCACCGAAGGATATTGTGTCGATTTTTGAGTACAACCGGCCAACAATACCACAACAAACAAGAGAATTGCTCCCCCAACTCCTCTCAGGGAGGAGAATGAAATCTGCTTTACGACCTTTGTTTTCATTTTATTTCAATATTAATCAAATAGTTATATTTTTATCGCAAAGGAAATCCGAGCTTTAATGTCTTGAATCTTGGTTCTTGATTCTTTGTTCTATTTATTGAAACATCTTTTTCAGATAAACCGCATTAGCGCCATAATTCCATTTCACGTTGTGCACATCCTTCGTGTCGCGCGAACGTTCGATGACCAACCAGCCTCCCCAGTCCATTTTATCAAGCGTTCTTTTAATTTCTGTCATGTTGACTGCCGGATCGTTTTGTAACCAGTTGCCATCTGTATTGGTGATATGAATCTGAACAATCCGCTCTTTTCCCAGCGTTTTTAATTCATTGCAAATATCGCCATTTCTTTTCAATATAGTAGAAACATTCACATAACTACGAATGGACGGCGAAGCAACTTTGTCGATCAGTTTGGCCTCCTCTTTGGCTGGCATCGAAGTCTCGATTCCGATTATAACGCCCGCCGCTTCTGCCTTTTTAGCTATCGTTTTCAAACGATCGACCACCAGCGCATACAGTTGCGCATCTTTCTGCATATCGGTAATATTAGTCAACGGAAGGAAGCAATTTTTCACTTTCAGAGCCTTCATTACCTCAATGGTTTCTTCTGTCAAAGGCAAATAGTTGTCGCGTTTGGCAAAATTTTGTCCGTAGAAAGCTGACATGGCAATAGAACTGATTTGCAAGCCCAAACGGTTGCACTCGGCAATAAACTGCTCCCGAGTCTTCTGATCGTTCAGCTTATTTTCAAAATCTACTTTTTTGCCAAGACCGCCCATATCCACTTCAACACCATCGGTACCGATTTCTTTGGCCAATGTAAAAGCCCCGATTTTCTGGCGTTTCAATATCATCCAGTCGCATACCGACACTTTGTAACGATCGGGATTAACCACCTTAATCTCTTCTTTCTCGTTTACCGAAGGCCATACACCGTCTTCAATTTTCGAGAAAATCAGTTTCGACGGGTCAACGGCTACATGCTTGATGGCTTTACGACGCCAGGTGTAGACAATGTGAATAAATCCGTCAGACGACTGAATAATAGATGGATACGAATATTGATTGATCGGAGAATCTTCCACTACCAAGGCTGCATACCATGTCTTACCGTCTTCCGAGATGGCCAGATTGAGTGGATTCCGTTCGCCTTTTCCACGCTTCAGAGTATCGTTGGGCAACACATGATTGTAAATCAGGGCAAAACGTCCGTCTTTCAGGGTTACGGCATCCGTTCCCGAGTTGTTGTTCGGCAATGCTGATTTTTGCAACGGCGACCATGTTTTGCCGCCGTCTTTCGACCACGATTCGCCAATGGCACGTTGTTGTGTACGACAGAGAATCTGCAAATCACCGTTTTTGTGAATCAACACACTGGGCTGAATAGCACTGAAGTCCTTGCCATCGTTGATCGGCCCAACGTACTTCCATGTTTTACCAAAGTCCTTCGTCGTTTCAAAATGGACTTTCCATCCATGATCTTCGGTACTCGAAGGTGCAATTAAAGTTCCGTCTTTCAATAAAACCGGTTTGTTTTTGATCGGACCCAAAAAGCCTTTCGGTAAATCGACAGGCTTCGACCATGTTTTACCGCCATCTTTGGACGTAAGCATCTTACCTTTCCAGTCGGCCACATCTTTGCCCACTTTGTAATATAGTTGCAAATCGCCGCCGGGCACCTGATACAATACCGGATTCCAGCAGGCAACACGCAAGGTATCGTTGATAATGCCATTGGCAACATTTTGCCCTTGCGCCCATTTCCCGTTTTCGTAGCGACTCACCCAGATACAAACATCCGGATTCTTCTCTTTTGTTCCGCCAAACCATGAAGCAACCAAATGTCCGTCGGTAGTTTCGGCGATGGTAGAAGCATGACTTTCGGGATAGGACGCTCCTTTGTTGATAAACTCGTCAGCCACGATTCCTTCTCTCCAACGGTTTTGTGCCTGACCGTATTTACAGACAAAGGTATAGTCGCCCGAGCCAATCTCGAGGTTTACACGATAATCTTCCACACGTACAAATTTCAGACCTTCCACCTGCATAACAGGCTTTCCGCTTTCGGTGATAGCGTCTACCGATTCGGCAGGAACGAGCACGTTGGCACGTGTATTTGCAGGAACCACCACATGCCAGGTAAATGTTCCTTCATTCAACATCCATTCGCTCTTTGCAGAGCCATAGGGAGTTTCGGTCGAAGCTTTGGCATAGGTAAGGCTCTCGGTAGGACGCGGTTCCATCCACATCCGTTTGAACCCGGAGTAAGTTGGGTGATTTTTCAATCCGGCCACATCGCCATACATCCAGGGAATAAGGTCGCCCAGCAACATCACGTGATTGTGCGAATTCATTCTCGGATTGGCGGTATCGCCGTTCCACAGTTCCCAGATGGTAGTCGCTCCTTTCTCAACCATATAGCCCCAGCCCGGATAATCTTTTTGAGTTGCGATGGTAAAAGCCACATCAGCACGACCGCGCTTGGTCAGTTCGCGCATTAGCCACTGAATACCAATCAATCCCGAACTCAAATGTATTTTGTCTTTGATAACGATTTTGTCTAGCATCTGCTTAAACACGGCATCCTCCTCTTTGTCGGGAACCATGCCGAAAGCCAGCGGCAGCACATTTGCTGTTACCGTATTGTTACCGTACTGATGAGTCGTTGTATTGAGATATTTCTTATTGAAAGCCTCTTTTACAACCACAGCTTCTTTGGCATATTCGTCAATATCAGCCTCATTACCTGTCGCTTTCGCAAATTTGGTCATCAATTGAAGGAAATGGTAGTAATAGGCTGTCGACATCAGCGCTCCGTTCGTTTGACGTGCCGGATCTACCGAGTGAATCAGCGTGGGTGACTCGGGAGGCATGCACCAATCGCCCGAACGGTCTTTGATTAAAATGCCATCTTTCAAATAGTTGTCACGCATATAGAACAACCATTTTTTCATGTAAGGATAATGTTTTGCCACTACCTGCGTATTTCCAAACTGGTTGTAAAGCATATCGGCCACCATCAGGTAAGTTCCCGGCCAGGTCATGTTGTCGGCATAGTAGGTCATGTAAAATGCCGGTGACATATCGGGTAGCTGACCGCTCTCCTTTTGCGATTCGTGAATGTCGTCCATCCATTTTACGTACAGTTTTTCGTTGTCGAAAATGTAGCTTTCGCCCACGCAACCGGTAGAACGATCGCCCAACCAGGGCTGACGCTCGTCACGTTGAGGACAATCAACAGGCATGCCTTTATAGTTACCACGAATGCCCCAGTAGGCATTGTGATATATTTTGTTGAGCAACGAATTTGAAGAAGCAAACGAACCGACCGTGGCAAAACCATCATACACCACTTTACCCGCAAAATCATCTACGGTAGGTGTCCCGGGGTAACCTTTAACCTGCACATAACGGAACCCATGATACACAAAACGAGGCTCCCAGCTTTCGAGGCCTTCGCCTTTCATTGTATACACATCGGTTTGTTGCGCCGTACGAATATTGTCGAGGTAGAGCGAGCCGTCTTTTTGAAGGGTTTCCGCAAAACGAAGGGTAATTTTATTGCCTTTTTTGCCTCGCGCCTGCAAGCTCAACCAGCCCACCATATTTTGTCCCATGTCGAGGATATAGCTGCCATCCGCCAGACGGGTGATCGATTGTGGTTTCAACGCCTCATGAACGATCATATTTTCGTTCATCTGAGCGGTCAACACATCACCGGAAGCAGCAACCACTTCGGCTTTGTTCCATTTTTTATCATTGAAACCAACCAGATTCCATCCGGTCAGCTCTTTGTTGGCATCGTACTCTTCACCGTCCCACTCGTTGTTACTGCGGATAGGGCCATCGGCAGTAAGCTTCCAGCTTTCGTCACTTACCACCATCGAATGAGTTCCGTCGGTATATTCCACATCGAGCTGGAACAGCATCCGCGGAAAACCAAATACTTTGATTTTGTGCGGCTTTGTTTTCTGACGCATGTTGAAGTAACGTCCATTACCCAAAATCACACCCAAGGCATTCTTTCCCTGTTTCAGTTCGGAAGTTACATCAAAGCTGTTGTATTTTGAATCTTGTGCAAAATCGGTCGGACAGGGAGCCATCACCTGATTTCCTATTTTTTTTCCATTGATATAGAGTTCGTACATTCCCAGACCAACAATGCTTGCTGTTGCCTGTTTGATCTGCTTTTTGGTTGTAGTTGCAAATTCTTTTCGCAGGTAGCGTGCCGAAAGCCGGGAATGGAAAGAGATGCTATCCCACGAAGATGCCTTGTCAAGACCAATCCATCTGCCTTTCCAATCGCTTTTGGCAAGCATACCCATGCCCCATTTTGCAGGAGTGCTCCAAACGGCTTCACCCTTGTTGGTCCAAACCTTCACCTTCCAGTAGCCACGTTGTCCGCTTTTCAGCGCTGTGCCGTTGTAGATTACCTTTGTCGATTGATCAGATTCCACCTTGCCTGAATTCCACAAATCGCCCTCTCCGGCGGCCAGCTTTTCGGGCGACGAAGCCACTACAATCTGATAAGCCGTTTGAACAACATTCCGTTCCTGTGAAGTCAAAATCCAACCTAAAGCCGGATGCTGATTGTCTATCCCGATCGGGTCGACCAGCATTTCGGTTCGTAAATTGGTCACTCCAACAGCACCGGCAGTCAGAAAACAGATATAACTTACTATCAATAAAGCAATTTTCTTCATATTATATTTCTATTGGAAACGGACATTTATATTTTGACCCGTTTCAGCACAGCTGGGTTTAATCGGGTTTATTCTTTAACGTTAATATTACAATATGTTTTTCTGATCTTTACTCAGATAAGAGGTCGTAGCATCGGTAATAATCAGCACTCTGTCATTGCCGGCACGGTATCCGCTGGAATGGAAAAAGGTCTGCTTTGCATTCTTCAATTCACCAATATACTCCAACGAACCATCCGATGGGTTCATCCACCAACCGCATTTTTTGTCGCCCGAAATTTTGGTCAGGTCGATTTCTACGGGATGGTTGGTATAATTGTAAACCAACAGGTAATAATTACCGCGGGTGGCAATAACGCGTTCGTATTGTGTTCCGTTTGTACCGCTAATTACGCTCTGGTCACCTACCCGATCGAAATAAGGGAAAGTCAACATCAGCGCCTTCAGGTATTTCATCTGCTGGCAACCGGCATCGTGAATGGTTTCGTACCAGGGACGTGTAGCGCCATAAGCCGGCGAATAGCCCGGATGCAGCATCTGCATGGTAGAGTTGTTGCCGTAGGTGTGCCCGAACGAACCGGCAAAAACCGACCAGTAAGCATAGCGACGCACATCTTCAGCTTTCCAGCGGGGTTGTGTAAAATCGTGCAATCCCTGCGGAATATCCTCGTACGAAGGTTCTCCATCCAGCACCGGTTTCACGGGTTGAATTGCCTGACTGCGTTCCACAAAACGCCAGTTATCTTCTTCTGTATTCGGCTCTACGGTCAAATCCCCATCACCTTTCACCTGTCCGTAACGGCGGTGTCCCGACTGGAACATGTTGAAATCGAGCCACGGAGCATTGTTGAACCATGTTGCGGAAGTTGTCCGGCAAATGGATGGTAGGTCATCAGGTGATTTTTATCAATGCCTTTGATGGTAGTAGCCATCGCTTCCCACACCTCCGGTTTGATACTGCCCGGCTGATCTCCGCCGATGATCCAGATAACGTTCGGAGCATCTTTGTAGCGTTCAGCTAAGAATTTGCCGTATTTTTTTGCATCGTCAACAGACACGAGTCCGGCCTTCACATTGCCACCCCACACACAAACCAAACCGATATAAAGCCCTCGTTTTTCGGCCTCTTTCACAATATAGTCCACATGCTGCCAGTAGTTATATTCGCCTTTCTTGTCTATGTTTTTGAAATCGAAACCGTTCGGCAAAGCCCACTGTCCATAAGCATTCATCGCATTGATATCGTGCAGGATAGAAATTTGCACCACATTGAATCCGTTTTTTGCCGTCTCGCCAAGAAAATAAGATGCTTCTTCGCGGTTACTGCGTGAAGGTAATAACCAGGCGGTTTCGCCCAGCCAAAAGAATGGCTTACCGTTTTCAAACTGAAGAAAACGGTGATTGTCACTCACTTTCAGTTTGCCGTTTTTCCAGGGAATGTCAAAGCGGTCTTTCTTTTCCTGAGCGGAAAGCGTTGTCAATAACAATGTTGCAAAAAGCAATGTTAGAATTCGATTCATAAGATACTTCATTTTTATTACTAACCTCTCCTCCTAACCTCCTCTCCCGTAGAGAGGAGGAACTGTCCGTGAAATAAGTCGACAAAAGTCTCGTTTTGTAGGTTCCCAGTCCCTCTCCTCAGGAGAGGGATTTAGGGAGAGGTCTGGTTTTATTATTTATCACTCAAAATCCGTACCGGTCCAATCAGACCCGACGTTGTAATTTTCTTATCATCCAACCGGTAGATCGGATTGTACGTGTAGGTAATCCGTTGTTTTTCGGGCAACAAGCTATCGCCAATAAAACGGTTGATCCAGGTGTTGGAAACGGCAATTTCAACTTTGTTTTTGCCCGGTTTCAAAACGTTTGAAATCTCTACACGGTAAGGCGATGTCCAGGCAACACCACACGAAACGCCGTTCACTTTCACTTCTGCAA
>CAXXPB010000062.1:0-28764 GCA_963678825.2 uncultured Microbacter sp. | reverse complement strand
AGCTACAAAAAATGGTGTAGATGAAGCCCCCGTCATCACGTAGGTATAATTTCCTCCCGACGGTCCGCGGGGAATGAGCCCCCCGTTTTTGTAATATTCCACAAACGAATTACAAAACTCTTCGGCCACTTCGGGATACACCAACTGCCACAGCGTGTTCAATGTCCATTGGGCACCCCAAAAAGCATCGGAGTTGTACATGTTGAATTTTGGCTTTCCCGTTGCATCAAGCGGTAACTGACGCACTGTCGGTTGCGCTCCGGTACAATCGGTATACTTTCCGTCGGTATCGCTGATGATGCGGCGTCCCTGAATAGCATGCCAAAGATCGGTATAGAAACGTTGTTGCTGAAGATCGGTTCCACCTTCTATTTTAATGCGCGACAACATGTTGTTCCATTGGTTTTCGGCATCCTGCCGCACTGCGTCAAAACTCCAACCCGGAGCTTCCGCTTTCATGTTTTTAGCAGCTCCCTCTTCGCTGGTGTAAGAGATCCCCACCTTCATCAGCAAGGGGTTTTTCAATTGATTGGCAAAGGTGAGCAAAAGCACCCCTTTTTTGCCACTCCATTTAACGGTTCCGTTTTGCTGTTCTGCTCCTTCTTTCAGAATAATTTCTTTAACAGGACGATTGAAAACTGCCGAAAAATAGACAGTTGCGCTGCGACTCCGGCGAAATGTCGGTGCATTCACCACATAACCGCGAATTTCGTAATCGCTCACCTTTACAAAGCCGCCTTCCGAAATTTCCGAAGGTCCAAGATGCTTTCCAAGGTCAAAGATAATGCCTTGTTGCTTTACGTTTTGAAACGTGTAGCGATGAAAACCGACCCGGTTAGTGGCCGTCAGTTCGGCTCGGAGCTTGTATTTTTCCAAAAATACGGAATGGTAGCCCGGACGAACAATCTCTTTGGAATGCAAAAAATGCGAAGAATAGTCGTTGAAGAGTTTGGCTTTGTCTCGTATGTCAAAACTTACCGGCATTACGGCGACACCAGCCAGTTGCCATTCGTGCACGTGACTGAAATCCTGAATGGAGTCTACTTCATAGCGGTAACCGCTGTCCCAGTCCTCATCGGTTCGGTTGTCGGAAAGAGGCTCACCATGCCGAATGGACGGCAAGCCGACGAGAAATAGAACCAGCGCGAATGAGCCGAATCGAGCCATGGATAGACACGATCGACAGGACGTTGAGCAAAAAGGAGAAATGATAATCCGCTCAAAAACAACAAAAATAATTTTCGGATCATTTTTTTATGCAGATTCTGTTGTGAATGAAATCATCTTGATTTTTATAATGTCACTCCTACGGAGCTTTTGATTCGTGAAAAATAATAATTACTACCATAATACCGCTCCTAACGGAGCATTCAGTAAGCTTCGGAGAAGCGATAGTATAGTAGAAAATGGTTCCACAATGTTTTTTAGAGCTCCAGAGGAGCGAAATTACATTGATTTATAAAAGAGTCAAGACGACTTCAAGAAAGAATCTACAAATTGCATCGAAAGCATTATTTTAAAAACACACTATTCAATTATTCACTTTACGCGTCAACCAATGCAATTCGTAGATTTTGAAGACATTATTTCAAAGTAATGATTCCTATTGCATGATCAAACGGTAACTGCACATTGCGGGTATCAAAGCCCTTCACGTTGCTAAGAACCACAGCCGGAGCCGAGTTCCCGTTCATCACATTGACATTATCTAATTGCAATTGTTTCACATCGTCAAAAACAAAAGCGGGACGGAAATCTTCCTCTTTGTAGGAAACCCGCACGTTCGACAGTTGCAAACCTTCCACGTGGCGGCTGTAAAATGCCCACGAAGGCAGTTCACCGAACATCGAGTATTCAGGATAGCCGGCCGGATTTTCGGGAACCTTCGACAAAGAATCGATTGCTATACAAGCCACATTTTTGTCTCCTCCACCCGGATAAACGATTTCGATATTTTCCAGTTTTACGTTCTGCACCGGATGCCCTGGCAGACCTGTCACAGAAGCTGGAAATACATTGTGCGGATAGCGCAACGCCGGCCTTCCATCGGATAGCCTTTGTCCGTTTTTCTTTGGGGACTTCCACCGTCATGTTGCGGATAGAAACATTGCGCACCTGACTGATTACTTCATCCTTGTTGCGGTGACCAAGACGAACCACAAACGCGTTGCCGGTATTAAAGGCTTTGATATTGCTCACGTCGATATTTTCCAAAATGCCACCATCAACCGACTCAATGGCCACAGCAGAACGGAAGGTATCGTACACTTTTATGTTGCGAATGGAGATATTTTTGAAACCGCCGTGAGAGGCTGTTCCCAGTTTTACGGCATTGGCGCTCGAACGAACAATGCAATTTTCGACCGTAATATTCTCGCAGCAATGATTCCGTTTTTCCGATTTGAGGCAAATGCCATCGTCATCGGCATTGAAGAAACTATTGGTAATAACCGCATTCACACAATCCACCAGATCAATTCCGTCGTTATTCCAGTAGGTGTTACTTTCCACTTTGATGCCGTCGAATACCATGTTGCGGCAGTTTTCATAACGCTGCACCCAACACGAACCGTTTTTGAGTTCAATGTTGCGAACCTGCACATCGTTACAATCCTCAAAGTTAATCAGCATCGGACGATTGATTTCTGCCGAGCGCACCTGATGCCAGGGATTTTCGGTTTTCCATTCATTGTCTTGTATGATTCCTGCCTCAAGCAATACCTGAAGATCTTTCAGCACACCTTCTCCTTGTCCGTCGATAACTCCATAGCCGGTTAGCGCAATATGCTCTGCCTTATCGGCAACAATGAGCGCCGAGGCCGGCCCTTTTCCATAATCAATCCGCTGGGTTGTGGCCAACAGGTAAGCCCCTTTCTCCAAATGAAGATCCACGTTCGATTTCAGTTTTATAACGCCGGTTACAAAACGTCCGGCAGGGATAATTACCTGTCCGCCACCGGCAGTAGAAACCTGATCGATCGCTTTCTGAATCATCACCGTATTTTTTGTAATGCCATCACCTTTTGCACCTAACGAGGTAACGTTAACTATCTTCGATTGTGCTGACAAGCATACCGACACCGATAGCATAAAAACGCACAATCCGTTTTTCAAGGTTCTTCGTATCATATTTCCTATTGATTAATAAGTTGGTTTCTATATTTTTTGTATAGTCTTTGCGCTTCTAACACACTACTGCCCGAAACCTGAGTAGGAAAATCCTTGTGCTGGTTTACCCACTGCCACTCCCATTGAGCGATCTCTTTTCCGAAGGCTTTCACATCCATCTCTTTCCCGGCAGCCAGCATTTTTTCAGTTTCGGCAAAGAATTTCTGCCAGCGCACTTTGTAAAAATCGTTGAGCAAACCGCTCCACTGACGGCAGGAGTATTCGTGCAAGGGACTGTCGGCATCGCCCCAAAGCGTAATCAGGTCGCGGGCATTGCACTCGTAAAGGGCTTTTTCGGCATCGGTCGTTCCGCAACTACGGGCATCCGCCAACCATTTCCCCAGTAGAAAGTCGCTGCGTGTAGCCAGCAACCGGTCCATATCGCCGATCAGTTCCAAAAACTCACTGCTGTATTTTTTGAACGCAATCCTGTCTTTATCCTGATAAGCCTTTGTCCATTTTACCTGCAACGGACGGGCATAATTAGCCAATACCTGTCGGGTTAAATCGACCAAATCGTAACGGAATCCGTCGCTATTTGCGTAGAACGGAGCATTTTTTACAAACAAATCCCAGGCCGGAATCAAATCGGCACGTTTGTAATTAAGGCGTGTCTTTGTCCAAACGGTAGCCGAGTCGAAAGTCGGGCGACCAGTCAGGATCGACTCTGCACCATCGCGAATATCCTTGCCATTATATACTGTACTCTTTAGTACCTGCCATGCTTTGAACATATCGGTATTCGAAGCGACGGTACCTTTCCCATAACGATTGCGGATATACGATTTCAACCATTGATCAAGATCGATCGCCGACGTACGCCAGGTATTTTCCATCATCAGTTCGTATAAAACGGGAGTCTGCTCGATGGCTTCCATCGTCAATCCGATGCCTTTCAGTTTTCCTGCATTTTGATCGGCAAGAGCTGCTGCCGGCTGGGTCGCCACATTCTCCATGTGTCCGAAGAGGCTGATATTGCCCCCGAAATTGTGCAACATATTCCATATCCATGGCTTTCCGTAATAGGCTTCGGTGCGCTTCCATACCGGTTCGTACTCGGTAATCAGGTCGAGCAAAATCATTTTATCGTTAGGCACGGCATCCAGCAATGCTTTCACCTGCGGAGCGTTCCAGAATTTTCGATCACTAAAAAATAGCCAGCCCTGCATTACCCACACCGCCTCCGGATCGGTCTGACGCATTCCTTCGTACACCCGGGCACTCAGTTTAGAGAGGAACTCCGGGTCGTTGGACGGCGGTTCGTTTTCATTAAAAGTATCAGCTGAGTAAAGGTGATCGGTACCGAACAGTTGGGTTTGTTTTTGGAGATATTTCTTTCCGATTTCAGCAAACAACGGATCTTCCGAATCGAGAATATAGGTATCGGCAAAACTATTGTTCCAGTTGGTTTGTTTCAGTTTCGCATTGGGGAAACGTTCTTTGAAAGCTGCCGGGACGTGACCCGTAAAGGCCGAAAGCACAGGCTTCATGCCCAGTTCGCGTTCACGTTGCAGAATTTTGAGTTGAAGATCCTTCTGACGGTTCATCCACGACTGAGGCAGCGGGCCACCCCACCCGTCCAGATTGCCCATCCAAAACCACGAAAAATAAGCCGGACCGCAGAAGAAATTTTCTAATTCCTTACCAGTAAAACCCATATCCTTGTACACTTCGTTCCAGACGTATTCTTCGCCCGTAATGGCCAGTGGCATATTGATACCGTGCAACGCCATCCAGTCGATTTCCTTCTCCCAACGGTTCCAGTCCCACCAGCTCATGCTATAGTTGTAGGTACAATAATTGAGGTAATAGCGATAATCGTAAGGAGATGATTTTGTTATTTTTTTGTCGATCTTCGGCAGTTGTGCCGGAAGGTTCAAGTTCACACCGTTCCAGGTAATCTGGCAATGACAATATTCGTTCAGGTAGTAATAAAGCGCCGAAGCGACGGCAACACCGTCGTTACCGGCCAGCACTATTTTATTGCCGCGGGACGACAATTCAAAACCGTCTTTACCATTATTGTCAGTCAACGATTCCACTATAAATTTGTCGGCATGAGCCGGCAAAATACGTTTTATCAATGTCCGGGAGGCATCTACAGACAAACCGGTAGCCTGAGCAGCTAATCCGGCCGTAAGCAATAAAAACAAAAAGAGGTTTCTGAAAGTTGTCATAAAAGCATACAATTTTGGTTAGTAAAATAGATTTTTGATCCATCAGTAGAGACGTTGCATGCAACGTCTTTACAATCGTGTTTCAGGCAATGACCTACACTTTCAGAAACCATCTCTTTTTGTACAGAAAATAAAGCAATACCAGTTGCAACGCCAGCATTCCGGTACCGATCCACACCTCCTGCCAGGCTTCAGACAAAGATTGAACCATGCCACCAAACAGGAAAGTCGAGGTATATTTGAAGTCGATTACTCCGTGAGCAGCCATGTAAATAAGAATGGAATTGGTGCCAATCCAAACGAATGGCATACACCATTTTTTCAGGCCCCACACGTCGATCACAAGATAAAACACGAACAGGAATACCAGACTCAGTCCTCCGGCAAATAGCACGAACGAGCTGGTCCACATATTTTTATTGATTGGAAAAACGAAATCCCAGAGTAAGCCGAGACCCATCAGTACCACACCGGCTCCGCCTATCATCAGGCTCTTCTTAAATGGCGTGATGGAAGCAAATTCCCTACGCAGAAACTGTCCGGTAAATACTCCCAGCATGGCCGTTCCGATAGCCGGGATGGTTGAAAGAATTCCTTCGGGGTCGTACACTACGCGGTGCAACTTACCCGGCAAAAAGAGCCGGTCGAAATACCCCTCCAGATTTCCTTCCTTCGTCAAATCTCCGGCACCATAACCCGGCACCGGCACTGTTATCATTAAAATCCAATAACCTATCAGCAATGTAAGAAAAATAACAATCTGCGTCCGCAACCCGCAGTTCATAAAAATAATAGCGGCAAAGAAACAGGACAAAGCGATACGCCCCAGCACACTGGCGAAACGGGTTTGTTCGTAACCGTTGAATTGAAGGGCTTTATTTACCACCATACCACACACAATCAAAATCAGTGTTCGTTTGATTAAATCTCTGTATGCGTGTCGTTTGGCACTTCGAAGAGCCTCATTTTCTTTTCCTTCCAGCTTTTTACCATAAGAATACGGCATCGATACCCCGGCAATCAGGATAAACAACGGGAAGATCATGTCGTAGAAGGTGAATCCGTTCCACGGCGTATGATGCAACTGGTCGGACATCCATTGAGATACCGGATCGCCGGAAGCTTTTGCCAAAGCATGAATAATAATTTCGCCACTGATAATCCACATCATATCGAAACCGCGAAGTGCATCCAACGATAAAAGACGTGTGGGTTGTATCCCTTTTTCCTGTTGCATGATCAAATCAATATATAAATACCTTTAGCTTAAAACAGTAATCTTTTCTCAAAATGTTCGATAAACAAAAGGCTGCCGACCCGCAACAACACAACTCAGCATCACAAAGTCAACAGCCTTAAATATTAAATCAATCTAATTAATAACCTGGATTCTGTGTCAGTTTTGGGTTCTTTATCATTGCAGCCGTTGGAATCGGGAAAATACGACGACTCTCGCGTGCATCTTTCTTAAAGCCCCATTTGCCTTCAAATTTACCGAAACGAATCATGTCGTTACGACGCCATGTTTCATACGCAAATTCGCGAGCTCTTTCTTTGTACAAATCGTCGAGAGTAACAGCCACCCACGGAGTAGAGGTTGTTCTCTTACTGCGTACATCGTTCACCAATGACAAAGCTGTTTGTCCGTTAGTTGCATTGCCACCACGAAGGATAGCTTCGGCTTTCATCAACAGAATGTCCGAATAACGGAATACCGGCATGTCGTTGTTTTGGTTACGGCTGGTCGATGAAGCATCAGGATAGAACTTGATGTTACGATAACCCATATTCCATGCAATCTCGTCGTTTCCGCAATCAAACAATATTGAATCCAGACGTAGTACAATGTTAGGAGTTAAGTTAACCTGATAAGTCATATTAGCATCAGGATCACCTCCTGAATAATATTGATCGTATGCTTTTTTCTTAACCGTTACCATAATCGGGGTCACGCCATCATTCATATATTGCAATCCGGTCAACCATTGTTTATTTCTGATATCATTCGGATCATCAAAGTTGGCATAAAACTCAGGCAAGGTACTTTCCGGAGCACTTGGAGTAAATGGCAGTCCGAACTTCGCCTTTTCCGAACGGGGAACATCGTAACGTGCACGGTACATCATACCATTAGTTCCACCCAATGCCGTATATGACGGATCGAAAGGAATAGCAAAGATGAATTCCGGAGTAGAAGGTCCGTTGTTCGGATAGAACATTTGCAAATAGTTGCTCGTGGTTGCCAGTGTATATTTGCCTGAAGTTATAACATTATCGCAGGCAGCAATACAATCATCATACCGCTTTGTACCTGTATAGTATTCCGCATTCAGGTACATCTTAGCCAACAGTGCATAAGCCATATACTTGGTAGGATAACCGTATGTCACAGCGTTAACTGTCGTTGTCAGATTAGGCAAACAGGCTTTGATTTCGCTCTCTATGAAATTAAATACCTCTTTGCGATCCGTTTTGGCTTTTTGTTCAAAATCGCCATAAGTTGTTACAATAGGCACATTACCATAAAGATCCATCATATAAAAGTATCCAAGAGCACGTACCATTCTCAATTCAGACATCATCCGGTTTTTGAGATTACCTTCCGGCATGTTCGATTGCAGAATATACATCGTCTGATTATCATATCCGATAATACGAGACAACCAGTCCCAGCAACTTACAGCCCAACCGTAGTCAGGAGTCCATTCATGATAGTGGAAATTCCGGTATCCCTTATTATCATACCAGTTACCTCCGCGAGCGGGCAATATGGCTTCGTCGCTACTCAGCTCCGTAACAAAATAATAATCCATCGCGTAGTTACCTCTCAAAGCAGCATACACAACACCTGCAGACGCTACAAACTGAGCGGAATCTTTCGGATATGTATCCGGAGTAATCTGGGTTGTGACAGGCACATCCATATCATAACATGATACCAGAAGAGTCGACATTAAAGCCGAAAACAATATGTATTTAAATCTCTTTTTCATGTGTTTATATTTTATTTTTACACTAATGCCACATGGAACTCTCCCGTCAAAACGGGATTCGGTTCACACGAAGATTTTAGTAGTTATAAACTCCTTTACAAGGATTTTATATATTAAAAATTGACATTGACTCCAAACAAAATGGTTCTTGTTTTGGGATAGAAGTTGTTAGAATCAATACCCGGGGACATACCACCCATATTTACTTCAGGATCCACTCCTGTGTATTTGGTGATTACAAACAGGTTGTTTACTGTAGTGTAAAGACGAACATTTTCGATATACTTTATAGGTTTCTTGAAGGTATATCCTAATGTCATGTTTTCCAAACGCAGATAGCTGCCACTTTCAATAAAGCGGGAAGAATATCTGAACGCATTTCCATCTTTTGCCGATTCATTTGCGGCGTCAACCAAAATATTGGTGTAAGCAGCTGTTGAAGGACGGAACAAATCTGCACGCGTTGCGTTGAATATTTTGTTGCCATACACACCACGCAGGAAGATACTCAAATCAAAGTTTTTATAGGTAAAGCTATTAGACCAACCATAGTTCAGCTTCGGTTGAGGGTTACCGGCATAACGATAATCGGATGTAGTAGGATTGGTTGTCGGCTTACCGTCTTTACCCAAATATTGAGAAACTCCTTTGTCGTCTTTGCCCATATAAATGAGTGTAAAGAACTGTCCCAATGGTTGTCCGGTCTTACGAATCTGCAAAGTGCTTCCGGTTTGTCCGCCACCGTCAGGCTGTGTATAACGAATTGAGTCGCCACCTGAGAAATAAGGATTGGAAAGACCTGTAATGGTATTTTTGTTGTGAGCCAGATTAAGGCTTGTTTTCCAGGTAAACGATTTTGTTTTAACCGGAGTAGCCGAAATACTGAATTCAATACCCTTGTTATTAATACTACCACCATTAGCCCAAAGGCCAGCAGCAGGAACCAGAAGAATATCTGCATCATACCAATAAATCATATCGGTAGTATTTTTGTTGTACCAGTCGAATGTAAAGCTCAATTTTCCTTGTAAAAGGGAAGCATCCAAACCGAAGTTTGTCGTTGCTGTTTTTTCCCATTTCAGATCAGGATTAGCCGCTTTATTAGGACCATACGACATCATTGAGCCACCGTTGTAATTGAAGCTACCCATTGGCCCGGAAAGGAACTGTGCTGTATAAGCATTGAAACCTGTAGAGTTACCGGTTACACCGTAGCTACCTCTGAATTTCAGGTCATAGAAAACATTCATTTTCTGGATAAAGCTTTCCTGACCAGCTCTCCAGGACACACCCACCGAAGGGAAGTAACCCCAACGATTGTTCTTACCGAATACAGAACCACCATCACGACGCAATGATCCTTGCAGATAATATTTGTCGTTATAGTTATAGTTCAAACGGCCAAAATTTGAAATCAAACGAGTCTTAGAGTAAGCCTGATCATAACCAAAATCAACTCTGTAGCCATTAATAGTAGAATAGTTACCAAGCGCAAGGTTATTAAAGCTCATATTGTTTACAGGGAAATTTGCATTTGTTGCCTGGAAACCATCACCATAAATATCGTTCTGGAAAGAATAACCAAGAACTGCATTGATAGAATGAGCTCCAAAGGTACGAGTCCATGTCAGCCAGTTTTCAAAAACCTGATTAGTGGTCTGATAATTATTTCTCATTGCAGAACCACCCGGTTGGAATGTCACAATTGAACGTGTGCTGGGAGGATCAGGGTTGTTGTAGAACACAGATCCATTGTACTGATACAAATAGGAATTGTAGTATTCACCATACAGTGCATTATAATTCTGATATGACAAGCTCATGTCATAAGTAAGACCGAAAGGTAATTTTGCATTGATGGTAAATGCTGCAATCAGGTTATTGTTTTTAGATTGGCTCTGAGCATTATTAATAATAGCTGAAGGGTTGAAATAGCCATTCTTTGTGAAGTTTTCAAAATAAGAACCATCCGCATTTTTTACCGGTGAAGTTGGCAAGTGATAAGCTGTCTGGTACAACACAGCACCCAACAATGGAACGTAGTCAGACACAACTCTTGCATTTGCAACCGACAAACCGAATTTCACCTTATCATTGAAAGCGTATTGGTCAAAAGTTACACGGGCAACAATCTTACTTTGGTTACTTGTCTGGATAATACCCTGTTTGTTCGAGTAGTTCAAGCTTGCACTATAGCTGTTATGATCGCCACCACCGTTAAATGAAAGGTTGTGATTGGTAGAGTAAGCAGTACTACGCTGAATGGACTTTTGCCAATCAGTGTCGGCACCGGTATCTTCTGTCAGGTTCTGACTGGTTGTTTTACAAAAATCACGCAGTTGAGATCCGTTCATCAGTTTCAGGCTGTTGGTCACATTTTCGATACCGGCATAGCCATTGTATGAAATATGAGTCACACCCTTTTTCCCTTTTTTAGTGGTTACCATAATTATACCATTGGCAGCACGGTTACCATAAATAGAAGTAGCAGCCGCATCTTTCAATACGTCGATAGTTTCAATATCGTCAGGAGCTACCAGCGAAATGTCTGCTCCTGGAATACCGTCAATTACATAGAATGGTTCCATCGAACTGTTCAATGTTGATGTACCACGCAGAATCACACTCGATTTGCGGGTAGGGTCGCCACTTACCGTTACGTTCAAACCGGCAGCTTTACCCTGCAACAATTGGCCAACATCGGTAATGGCACCTTTGTTCAGTTCGTCTGTCTTCACCGAAGTAACAGATGACACAAGACCTTTTTTAGTTGTTGTTCCGTATCCGACAACTACAACTTCATTCAGCTTGGTATCCATTTCTTTCAGTGTAACATTCACCTGAGACTGACTGCCTACTTTGACGGTTTGGCTGGTCATTCCTACAAAGGTAAATTCCAGAGTAGCGCCGGCAGGCACTTTGTTCAATTCGTAATGTCCGTTCACGTCCGAAATTGTCCCCGTAGAAGTACCTTTTACCATTACCGTTACGCCCGGCAACAGATTTCCTTTTTCATCTATGACTTTTCCTGATACTCTTCGGGGTTCTCCGAAAGCCTGTGATTCAGAGGCTTTTTGAGATTGTGCAGTTACTTTTGTAATGACAATATGGTCATTTTTCACTTCGAAACGAACATCTTGTCCCTGTAGGATCACTTTTAATGCTTCGTCAACCGATTTACCGTTTACGTTGACTGACACTACTTTTTGCATATTAACATCGTTGGCATCAAACCAGTACGACAGTCCACTCTGTGATTTCAAAGCTTCTAAAGCCGCTTTTACCGTCACTTTTTCAAGCGAAAGCGTTACTTTTTTTTGCTGAGCAAACGCAGATGTTGCCATAACGAGCACCAGCAAAAATAAAAAATACCTGAGTTTTTTCATACGAAAATGATTTTGTGTTAATGGAAGTTTGAAATACTTATCGTTTTATCTGTATAAAAAGGAGTTGATACGATAAGAATTTAGCTACATAATCAATTAATAGACTGAAATTTAACTATTCATCCAGATACTTACCTGATTACTTCGGAATAGGCAAGGAAATACCAGTCCGTTTCAGGGAGAGCCCCTGTCGGATAATCCAATAAATTGATGTTGATTGAGTTTCGGAAAGTTTTTGTAGCTTTGCGGAATCTAAAACAACAATCGTTCGCCAGAACGAGCCTGCCGGGGGATGCTGCAACATCGTCCGGCATTTTTTTATGAGGAAGGGTTATGTCTTAGGCATAAGTTGAGTGTTTTATAAGGTTAGTATTCAATTATAAGGTAGATAATAAAGCTATTTGGTAACGATAATCACACTTTCTTTAAATTTATAATGAAACTGATTACCTGCTGTCATAATATCAAAAATTTCCTGTATCGACTGTGCCTTGCGGAAATCACCGTAAAATTTACGATTCAGCAAATCACTGTCTTTTACATTGATGCTCACATTGTATTCTCTTTCAAGACGGCGGATAATCTGACCAAAGCGTTCTGCGTCAAACACCAGCTTGCCACGTGTCCATTCACTCCAGTCGGAAGCCTGTACTTTTTCAATCGTCATCTGCCCGTTTTGTTTGTTCAGGGTTGCCTTCTCATTGGGCTTCAGCAAACAGGGAACCGTGTTTTCGGCCAAATGGTTTGTCAGACTAATTGAACCTTCGAGCAAGGTAATATCCACTGTAGGATCTTCTCTGTACGAACGTACATTGAATTTTGTTCCCAGCACTTTCACGGCCATCTCTTTTCCGTTCACCGTAAAAGGCATATGCGGATTTTTTGCCACTTCAAAATAAGCTTCTCCTTCAAGCGAAACCTTACGACTGCGTTTTGCAAAATCCTGCGCGTAACTCAATTTACTGCCTGCGTTAAGCCACACCGTTGTATGGTCAGGAAGTTCTATTTTCGATTTAGACCCTAAAGGTACAGTTACCGAATAGAGATTGGTACTCTGAGCATACCGGTTTAACACATACACACTTACACTCCCCAACACAAACGCAATAACTACTGCTGCAGCCCACCGCGTAAACCGCACAAACGCAAACGATTTTTTCTTATCCTCTGACATTTCCTGTGCTGCCGCCCGGGTTTTGAATCTGCGATACGCCGTATCTTTATTGAACGATACCGAATCGGAAGACGTACTGTCCCAAATGTCACGCATCTGCATATAATAGCTTTGGTTGGCATTACTTTCTACCATCCATTGCCGTAAAGATTCTTCTTCGGCTGCATTTGCAATTCCACCCAATACATTAATAATGGTGGAATCAATCTGGTCTTGTGTCAATTCTGAATTATTCATGATTTGCATTCTAATAGTAAAGACAAGTAAAAAAATGGTTCGGGTAGTCCATAAATGTTAAAAAACAACGGGTGTTGTTTTTTTTCAACGAAGAATCGCCTCAAAAGAACAAGGTCATATATTCCCGCAGATTCGTACGCAGGGTGGATAGCGCATTTTTAATATGGTAACGCACCGTGTTGGAAGAAATGTCAAGCCGCTCGGCAATCTCATCGTAACTAAGATTCTCGAATCGACTAAGCTTAAATACATTACGACATTCTACAGGTAAATGTTCTATCGAATCGTTGATTTTTTGTTCCAGTTCCTGCTCGATAATAACACCCAAAGGAGAGCTTTCGGGTTCGACGGACATATTTTCGAGCATCTCGGTTGAAGCAGATGGCAAACGTGCTTCGTGTACCACACTCGATTGTTGCAGGTAATTGAGACAACGGTTGCGAATGGAAGTAAACAGGTAAGAACTGAGAGAAGAGTGAATGGAGATATTTTCGCGGTTTTCCCACAAGTAAAAGACAAGATCCCCCACTAGGTTTTCTGACACATAATTATCACCCGTGTAGAGTTTGGCTACGCGACACAGCCTCACGTAATATTTGTCGTAGAGATACCTGTAGGCACTCTCGTTTCCCTCTTTCAGCTGGGTTATTATGAACTCTTCGTGTTCAATCATGGGATCTTAAAAATACAAAAACACTCTTATTGGAAAGCGCACAAAGATAATCTTTATAAATTCTAAAGGCAACCCCTAAAATTACATTTTCATTAAAAAAGAGCACCTCAAAACGCGTTTTAGTCAAAATTACAAAAAAGGAAGACCATTAAGCCTCCCTTTCCGTTAAATTTTCAACTATAAAAATGCCCCTATTTTCCCCGAACGGCTTCTATCTTATGATTCATCTGCCCCGCCTTTCCCGGCTTGTTGTCAAACTTTGCCGTACAGTAAATCCGGTCGGCGACAGCTTCCAGCAACGCATTGGCTTTGGAAAGCACTTCCAGACATTCATCCATGGTATCGCATTCCACTATAGTCCCCATGGCTGTTAACTGACTTTGAAAAGGCAGTGCATCCACCATCTCCACCACCCGTTTCACATACTGACTTACATGCACCCCTTTGTCCATGGGGAACATGGCAAATTCCATTATTACTGACATAGTCGTTCTATTTTAATGATTATCCGCAAAGTGACCGGTAAACACCGGAGGTGTTGTCCCAATAATAACGTCGGGATTTATCCCGACAGGGAGGAATGTCGCATTTTTCACATAACGCTGTAAGCGTTTTCCTGCAAACGGGATACCGCTACGCGGTTCAGGGAGTATATTGACCATCTTTGCAATTGCACCCCGATGAATCGGGGCGTTACTCTTGGGTTACGCCTTTGGCGTAGAAAGACAGTCAGGTCATTATGCGGATTATCATATTTTTTATTTTCCTACAAAAGTAGAGGGTAATGACAGAAATTGATACTGGATGGTCTTTGCCAAACGATAATCGCCTGCCGCATTGGGATGCAAGCGGTCGGTATCCTTGTCATGAAAATATTGAGCCTGCGCATCAGCCAGGGGATAAAGCCCGCTCAGCGAATAAAGATCTATCAACGGCACCGCCCAGTAGGAAGCAGCTTGTTTCAGCACATCTATATAGGTGTCAATATACAAACCGAGTCCGTTGCTGTAATTCTCGTCGGGTTGCACGTTCTTTTCGCTGAATTTGGCATATCCTCTGTGAATGGGTGTCATGATAACGATCTGCTGCTGCGGATAATTGGCCTTGAGATACGACATCACTTTATTGATACGTCCGCAAAAGGTGGTGTCGTTAACTACCGGCGTACGATATTTACGTGTTACATCAGTACCGTTATAGTTGGTCTGTTTCGTGGTCTCTGTAAAAAACTGGCCGATCGGGGTGTTGTGATTATAATCGTTAGTTCCCGCGAAAATCAGGATAGCATCCACATCAGTTCCTTTCTCTTCGTGCAGTTTCAGAGCCTGCCGGTAAATGCCGTCCCACATATTGCCGCTAATGCCGTAAACCGACGGTTCCATGCCCAGCAATTCGCTGAGATATTCCCAGTAAACGCAGGTAGTACCCACACGGCGCTTGTCGGTCATCGAGTCACCCAGATAGGCCACCCGCTTGCCCTGCCACTGCGAATGAAGCGTTTTCTCGCTATCGGTCACTACCACTTTTGGGGCATCCTTCGGCGCCGTTTGCTGTGCAGACACGCTCACACCTGCCATCAATACAACAACACAGGCACTTACAATTATTCTTTTCATGTATATATTTTTATCTATTGTCTCTTCTATGGATAAAATTTATCCTCGTTCCATTTTGCGGGATTTCGACGGTTCGCGTCGTTAGGGCGAAAAATTTTTCGCCCCGTTATCCGGCATGCCTGTTTCGTGGGAATTGGGGCGAAATGTTTTTCACCCCTATCCCGAACGTTTCGTTTTTCGTTCTATTTTCGGGCGAAATGTTTTTCGCCCCTACGGACGTTCCGGGCAATTCGGATGATGCCGTGGATATGGTTGGGCCTTGCATGTATATCTGCCGCTCCCTACCCGATCACTTCATCCAACCCGATTTCCAGCGAATCGGCAATCTGATCGGCGGCGGACAGTTTCGCTGCCGGGAAACTAGTTGTCAGAGCCAGACACCTGGCGCCGGCTGCCTTGGCGGCTGCCACCCCGCTCACGGCATCTTCCACCACCAGACACTCATCGGGTGATACTCCCAGTTTTTTCGCCGCCAGCAGGTAGATATCTGGGAAGGGCTTTTTACGCTCCACCTCCTCGCCACTCACGATAGCATCGAACGTACCGGCAGGCACGCCGATCTCCCGCAGGTTGATCTCTATCTTCACCCGGTCGGCACTGCTGGCCACTGCCAGTTTCAGTCCGCGCTGTCTGCATTGTTGTATAAAGGTTTCGGTACCGGGCAGGGATTTCAGCTTGCCGTGAGTTATCTCACCGTAAATCTGATAGGTGCGCGCCTTATCGCGTTCTATCTCCACCTCAAAGCCATTTGCTCTGCCAATACCGGTTATGTAGCTATTTTCGCCCGTTCCCACGAAGGGCAAGGCGTCTTCGAATTTCACATGCACACCGTGTTCGGCAAACATCAAGCGTGCCGCCTCGAAAATATACTCTTCCGAATCGACCAACACTCCGTCCATATCGAACAGGATTGCTTTTATCTGTTTATTCATGTATCTATCTTTCTGCTATATATGATGATGTGAGAAATTCATTCTACTCGTCATCATCCTCTGGGAAATCGTACTTCTCCCAGTCTATATCGTTATTTTCATCCTCATCGTCATCGGGCACATCCACTCCGGGAGGATTAAACAATCCCCAACGGTCGGCAATATAGTTGGTTTTATCAAAACCGGCTACCCACGCCACAAATAGCTTGCGGAACTCCCGTATTTTTGCCCGCACCATAAGGTAGTATTCTGTATGCTCAAAACCATACATTCGTAACGAGTGAATACTCACATACAAGCTCATTGCCGATTTTCGTATCAGCGTGGCACACTCCATGCGAATGTCGTAAAATCACCCGCTTCAGCTCCGGCAATCTTAACACTGAGCATACAAGCATCGTCCAACAATTGCCACTTCAGACTATTCAACAGTTCATCTCCATCATCTATCAACTCACAAATATCCCTCACCAGATCATGGATTTCCACAACCTTTTGATACACCGGCATATTCTGCAACCGTGCGTGCCTATTTTCAAAATCATCGTCAAACATAAAATCCGTTTACAATCTATTCTTTTTGTTCGCTCTTTTTGTCCATATATATAATTTCCACTATTTTTCAACCTTCAAATCTACAAATTCCCTTTGAAAACAGCCTCCTTTTTGTTAATTTTTTCTTTGCTATATACCGAAGTCGTCTTGACATTTTCTTATCAATATAATTTAGCTTCTCCAAAGCTAAAAAGAAGCTCCATGAGAGAAGATAATGAAAGATCAAAATGATTTCGATAATGTCATCACAATATATTTAAGAAAGTTGGAAATTGACATACCAATTTATCCTATCAATTATCCATCAGGCTGGTAATTGCTACAATAAGTATCACAACACCTTCGCTTTCAAAGTAATGTTTCGTTTTTCGAAACCAATAATTAGTATATTTTCGAATATAGAAACGAATGCCCATCAAATACACGTATTTCACAACAATAAATTCAATACAAAAAAGTATGTTTGTGTAGCGAATCAAATTGCGATCAAAGCTCTTATCTTTTTGCCAGATAAAAATTAAAATGAATAAGTAATTTCGAATTGACTGTAATTTACCATACTACCAAATAAATGCAAGATGTATAAATCAGCAAAATAAAATTGTGATCAATTCAATTGGTCATAAAGGGTTCCATTTACACGTGGTGCAAAGAATTTGTTTATTAGCTTTGCACAATATCATACCAATTGTAAGCCCGTAAACAAAAGGATTTAACAATCATTTTTGCATAACAGCTACACTTAAAGAGAAAAAGAATCGGACACATGAAAAATCCACTCAACCAACGACTTATATCTACTATCGAAGAGTGTGTCCCCGCAGGACAAAGCACGGCTTCTTTCCTTGCCGACATATTATCAACCGGCAAAGAAGCGGTTTACCGTCGCTTAAGGGGAGATGTTTTGTTTTCGTTTGATGAAGTAGCCAAAATAGCACGTACGCTCAACCTTTCGCTAGATAACATCGTGGGCGCGACTAACACCGACAAAGTGCTGGTTGAATTAAGCATAAAGAAAAGCCCCGACCCTATCGAAAGCTTTAAACAAATGCTACTCAACACAACCCGCCACCTTGAACGGATAAATATGCATTCTAATTCTGAATCGAGAATTGCGTTCAATATCCTTCCTTGGAGCTTTTATCTAAATTATGATAACCTGGCTCGTTTCAGCCTGTACAAGTGGCTATATCAGCGCAATATAAATTCCGACACTCTTCGTTTTTCAGGCTTCACTCTTCCCGCCGGAGTAAAGGAATGCAACCAAAAATATATTTTTGCGTTCCGGGAGATAAAACAGTCCTGCGTTATCTTAGACTGGAGCGTTTTTCTTGCCTTTATAAAAGACATTGACTATTTTGTAAAACTGGATCTCATTACCCGCCCGGATCTATCACTTATCCAGGAGGAACTTCTGGCATTACTGAATGAAATTGAAAGTCTTACAATTTCAGGCCGATACAGCAACGGCAATGCTATATCCATATACCTTTCCAATATAGAATTTGAGACCCCTTATGCACACCTGGAATCTGACAGTTACGAATTTTGCCACATTCGCATATTCTCCATCAATGGCATTAATTCTGAAAACAGCGAAATATGTCGGGAACAAAAATACTGGATAGAAACACTTAAACGCTATTCGACGCTGATTACACAAAGCGGAGAGATTCAAAGAACCGAATACTTCAAGACACAAAGAGAACACATCAAAAAAATGAGTAATGTTTTATCGTAAGTCTTAAACAAATCTTTTTTGCGCATTAAACACTCAATACTTTACAATCATTAGTGTATCTTTCCTCAAACAACAAAAATCAATATTTAGTTATTGAAATAGAAAAAACAAACAGTGCAATTTGTCGAAATTTACGCCATCGGTTTGACTCCTTCCCTTTACCTTTGTGCCGTTGTGTTGGTTAACACATTATTACAAGATTAAAAGGCAAACAAAAAATACAAGAGAATTCAAGACTGTTTTTCGCTTGTATTCAGAGAAAAACACATAACACTTCAGTTGTAATGTTCGCCAGAGAAAATTAAAGGCGGACGAATTTTGGAAAGAAAGGGGCGACGTGATGTCGCTCCTTCAGAATATAGCACAATGACAATCAAAATGTTCCTGAATCTGAGATAAATTCAGAACAGTAATCTAAAGAGAAAGTGAAGAGCCGTGGCCCGAAGTAATTTCAGGTCACGGTTTGTTTTTTAGGGTAATAATGTGACCTCAGGCAGAGCGCTTCGATATCCATTAGCAGAAATGACCTACGATAATAAAGGCATATGCGGGACTTACACCAGAAACAAATACCGGACAAAAAAACAAAGGCCCCTGCATCATCGCAGTGGCCTTGTTTCATTAACCTATTAAAAACATTCGCTTTGTCTGTAAGACAAATAACTACTCTACTTGTGTCAAACCGATACAATATCAATTTGACACTGCAATTATCAATTATCAATTATCAAATTTCTAAACCATTGACAAAAAGCTGCATCTCTCTATAATTGTCTTCAATTGACAACAACAGTTTGAATTGCGCCTTCGACCGTTGCAGATTATGCTCCGGATAATGAATCTTGTAATACACGTCTCCATTCAAATAGTCAGTTAAGAAGCGTACCAACTGCATATAAGTCATCAACCTGGCGCCGAAGGGCAATAATCCGATTTCCACGGGAGTAAGGAATTTTTTAGCCACCTCAAGATATCCGGTTGTGTATGCCCGGAAAATCTCCATATTGAAACTTACCTGATCCAGATTTTCGTCATCTTCTTTCCCCGTATTCCCGGCCGTCCGCATAAAGTCGCCAATATCGGAGACTACAAATCCCGGCATCACGGTATCGAGATCAATAACACAAAGAACATTGCCTTCTTTGTCAAAAAGCATATTGTTCACTTTAGTATCGCAGTGATTGATGCGCTTTGGTAATTTACCTTCACTAAATAACGTTTGGCAAACACACATTTCAGGAGCTCTTCGCTCTATCTCATCGACTAAGTCCGCTACCTGTTCCAAACGATGAACCGCATCGCCAGCCACCGCCTCACGGAACTGCTTCAGCCGGAATTCCATATTGTGAAAATCAGGAATTGTCTCACCCAACGGCTCACCCGGCAAATCGGACAGCAAGCGCTGAAACTCTCCGAAAGCCTTTCCAGCACAAAGAGCACTTTCGGTAGAAACCTCATCCAACGTATAAGAATCGGCGATCAACAGCATCATTCGCCAATAGCTTTCTCCATCAAAGTGATAGAGCTCCCCATCCTTTGCCGGAACTATCGTCAACGTCTTCCTGTCGATGTCAGCTTCTCTGTTTTCAATCAGTTTAGCACGAATGTGATCCGTAATTCGTTTTATATTATTCTGCAGCAAATCAACATCCCGAAAAATAGCGTGATTGATTTTTTGCAGTACATAAGCAGGAGCACCATCCGTCATGTCAACTTTAAAGGTCGAATTAATATGCCCTTCTCCAAAAGGCGCTATTTTTTTGACTCCGCCTTCAACATCGAAACTATCTACTATTTGATCTAATTCTGACATACTCTTTTTAATTTATCTCATCAAACGTTCGAATGACTATCTATTTCAATGTAAATTCTTTATTCATTGTATGTTGAGAATCTCCTCCCACAAACACACCGAATTTACCCGGCTCAACGGTCCACACCATTTTGCTGTTATGGTATTTCAAATCTTCCGGTGTCAACGTAAACGTTACGGTTTGTGCTTGTCCCGGTTCAATAGCCAGTTTCTTGAATCCTTTCAATAACCGTATCGGCTGGCAAACCGATGCACAGTAGTTCCGGATATACATCTGCACCACTTCTTCGCCTAAACGTGAACCTGTATTTTTCACATCAACACTCACTTGTATTTTTCCTCCTTTTGCTAAAACATTCTGACTCAATCGCAGATTTGAATATTCAAATGTAGTGTAGCTTAACCCAAAGCCGAATGGAAATACGGCATCATTTGAGACGTCATTATACCTCGAACGGAACATATCGTCGGGGTTTTCTGCCAATGGGCGACCTGTACTCAACTGATTATAGAAGAAAGGTTCCTGCCCTACCACCTGTGGAAATGAAACTGTAAGTTTACCTGAAGGGCTATAATCTCCAAACAGCACATCGGCAATAGCATTACCAGCCTGACTTCCTAAAAACCAGGTTTCAACAATCGCAGGAACATTAGTCGCAACCCAGGGGATGGCCAAAGGACGACCATTTGTCAATAGTACGACAACAGGTTTTTCCAGTTTAAGCAATTCTCTCAACAATGCTTCCTGATTGCCGGGAATATTGATATTGGAACGAGCCTGAGCCTCTCCGCTCATACTCGCTAATTCTCCCATTGTCATTACAATCGCATCAGCCTGTTTTGCAACCGATAATGCTGTACTAAAATCTTCCGGTTCTTTTGCATTGATTTCACAGCCTTTGGCATACAGCACTTTCGTTTGAGGCAACACAGCCGCTTTTATTCCCTGCAAGATACTGACTGCGTCTTTTGCCTCTCCTACCCCGCCCCAACAGCCGAACATATCAGACTGACTATCAGCCATTGCTCCGATCACGACCAGAGTACCTATATTTTTCTTCAGAGGTAACAGATTGTTTGTATTCTTAAGTAACACAACCGACTTTCTGGCTGCATCGCGTGCCGCTGCCACATGTTCGGGAGTCAAAAGCTCTGTTTTTTCACGTTTATCATTACAATAACGGTAAGGATCGTCGAATAATCCGAGTTTATACTTTATTCTCAAAATTCTCCGAACAGCCTCATCAAGTACTTTCTCCGAAACAACACCCTTTTCCACTAATTTTGCCAGTTCTTTTCTAAAAAGTTCGCTTTTCATTTCCATATCCAAGCCTGCATTAGCAGCCAACCGTGCTGCATCAGCCCCGTCAGCGGCATAACCATGGGCAACCAACTCTTTCACCGACTCGAAATCCGACACAACAAAACCATCAAAGCCCCATTCTTTTTTTAGAATATCGCGCAGTAAAAATTCATTGGCCGTAGCCGGGACTCCATTCAAGGTATTAAAAGATGACATCAGAGTGGCCGCTCCTGCATCAACGGCCGCTTTGAAAGGAGGCAAATAGACATCACGCAAAGTTACCTCTGACATATCCACCGCATTATAATCACGTCCGGCAATTGCCGCCCCGTATGCAGCATAATGTTTGGCACAGGCGGCTATGGTATTATTCTTATGTAGGTCATCTCCCTGAAATCCTTTTACGCGCGCTTTCGCTATCAGTGATCCCAGATACGGATCTTCACCTGCGCCCTCGGCAATGCGCCCCCATCGTGCATCACGTGCAATATCCACCATGGGCGAAAAAGTCCAGTGCACACCCATTGCCGATGCTTCAACAGCGGTAATTCTGGCTGAACGTTCGATTGATTCAAGATCCCAACTGGCAGCCTCACCCAACGGAATAGGGAAAATTGTTTTCATTCCATGGATTGCATCAAAACCAAAGATCAAAGGAATGTGCAATCTGGAATTTTCTACTGCCAATTGTTGCAATTTCCGTGCATTTTCCACCCCGGCGACATTAAAAATTGAACCGATTCGTCCTGCTCGAATATCTTTCCCTTGTTCGCTGTTAACATTCAACGGGCCATTTTCACCATAATCAGCCAGCACTTGGTTCATTTGGCCGACTTTCTCTTCCAGTGTCATTTTTTTAAGAAGGTCATCAATAAACTTCTCCATTTTTGCTGGATTCTCGCCTTCCCTTGTTGCCGGAAGAGTTTTTTTTGCGACAACCGTATTTAAGGAAAGACAAGTTACTCCCAGTAACAAGAGAGTAATTCGTTTAGCAAATTTTCGAGCACCTATTTTTTGTAGATTTCCAGCCATTGTCATTTCCAGTATATAATTATTTTCTCACAAAACACTCATTATTAATTCAATACAAAGTCAGAATTAATTGTATGTTGCGAATTTCCACCAACAAATACGCCAAACTTACCCGGCTCAACAGTCCATTCCATTTTACTGTTATGGTATTTCAAATCTTCCGTTGTCAGTGTAAAAGTTACGGTTTGCATTTGTCCCGGTTCAATAGCGAGTTTTTTGAAGCCTTTCAATAACCGTGTCGGCTGGCATACCGAGGCATAGTAGTCACGAATGTAGAGTTGCACCACCTCTTCCCCGCTCCGGGATCCTGTGTTTTTCACATCTACACTCACCTGCAACTTACCATCTTTTGTCAAAACGGACTGACTCAATCGCAGGTTTGAATATTCAAATGTGGTATAGCTCAGTCCAAAACCGAATGGAAACAGAGCTTCATTGGAGACATCGTTATAACGGGAGCGAAAAAAATCACCCGGATGTTCCGTCAAAGGGCGGCCGGTATTCAATTCACTGTAACACAGCGGTACCTGCCCAAGCACACGCGGAAAAGAAACCGGAAGCTTACCCGAGGGATTGTAATCACCAAAAAGCACATCAGCAATTGCATTTCCAGCCTGGCTTCCCAAAAACCAGGTTTCAACAATTGAAGGAACATTATCAGCAACCCATGGAATGGTCAACGGGCGACCATTCGTCAACAAAACTATCACTGGTTTACCCAGTTTAATTACCTCCTTCAACAGTGCTTCCTGATTTCCGGGAATATTAATATTGGCTCGCGAATGCGCCTCTCCGGTCATTCCTCCCGATTCTCCAAGAGTCATAACAACCACATCCGCCTGCCGGGCAATATCCAGAGCTGGTGTAAAATCTTCCGGGGCATTTGCCTCAATTTTACACCCTTTCGCATACAATACTTTAGTTTGGGGTGATACCGCCGATCTGATTCCTTGCAGAATGCTCACAGCATCTTTTGCCTCACCACCACCGCCCCAACATCCGATCATATCACCCTGGTTATCGGCCATTGCGCCGATAACAGCAAGGGTTCCGACACTCTTTTTCAAGGGCAACAAATGATTTTCATTTTTCAACAAAACAATAGATTTGCGGGCCATATCACGTGCAGCCGCTACGTGTTCGGGCGTGAGAAGTTCTGTTTTTTCACGTTGTTCATCGCAATAACGATACGGATCCTCAAACAGACCAAGTTCGTATTTGATTCTCAATATTCGACGAACAGCGTCATCAATTACTTTTTCCGAGACCAAACCTTTACTGACTAAACCGGGCAAGTTCTGCAAGAACATATTACTTCCCATATCCATATCAAGCCCTGCATTTGCAGCGGCTCTGGCAGCTTCTACACCATCAGCGGCCAGGCCATGCGGAATCAATTCCCCAACAGCTCCGGCATCAGAAACCACAAAACCGTTAAAGTTCCATTCGCCTTTCAATATTTTACGCAGTAAAAATTCGTTGGCCGTAGCCGGGACGCCATTCAACGTATTAAACGACGACATAAATGTGGCTGCTCCGGCATCCGCTGCCGCTTTGAAAGGTGGCAGATAAGTATCTCTCAAAGTGATTTCCGACATATCCACGGCATTATAATCGCGTCCGGCAATTGCCGCCCCGTATGCAGCATAATGCTTAGCACAGGCCGCAATAGTATTATTCTTGCTCAAATCATCGCCCTGAAATCCTTTTACACGTGCTTTGGCAATCCGGACACCCAGATAGGTATCTTCTCCTGCCCCTTCGGCAATTCGTCCCCAGCGGGCATCGCGGGCAATATCCACCATGGGTGCGAAAGTCCAGTTTACGCCCATGGCAGAGGCTTCGATGGCCGCAATGCGAGCCGAGCGTTCAATAGCCGGCAGATCCCAGCTTGCTGCTTCTCCCAATGGAATTGGGAAGATCGTTTTCATCCCGTGAATAACATCCAGCCCGAAGATTAATGGAATGTGCAACCGTGTCTCTTCAACAGCTACTTTTTGAATTTTTCTGATTCCATCCACACTGGCAAGATTCAACACGGAACCGATTTTTCCTTCTCGCATTTCCTTTCCCTGATCACTCAGGGGATTGATAGGACCGGTATTGGCAAATGTGCCACCAACCTGATTCATCTGTCCTATTTTCTCTTCCAGAGTCATACGTTTAAGAAGATCATTGATAAAGCGTTCCATCTTCTGTTTGCGCGCTGCATCTGTAGACTGAGAAACAGATGCATGATTGCCCGCATTGGAAACCGGAGACAACAACAAAGCTCCCACAATCAACGCCAACTGAACATAAGAAAATCTTGATAGCATTCTTTTAATCCTGATTTCAATAAACTTCATAACAATATCATTAACCTTTCAACGGCTTATTTTTCGACAATATAATAAAGACTCTTTTCAATCGCTTCTTTCGAAACCGGTACATTAGGAATTGTACGGATAGCATCCGGCAATAAAGAATAGTTCTTATTGAAAGTTTGAATCAACGTTGCAAAGTCTTCCGGATGATACGCAATCTGTACATCTGTCTGATTGGTTAACGCAATAATTTCAGGCAAGGCATCGCCCCGGTTCCAGTTATTCTTAATACAGTCAGTTGCCAACTTAAGTCTGCTTATTTTGCCAACAACCCCATCCACACTTACAGCGTTGGCCGGGAAACTCACGATACACTCAAAAGGTTGGTCGCATGCAACCTGAGATATGGTGACATGGGCTGTCAAATCCCGTGCAGTATAACTCCATGTATTTTCTTTACTACAATCAGAATAAGCCACCGACTGCCCATTCACCGTAATATTTTCGGGCATTGATACACCATAGAAACGAATTTCCAAATCTCGTTTCGCGGCCATTCCGGGATATGTTCCTTTACGCGGCAGAATGGTAATCTTTACCTTTCCGTCAGGCAAAACTTCTTTTTTCATCATCGTTATGCCGAATTCCCCTTTCTGATATCCCTGGTCGTTACCGGCATCCTCGTAAAGTTTGCTTTCAGAAGCGTTACCTCCCGGAAATACACTTACAACCAACCCGTTAACCGGACGTTCCAGATTATCTACTTTGTCATACATCGGGACAACTGATCCTGCTTTTACATAAATAGGATATTCGTCCAACAGGAATTTACGTTCAAGCGTTTGGCCACCTTTCAGCATTGTTCCGGTCTTCCATTCGTACCAATCATTTCCTGCCGGAAGCCATACTTTTACTGTCGAGAATTCATTTTTAGCTGGCGAACCAACGGGTGCTATCAACAAATTATCGCCAAACATATATTCGGTCTTAAAGCTATAGGCTTCTGCCGCATTGGGATAGTCATAATACATTGGACGGCATAGAGAAATACCGGTATCATAATCTTCCTTCGCCATTGTATAGATGTAGGGAACCAAAGAATAGCGCAGATTAACTGCATCCAGCAATGCCTTTCTGTAGTTATACGGGAAGAGCCAGAGGTCCTTTTTAATACGAATATCTCTCGTTGAGTGTGTTCTGAAAATCGGACTCAATGCACCGTACTGCATCCAACGAACATACAATTCGGGATCAACGCGAAAATCAGGATCAGGATTTTTAGTGAAGTGGCCGCCGAGGTCGTGGCTCCAATAGCCATATAACACATTCGAAGCAGTAGATGTAAAATAGGGCTGAAATTCGAGTGAAGACCAATCGATGATGACATCACCCGAAAAACCGATCTGATAACGGTGATTTCCAAGACCACCCCAACGGTGATACAACATCGGACGTTGCTCTCCCTGTCGCTCCATATCACTAAAGAAACAATAGTTAAGCCACCAGGTATTGCTCAATCCCTCAACCTTTTTCGATGTCGGCCACTGCTGCCAGTCGAGCCACCAAAAGCTTACACCTGCTTTTTGCATGGGATGCAACACAATGTCAAACAAATTGGTCATGTATTTTTTGTCTGCCGATTCGAAAGGAATCGGAGCGTGAGCAGTTGTATCGAAATTCATTGCTTTGGCAAAAGCAGAATAAGGATATTCGTCTGCAGGAATTCCTGAAGCCGGGTGTAAATTCAATGTCACCTTCAGGTTTTGATTTTTTACCCATTTCAAAAAATTATTTGGCTCCGGAAACAAGCTCTTTTCCCAGGTGTAACCGGTCCAGCCTGCCAATTGCCCGAAAGAGTCCCATGTGTTAAGCGCCCTTGGTCTTATGCCAGTCCATATCTACCACCAGCACATCAAGAGGGATTTTATTTTCGTGGAAGTTGCTTACCAGAGTACGCAACTCATCATCCGAATAATTCCAGTAAACGTGACCACCAGTAACCGAAAGCAAACTTTGGAGGAATGGGCACTTTACCGGCAATCTGAGTAAATTCGCAGAGCGCTTTTTTATAATCTTTTCCGTAGGAGATGAAATAGAAATCCTGCACATTTTTATTCGGACGGGCTTCTACCCAATTCCAGTTACTCCCGTCAAACAAGAAATTCTTGGAGTCGTCAATCATTGTCCACCCTTCGGTCGACAACAAGCCTTCCTCCAGATTAATCGGTGTTTTTTCATCAAATAACTGACCCTTACAATTATCCAGTGTACGGTATGTTCCTTTCAGGTTTCCGGCATTTTGCATTCCCGGAATCCATTTTACGACCTTTTTCCCGTCTTTGAATGTAATTTCCAAGTTCTTATCGGTAAAATTACCGGTATTCTTTTTGTACTTCAAAACCAACGCATCAGTGCTGATAACCACTTGTTGTGCGGTCTCTTTTTTCTTAAAGGCCGGAACCGGTAAATTTCGGTTGATAATAAAGAAAGAGGCTTTGTCAGTAAACTGATGGGTACTGTCCCACTCCATCCGAATCAAATTGGGAGCCAACACGGTAAAACGGGCATTACCCACTTCTACCACAGCTTTCGGATCGGCTTTTGAATTTGATGCTGCATGAGCAAACCCAGAGGCAACTGTAATAGTCAGGAACACTGCAACACTCAGAGAGCGAATTAAGAAAGAAACATTCATTTTCTTATTGTTAACTATTTGATTCATGATATAACAGGTTTTATTTTGAATGCTATTGACAGCTAATAGTTCGTTCTATTATATAAAGTCTACCATCAATTTTCCCGTCCAGATTCTTCAAAAGGCTTTTATTTCTATTTTGCAGATAATATCTTCAACACAAACTTCAAAAAACAGAATAGATAAAAAAAGAATTTTATGTAAATACAATTCCAACAAACCACTCATAAACATCTATTAATCAGAAGCGGCTTAAAAACTTACAAACCTTAAATTTTTTTGTGTAAATATAGAAGATACGCTTGAATAAAAACCCGAAGAAAATGGCACTTTACATTCGCATTTTGACACAAACTTCTATCGGCCTTTAAGTGAAACCCATGATTTTTCTGTAGCAGGGAACATTGCCACTCTAAATTTCGTACACCCGTAAGGTACTAGATCAATTATTGTACACTTACCATCTTTCACTAATTTTTTTGGAAGCGGATTTGCGTCGGTAGGACTCCAATCAAACTCCTTTGCCCTAACCTTTAACTGTATCGGGGCATCCAGTTGCCAGAACCATTTTCCTGTCAATGATTTTTTTACGATTTCAACCTGGTTGGATAAATGACCCGGATCTATATCCAGTGCGTAATTGAATTTTGCATGTTCAACCTCTTTATTAGGATTTACATCCGGTATTGGTAATGCAAACAAAAGTGGTCCGTATGTCACACATTCGTATGGATTATGAATGGTTGTATCCAACGCATTTTTATAGCCTCCTTTTACAAAATAATCAGTTTGCGGATAAATGGTTTCATATCCCTGCTGTACCTGCGCTTCCATAGGGAAACAAAGTTGAATTTTATCGTTTGAATGCCAGATTCGTGCAATTTTCACAAATCCTCTTTCGGCTTTTACTTCCACTTTTTTATTGTTTATCTTTATGGATGGATGAGCACACCATTCCGGAAT
>CAXXPB010000061.1:0-58405 GCA_963678825.2 uncultured Microbacter sp. | reverse complement strand
GTCTGGTAAAAAATTTCATTCGGAGTGGAAATATGGAGGGCAAAATCGAAAAGGATTTCTACGGCAACGTACAAACACCCCTCAAAGCGATTAACAACAAACCGATTATTCCCACAGACGAAGAAGTAACAACCAACCCGAGAGCACGAAGCGCGAAGTTACGCGTAGCAGAAAAGGTTAGTGAACGAAAATAGCACGAACATGGACTCGACAGAACAAACCACACAACCGAAAGAAACGGAAAAAGCGAAACAATGGAGCTTACGTAAGTGGATGAGCGGAGACATTCTGACCACTGATTTTTTCAGAGGGCAGATTTTTCTCTTTCTTTTGCTTTGTGTTATAGCAATATTCTACATTGACAACCGTTTTGCCTGCGAACAACAAATCGTGAAGATAAACCGGCTAAAAGAACAACTCACCAATGCCAAATACGAATCACTAACCACCTCGTCAATACTGATGCAAATCAGCAGACAATCACAGGTTAGTGTCGAAGTGACCAACAAAGGCATTGACCTTCAACCATCTTCAGAACCCGCTATAAAAATAGATGACAATGAACAATGACCGCCGCGACATATTGCTCCGATTTGGTATTGTGTATGTAATAATACTGGCAGTAGCCGCCGCAATTGTTTTCAAAATAATTGACATACAATACTTTGAACGACCGATATGGATGAAGTTGGCCTCCCGGCTGACGCAGGCCGACAGAGAAGCTCCGGCCAACCGCG
Source organism: uncultured Microbacter sp. (assembly GCA_963678825.2). Lineage (GTDB taxonomy): Bacteria > Bacteroidota > Bacteroidia > Bacteroidales > Paludibacteraceae > Microbacter. The sequence goes on along the minus strand of CAXXPB010000061.1, from coordinate 57,668 downwards.
GTAATATTTTTGCTGCCGACGGAGAACTCTTGGCAAGTACGTTGCCAAAATACTACCTCTATATGGACATGCGGTCTGACGCGCTTCACGACACCCTGAAGAATCACAAGAAGCCGCTTTTCTACGACAAAGTCGACTCTCTGGCAATGTCTCTGTCCCGAAAACTCGGGGACAAGTCAAAAGACGAATATAAAAGAAGCCTCATCAGCGCCTTCAAACGGGTCGACAAGCGATTTTTGCTCTACCCTTACTTGGTGTCATTCTCCGACATGCAGCAAATCCGAAAATTTCCGTTGTTCAATTTAGGGAAAATAAAAAGTGGTTTGTGTGAAGAGGTCTATGCTCGACGTGTACGTCCTTTTGGCGACCTGGGATCAAGAACCATCGGAGATATTTACGGAGACGGAGCCCGTGGAGGCAAAAACGGCATCGAACTTGCATTCGATTCGTTGCTCAAAGGCAAACCGGGAGTTTTCTCACGCCAGCGAATTGCAGGAAGATGGGAAAACGTGGTGGCCGTTCCACCGGAAAACGGAGCCGACATTTTCACCACTCTCGACGTTTCCATTCAGGACATTACCGAAAGTTCACTTCTGAAAGAGATGACCGCGCTGCAAGCAAATGAAGGCTGTGCCGTCGTGATGGAAGTTAACACCGGAGAGATTAAAGCTGTGGCAAATATCGGTCGCATGCCGGACGGTAGCTATGCCGAACGCCGCAATGAAGCCTTTGCTGATCAGGGCGAACCGGGCTCAACATTTAAAGTAGCTTCCATTATGGCCGCTCTCGATGACGGATTATTATCTGAAAACGATACGATAGATACCGGGAACGGACTTTATTCATTCTTTGGTCAAGTAATGAAAGACCATAATGCAGACCGTGGCGGATATCACAAAATATCTGTTGCTCAAGCTATTTGGTATTCTTCCAATGTTGGCGTTTCCAAAGCAATTTACAATGCCTATAAAAACAACCCGGGAGCTTTTGTCGACAAGTTGTACAGCATGAAGCTGAACCAACGCATGCATTTTGACATTCCGGGATCGGGAAGACCTCATATTAAACATCCGAACGATAAAAATTCTATATGGTCGAACACCTCTCTCCCGTGGATGTCAATCGGATATGAAGTCGGGATGCCACCTATTTACACACTGGCCTTCTACAACTCGATTGCCAATGGTGGCAAGATGATACGTCCTTATTTAGTAAGATCGGTGCAACGGGATGGCAAAGTTCTCAAATCATTTACAACCGAAACTATCAACGAAGCCATCTGCAAACCGACAACCCTAACAAAAATCAGAGCGATGCTCGAAGGTGTTGTCACAAAAGGCACCGGTAAGAGTGTTGCATCACCATTTGTGAAAATTGCTGGCAAATCGGGAACAGCACAGATTTCGAAAGGAAGCGCCGGTTACAAATCGAACGGCGTTACTCACCAGGTGTCGTTCTGCGGCTATTTCCCGGCAGACAATCCACGCTATACGGTCATTTGCGTGATTCGCCAACCACAAATAGGTATCGCATCTGGCGGTCACATGGCAGGAGCTGTCGTTAAAGATATTGCAGAACTTGTTTATGCCAAGAAAATTACCGTAACGCCGAAAGAGATTGCAAAAACCAATAACACCCCGAAAATTCCGGTTGTGAAAGGCGGCAATTACAACGAAGTACAAACCGTACTTTCCCGACTGGCAATCAACTTCATGGGCGACAAAGGCAACTATAAATGGATCCAGACTTTATCTGATGCAAGCAGCGTTCAGATACGCCCCATGGACAACAGAAGGAATTCGGTTCCCAATGTTGTTGGATTGGGCGCTAAAGATGCCGTATATTTACTGGAAAACATTGGCTTACGCACGCAACTGGTTGGTCGCGGAAAGGTGGTAGCTCAATCGCTTGCTGCCGGAGCCTATCCGCAGAAAGGCCAAACGGTTATTCTCTCTTTGCAGTAAGAACAACAGAACTATTTGAAGATTAAACAACAGAACAAATCACAATATGCAGTTATCATCATTACTCCAAACCATAGATATCATCAAGACGATCGGCAGCACCGACGTTGAGATTGCCAATGTACAGTTCGACTCGCGCAAAGCGACCGAAGGATCACTTTTTATTGCGACTAGAGGAACCGCAACAGACGGACACCAATATATCTCCAAAGCAATTGAACTGGGAGCCATTGCTGTTGTTTGCGAAGAAATGCCTGAAACGCTCAACGATAAAATCACTTATATTCTTACCGACAGTAGTGCCGAAGCATTAGGAAAAATAGCCCACACCTGGTTTGGTTCTCCTTCACAAAAACTAACGCTGGTTGGGGTTACCGGCACAAATGGCAAAACCACCACGGCAACCCTTCTCTATCAGTTATTTCGCAAATTCGGGCACAAAAGCGGGCTGCTCTCGACCGTATGCAACTACATTGACGAACGTCCGGTAGAGGCAACACACACCACGCCCGACCCTCTTGAGCTGAACCAACTGCTGGCCGAAATGGTTTATGAAGGTTGCGAGTATGCTTTCATGGAGGTAAGCTCCCACTCTATCGACCAACGACGCATTGCCGGACTGCAATTTGCAGGCGGAATATTCAGCAACATTACCCGCGACCACATTGATTATCACAAAACTTTCGACGCATACCTGAAAGCGAAAAAACGTTTCTTTGACGATTTACCCGAAACCGCATTCGCGCTCACCAATCTGGACGACAAAAACGGCATGGTGATGCTACAAAATACCAAAGCCTGCAAAAAAGCCTATTCCACACGTACACTGGCCGACTTCAGAGGTAAAATCATCGAAGAAACCTTCGACGGCATGGTACTTCATATGAATGACATCGAGGTTTCCGTTCCTTTTATCGGACGTTTCAACGTTTCCAACCTTCTGGCTGTATTTGGCACCGCCGTATTGCTGGGCTGTCCGGAACACGACGTACTGGTTCACCTGAGCAGCCTCCAGCCGGTTTCAGGCCGTTTCGAGGCATTGCGTTCTCCCAATGGTTTCACCGCCATCGTAGATTACGCCCACACCCCTGATGCACTGAAGAATGTACTCGGCACCATCAACGATATTGTCAATGGTAAAAGTCAGGTGATTACAGTGGTTGGTTGCGGTGGAAACCGCGACAAAGGAAAGCGCCCAATGATGGCTCGCGAAGCTGTTGGCGCCAGCAACAAAGTAATTTTCACTTCAGATAATCCTCGCAATGAAGAACCAATGGACATTCTGAATGATATGCTTGCCGGACTAAATGACGAAGAAAAACGCGGCACACTAACCATTCCTGACAGAGAACAGGCTATTAAAACGGCTTGCATGTTGGCTCAAAAAGGAGATGTTGTCCTGATTGCCGGCAAAGGGCATGAAGATTATCAGATCATCAACGGAGTAAAACACCATTTCGATGACAAAGAAGTTGTCCGTTCATATTTCGCTTCAATGCAGTAATTCCATCAACCAAAATATCCATTTATAAACAAAGACCAAATGTTTTATTATCTATCTCAATATCTGCACGACTTGCACGTTCCGGGTGCGGGCATGTTCAATTTTATATCGTTCCGTGCCGGTATGGCCTTCATTTTCGCTTTATTGATTGCAACCCTGATCGGTAGGAAGATTATTAACTATATGCAGAAAAAACAGATTGGCGAAACCATCCGTGACATGGGGCTGGAAGGGCAGCTTTCTAAAAGAGGAACGCCCACCATGGGAGGTGTTATCATCATCATCGCCATTCTGGTTCCGGTTTTATTGTTCGGCATTCTGCACAATATATATACCGTATTGATGATTGTTTCTACCATTTGGCTCGGATGTATCGGTTTTCTGGATGACTATATCAAAGTATTCCGCAAAAACAAAGAAGGACTTCAGGGACGATTCAAAATTGTAGGACAAATTGGTCTTGGTCTTATTGTCGGACTTACACTTTACCTGAGTCCACAAGTGGTAATACGCGAAAACGTAGGCGTGAAATATACCGGCAACGATCAGGAAGTGGTCATGTACCGCAATTACGATTTCAAATCAACCCAAACAACCATCCCGTTTGTCAAAAACCACAACTTCGATTATGCAGATGTTTTCTCATTCCTCGGAGAAAATGCTCAAACCTGGGGATGGGTGCTTTTTGTGCTGGTAACGATTTTCATCGTCACAGCAGTATCTAATGGATCAAATATGACCGACGGGCTCGACGGACTGGCAACAGGCTCTTCGGCCATCATAGGTGTCACGCTCGGTATACTCGCCTACCTATCGAGCAACATTAACTACGCCTCCTATCTCAACATAATGTATATACCAGACGCGGGCGAATTGGTGGTCTTTGCCGCAGCATTTATCGGTGCCACCGTAGGATTTCTCTGGTATAATGCTTTCCCGGCGCAGGTATTTATGGGTGATACCGGCAGTCTGACACTGGGAGGTATCATTGCCGTCTTTGCAATCATTATTCACAAAGAATTGTTGATCCCGATTTTGTGTGGTATTTTCCTGGTTGAGAACTTATCGGTAATGATACAGGTCGCACATTTCAAACGGACAAAAAGAAAATATGGAGAAGGACGCCGGATATTTAAGATGGCACCGCTCCATCACCATTTCCAAAAACCCGGGAATTCCGGCATACAGGCGCTCATCCAACGACCTTTCCAGCCTATTCCCGAATCAAAGATCGTTATCCGTTTCTGGATGGTTGGCTTAATACTTGCCGCATTGACCATCATCACACTAAAAATGCGTTAAATCTATAACTATACAGCGTCATGGCAACAAAAATTGTAGTACTGGGAGCCGCTGAAAGTGGAATTGGAGCAGCAGTCCTTGCTCAAAAAGAAGGTTTTGAAATTTTTGTATCTGATTTTGGCAACATCAAGCCGGAATACAAAGAGATGCTTGAAAAATACAATATTCCCTGGGAAGAAGGAAAACACACTGAAGACATTGTTCTTGCCGCTTCTGAAATCATTAAAAGCCCGGGCATTCCCGAGAAAGCTCCTATTATTAAAAAGCTCCGTGAACAAGGGACTTCTATTATTTCGGAAATAGAATTTGCAAAACGCTACACCAACGCTAAAATGATTTGTATCACGGGAAGCAATGGGAAAACCACCACGACCTCCCTGATATACCATATCCTTCAAAACGCGGGGCTCAATGTTGGTCTGGCAGGCAATATTGGCAAGAGTCTTGCATGGCAGGTTGCTGAATGTAACTACGATTGCTACGTGGTGGAACTAAGCAGCTTCCAACTCGACGGCATGTACGACTTCAAGGCCGACGTAGCCATTTTGCTCAACATCACCCCGGATCACCTGGATCGATACGATTATAAATTTCAAAATTACATCGACTCAAAGTTTCGTATCATTCAGAACCAAACAGCGGAGGATGCCTTTATTTACTGGAATGACGATCCAATAATTACCGCGGAACTCGAAAAAAGAAACATCGCCTCCAACCGTTTGCCATTTGCGCTTGAAAAGAAGAAAGATGAAAAGGCATTCCTTGAAGGCAGCAATATCGTATTCAACATCAATGATCCGTTTTCCATTCCGCAGGGCGAATTGGCAATTCAGGGAATACACAACCTTTACAATACGATGGCAGCCGGTTTGGCAGCAAAAACCATCAATGTAAAGAACGAAGCAATCCGCCAGTCGTTCAGCAATTTTCAGGGAGTGGAGCACCGTCTCGAATATGTTGCCACAGTGCGCGGAGTGCGTTACATCAACGACTCAAAAGCTACCAATGTCAACTCATGCTGGTATGCTCTACAAAGCATGAAAACGCCCGTAGTGCTAATTCTCGGAGGAACCGACAAAGGGAATGACTACACCGAAATAGAAGAACTTGTACGACAAAAGGCTCATACTCTCATTTTCATGGGAATAGACAACCATAAACTGCATGATTTCTTCGATAAAATGGGCAAACAGACGTTCGATGTTCAATCGATGGAAGCAGCGATAAAAACAGCCTACGACAACAGCGTGAAAGGCGACACCGTTTTGCTCTCGCCTTGCTGCGCCAGCTTTGACCTGTTCCAAAATTACGAAGACAGAGGTGTTCAATTTAAAGAACATGTCAGAAAATTATAATTACTAAATTCCCGACGTTCATGTTAATGTTTTATTCAAATAAAAGAATTGCCAAATGGGGATTCTGGCATAAAAAGGGCAAGTGGCCATTCTGCATAACCGTAGGATTAAGCATTGGATTGATCATTTGTGCCATGTTCCTCACTCTTTTTATCATGTCGGGCAGCTATCTGTCCGTTGCGCGAATGATTGGAGCCACGCTGGCCATAGCTCTCGGTGGCACCGTCATAGGCTGGATGGCATGGTACGAAAACGAAGAAAAATACGAGCACTGGCTTAAGTCTCAAAAAAAGAAATAAACACAAACGACTCATAAAATATCAGGTATGCGCGATTTCTTCAAAAAATATTTCCAGGGCGATTCGGTTATATGGACAGTATTCTTTCTGCTCTGTATGATCTCAATCGTGGAGCTTTACAGTGCCAGTAGTTCTCTGGCATTCAGAGCCTCCAACCATGCTGCCCCGATGCTGCGCCATGCCATGTTTCTGGCGCTGGGAGCTGCTATTGTAGCAGGCGTACACATGATCAACTACAAGAGTATCAATAAATTTGCATACATCTTACTGGTCATATCGGTATTGGCCCTGATATATGCGCTATTGAGAGGGGTAAATGCCAACGATGCAAAACGTTGGATCGGAGTAGCCGGAATTCAGTTCCAGCCATCGGAATTTGCCAAAATCTCGTTGCTGGTTGTGGTCGCAGATCTGATTTCAAAGGCAAAGAATGCGGAAGAGCTCAACAAATCGTTCATCAAAATAGTTGCCGTTACTCTCGTTATTTGCGGCTTAATCTGCTTAGAAAACTTATCTACCGCATGTATCCTTTTCGGGGTTGTTTTCCTGATGATGATTATCGGACGAATACCATTCAAGAAACTGGGCATGCTACTGGGCGGAATTGCAGTTGCCATTTTACTGCTGATTGCATGCATGCATATTGTTCCGGAGAATCACCGTCCAAAGGCTTTCAATCGTTATTATACATGGGAGAATCGTATTGCGAGGTTTGTGAAACACGACAAAACCGACAAAGATAAATACGTAATCACCGACGAAAACTATCAGGTGATGCACGGTCAGATTGCCATCGCACGAGGCGGTGTCATTGGCGTATTTCCGGGCAATAGCCTGGAACGCAATTACCTTCCACAGGCCTACGCCGACTATATCTATGCTATTGTTGTGGAAGAGACAGGACTTCTTGGCGGCATATTCGTCATGGCGCTCTATCTTTTTCTTCTGTTTCGAGCGGGGCAAATAGCGTGGCGATGTAACGAGCCCTATCCTTCGTTGCTGGTCATTGGCCTTACGCTTATGATTGTCATCCAGGCCATGGTAAGTATGGGGGTAACCGTTCATTTAGGCCCGGTTACAGGGCAGCCACTACCCATTATCAGTCGCGGAGGAACATCTATTCTGGTAACCAGTGTCTATTTTGGCATCATTCTAAGTGTAACACGCTATTTCAAAAAAGGGAAACAAAAAACGGCGTCTCCCGAAACAAATACTACAGCAAATGAACCAACCGAATAAATTTATTATCAGCGGAGGAGGAACCGGAGGGCATATCTTCCCAGCTATCGCAATCGCTAATGCCCTGAAGGCAAAAGTCGAAAATGCAGATATCCTCTTTATCGGAGCTGAAGACCGCATGGAAATGGAAAAAGTTCCCGCAGCAGGCTACAAAATCATCGGGTTACCCATCCGTGGATTCGATCGCAAGAATATGCTTCGCAACGTAAAAACGTTGTTTCTGCTTGCCAAATCGATGTATAAAGCGAAGAAAATCGTGAAAGACTTCGTACCCAACGCTGTCATCGGAGTAGGCGGATATGCAAGCGGTCCTACACTAAAGGTCGCTTCTCAGTTAGGCATTCCCGTAATCGTCCAGGAACAAAATTCTTTTGCCGGAGTCACCAACAAACTTTTGTCCGATAAAGCAGCCTGTTTCTGCGTTGCTTACGAAGGCATGGAGCGTTTCTTCCCGAAAGAAAAAATTATACTTACAGGTAATCCCATCCGGCAAGACCTCCAGCTCGATCCGGCAAGAAAAGAAGAGGCATATAAGTTTTTCAATCTTGATCCGGCAAAAAAGACGCTTTTGGTAATCGGTGGTAGTCTCGGAGCACGCACCTTAAATCAAAGCCTTCTGGCTCATCTTGAAACATTAGCACAATCAGGGATACAGGTGATATGGCAAGCCGGGAAAATCTATATTGAGAATCTGCGCAAAGACAGTGCCTCATCAATTACAAAAGACATTATCCTGACGGACTTCGTTGCCCGCATGGATTACGCATATGCCATCGCCGATCTGGTTATCTCACGCGCCGGAGCAAGCTCTATTTCCGAATTATGCCTGCTTGGAAAACCGTCCATTCTGGTTCCGTCACCCAACGTAGCGGAAGATCACCAAACGCACAATGCGATGGCTCTTGTACACAAAAATGCTGCTTTAATGATTAAGGATGTGGACGCAAAAGAACAGTTAGTTTCTGCCGCATTGAAACTAATAGAAGACAACCAACAGCTATCGCAGCTGGCCGTCAACTGTCTGAAACTGGCAGAAAAAGATTCGGCCGCCAGAATAGCCGATGAGATACTGAAAAGAGCAAAATAAACGAAGAGGTTGTTTGAAATTACTCTAATTTCCAGATTAAGTTTCATTCTATAAGTATTTCTTAACAAGTTCCCAACCAGAACTATTTTTCACTCGAAGACAGCTCTGTTAGGGGAGTTTTGCTTATTTGAATACATTTGTGCGGAGACCTGTCGTGAAGTAAACCTGTACTTATTTTACATACAGTTCAATTATCTTACAGGCAAACAAATAATCGTATTTTGCCTGAATTCGCTCCGAAACAGCTTTCGAAAGCGCCGTTTGTTTTTCATTTACTTCAAATGCATTCGCTTTCCCCACCTCAAATTTTTCCAAAGCCGCCTCATAAGCAATCTGAGAAGCTTCTTCGGCTTTCTGTAATGAAAGTAGCTTTCCCCTTGCTGCCACTGCACGGCAATAAGTCTGTTGAATCGTCTTATAAAATGTAAGCTTAGCCGTCTCCAATACCAATTGCTGTTGTTGCATGTTCAGCGTTGCGGTTTGTACTTTATGCCTAACATCAAACCTGCTGAAAAGTGGAACAGAAAGTGTTGCCCCTATTATTTGTTGTTGGTTCTGATAAAATTGTTTCGAAAAAGAGGCATTTCTTGCTCCGTTCTTTAGATTGAAATAAAAATAATATCCGTTGTAGTATCCTGCCGACAGGTCTACTGTCGGCCAATATCCGGCACGGGCCATCCCGATATCAGCCCGGGCTTTGTCGATACGGTATTGAGCCGAACGGATAGCCGGATAATTATTTAATGCCATACTATAAAGCATATCTACATTGCCAGGAAGAACGCATATAGTGTCTAACCCGGAAGCGGAGACATCAAACTCATTAATACGTTCAATTTGCAATAATTGGCTTATGTCAATAAAAGCCAACTGTTTATCGGTTTGCAATTTGATTAGCGAAGCGGAGTCTTTGGCTAGCTGCGCCTGACTGTCATATAGTTCTGAACGGGATAGTTTTCCAACCTGAATCATGCGCCGCGCCTTATCGGCTTGTTTAGATGAAAGGCTTACCTGCTCTTGTGCCGAACGTGTTAATTCTTTTTCGAGTAAAATCTGAAGGTAAGCAGCCATTACATCTATTACCAAGTCTTGCTGAGCCTGTTCCTTGTCGGCTTTGGACGCATTCAAATCGCATTTCGCTGATATAATGCCATTGCGAATGCGAAATCCAGTAAAAAGAGGCAAAGAGAGTGACACACTCAAGTTTGCTGCCGAAGCATTGCTTTGTGAATAGACACCAGATGCAGAAGGAGACAATCCCATATTATACCCTTCGTGTAGTGATCCCGAAAAAGAAGGTAGCCATTGACATTGAGCAGTTTTCAGTGCAATATTTGATTGCAGAACGGCGAGTTGTTTCTGTCGTATGATTACGTTAGCTGTTTTTGCCCTGTCAATACATGCTTGCAGTGTCCACGCTTGGCGGGCATAGGCCGCCGGAATGATAAAAAGAAGAAGGAAAATCAGCTTCAGTATTTTCATACTATAATATTTTTACTTAAGGAAGTATGTACGTCCATGTCACTGGAAATTATTTCCCGATAGCCATTGGGAGTGGAGAACCAACATGCTCGTTTCATAGCAGATCATTTATTTCTTCACTTGGCTAAGGAAGGAGAGATAGAGCCTTTCCAGCAACCGCATATCACGGGTTATGATTTCCGCTTGACCTTTTAATCCTTCCCTGTACTGAATATGGGCATTGAAGCTGGTTCGCAGCCCATCGACCAGCGATACCCTGGCATAATATCCGCTATCTGTTGTGATATGTGAGATGAACTCGATGCGGCCTTGCAATGCTCCATATTCCGGAAAAGGATAGGACGGGAATTTAAGCAATACTTTCTGTCCTACAGCAATTTTTCCCAAATTAGATTGAGGGATGGTTATCTGTGCAAAATAATGGCTGTTTTCTGGATTAATAAAACAAATGGTCTGATTAACTTGCAATTGCTGATTTTCCTGCACGTAAGTCGCAAAAGCTACTCTTCCGTCAATTGGGGCAACCAACAGGTATTTTTTTTTCCATTCGTCTATCTGACTCTTCAGTGTATTGAGTGCCTGTTGAAAAATTGCTTTTTGTTGGGCAATCGTATTATCTAATTCTTCCAGTTCTTTGAATTTCTCATTTTGTTGAGACTCATTATTAATGACCTCATTATTGATTTGGGGAAGGATAAGCTTCTTATTGAGTAGATTACTTTTTTCAGTAGTATAATCAAAATCAGATATAACTTTGTCGTTGGCCAACTTCTGATTGGCGTTAAATGTTTTTTGTGACAATGACAAGTCCTGTTCTTTCAAACTTTTTTGCTCCACTAAATTAGCATGTAGTTTTTTTAGGTTGCCCATATCAGCAGATAACATCTGTTTTTTCCTTAGATAAAAACCATTGGTGAGATAACCGGTAAAAGTGAGCCAGGCCTGCGAAAAGGTTTGATAAGGTGTTTGTAATTCACCCAGTTGCATTTTATCATTGTGGATGTATGCTCGAACCAACTCGGGCACTTTCCGGTTCACAACAGACTGCATGCTATCTACTGCAGCCGATAACCGAATCACATCCTCATGTTTGGCTGTCGATTCTATGTAGCCTAGAACCTGATCTTTGCACACGACCTCATTCTCTGCTACCAGCAATTTGGTTAATTTCCCACTAGAAATGGTAATCACCGGCTTGGGTGCGTTGATAGATACAAGACGTCCATTGGCAGTAACGGTATCAGGATATTTGATCAGCCAGCAAATCAATGATAATACCAATAACATAATAAAGAAGAAGGAAATGCCCCATCTTACGATGAACGGAGGACGGGAAGAAATAATATCTTCCACTTCATTTCCATGCTCCGCAAAAGTCTCCCGAATAACAGCAGGAAAATTTCCTTGTCGATTGGGAGCTACCAATTTTTCATTATCCTTAGTTTCCAAGTTCCAATTGATTTTTTACCAGTTCATAATATTTCCCTTGCAGAGACACTAAATCAGAATGTGTACCTTCTTCTGCAATTTCACCGCCCTCCATCACCACAATTTTATCAGCATTTTTTACCGTGCTTAAACGGTGCGCCACCACAATCACCGTTTTACCTTGGAAAAAATCCTGCAGGTTTTCCAAAATAACTTTTTCATTATTAGCATCGAGCGAATTAGTCGCTTCATCAAAAAAAATAAATAGAGGATCTTTATAAATAGCACGGGCAATCGCAATGCGCTGTTTTTGTCCGCCACTGATCCCCTGTCCTTCGGCTCCCAGTTTGGTGTAAAAACCTAACGGTAAAGATTCAACGAAAGATAGGATATTAGCCGTACGGCAAGCTTTTGTCAGTTTTTCATTATCAATACTTTCGTCTGTCACAGTAATATTTTTTCGTATGTCTGCATTGAAAATGAAATTATCCTGCATCACACATCCACTGACACTGCGCCAGAATTTGGGGCTGATAGTTTTGAAGTTGGACTGCCCCAGATAGATCTCACCATTATAACTGTCGTAAAATCGCAAAAGTAGTTTTACCAAAGTCGTCTTTCCGCTTCCGCTCATGCCCACAATAGCCGTAACTTTCCCTTCGGGAATAATAAGGTTAACATTTTTCAGCACAGGTTCATTCCCTGCTCCAGGATAAGTAAAAGAGAGATTTTTAAAAATAATATTACGTTCTGAGGGCAAATAATGGTTGAACTGCTTCTCTACCGGCTCTTCATCTTCCAGTGTATGTATATCATTCAAGCGTTCCAATGATATCTTGGCATCCTGTGCCTGTTGAGTAAATCCAACCAATTGCTCCACCGGACTGTTAAGTTGTCCCAAAATGTATTGCACAGCAAGCATTGCTCCTAAAGTCAGTCTTCCTTCTATGACCAGTTGTGCAACAAGGAAAGTGATAAAAATATTCTTCCCTGGTTAATAAAGAAAGCCCCTATTTGCTGGTATTGGCTAAGAGATAAACTTTTAAAATTGAGTTTAAACAGGCCTGCCTGCAGTCCCTCCCAAGCCCAACGGAATGTGTTTTCTGCATTGTTGAGCTTAATTTCCTGCATTCCATAGACCAATTGCATGGACGCATTATTTTCTTTAGAAGCAATAGCAAAACGTTGGTAGTCAAGTTTACGACGATATCTAAGAAATAGTTGTATCCAGCTTAAATACAAAATACTTCCGACAGCAAAAATCAGAAAAACAGTGAGATTGTATTCCAACAAAACAAATGAAAATACAATTAGGTTGACAATAGAAAACAGAGTGGAAAGTGCTGTTCCTGTCAGAAAATTTTGGATGCGGCTATGATCTCCTATGCGTTGTATAATATCACCAGGATGTTTGCTGTCGAAAAATTGCATCGGAAGTCGTAAGAGTTTCGACCAAAATCCAGAAAGCAACGAAATATTGATCCGTACACTGATGTGCAACAAAATTCGACTACGGATAAACTCCACTATGGTTTGTGAAAACAGTAGCATCATCTGTGCTGCCAGTATTATCTGTACGAAGTTCAGGTTTTGTGTGTTGATACCCGTATCGACAATGTTCTGCGTCAGGTAGGGCAGAATCAGCTGAATAGCGCTGCCTATTAACAAACCCAACATTATCTGGAAAACATACGTCTTGTTCTCCCTGAGATAGCCCACCAGAAAACTCCATCCGATTTTCCGTTTCACGGTTTCGTCAAATGCGGACTGCTCCTGTTCTTTAAAAAATGGGGTACACTCCAGTAAAAGTGCCGTACCTTTGCCCACCCCCTCTTCGGTGGTCGAAATCCAATGTTGAAGAAATTCTTCTCTAGTAAAGGTAATCAAACCCTTCGCCGGGTCGGCAATCACCAATTTATTCTTGTTCGATTGTGGCGTCAATACCACGAAGTGATACTGATTCCAATGAAGAATGGCTGGTAACGGAGCGTCTTTAACAAGTTGATCAAAAGTAAGTTTTGCCCCTATCGACTTTAAACCGATACTTTCTGCCGCTTCCGCAAGTCCCAACATAGAAACTCCCAGCTTACCATACTGCGATTTGTTGCGCAAATAGTCGAGCGTAATGGTACGTCCATAATACTTGGCAACCATTCGTAAGCAAGTCGGCCCGCAGTCCATGGCATCTAGTTGGTGGCAAAATGGAAATTGCATTGGCAATAAACTATTTTTATTCGTATTTTACAATTTATAGATGAGTATTGCTTGTATTCACATAGCGAAAAAAATTATTTCGACTCTTCATAAATATTACACAAATTACTTTTCCCTATTACACACTCATAATTAGACGGAGGGGGACATAAAAATTGATATAAGCAATGATTACATGGTGAAGACTTGCGAAGTATCCGCCACGAAGTATTTTCTTCTAATTCCTTACGAATAATATGTACAAATTGATCATTATAGTGCCCGATTTCGCTACTATTACTATTTGAATACACTTGTCCATTACTGTCAACAATTAAGCGACCAAAAAAATTTGAATTTAATGATTGATTACAAAATATTTTTTGAAAAGGAATTACTTCCGAAAATATATCCTCATTGTTTATAAAAACATTTTCCATGAAAAAATTCATATTATTCCCATCATAATATGGATGAAATTTAAAATTAGCTATTGAAAGTTTTTCTATTGCTTTTTCCGCCTTTAGAATATCCAGATTGTCGTGTATTATAAAATGATATTTTACAAATTTGTTTTGAAGTAAACTCAACGTATCTTCTAGTATTCTTAGATCAATAGGAAACCCAACAATCAACTCAATATTATCCATCAAAATTGTTGATTTGATATTTTTATACCAAAACCAATAATGAATAATCGTATGATGTTTCTCAAAAATAGTTGGAATATCTAGAAGATGCTTGTAAATAGAAATGTCTCCTCCTATGATATTTATTTTTATTAAATTTGCATAATTCAGCTGATCTGCAATTGATTGAAGATCCCTAACATTTAAATCCGTCTTAGAATCCGAAAATTTACGACAATTCAAAAACTGTTTATTTGCATCTTTACAGAAACTGCAATCGTTCTTGCATTCTGAGTTAACATAAATCGTAAGTTCATGTAAGTATTTCAAAACATTTTCACCTATAGTTCCCTCTATTTTCTGTCTTTCTACATCATTTACAACATGCAACACCGGCATTAGCTGAACCGGTTTGATTTGTTTTTGATTATATCTTTTCAAACCCAGCATGTCAAGTTGAAATAATTGTTCTATTTGCTTATTTTTTATTTCTTCTTCTGATACCAGTTTCGTCCCCAAATTCTCTTTATAGTGAAGTTCTTTGATCAACTCTATAATTTTTAAATCATCTGTTATAACATAAGATCCATTCTTTGTGTTGTATAATAATATTGATGGCTCGATCTTACTGTATGAGACATAAATATAAGGCTTAATATATATCCACTTTTTCATTATTGTATATTTACGACATTCTTACTTCATCCAATACTTTGTAATAATCCGTAGGATGTTTTTCTAAAAAAGACATCTGGGCTTTTATATAATCTTTATACATCTTCAAGTTGGTATGTCCATAACAAATTGGATTTGTATCAAGACTTTCAACGTTATAAATACATTGCCTACAGCTCTTTTTGATTTTACATGACCGACATTGCATTTGAAGTTTACTAACATATAAATTATGTGTATGAGCAATTTTAGAGAGATCTAGTTCAACTTCATTCTTGATGTTAATTGCTCCCATTGCAAATTGATGTCCAATACGTTCGCATGGCAATATCTTCCCATTAACAGTAACAAACATTTTTTTAGAAAACGGGATGCAGGTTCCAGTTTCCATATACTTAAGTGCATATTTTCCAAACAGCAGTTCATTATAATCGGTATAGACAGAGTCACTATTTTTGAAAATAAATGTACTCAGACTTTGATATGTTGCCGATTTAATAAACATTGTGCGTAATACTTGATCGTAATGTTCAGATTCAAACAAACTGTCAAATGGATCTCTGTATATTTTATTGAATTCATCTCTTTTATCAATTCGAATACCCATATTATTGAGTGGTACAATTGAAGGTACTTTGTTGAAGGTATTATTTACAAATGAACAAATACCCTCATAGCTATTCCGATTATGCAAGACCGCATTAAAATTTACATTACTCTCAAAATATTGTGGATATTTTGTTTTTAGAAATATGACATTTTCTATTACTTTATCAAAACTATTAAGTCCATTCTTATCCACTCGATAAGAATGATGCTCTTTATTCCCATCTAAACTAATCAATAAATTAAATTTGTTTTTGACAAGAAAATCTGCATATTTGTCAATCAAAATTCCATTGGTTGTCATCGAAAACGTAAATTTTCTATTTTTAACCCGTTTTCGTTTTATATATTCGATGACGTTATCAATGAACCTCACATTCAATAATGGTTCTCCCCCATAAAATCCAACATTCACTTTTCTTTCTGATGAAGTACTTGCAAGAGGGGACTCCCAATAAGAAATCAAAAAATCAATTATTGCATATGCTTTTTCAAGAGGAAAATTCTTACTCTTTCTTTCATCATAATCGGAATAAAAGTCTCCATATCCACAATATTTACATTTGAGATTACAGGCATCTGTAACTTCAAATGTTAATTGACTTAGGTTAACTAAGGACAATTCAATTTCTTTCTCCGTAATCATTTGTATTCAAGTTTTGTTAGTGAAATGCAATAATCCAATTGATTATCTGTATCATGCAGAACACTTTGTAATGTTTTTGATATTTTGAAATGAGGTATTAATCCTCTGTTCTCTGAAATTCCACAATCTTGCTTTTCATTAAAAAACAGTTTTTTGAGAGGAAGGTTCAAACTCAGATTTAGTTCTCCCATCTTTACAAAAGCAAACGTTTCTGCATTGAGCGAATAATAAGCACCTCCGGTTTCTTCTCCTACCACGATAGCTCCGGCATTGTACAAAAAAGATGCAAGTACCGCCCCATACGATTGTGTGCGAGGTCCGGTTAAAACATATAACTTTCCTTTATAAGCATCGACTATTTCTGAAGAATCTGTTTTTTCTGTCGGCACTTTCCAAAAACACGGTTTGTCTTTTACGGTAACATAATCGGGAAAAAGGATTGTTTCTTTGGTATAATTTGTACTGTATCGTAATAAATCATATGTTGCATTGCTTTTTACCATACTTAAGCATTGATCGTTAAATCGCTTGCTACATAGTTTTTTTGTCAGAAAAGCGATATCGTTTCCGCCTGAGTTATATCGTAAATCGACTATCAGATTCCGAGGTTTCTCAATCAGAATGCTATCCATAATCGATTGAATCTTTTTCTTTGTCAAATCATCAAAGTCACACGATTGGACAGCTAGGAAATACGTTTCTCTGTCAATCCGATTGAAAAGAAAATCTGTTTGTTGATCCTTTTCCAATTTCAACTGAACAGGTTGTAATCTGGAGGGAGAGATGGCTGTAGCTTCTTTAATATTATTATTCTCATCACGAAATTCAATTTTATAGGATTGTTTGACCTTGAGATTTGTAGAATATAAAAAGAATCTTGTAAACCAATTGGGCAATACAAGTAGCTCATTTTTCCACTCATCAGTTTGAACATCATTAAACATATATTGTTTCATTTCTCTAACAACATCAGATATCGGCTTGCCGTCTATTTTGAGTATTTCATTTCCACGTTTTATTGATTTCTGCATGCTTAGATCCGCCAATACAATGCAACGATTTTCAACCAAAGACAATTTTAACGGAAAAAACCATTTATATCTGATCCCGTTCAAAAAGTTCAAATAAGTATGACTGCAACCTATTTTAGCTATTATAGGAACAATAATTTCAGCGAACTCAATGTCGGACATCGGCTTTGTAATGAAATTGTCTGCCGTCTGAAAGATACTATCGAGTTTTTGTTTTGAAATTTTATCGTAAAGAGCCGGATGACCTTCTTCTAATGCTTTCCTGAAAATACGGAAAGCCTCCTTTAGTTCGGATGGTGAAAATTGAACTTTGGGTGGCTTTGAAAATTTTTCAAAATGATTATTCTCTCCAAATAATTGAATTCCAATATCACTGATTTTACCAAGTTTATCGCTTTTCGATATTTGGATACAAGGATCTTTAGATATGACCCGAAAATTCCCCACATATCCGATTATATCGCCCTTATGAATAGACTCTCCTGAAATTAATTTAATACGGTTGGAGATTAAACCTAAATAATGAATCTTTGAACCATCGCTTAATTGAATAGATATGCTGCCTATTATGTTCTCTCTTTTCACCCATGGACGACCAGCTCGGTAGCTTTCCGAAAATTGATGGAATATCATCGATTCTGATAAATCGGGAGAAAGCAGAAAGTTCTTAGAGACCATACTGACTTTCCCATCCTCTACTGCTAAAACGGGAGCATCATAAGGCGCTGAAATAAAATATCCATCATTGAATGCCGGTTGCTTGGTCTGTGGATTAATAATATTACCTGGTTTGAGATAGATGGAACTTTTGGTCCCTGTGGGAAAGATCCAACTATATTTTTGTGACGAGAGATTGACTGATGCCAATATGCAGAGCATCATTAATAATATTCGGTTTCTCATGTATTCAGGGGCATTTTTTATATATTACAGTTTTAACAGGCATCAACTTGGCATAAGGATTGGCATAAGGATTGGCATATTTGCTGACATTCTTTGTTTGCAATACACCTTTCACAAATAGATAAATATTTGGGAACCCTCTAAAAGCAATTTTGTTGTTTCGAACATATCGTTTGTCGAGAATTCCTTTCTTATACAGATAATTAGCTAAACGGCCTTTATTGTCGTAAAAGAGATCGAAATTCCAGTTAAACCTGTTTGCTATCTTTTTCTCTGTGTTTATAGAATCGTTTTCAGTAATTGCGACGGTAATGATTTGACAATTTTTATTTTTCAGATAGTTCAGATACTTGATGCAAGCTCCACATGTTCTACACCAAGCAAAAACAACCACTGTATCTTTACAAATAGATACATTCTTTAAATTAATTGCATTACCATTGAAATCCTTTACCCACAAGTCCTCTCTGAATATCTCTTGAGTTTCAAAAACTCTTTTCTTGTCTATCGCATCTAAACTACATACAACAGAACAAATACAGACTAACATTACACACTTAATATAAATCATTTATTATCTATTTCTTATGACAAACAACATATCTTTATCGTTTATAATCAAATGTCCGTTTATTAAATTATTCGTTCAATACAAAAGCTATATTCTTAACAGACACACTACATTATTTAATTGTATTTGTAAAAGAAACTAGTGAATCAAATATTTGATACTACATGGGGAAGAATGATGTATATTGAAATTTACATACAAAACATTCCCCCCACTTTAAGATCAAAAATTAATAATCCGAATGATTACAAAAATATAGATGCATATCATAGGAATTATCCAAAAGGACAGCCTGGAGATGAAAGCCCTTTTGCATAATTTGCATCTTGGTTAGCATCAGTTGAAGACCCGCCTTGGTTGGCATACAAACAACCACAACAACAAATTCCATTAGAACCAGCCATAATATTCTTTAGCTCAGTTTTGGATAATTGGTCTTGTATGTTAGCAAGACTCATTTTTCTTGTTTTCATTTTAAAAAGATTTAGTGTTTAGATACAGCGGTTACTATCTGTATCAAATTTGTTAATTATGCAAAGGCAACCATAAACACCGTGCACTGTACTTATCTTTGCTTTATTTATAATGTATTGTTTTAGGCGTAAAATGAAACACATTGGGTAAGGGTAGGAGCTTTTTACGAGGTTTGCATCCTTTTTTGAATACCACCAAATGATACAACATGGCTTCAAATGTCTCTTTAAAAATGACATGACCATTATCCCAACATATCTTCCCCGGATTTCCTTCTACTATGATATAATCAAAAAATGCTTTCAATCTTCCGGCCTGTTCTGCATTTTTCACCAAGTAAGTCATGCTTTGAATATGATCGGGAAAGTCAAAGATTGATGCACCATGTTTTAAATATTCAAACAAAAAATTGCATTCATCAAAACAATAATGCTGAGGAGATGTAAATACCTGTAGGTAATCCCTGCTCTGCATAAATAGAGTATTGACCTTTTCGCAATTTCGAAAAAGGCAAAACGACCCTGTTATATAATCATGTCGACTGCTTATAATGTCGTATTCATTCAATAATTCTTTATTCATAAATTCTCGAATACGACCATAAACAATATCAATATCGCCTATTCCCCAAAAGTCATACTTCTCTATAATTTCCGGGAAAATATACCCATATGCAGGTTTGAAATCGCATAATTTATATGGATAATCGATATTTACCGTAAAACCCAGTTTATCGGATGCAATTCGTTTGATTTCGTCTAATGTTTCATCAATAACAATAACATTTTCCGGTTTATTATAGATGATTTCTTTGTTATCGGTAATAAGAATAAAGTCCACTGTCGGGTTGTAGCTGCACGAATGAATAAACAGAGGAAAATACCATGGATAAGGTCCATACCAACAAGTCAGAATTGCTATTGTTTTTTCCATCTTGATTATAATGTTTGATTTGCAAATTGATTCTCGATCCATGCAATGTCTTTGCAATGAAGCAAAAGCGGATTGTTATGAAGCATGTGATCATAATTTTTTTGGTCTTTGGCAATGTCTTCTTGCAGGTAAAATTCATATTTTTCTTTCCGCAATTGTTGATTCGCCATACCGTAATGTTTGAAAAGAATAGAGCATGATCGGATATTGTGCTGGTAAGGCATTAGATTGAAATGCACCCTCTTTTTGTCAGTAAGAATTTGGCAATGTCCGATATTGCGAAACATTCGCATTTTGGGCATTATACCTTTGCGTGAAAACGGATATTCCGCATTATACTCATCTTTTTCATTCCAGATATTAATATATGAAAACGAGAGAACATCGGTTTGTATATCAGTTGTCGCCTGATCGAAATCTGCGTAGCGGGCATCGAAATATTCATCGGTATCCATAAAACAATACCATTCCGAAGAGAAAAATGCGGCTAAATCGAGTAAAATATTACGATTCTCCACATCGATAAATCCTTGTCGTTCCTTTTGCACTTTCAGCAATAATTTCGGATTTCTGGCATTCTCATACGTATTGTCCGTGCTGTCATCGTCCAACAGAATAATTCCATCGAAATAAAGCGCCATGTTGTCGAGAAAACTATTAATCATTTCCGATTCATTGTAACTTTGCACCAAAACGATCCGCTTATAGGAAATAGAAATGTCTCCGCTTATCCGATACTGCTTAAATGGCGACAAGTACTGAAGTAACATACTATCTGCAAAACGATTACACTTCCAATCGCAAACAACATCATCAAAATCAACGCCCCATACCTCCGCATTGGAAAGGCAACGATTGGGGTAGTAAATTTCAATTTCTTCTTGAACGGGAATTCCCATTCGTTTTTCCCCCCTTGTTTTTTCTTCCCTATTTTTGTCCTCCCGGTGAACCAATTTTACCTCGGGTAATATCATTTTATTAATGCCGTATTGTTCCAGCCGTGCCCGAATATTGTCGTCGTCACCTCCCCATCGGCTCAATGACTCATCATACCCTCCAATGTCAATGATGTCATTTTTTTTAGCCATAATGCTGCCATAAGAGATAAAATGTAGCTGCCGCTCTTCTACCGCAGAACCATAAAAAGAAAAAGCCACTGTTCCAACTGCGAAATGGTGCGGATAATTTTCCAATGTCGATCGAAGCAGATAAATGGCATCGGTCAAAAACTCCGATTCGGGAGAGCAAACCATTACATATTGTTTGGTGGCATGCTTTATCCCGACATTAATAGCCTTTGTCGGATTGCGCCATATATGTGGCTGATGGTTGACGATAACTTTCCAGTTGATAAAAGGATATGTTTGTATCAATTCCAAAACTTCTGCCTGCTGGCTATCTTCGTCCATTATCACCAGCACTTCGATACCGTTACGTTCAAAAAAAGGAGCATTTATTGGTAATGCAAGCTTGAATTCATCCAGTTTTTTATAAAACGGCAATATTACACTCACATCAAAATTGTGAACAATACTGTCCGAACGGATAATATCTTCCTTATTACAAATCGGTTGACTTTGCATGAGGAAATATAAATTTGTGAACTATCAAATATTGCATAAACTTATCCAACTGTTGTGACGTCTTGTGTGTAACATGCGGTCGGATGCTGTTGAGCGTAGCTCCTGATTTGAATAATTGTAACAGGTGGTAATCCGCACTATCAATCATTGCCTCTATTTTCATCCACCGGCGGTCAATCACAAAGTATGAGTCATTGTCAGTGGCGATGAAAGAATAGATGGAACTTAACTGATACGTTGTTTCGTCAATAGCAACCGGACAAATTGTTTGGTCAATAATCTTATCAATTCGTTCAGTAATTTGTTGCTGCTTTTCAGCAATCCAACCAAATAGTTGAGAGCATTCTGATTGTTTGTCCGACGCGGATTGATTCATGCAGGAGACTATTTCGTACGACAATAGATTGAAGGGAATTATTTCATCGCCTACAGCTCCCGGACGTCCACGAAATAACGTATTGTAATGCCATTCTATATTATCCATATTAACTCTTCGACCCAGTCCAAACTTTCCAACCACAATAGCCGGTTTATGATAGGCAATACTTTTTAGAATAGTAACTCCATTGCCAAGTATCAACGATGATTGCTGTATTTGTTTTTCAAGATTACATCCTGCCGTATTCATCGCTTCACAGTTTGCATTCAACAAGGCACGTATGGAGCGTGGATGATCACATACGATAGTGAACTGATATTCTCCATGATTATTTAGTACAGGAATAACTTTCAACAAAGTACGCTCATCGGTTACTATCAGTATCGGAGCATCAGCAACTATTTTGTTCATAGGAAGATTCCCCTCTATAACAAAAGGATAATCTATAGTAAAAGTAAAATTGTCAGAAAACAAAATCGGATTAAATTCGCTTTCATCGTTTATAACCAAAAAACGAGCGATTGGAAAATCGAGGATGAACTCTTTCTCACTCTCTTGACGACACACAACATATACAACCGGAATATGGTTTTCTTGAGCATATCGTTTGATGCGTTGAAATCCTTTTCGTGTAAAGGCAAAAATAATATCATACCTATTATTGACCAGAGTTTCAGTCAATAAAAGCGACTCAGACTGATGTCCATTGGTGATCACATCCACAGAATAGCCTTGCGATAAAATGTAAAATAACGCATGGGATATTTCTCGATGTGCCAGAGTATTATAATAGGTCGAAAAAAGAATGGTTTGTATAAGACCCATTTATCATTTTATTAATCTATGTGAATATTTTAATTACTTCATGACTTCTAACAAATAATTTATTGCAGAATCAATATCTTTATCAACATTTTGGTTCATATATTCTTCATAAGAGTAATTGACTAAAATATCAGGTTTTATTCCTTCTACAAAAGGCTTATGTGAGTAAGGGAATAATATTCTTTTTGCACATATGCGTGCTTCCCCGTCCTTTAAAAAGTTAAAAAAATACAGCGGAGACCCGGTAGAACCCATAGTAGGACGGCCAATAAACAACGGCCTATCTTTTCTCTCCTGAAGCATGATCAAAAAATCTTCTGCAGCAGAGCATGTTTTCTCAGAAATAAGCACTACAATAGGGACATTAAAGCGTTGTAGTGAAGGTGATATTTGTATTGTATCTGGCAATATGGTTTGATAAGCCTTATCAGTATAAAATGCTTCATCTTCTTTCAACCAATTTCCATTTGCTCTTTTAACAGAATTAGCAATACGTGTTTGATATGCATATGTAAGAAAATAACTATCCTTGATAATATGCTTTAATAAATGTATGGCCGTACCTGTGGATCCTCCTCTGTTTTCGCGTAAATCAATAATGATTCCTTTTGCACTATAAAGAGTATCTTTCATGCTTTCAAATTGCTTAATCAGTCGATCCTGAGGTGCAAAACTATTGAAGACAAGTCGAGCTATACTCTTCCGCTCCCAAAAAACTTCAATTAACTTATTGATAATTTTTCCTTTATAACCAATAATTTCTCCAGGCACACTTCGTCCATTACGAGGGAGCATACCCTTTAGTATTTTCCCATCAGGGGTACGGTAAGTAAGCGTTATGGTTTGAGACAACAAATCTGATGCGAAAAGACGTGACGATGCAATAGTATTTACAGTGGGGGGATAAGCAGAACAGACACGAGGTTCTACAAATAGTCGCATATATTCACGAACTGGCAAATTGTTAATTTTCAACAATACAGATCCTAATGGGAATTGTTCTATGACATCTGCTCGTCCATTAACAATCCGCAAACTATCACCAAAATAATGCACTGTGAGAGGAATATAATCTCCATACACTCCTTTTTTAGAATAATAAATTCCGGAATGTAGATCTTTCAGCGAAGCAGCAAATAATTCCATCTGATCATAGAATTCATAATCATTTTTTGAGTCTAAGATTTTAGGGATAAAGGCCAAATAAAGACTGTCTATATCAAAATGTAAATTATCAATAAATGCAAAATTATATTTTGATTCACTCCAAAATTGGCTGAGTGCTTTAACTTTTTCTGCCTTTGAATGAGAATCAGGTATTTGATTTGTAAACCTAATTTCGGTTTGAGCGGTATCTTTTTTATTAAGGACAATTTCAAATCGAGCTGTGTGGTTTACTCTAATATTAAAAGAAATTGAGTCTATGTCTGAAATAAATTTTACTTGTTTTATTTTTTCTGTAGGGCTAAATAGATCTAAATAATCGCATTTTGACTCTGGGGTAATTGTCCATCCAACAGAGTTTGCACCTATAATCACTTTAATTTGTTTTTTATTTGAAAACATAATCAAATTGCGATTTATATTTGCATGTAAACAAATAATCGGGATACAAAACATCAATAACAGCATTATCCTTTTCATTCGAATTATTTTAGCAGATTAATATCACGCTCAATCATTTGAAGAATTCCTTTCTTATAACATATTCTGTCAAAATTATCGCCATCTTTAAACTCCAGCATTTTTTGGCTACATGGGCCAAAGCAAACTGGCAAAAAATTACATTTCGAGCAATGCAAGTTGTCAAAAGTCGCCCTACCAAACCGTTTTGCAAATAAATGCAGATTCCAGTCTATTTCACCTGATTCTAAAAGTGTACCATCCGCTGAATAAGTCGCAAAATCTCGGGCAGTGCACTTGTAGACCTTACCATCATAATTAATAACCGCTTGTTGCATCTTATCTGCATAGCATACGTATTGTTTAGTATTATAATCTGACTGAACCACCTGAATTCCTTGATTAATAAATACTTGTTCACATTCTTCAGAGGACACTTGCTTTTTTGAAGAATCTTGCCATACTTGTTGGAATC
This sequence comes from uncultured Microbacter sp., assembly GCA_963678825.2. Classification (GTDB taxonomy): domain Bacteria; phylum Bacteroidota; class Bacteroidia; order Bacteroidales; family Paludibacteraceae; genus Microbacter. The sequence continues at coordinate 32,462 of CAXXPB010000061.1, read as the reverse complement.
TTACTGAGATTATTGATTTGGTTTCGTTTGAGAATTCGGAAATGATATCTGCTATATTGACAAGGGTTTTTTGAATGTAATTTATTCTTAACGCTATCTTTACATTACGAATACTACTCAACAAATTTATATTTTGCACTATCTGGTCAAATGATCCTTGCGATCCTTCTATAAACCTTATTCTGTCATGTTGTTGTTTATTCCCATCTAAAGTGATTTGAAATGAATTTATTGACAAATCGTCAAATTGTTGGACCATTTCTTTTGTAATTAGATATCCATTCGTAGTAATACCCGAATTATAAGATATGTGATTTGTCTGCACAATTGATTGGACTGCTTTCATAATTGGCAACATGACCGTCTCAAAATATAACAAAGGCTCCCCCCCAAACCAATCGATTTGCAAATGAGCTATTTTCTCCACTTCAATTTTTCTACGAATATGTTCTATCACACTTTTAATTGTTGTATCTGACATCCTTCCTTTGGGATGCTTTTCGTAACAGTACCAACAGCTAAAATTGCACTCTAATGTTGGATTAATGGTCAATCTATATGACCGATTATCAAAAATTCCATATCGATTTTTAGACAAAATCAAATCAAACTGATTTAATTCTTTTGGAACTAAAACATTTGACTTTATTAACGCTTCATACAGTTTAGTATCTTTTTTTATTTGGTCAATATCTTTGTTCTTTATCAAATCTGCTTTACACTTTCGGAGTGAAAAAAAAATTTGATTATATAAATTAACCACAAAGGTTTTTTTACCACTATCTTTAAGATATAGATAATTATTTATTTTATAGTCCATGAATTCAGGGTTATTTAGAGTATCTATGAGATGTCTAGTAATAAACTATTCAATATTAACAACAAAAGACATATAATTAATTACAGCCTATAACTATACATTCTAATATATTTTAGCACCATCATAGATTTAAGAGTAAATATTTAAATCAAAAGAAAATCATATATTTTGATTTATATTATTACAATAAATCTGTAGAAGACCAACATCTTCTACAGATTTTCTAACATGATATTTCTGTTGTTGTTCATAAAAATTCAGAACATAATCGTGCTTCAATTTTTGTTCAAATATTAAATAGTTTGGCATAATCTCACTCCTTGCTCCACTTATTTATCCTTCAAATAGATAAGCTTTGGATGTAATATTATCATTATCAGGATTTCGTTTTTCTTGCTTTAGTAGGGATAATGAATATTTACTTTTACATCAGTTGCCTTTCTTTATTAATATTCACAAAATGAACGGTTCAAATTACCTACAATTACAGCTGCAAGAAGATACATCATTCGTATTGCTAGTATCTGAATAATTATTATAATCACATGAACACATAGTGGCTGTATTGTGATTATTAACATCTCCAGAACCCGCCATTAACTGCAATTGTTCGCTTTTCGATAATTGATCTGTAATGTTTTTCAAACTTATTTTTTTCATAATACAATATTAACAATGTATAATAGAAAAGCTATATGCAATTACAAGTACAAGCTGTCACATCATTCGTATTGTTAGTAGCTGAATTATTGTTATAACTACAACTACAACAAGAAACAGTATTGTGGTTATTAACATCTCCAGAACCTGCCATTAACTGCAATTGTTCGCTTTTCGATAATTGATCTGTAATATTCTTCAAACTTATTTTTTTCATAAGAGACAACATTCAATTAATTGTTTTGATTAAATATTTTAATTATTGAGTAATTCATACATTTACTCCAAGCTGCATATAAACAGCACTTTTGAAAAAATAATTATTATATTGCTATATTCCGTATTAGTTAAACGTAATTTTAATCATACAACACTACTGGTAAGAGCTTTTGTAGCCTTATGGGAGCAAGCCACAAGGACAAAACGATTTACAATTCATTCATTTACGACGTACGATTTACCCAAATTACACATTATAAGCAAATTATCGCGAAGGTAATTTATGCAAACCTATACAATCCGTGGATAATTGTTTTCGAGTTATAGTTATTGTTGTTTAAAAGCCTATGGTTAGGAGCAAGGCTAGCATCATACCACCCCGACCTCAACTAACAGAAACAATAAACCAATTATGGAATATCTATCATCGTAGTATATATAACACCCGAACTATTTATTACTTTCAATGTATAATACCCCGCATACCATGAGGCAGTATCAACTAAAAGTGAAGAACCTGAGGTAGCAGTAACCTCAGCATCAAAAATCAGATTACCTGTCTCGTCTTCTACTGACACAGTAACAACACTTAAATCCAAATTAAAGTAGAGAGCAACACTGTCGAACGACTGCATCACAGAACAAGCCGAAATAGATTTGGATTTCAGAGGTGGATTAGGGTTTTCCGGACTTTCGCCATTAATGAATTGAACCGGAACACAAATAACAATTACACTCCACAGCAAAATGAACTTTCTTAATCTCATAGTACTTTTATATTAAAGATAAAAATCAATAAGTCATATCGAAGAATTGAGACGTCTTCAGATCTGCTAATTGCGAAGTGAAATTACAGAGATTAAATTACTTCAAAAGAATTTTTGATATAAAAATACATACTAATTTAAACACAGTTAACATATATATATCAAACTGTATATCAGTAATATATAACACAAAGTGTCATTTTAGCATACTAATGAGCAAAAATGACAGTTAAAGGGATGGGGTAATATTGTCAGAATTTGGAGAGAAAATCGGTTAAATTAGTCCCGTGTTGCAATTTAATTTTTTTTCTCAAATTGGTACGTTTTACATTGTAGGAGGCAGGTTGAAAATTGAGAGTAGTGTAAATCGTAACATTATCAAACCTCGCTAATAAAAAACAGCAAATCGCAATTTCATTTTCTATCAAATCGGGAAAGGCGACTTTTAATCGTGTGGAAAAATTATCATAAAGCAAATCCACATTTTCGATAACATGCATTACTATCTGATCAATAGTTTCTCTACTGTCTTTTTTCTGAGCACCTCTCTGGGTTGTTGTAAGATTAGCTAAATCATTTCTAAGCATATTCAACGTACTTAGGGCACCCTGTTGTCTGGAAAGTTGTTTTTGTAGTATAATGATCTTTTCTTCCTCACTTTGCAACAACGCCCTCTCTTTTTCCATCAATAATTGTTGATGAATCAAGAGGTGTTTTTTCTGCCGACCTCGAAAAATCGTAAATATTATGCCTCCTAAACTGAGTAGCAATAACAAAAAGAGAATTACAATCTTGTTATCCTGATCTTTTATTGTTAAAGATTTATTTTGCGATGCAATTTCTTCGTATTTATATTTTTTTTCAAGGCCAGCAAAACTCTCAGAAAGAGAGTGGTTATATATAGAATCTTTTGCATTAATCAATTTTTCCGTATAATAACATACTCCATTGCAATTCTTGTTTTTTGCACTAACTTCCAACCAAACTCTATAAAAACTTGGTGCCATATCGCGAGGATTAACACATTTTCGTAAGTAAAATATAGCAGAATCGGTATTGTTTAATTTGTTAAATATCAAGGCCATATTAACACATTTCGCATAATCGTAAACATCTGAACTAACAAATGAGAGACGTGCGTATCTGAGAGCACTATCGTATTTTGCTAGTTTATAATAGACTAAACATTGTTGTCTACGAAATGAAGACATTAATAAAGACTCCATATGTGGATTCTCATTAATAGCCTTTGCATAATATTGTAAAGCCTCGTGATATTTCTGATTTCTATACAAAGAGTATCCTATTTCTAACAAACAAACGGAACTATTTCTAATATCGCCAGCTTTCTTCAGGTGAGAATAAGCCTTCCTATAACAATGTAACGCGCTATCGAGTTGATTCTGTTTTTGATATAACTTCGCTTCGTCTCCATATACAAATCCAAGCAATTTATGGTTCTGGCTTTGCTGAGCATAGGCCTCTGCTTTTAGAAGAGATGTCGCCCTACCCCGAACGTTACCTTGATTATTCTCGCATCTGGAACGATAAAACCAGGCAGAGCCAGCACGCACAGGATCGTTACTTCCAAAATAATCAGTTGCTATTTTGATAAGTGTATCTGAAGTCACAATAGTGTCACATTTATCCAGCGCTTGTGTCATAAGGAGGGCATACAGAGCGCGATCGGAAGAGGCAAGGTGGTGAAAGTTGCCTACCTTTTTAAGCAGATGTAGCGCACTGTCGGGGTGTACAGATATGATACTGTCGGCATGAGACAGCAATGCCTTCTGTTCCGGAGTGGTGTGGCGGCAGGCAGTGAGCAGAAGGAGTGCAAAAGCCAAGAATAAGAATTGACGCATTAACAAATATCAATTTAATAATTATTTTTGCAAAGGTACAAAAAACAACTATTTTGTTTACAAGGTATTTCATGCGTTTATTTTTATCTTTTAGATAGTTGTCGCATGGAATTCGCATCCTGATAGCTATCGGGACATGGTCTTTTGGGTTAAATGTCTGTTTTAATGCTCGTTTCAAATGCCATTTTGTATAACAGAAGTCCCTTCATAAACAAAACAAGCGAATGGTAATAACCATTCGCTTGTTTTGTTTTATCTCCTGTTAAAGTCCCATTAAGAACTCAGTCAGATTTTGTTCGTGAGAAAGATTCAGTTTCTTTCGCAGTCGATAGCGAGCCATTTCAATGCTTTTTGATGAGATGTTCATCAGACCGGCAATCTCCTTCGAACTAATATTCATCCGTATATATGCTGCCAGCTTCAGATCTGATGTCGTAAGACCCGGAAACTGGGTACTCAGCTTGACGAGATAGTTGTCGTGCGTCTTATTGAAGCTCATCTCAAAGACTTTCCATTCTTCATCCGGGTTCTTATTCTTTTCAACGATATGCTTCAGACCTCTCAGCTCCGAAGTTGGAATTGTTCTATTCAACACAAGTTTTGAAATTTCGGCGTCCAGCTTGCCCATCAGCTTATTCTTGTGCAACATTGATTTAGTGACACGCGAAAGCTCATCGATTTGAGACTTTACCTGTTCCTGCAACACCCTATTTTCCATTTTTGCCATCTCTTTCTCATGCTCATTTTCAATACGTTTTTGCTCTTTCAGCCATCGGCTTTGCAAATATTTATAATAGAGCAATGCAACACCGGCAACCAGCAAAAGAAACAAACACAAACCAATCCAGCCCATATACCAGGGCGGCAAAATAGTAATCCGGAGTTCCTGCGAATAGTAAACTTCATTCGTACCAACAATGGTTGCCTTGACCTGAAAAACGTAATCACCGGCCGGTAGATTGGTAAATGTTGCAATATTACCTGACGACGAGATAGAAAAGTTCTCCGTATTCCCCTTCAAGCGATAACTATACCGGACATTCCCCTCATTTTCATAATCAGGCAAAGTAAACCGAATAAAAATCGTATTATGCTTGTATGGAAATTTAATTGCATGATTCGTATAATAGTCGAGAGAGTTTGGCAAAGATAACGGCTTCAACACATTGGTAAATGTACCGATATCGCGCAAATAAACCATATTCTGTTTTGTTTTGGGAGAATAGTTTGCATTCATCACGGCAAAACTATTCGACGTACAAACCATGTAAGATCCATCCGATATCTTCTCTACGTCTTCATACGTTTTGATAAGTTGTTTGTAGAGCGATTCCATATTCCGGCTCTCGAGGGTAGGCTTTTGAGTCAGGTAAGCCTTTATGCAGAAGAACTGATCGGCCGCATAGCACCACATCCGGTCTGCATCCAATTGCAAACGATGAATATTCGCCTTTTTCGGCATCAAACGATTGATAAGCGGATCAGGAATAAATCTGTTCAACGCATAATCGAACTTAAGAATACCTTTTACCCCATCAAGCGCAAATACGTTACCATTATAAGAATAAATCCCTCTGGTAGTAAGATGATTAATACCAATATCATCCAACTGATTGCTACTGGACACAACATTTTCAAAGTTTGAATCAAACTTTACTTTACAAAAGCCGGCCGAAAGACTTCCAACATAGATGTTATTATTCCTGTCCTTCGCCAAAGTTGATCCATCGTAGGGAAAAACGGCCTGCGCTTTGATTGTATATTGGCTTCCCTTGATATGCATCACACAAAGTCCGTCATAAGTAAGAAACAAAACTGTGTTATCATCAATTTTCAACCAGTGAGAAGTTCCGCTCTTGGTATAAATAAAATCACCCTTTGATCCTTCTACGGCATAAATTCCCTTATTATGAGCACACAGTAATTTATTGCCCACAACCTGCAATGCCCAAACCTGCCCCTGAGATTTCGGCATAAGAGTCAAGGGCAATTCTCGTTCAGGATAAGACAGATCGGCAACCGCACAGCTAAACAATCCCTGATTAGTAGCAAAGTAAAGTCTACCATTAAATTCCTGCGCCTGGTAAACCGAACCTAAAACTCCTTTCGGATCAGGAAAAGTTCGAATAGGACTGTTTAACTGAATATGTGCAATTCCCCTGTCTAAGCCCAGCCACAGGTTGTTTGTCTGATCGGAGAAAATACTCAACACGGTATTATTGGGCATTCCTTTGGGTTTGTTGATGGTTGACAATATATTACCATTGTGGTCAGTAATAAGCAACCCATTCAGAATTGTTCCAAAGGCAAACTTTCCTCCGGGGAGAGAAACCATGCTGAATATCTGGTTTCTTATAAGAAAATCATTACACGGGAAATTACATTTTGAGATTTTCCCGTTCTCCATCATATAAAGCCCTCTGTCAATAGTTGCAATTAAAATGGAATTAGCAGAATGCGCTTCCATGCCATACACGCAATCTCCGGTAAAGATTTCGCCACCGGGAACACCAACAAGCCTGTCATCTTTCAGCTCCATCAGCCCAAGCACTTTTTCCTGTGCAAACAAGCGATCGTTCACACGAAAAAGAAACTGAAACCGGTTGGGTGCCGGTATTATTGAAATTGATTTAGTTTCAGTGTTGTATTTATAAATATTCTTGAAGCTATGAAAATAGACCGAGTTGTGAAATGGAACGATTTTCCATATCTCTTCATCAGCAAAATGGAGGTTCGACGCCTGGGTGAGTGAGGTATACTTAAGTTTACGGGTAGAAATATCTTCTGTCCAATATCCAAATTCGTTCCGGACTCCGGTATAAATTTTCTGATCATCAGTGATCGCTATACTGCGCACATTGGGCGCAAATTTCGGCAAGGGATAGAGCGTCCATTGGCTTCCATCATACTCCAGCAAACCGGCCGAATTTGCGAAATACATGTACCCTTTCTTGTTTTGCGCAATTGCCCAGGTTTGGTTCGCCGCGTTGTACGCATTCTTGTCAAAATAGGTGATTTTAGGAACACAAACATTCTCAATTTTTTCAATGCCGGCAAAAGCACTCTCCGACAAGATTGAAAATAAGCAAAATACTGTAACATAAATACATGGTTTCATGAAGTATTTATTAATAAGGTTAAATTGACATATTTGAGCATTATTACAAAGGACAAAGATAGAATATTATTTTACACATTAATAAATATAGATTTTTTATTTTTTTGATATTGATTTTTAAATATTTGGCTATTCAGTTGTAGAGTTATAATAGAGGCATTTTTTGCTCTACATATAGTTTTTGTAGAGGTATAAAATTGTCATAAATAATCTTTCGGATATACATTTGCATAAAATTTATTTAATCTTAAATCGATTCAACGACACATTAGCCAAAGCAAAGGAGTTTGCCGCGAATTGGATTGTTGTCTATTTGAAAACATGAGAACACAAAAGGGGCTTATTGTATTTTTATTTTCTTAATCTCCCACACAAGAATGCAATATTATCCTTTACTTCTCTCTTTCAACTCCCGACAAATCCATTTACTGCACAAATCTGATGCAGGCGACCAGACGGAATAGTCATTGAACCGGCAATTACGAGCTACGAAACTCATTCATTTATCAACTAAATATTATTTTATTCTAAGTTCAACCAGCCTAGTCCGTTTTTTATGGACGAAGCGTAATTCTAAACCTATGAAGAAACGAGTGATTTTTGTTTTGCTTATTTTGTTCTGTATGGGCAAAGTAATGGCACAAAACATTTCGGGTGTGGTTCTTGATGCAAGCAATGAACCCCTTCCCGGCGTAGCGGTTGTCGTTAAAGGGACAACCAAGGGTACAACTTCCGACCTGAACGGTAAGTTTACAATACCTAACATTCAGGAACCCGCGAGTAAAACAATTGTGTTAAGCTACATTGGCTTTGAAACAGTTGAACAAGTCGTCGGCAGTAATGCCAGCAACATCAAGATCACCATGAAAGAGACGAGCAAATCTATCAACGAAGTCGTGGTGGTTGGTTATGGTGTAAAGAAAAAGAGCTTGGTAACAGGTGCCATCTCCAGTGTATCGGCCGATGACATTAGCAAAACCAACATCTCCAGAGCTGAAGAAGGTTTACAAGGAAGAACCTCCGGTGTACAGGTAGTGCCTGTATCAGGAGCTCCGGGCGCAGGCATGAACATCCGTGTTCGTGGTTATGGTTCCAATGGTGGAAGTAACCCTCTCTACATTGTAGATGGTATTAAAACCGGCGATATCAACTATCTCGATCCTGCAAACGTTGCAAATATGGAAGTATTGAAAGATGCAGCTTCCTGCGCTATCTACGGAGCTGAAGGTGGTAATGGGGTTGTAATCATTACTACCAAAAGAGGCAAAGCCGGCAAGATGAACATTACATATGATTTTCAACAATCATTTAAAAGTGCTGCAAAACTTCCAAAACTAATGAATACCAGCCAGTATGCTCAGTTTATGACAGAGAAAAATGCAGATGGCAATTCAATCTTAAACGCGCCTATTGATCAGAATTACAACACTGACTGGCTGGATGCCATTTTTACTACCGGCTATACCACCAAACATCACCTTTCTTTTTCGGGTGGTAACGAAAAATCCACTTACAATCTGAGCTTAGGCTACTATAAAAACAATGGTATCATTGTTGGTAATAAAGATTTATTCGAACGTTATTCAGCATCATTCAACTCGGATCATCACATGACAAAATGGTTGAAAGTAGGTAATACATTCGATTATTCTCACGTAGCATCAAGAGGCATCAATGAAAATGGTGGTGAATTCGGTGGAATGATTGGTAGCGCTTTGCAGCTGGATCCAACTACACCTATCGAATATACAGACCCTTCGAAAATTCCGACATTTATTCAGAGCGAAATTGCCGCAAACAAAAATCTGATTACAAAGGCTCCCAGCGGAAACTATTATGGTATTTCTCAATACGTAGCCGGTGAAATCATCAATCCATTTGTGTCTCAAGCCAACAACACCGGCAGATTTACCGGAGATAAATTAATGGCCAGCATGTATGCCGACATGAATCTTTTCAAAGGCTTTACCTTTACTTCTCGCTTTGGATACGAACTTGCCTTTAATAACAATCATTATTGGACTCCTATTTTTTACTATGATGCAACCAATAAGAATCTTGCAGCCATCACTCATGACAATAACGATTATTACAGAAAATGGACATGGGAAAATTTTGCCACATACAACTATAAAGTTGGCGGACACAACTTCACACTGCTAGGTGGCTTCTCGTCAGAAGATTATTTGCACAAAAACATCAATGGTCAGGGTAGCCCAATGGATTTCCCTTCCGACAACAATGCAGAGTTGGATTATACAGCACATAATCAAGACAATGTAACAGGATCTCCAAAAGAATTAAAAAAAGAATCGTTATTCGGACGTGTAACTTATGACTACATGAACAAATACCTGCTCGAAGCTTCTGTTCGTCGGGACGGTGCCGGTCTTTCTCAGGTACCTAAAAAAGGCCGTTGGGGAGTATTTCCATCTGTTTCAGCAGGTTGGGTGATTTCTAACGAAGATTTTTTCAAAAGCGATGTCGTTTCATATGCAAAACTGAGAGGCAGCTGGGGTCAAAACGGTAATCTGGCTTCATTAGACGAAAGTCAGTTATTCAGATACAATGCCGTTATTACCGGTTACAGCGGAAGCCAACCAATCTCCTATACATTGTCAAACGGATCTACAATGCAGGCCTACGAGCCCAATGTATTATCGAATGATAAACTGACATGGGAAACCAGCCAACAACTTGACTTAGGCCTTGATCTGGGCTTTCTCAACGACAAATTACGTTTTACCGTCGACTATTTTGTAAAAACCACAAAAGGAATGATTTTCACCGGAATACCTTCCTATTCGAGTGGTAATTTTGCACCGCAAGCTAACGGAGGCAAGATTGAAAACAAAGGTTTTGAATTCGATTTATCATATAAAAGCAAAGTTGGCGACTTAAAATACGCTGTAAACCTGAACTGTTCTCCACTTTCCAATAAAGTTACCGAATTGGATCCGGTGTTTGGAAAAAGAGTCAGTGGTGCCAGCATTGGTACAGGTTGGCCAAACGTAACAATGTTTGAACCCGGTTATTCGGTATGGCATATCTTCGGATACAAAACTCATGGCATTGACCCGGCAACCGGTAATCCGATTTTTGTAAACGCAAAAGGTCAGGATGCTAAAATTGGTGATATTACCGATGCTGACAAGCAGGATTTAGGCAGTGCAGTTCCTAAAGTAACCTATGGTGGTAACATCAACCTCGAATATAAAAACTTCGACTTTGCTATGAACTTTGCCGGATCTGCAGGCAATAAAGTGGTAATGGGTTGGATCAGAACCGACAAACTGGCATCTAACCGTGTAACCTATTTCTACGATGGCCGTTGGACAAAACCAGGCGACAAAGTTTCAAAACCGGGCGCAAACCCTGATGCTAAAACATACCAGAGCGATCAGTATGTATTTGACGGCTCATTCCTAAGAATCCAAACAATTCAGTTGGGTTACAATGTTCCGAAACCAATTCTCAAACAATTAAACATAAGCAATTTGAGATTGTATGTATCTCTGGATAACTTCTTCACATTCACATCTTATCCTGGTTTGGATCCTCAACCGACTATCCAGAACAATAGTTCAAACAATGTTGGTATCGACCGTGGTACCTACCCTATGGCTAAGGACATTATGCTTGGAGCATCTATAACTTTTTAACTAAATCATCAAATTAAGCTATGAAACGATCATGTTTTCAAGATCATCCCAGATGACAATATTGTAACATGGAGTTCCATATGACCTTAAACAAGAAAATTATTATCATATGAAAACAATAATAAATAAGATTCTCCCTCTTGCTTTAGTTGCCATTCTGTTTACCGGATGTGCTAAAGACTTCCTAGATGTGGATCAAAAAGGTGTAAGAACCATTTCCACCTTTTACAAAACAGATGCAGATGCTACCAGTGGCATTGCATCATGCTATAACATGTTGCGCGCTATGAATGCCAGCGTTTGGACCAGTTTCTGGATGACCAAGGAATCGTTGGCCGACGATATCTACTGCGGTGGCGAAAACTCGGGCGACCGACCCGAATATCAGGAGTTGAACACATTCACCTTTGGCCCGACAAACAGTCCTATTACGAACATCTATCGTTATTCGTACATGGTCATTTACCGTGCCAATCTGATTATAGACAATATCAAAACTCCTACGCCCTATCAGAAACTGGTGATTGCGGAAGCAAAAGCAATGCGTGCGTATGTCTATTTTGAATTGGGAACATTGTATGGTCCTGTTCCTTTGGTACTGCATGAACTTCAACCCACAGAATATGCTCAGGGTAATTCAACCATGGAAGCACTTTATGCTCAAATTGAGAAAGACCTTACCGAAGCCATTGTTGATCTTCCTAAGAAAAGCCAGCTCACTGCTGCCGGATCCGATCCTGCTCGTTTCTGCAAGGGAACTGCTATGGCATTCCTTGGAAAAGCTCAGCTCTTCGAGAAAAAGTATGCCGAAGCAGCCACTACATTCCAAACATTAATTGATTCGCACGAATATGATCTGTATCAACTCTCTGAAATCAATAACGACTATACTCAATTGTTCAGAAAGAGTACTGAATTCGGCAAAGAATCAATTTTTGAAATAAGCTATTCCAGTGACCGTAAAAATGACTGGGGCAATGCCTTTGGTGACCTTTGGAATGATCCTTCAAGAACCAATCCTGGAAACCTTGTTTGGCAGCTTTGCGGCCCGCGTGGAGACCAGGGATTCAACGGTGGCTCGTTAGGTGTCAATGGCGGTTGGGGATTCGGTTATCCTACACTTAGCTTATGGAACGCGTTCAAAACCGCCGGTGACTCGGTTCGCTTGCAGGGAACTATATTGACAGCTTCGCGCGTAGTAGCTGCCGGAGGTTCAATGGGCAAGGACGGTAACTTTGTCTATGGCTGCCCGGGTCTTGTTCGCCTCAAATATACAACATGGGCTGATGAAACGTCATCTGCTGCAGGTGCAGTTCCTGATCTTTGCTATGGCACTAACCTGAGAATCATGCGCTATGCCGATGTACTGCTGATGGCTGCCGAAGCCTATTTGCAATCGAGCAAAGCCAATCTTGCCCTTCCTTTGATTAATCAGGTTCGTAGCCGTGTAAATTTACCAGCACTTACTTCTGTTACAATGGATAATATTAAACTTGAAAGAAGATTGGAACTTGCATTCGAAGGACCTCGCTATCAGGATTTGGTACGCTGGGGTGATGCTGCAACCGTATTGAAAGATCAGGGAAAACAAGTTCCGACAGGAAAAGTTGTAGGTGGACAACTGCAATTTGCTACAAAATCAAATGCCGGTTTTGTTGCTCCAAAGAACAACATGTTCCCTATCCCATTCAACGAAATGTCGTCTAATCCGAATGTAAAACAGAACCCTGGTTATTAACCCGGAAAGAAAAGGTTCGATCTATATTCAAATAGATTGAGCTACTCTCAATAGAACTAACATCCGGTTTGAAAGCCGGATGTTAGTTTCTAAATACAGACGCAATTTCGCCGCACCGACGCCCACCTAACCATCAAACCACTGGTAATGTACAACCTGAGAAAAACATATAAAATGTTCATTTTGCTTGTGTTTTCCCTGTTATCTGTAACCGGATGCAAAAGCACTATTGTAGAAGAAAACATTACCGACAACCAATCTAAAGAGCAGAACATTGTAAAAACAGACATTACATTCTGGCTCACAAGCCCCTCTCAATCAACCCGCTTTCAAAAGCAGAACTCCCCGATCAATTTTAGCGGATCAACCAATAACTACCCTACAATCACTGTCGACTCTACTGAAGTACATCAGACAATCGACGGATTTGGGTTTACATTGACCGGAAGCAGCGCTCTGCTCATAAACAATCTATATAGTGAGAAAAAAGAAGCATTACTTAAAGATCTTTTCTTGACAGACTCCACTGGCATTGGTATCAGTTATCTGCGAATAAGCATAGGAGCTTCCGATTTAAGTCCGGAAGTATTTACGTATGATGAAACCCCAGACGGAAAAAGAGATGACACCCTCCAATACTTCTCGTTGGCAAAAGACAATGCCAACCTGATACCGATTCTGAAAGAAATCATCAAGCTTAATCCATCAATCAAAATACTTGCAACACCATGGACGGCACCCACGTGGATGAAAACAAACAACAGTTATTCTGGTGGCAGTTTACGTTCGGATTGCTACGATGTATATGCACGTTATTTTGTAAAATATATTCAATTAATGCAGGAAGCCGGCATTACAATTGATGCCATTACCCCTCAGAACGAACCGTTGAATGAATATAACAATCCGGCAATGCTGATGCCGGCTACCGAACAGGCTAATTTTATCAAAAACCATTTGGGCCCACTGCTACAAGCCAACCATCTTAAAACGAAAATAATCATATACGATCATAATCTCGATCATCCGGAATATGCTATTGACGTATTAAATGATCCGGAAGCCGCTAAATACATCGACGGTTCGGCTTTTCATCTTTATGCTGGCACCATTGAAACAATGTCTAAAGTAAAATCGGCGCACCCCGAAAAAAACCTCTACTTCACCGAACAATACACCGCCGGAGGCGGCTCTTTCGCGGAAGATTTCGTGTGGCACGTTAAAAATCTAATCATTGGCGCTACCCGCAATGACAGTCGCAATGTAATAGAGTGGAACCTCGCATCTGATCCGACATTAAGCATGCACACCCCGGGCGGTTGCAATTCATGCCTGGGAGCCCTCACAATCAGTGCTGATGCCTATCGGAATGTGAGTTATTACATCATTGCTCATGCCTCAAAGTTTGTACGACCGGGCTCGGTACGCATCGGGAGTAATATTGTCGGTGATTTACAAAACGTAGCATTCAAAAATCCGGATGGGCAAAAAACATTGATCGTCCTCAACACTGGCAAAAGTTCAGTAACATTCAATATAAGTTTCAATAACAAAATAGGTATCGCAACGCTCGCCGCCGGCTCGGCCGGGACTTTTGTCTGGAAATAGACTTAAAAAAACATCTCAACCATCTAACCAATTACTATGAAACGAACATGTTGCTTCACAACATCAGAAGGCTCCCGATAGCTATCGGGAAATAGTTTCAGCAACCTGGAGTTCCATAATACTACAACCAAAAAGAACATTGAAGTATGAAAGCTAAATTATTAGGCATTTGCTCTATTGCGGCCATGTGTTTGTGCCCTGCTTTCGGTTTTTCAGCCTCTGGCGCTAATAAAATATCGAAATCAACGGTGTACACTACTGCGGAGAATACTCCGCTGAAAATCACACAGACCGGAACATTGCAATTTAATCAAGCCAAACAGCCTCTCGAGAAAGAAATTTGGATATTCATTGATCCATCTCAAAAATTTCAATCAATAGTGGGCATCGGAGGCGCCATAACCGATGCGGCCGCCGAAACATTTGCAAAACTGCCGGAATCGGCTCAAAAAGAATTATTAACCGCTTTTTATGACCCTAAAAACGGGCTTGGTTATTCTATAGTTCGCACCAATATAGGCAGTTGTGACTTTTCGAGCGATAGTTATTCGTATGTTGCCAGTAACGACCAATTACTCAAAACATTCAACGTTTCTCACGATGAAAAGTACAAAATTCCGCTCATCAAGAAAGCCATTGCTACCGCCGGCGGAAAGCTCCCGTTGTTTGTCAGTCCGTGGTCTCCTCCGGCATGGATGAAAGATAATAACGACTTGCTCCATGGAGGGAAATTACTGCCAAAATACCGCCAGCCATGGGCAAACTATCTTATCAAATTCATTAAAACATACGAACAAAAGGGAATGCCCGTCTGGGGTGTATCTGTACAAAACGAACCGATGGCAGTACAAACCTGGGAATCCTGCATTTTCACCGCAGAAGAAGAGCGTGATTTTATAAAGAATTTCATTGGCCCGACTTTGGAAAAATCGGGTATGAAAAATATCAAACTGTTAGCCTGGGATCACAACCGCGATTTGCTTTATCATCGTGCAAGCACCATCATGGCCGACCCACAAGCAGCCAAATACATTTGGGGGTTCGGGTATCACTGGTATGAAACATGGAGTGGCAGCGGTATGCAATTCGAGAATCTAAAAAGAGTAAAAGAAGCATTTCCATCGAAGAATTTACTATTCTCAGAGGGCTGCATTGAAAAATATGATGCTTCAAAAACAAAAGAATGGTGGTTGGGTGAACGGTACGGAAAGGCTATGATAAACGATTTCAACAATGGCAATAGCGGCTGGGTTGACTGGAATATTCTTCTCGATCAAAATGGAGGACCCAACCATGTCGGTAATTTCTGTTACGCACCTGTCCATGCAGACACCAACACCGGAAAGCTAACATACACCAATATTTTTTATTATCAGGGCCATTTTTCAAAGTTTGTAAAACCCGGGGCAAAACGGATTGCCTGTTCGACAACACGCGATCAACTGCTTGCGACTGCATTTCTCAACAAAGACGGGAAAATTGCCGTAATTGTTATGAACCCAACAGACAATCCAATGGATTACAATATCCTGATTGAAGGAGTTACAGCTCCTGTAAAATGTTTGCCTCACTCAATTTCCACATTAATAATAGAATGATGCGAATAGGTTACTTAGGCAATTAATGATTGTGTTGCATCAACTCTAAGTTGGCATAGCCAGCGTTTTGTAAGTGTTTTGCTGGCTAGCCAACTTTCATCAACGGTTTTAATTTTTAAATTTCTATATTTGCTTATCAAAATGAAGTTAAACACATCCCCTGGCTATAAAATATCACATTTAATGAAGTCGTTCATTTTAACCTTGTTAACCGCATTTCTATTTGTCTCTTGCAGCAAATCAGAACCGACTGTTCAAAGCTCGACTTACGTGTTGAGCACCAACATTACATATACAACGGTTAACAAGACCGATAGCGTTAACTATATTGTTTTGAAGGCAAAAACGCAAGGAACCAGCACCACTATAGCATGGGATTTTGGGGACGGCGAATCGCAACAAGGAGATTCTGTTGTAAAGCATTACTTCCCTAAAAAAGGCACCTATTCCATCAAAGTGATAGTGACCGATTTTCTCGGCACAACAGCTTCGGCCACTAAAGACATTGCCATAACAGCCGACGATCCCGCCTATGTTCCTCACAAACTAATTTGGAGTGACGAATTTGACGGCACAACACTCAACACATCGAACTGGGTCAATGAGACCAATATCGATGTCAACAACGAATGGCAGAAATACACAAACGGAGATAACCTGACGATAAAAGACGGTATCCTTACCATAACAGCAAAAAAGGTGGGAACCGGACAGAAAAAAGGTGACTATACATCCGGAAGAATTAACTCCAACGGACTTAAGACATTCCTGTACGGACGGATGGAAATCAGGGCTAAACTACCCGCAGGAAAAGGAACCTGGCCTGCCGCATGGATGTTAGGTGCCAATATAGCAACCGCAGGATGGCCTGGCTGTGGCGAACTCGACATCATGGAACATGTGGGCTATAATCCGCTTTGGGTGAAAGGATCCATCCATACTCCATCCAGTTATGGCAATACAGTGAATAATGCCGATTACAAACTGACTGATTGCGAGTCGGCTTTTCACACTTACGGAATGACCTGGACTCCTTCCAAAATTGAATATTATGTTGACGATCCCGATCATCCTTATTACACATACAGTCCGGCTGTAAAAAATGCTTCTAACTGGCCTTTCAATAAGCCCTGCTTTTTTATTCTGAACCTCGCCATCGGAGGAGATTGGGGTGGCGCACAAGGAGTAGACGACTCCATCTTCCCTTGTTCTATGCAGATTGACTATGTGAGGGTTTACAACTACAAATAAAAGGGCTTATGAAGTAAACTGAGAAATTAGATCGTTCTCTACAATATCTCTAATACCATACCTATGAAACGCTCACTCTTGTTAACTACCATTTTGATTGCAGGCCTATCTCCGTTATTTGCACAAACCGGGATTAATGAAACAGCAATAGTTTCAGGCAACAGTAAAGCGGTAGTTCAAACCGACTGTGGGAAAGTGAGAGGTTTCATACACAAAGGCACTTTTATCTTCAAAGGTATACCTTACGCCGAAGCAGAGCGTTTTATGCCTCCTTCCAGAGTTAAAAACTGGGATGGAATACGTAGTTCGATGACATACGGTCCGGTTTGTCCACTGGAACCGATGAACAGTGTAAATGATGAAAGCGAATTTATTTTTCATCATGACTGGGGTTATCAGAATGAAGATTGCCTGCGTTTGAATATCTGGACTCAGGGTATTAATGATGCAAAAAAACGGCCGGTGATGGTATGGCTTCACGGAGGCGGCTATAGTGCGGGATCATCGCAGGAACTGCCTTCTTATGATGGCGAAAACCTGAGCAAAAAAGGCAACATTGTTCTCGTATCCATCAATCACCGACTGAACGTACTCGGCTTTCTTGACCTGGCTGCTTACGGAGAAAAATACCGCCAATCGGCCAATGTCGGCATGATAGACATTGTTGCAGCATTGCAATGGATTAAAAACAACATTTCTCAATTCGGAGGCGATCCCGACAACGTGACCATTTTCGGGCAATCGGGCGGTGGCGGCAAGGTTATTACACTAATGAATGCACCATCTGCAAAGGGATTATTTCATAAAGCAATTTCTCAAAGTGGAGTTGTGTCTAATTTCAGAGATCCTGCCATCACAAAACAAATTAGCGCAGAACTAATAACCGAGCTCAAATTGCCCCCTTCTTTGGTCGATTCGCTTCAGAAAATACCTTATAATATACTCATTGCCGCTTCTAAAAAAGCAATTGCCAAAGTTCAGCAGAAGCTAACATCCGAAGGAAAAAGCAACGGCAGCATCAATATTGGATGGAGTCCCGTGCTCGATGGCTCCTTCCTCCCCTACCAGCCTTCCGATGCGAATGCAACCACTATTTCGAAGGACATCCCGTTACTTATTGGATCAACAAAAAACGAATTTATTACGTCGTTGAGTAACCCAAAATTACGATACGGCACCATTACTGACATTACATCTTATATCAACAACATCTATAAAGACAAAGCCGAGGCCTATATTGACGCCGTAAAACAAGCTTACCCCGGAGACAATCGTCCGTCCGACCTGGTTGACATTGACCTCCGATTCAGAGCAGGAGTATTATCTGAGGCCAAATTAAAATCGACCGCAGGGTCAGCACCGGTTTTCATGTACATGTTCGGATGGCAATCGCCTGTGATGGATGGAGATTATAAAGCCATGCACTGTTTCGAGCTTCCATTCGTATTCAACAACATCGCCCGTTGTGAAGAAATGACCGGCGGAGGAAAAGCTGCTTATGAGCTTGCGGATAAAATAAGTCAGGCTTGGATCAATTTTGCACGAACAGGGAATCCCAACCATAAAGGATTGCCCGAATGGCCGGTTTATTCGGTTGAAAACGGCTCTTTAATGTATTTCGATAATAAATGCTTGGTAAAAAACCACCACGACGAATGTTTAATGAATCTAACGACCAAAAAATAACGACATGATAACCTTAAAAAATGCGCTTCTTGCAACATCTGTTGCCGTGCTATCCTGTGGCATAGCCCCTTTAACCAAAGCTCAACAAATTTTTGATGCGAAAAAAGTAGTTTCTTCCATGACCTTAGAAGAAAAAGCCTCTCTTGTAGTGGGGAAAGGCACCAAAATGAACGCCAAAAGCACTCAATTAACGCCGGTAGTTGGCTACACGGATCAGCTGGTTCCGGGCGCAGCAGGAATCTCTGCCACATTTCCTAAATATGGCATCACTCCGATGGTACTGGCTGACGGGCCTGCCGGACTTCGCATTGAACCTAAACGTAAAAATAACAAAGCCACATATTACTGCACAGCATTTCCGGTGGCTACTGTTCTGGCCTCCTCGTGGGACGTTGACTTGGTAAAACGTGTCGGCATGGCCATGGGTAACGAAGTGCACGAGTACGGCGCCGATATTCTGTTAGCTCCGGCACTCAATATACACCGCAACCCTCTGTGCGGTCGCAACTTTGAATATTACTCCGAAGATCCGGTAGTGGCAGGAAACATTGCGGCTGCGATGGTCAACGGAGTCCAGTCGCAGGGCGTGGGCACTTCCATCAAACACTTTGCCGCCAACAATCAGGAGACAAACCGCAATACAGTGAATAACCTCATGAGTGAACGTGCTCTAAGGGAAATCTATCTCGAAGGGTTCAGAATTGCAGTACAAAAATCGCAACCTTGGACAGTAATGTCTTCCTACAATTTAATCAACGGCACTTACACCTCAGAAAGATACGACCTTCTCACCACCATTTTACGTGACGAATGGGGATTCAAGGGATTTGTAATGACAGACTGGTTTGGAGGATTAGACCCTGTGGCTCAGATGAAAGCCGGCAACGACATGATTATGCCCGGTATGCCGGAACAGTCCCTTGCAATCATCAAGGCTGTAAAATCAGGTAAGTTATCGACACAGGAGCTGGACAGAAATTGTGAACGCATACTAAACATCATGCTTCTATCTCCACATTTCCTAAATTACAAGTTCTCAAATCACCCGGATCTTAACGCTCATGCGTTGGTAACACGCCAAGCTGCAACCGACGGCATGGTATTGCTCAAGAATGAGAAAGCAACATTACCAATAGCCAATTCAATAAAAAAAATAGCTCTATTGGGAAACACTTCTTACGCAATCATCAAAGGCGGAACGGGTAGCGGAAATGTAAATGCAGCTTATAGCGTAGATCTGTTGCAGGGCCTCGATAACGCTGGTTATAAAATTAGCCCGTCGTTAAAAGCGAGTTATCTGAACTATCTCAAAGCCGAAAAAGCGAAGTTACCCAAATTAAATGCCAATCAAATGATGTTCGGGCACATAACTCACATTGGTGAAATGCCCGTCAACCCGGCTAAAGCATCTGTTTTAGCTGCAGAAAACGACATCGCACTAATAACCATTGGGCGTAATTCGGGCGAAGGCATCGACCGGAAAGTTGACGGTGATTTCAACCTAACAAAGAAAGAAAAGAGCCTTTTGACCGAAATATCGGCCGCTTTTCATGCCAAAGGCAAAAAGGTGATTGTTGTGCTTAACATTGGTGGTGTCATTGAAGTTGCCAGTTGGAGGAACTTAGCGGATGCTATCTTACTGGCATGGCAACCTGGCCAGGAAGCCGGCAATTCTATAGCCGATGTTTTGAGCGGAAAAGTAAACCCGTCAGGTAAACTGACATCAACCTTCCCAATGTCCTATAAAGATGTCCCTTCTTCCAAAAGTTTCCCGGGTATTGAATTACCCAATCCGAAGCCAAAGGCAGCCGTGAGTGATTTCTTATCGGCAAAACCGGCAGAATCTACTTATGACGACGGAATCTACGTCGGATATCGCTACTACAACACATTCAAAGTGCCTGTTGCGTATGAATTCGGCTACGGATTATCATACACAACATTCAGCTACAGCAACCTCACTCTTAGCAGCAATACATTCAGCAATTCCATTACAGCCACCGTCACGGTCACAAACACCGGCAATGTAGCTGGTCGCGAAGTGGTACAATTCTACCTGAGCGCCCCCACCTCATCGATCG
Source organism: uncultured Microbacter sp. (assembly GCA_963678825.2). Taxonomy (GTDB): domain Bacteria; phylum Bacteroidota; class Bacteroidia; order Bacteroidales; family Paludibacteraceae; genus Microbacter. The sequence continues at coordinate 11,392 of CAXXPB010000061.1, read as the reverse complement.
ACAAACCGAATGAAGAGTTGAAGGCCTTCACCAAAACATCGATGCTGAAACCGGGAGAATCGCAACAAATTACGTTTACTATTTCCAAACGCGATCTTGCCTCGTTCAACACGGCAGCTTCTTCCTGGATAGCTGATGCAGGCACTTACACCGTAAAAATCGGAGCTTCTTCCAGAGACTTCCGTCAAACAGCTACATTCTCCATGCCAACGGAAATAGTAGTAGAAAAAGCCCACAAATCGCTGGCTCCATCGCGCACTTTCAATGAACTAAAGCCTCAGAAATAGAGGATCTGTTATCTAAAGAGAATATTCCTATCATTTTTCAAACATTTTTGCTGTAGTGTCCGGCCTCCATTCAGGAGCCGGGCATTCGGCAAAAGATCTGTTACAAGACGGCTTCCCGACTTGTAAAGCTCTTTTTGTGCCATCACAGTTCATCAAGCAACAATTATATTCTTCAATATCATCAAATTTCAGGAATCATGTCCAAACATTATTTATTCCGTTCCGCTCTATTCATTACCCTGCTTTCAGGCAGCATTTTAATTATGGCAACAACGCCCAAGCAGAGTAGTTCCAAATTTTTCAGAGTCGACGGACAACAGCTGAAGGCTCCCAACGGCAAACCTTTCCTCATTCAGGGCATCAATCTTGGCAACTGGGTGAACCCCGAAGGATATATGTTTCTCTTTAATAACGTAAGCTCTTTCCGTCTGATAGACCAAGCGCTCAAAGAACTGGTAGGTGCCGATGAGACAAACCGTTTCTGGCAACAGTTTCAGGACAGCTATATCACACAAGCCGATATTCATTATATCCGTCAAACAGGCATGAACTCTATCCGGCTGCCTTTTCATTATAAGCTCTTCACCAGAGAAGACTACATGGGAGCCAACAATGAAAATCGGGGATTTGAATTGATTGATCGCGTAATTAGGTGGTGTAAAGCAGAAGGTTTGTCGGTAATCCTGGATATGCACGATGCTCCCGGCGGACAAACCGGCGACAATATCGACGACAGCTATGGCTATCCCTATTTATTTGAAAACAAAAACGACCAGGCGCTGTTCTGTTCCATTTGGAAACGAATCGCAAAACACTATGCCAATGAAACAGCGATAATTGGATATGACCTGCTGAACGAACCCATTGCACCTTATTTTTCGAACAAAGATGAGCTAAACAAGCTTTTAGAGCCTGTTTACAAGATGGGCACGGCCTCAATTCGTCAAGTCGACAAAAACCACATTGTCATTTTGGGTGGCGCTCAATGGGATGGGAATTTTACGGTGTTCAACGACTGGAAATTTGACGATCAAATGATGTACACCTGCCATCGTTACTGGTGCGATACATTACAAGCAAATGTTCAGGATTTCGTGGACTTTCGGAATAAAACCAATCGGCCGATCTACATGGGAGAAACCGGCGAAAACACAGATACGTGGGTTAATGCTTATCGCAAATTACTCGAATCGAACAATATTGGATGGCATTTTTGGCCCTACAAAAAGCTTGAAAAAGCAAGCTGCATGGTATCCGTAAAACCTCCGGTGGGATGGGATAAAATTGTAGAGTTTACAAAGAAAGACCGCAGTAGTTTTGAGAAAATCAGAGAAGCAAAACCTTCAGAAGAAGAAACAAGGGCAATTCTGAAACAGCTACTTGAAAATATTAAATTCGAAAACTGTTTGAAGAACGACGGATATATTAAAGCATTAGGCAAACAGCCATAAATCGCTTTCAAAAGCAAATGAGAATGTTCCGAATCAACGAAGGACATTCTCATTTATCATTTATGCATTTGCTTCTTTCTGAGGAAAAATGACCGACGCCAGGATACTTATACCCAGAATACCCACCACAGCCAGAAGAGACGGAACCGTTTCGATATGAACATGAAAAATACTACCCAATAACATCTTTACACCAATAAATGTAAGCAGCACAGCCAGTCCTATTTTCAGATAATGGAAAAGATTAATAACGTTGGAGATAAGGAAGAATAACGACCTCAAACCAAGAATAGCACATATATTAGAGGCAAAAACTATATACGGATCTTTTGTTATTGAGAAAATTGCAGGAACCGAATCGACGGCAAACAATACATCCGAAAACTCAACAACGAAAACCACCAAAAGCAACGGTGTAATCATACGTTTTCCGTCTTTCTTCGTAATGAAATTATCCTTTACAAAATGAGGATGCACGGCAAAGTATTTGGAGGCAAACCGCACTACCGGATGTTTCGACACGTTAATTTTCTCTTCTTTGTCTTTATCGACATACATTTTAATTCCAGTAAACACCAACAGCGCTCCAAAGATCCACATCACCCACTCGAAGCGTTGAATCAGAGCTGCACTCAGGAAGATAAAGATAAATCTCATTACAATTGCTCCCAAAATACCCCAAAACAACACTCTGTGATAATATGCCTTTGGCACACTGAAGCTAATAAATATCATGATAATCACAAAGATATTATCGACAGAAAGAGCATACTCAATAAGATAACCCGTCAGAAATTCCAATGAAAGCGCTTTTCGGTAAATTCCCAGGTTAGTATCCAAATCCAATGCCGGGTTCAAATTCATGCCGTGACCATGAAGCTGATTCAATTCTTGTAGTCTCGCAAACGAATCGACGCTGTGAATCATGTCCCCGTATGCTCCGATGAAGAGGTAAATGCCGAACGACAGCAGCGTCCAGACTCCCGTCCAAACAGTTGCCTCTTTAAAAGAAACCTCGTGACTGTGGCGGTTAAACAGCCCCAAATCAATTGCTAAAACGACAAATATAAGAGATAAAAATCCCCCGAAAAAGATAAATTCGTGACCGTTCATTATAAATTACTATTATTTTTTGAAGACAAGATATACGGCAGCAATCATTAATAACATGGCAAGAATGTGATTCCAGCGCACATCAATTTTAAATACGATCATTGAGAATACGATAAAAACAGAGAGTGTTATAACTTCCTGAATAACTTTCAGCTGCATCAAAGAAAATGCACCACCGTTGCCCTGAAAACCAATCCGGTTGGCGGGAACCTGTAAACAGTACTCAAAGAAAGCAATACCCCAACTAATCAGAATAACTGCAAATAAAGGCAGGGAACTAAACCAGGAGAAATCGCGCATACGAAGATGACCATACCATGCAATCGTCATAAATACATTGGCTATAACAAGCAAGCCAATGGTTGTAAAACTATTATACATCAAAGATTATTATTTTACATTTTTACCTCTGAGGAGATTTACATTTCCCTTCAGCTTAAACTTTTTACCATCTGTTCCTGTTGCTGAAATAAGATAATAATAAACACCCGGAGGAGCCAGCTTCCCTCCCACTCTGCCATCCCAGCCCTGAGCCGGGTCTGTTGAGGTGTATACTCGTCCAGCCCACGATGAGTAAAGCAATATTTTATAGTCGGCAATCGACCGGTAAGATACCCGAAACTGATCATTTTGTCCGTCACCATTAGGCGTAAATACATTCGGCACATTGATAAACGAAGAACTAACTTTCACTGTCAATGAATCGGAGTGCGAACAAGAACCTGCAGAGTTGGTTACAGTCAGGGTCACCTTATAATCTCCCGTTTCATTGAAAACATAACGAAGATTCGCATCTGTGTACCTCAAATAATTGGTCGTATTAGCCAGATTGTAGATTTTCCATTCATAAAACTGTGTAACCGGAAGGTTAGCGTTACTCTTGAACGAAACATTCAACGGTCCCGATCCTTCCAGTGTGCCACTTTTTCGTCCCGATTCGTTGGCTGCGTCTCTTTCTACAATACTGCCCGTCGGGTGGCACTCCACCCGAATTGCCTTGTAAGTATCTGAAGTTACTGTTGATGTTATTCCAAACAACGTTGCATACTGATCTCCGGCAAGGGTAAAAGATGTATCCTTATATGGAGCATTCAATACAATAGTTGAAAATGGGTATGTCTCGGTCAGACTTCTGTTAGTTTCGGACCACTGACCCGAAGCATATTCCTGATCAGGATAAGAGACTGTAAACTGACGGTTGAGGAGCTGCTTGGTACTATTTTTGTCATAATACACCAAATCGGGTATATTTCCGGACAAATTCAATGATATATTACTGCATTTATCAACGCCTTCTGAAACAGAAAGAGCATTTAACGATGGCAAATATTTTTGGTAGTCAATTACCCAGATATAATATTGAACACCATTTGCAGTCAACACATAACCCGTTCCATCCTCCACTGAAATGGCCGACAAGTTACTTACAAATGAGCCGTCATATTTTTTCCAAAGGTAGCTCGGCGCTGACCCTGCAAACTGAATCTGATTATCCGTAGTAATCCCATTGAACAGGAAAACTGCATCAATATTTTTCACAGCACTACCCGTCAGCTGTATTGAACGGCCCGAACCGGATGAAATGAACTGAGAAAAAACACTTGTTGTGATAAAACACAGAAGTATACTAAGGGCAATCTTTTTTATCATACGTCGCTATTAAGTAAAAATCGGCTTAAATCACTCATTCGAACTTTATCTGACTAAAAAAAACAAATTGATAAAAAGGCAATTACAAGATGCAAAATTACTATTTAATTTACATGTTGACAAAACTCAGGCTTTATTCCTCTTGTAAACGAGAACGAATCAATAATATTTCATTTCCCCTCAAGAAATGACCCACTTAGCATACAAGTTCGGCGTTTAACAACATTTCATTATCTTTGCGATACACCGACCAAAATCATGCGTAAATACCTATTATTTATATTAACATTAATAGTATTTGCCAGCTGCAAGCAAACGCGCCCTCATGACAAAGAGCTGCTTGCTGTAGCTGACAGCTTGGTAGAACTTCACCCTGACAGTGCTCTCCAAAAGCTAAAACGGGTATCTCCCCTCCAATTATCCTCCTATGATCATGCATTATACGCCCTTATAACGTGCAAGGCTCTTGATAAGTGCGGACAATTGGGAGAATCTGACTCTCTAATCAAAATAGCCTCGTCGTACTTCCCACAGGTCAATGACAACGAAAAATCAGCATACGCTTTTCTCTATCAGTCAAGGTGTGCCCGCAACAGAGAAGACGTGTCCTCCAGAGCCGAAAACCTTAACGAAGCCATCAAGTTTGGGTTGGCCAGCAATAACAATCAACTAATCGGAACCCTTTATGGCGAAAAAGCTGCACTGTACAAAGACAAACAACTGCCTGACAATGTAATTCATTATGGAATTTTAGCCTTCAAAACACTACAAAAAGGGGGAGACCGCCGCAGTATTTTCAATGCTCTTTTGGCAATTGGAGATGGATTTTATAAAAAGAACAATTTCCATGAGGCATTGCGTTATTACAAGATGGCTGAACACGAATCATTAAAAACAAAAGAAGTTAATTTTCAAACCACAGCATATCAACTCATCAGCCATTCATATTATTACTTACAGCAGTATGATTCAGCTCTTTTGTATGGCCGACTATCCCTCAAAACAAAAGATAAGTTTGAAGAGCAAAAGCACCTGAACCTCGGAGACATTTTTTTAAAGAAAGGCATGATAGATTCCGCCAAATACCACCTCCAACAATGTTTACAAGCAAAGAATCTTTTAACACCTTGCTACCGGCTATTGCAAGAAGCTGAAGAGAAGCAGGGAAACATAAAAGCGGCCATCCAATATTCCACGCTTATTGAAGCTGCGAAAGATTCAGATTATCAAAGATCATTGGCTACCAGTTCTGTTTTAATGAAAAAAAAATACAATTCAGAAAAAGCGCAGGTTGAAAACAAAAGACTATTAATTCACAATCAACAATTTACAATTCTGGCAATTCTATCTATCCTCCTGTGCTTCGTGGTTTCTACATTCGTTTTAATAGAGAAAAATCGGAAAAGAAAGTTAGAACTTCAAAATGAAGCCGCCCAAAATGTCATTTACCAACAGCAGCTTCAATTACAATCGGAACAAATCAAAAAGATTGAGATACTACAAAAGATGATTCAACTCAAGCATATTCCGGAAAGTAATCTGGCACAAATCGGGGCTCAGTATCTCAAATTATTTGGAGAAGACAGCCATCTGATCCCAGCTGATATTGAAGAAATGACCGAGGTTATTGACAATGCATTTAACGGACTATCAGAACGAATCAAGGAACGATATCCTCATTTCACGCCAAGAGAAGTGCAGGTATGTTGTTGCCTAAGAGCCGGATTTGACCATGGAGCAATCCTCACTATTTTTGACATAAAGAGTGAGACATACTATCGCTATCGTTCCAATATCAGAAAGAAGATAAACGCAGGACAAGATGATAAAATCGAGCAAATTCTCTCCGAGATATAATAACGGTCTAATTCTTACGATGAAATGGCTCAATTTTCATACTATAAATACAAAATCATAAAACATTCAATACTATTGTGTTGTTGCGGCTGCCTGTTTTTTGCTTGCAAACGAACGTCTACCCATGATCGCCGGATTTTAACGAGAGCTGAAGCAATAATGAACACGCATCCAGATAGTGCGATAAAACTCTTAAAGACCATTTCTCAACCTCAAGAGTTAACAGAAGAAGATCATGCTGCTCACTCCCTCTTATTAAGCCAAGCTTTTGACAAATGTGACATTTATATTGAATCAGATTCTATAATAAATACCGCCGTTTCATTTTATTCCAAATCCAATGATTCACATAAAGCCGCATATGCATACTTCTACTTTTCGCGATGTGCAAAAAACAGGAATGACCAACAATTAAGAGCAAATAGATTAATCAAAGCTTTTCCCTATGCCGTCAAAAGCAAAGATTACCAATTAATCGGTTTTTTAAATGCCGACAAAGCAGATATTTTCAGAGAACAAAGAATGTTTGACAGTGTAATAAAATACGACAAGAAATCTCTACAATACTTATCAATGGCTAATGATCGAAGGAATATTGCTCTTTCATATTTAGGATTAGCTTATGATTATTACCAAAAAGAACAGTATTCATTAGCATTATCGTATATGCATAAGGCATTACAAGATTCTTACAATTTAAAGGATTCACTATTAATATCATCCTGCTACAGAAATAGCTCTCTTATTTACTATTATCAAAAGCAATATGATCGGGCATTAGACGCAATAAGATTAGCTTCTGCTTATAACACCCAATATAACTATGCGCAATGGATGACTTTGGGTGCCATTTTAATAAAGACCGACAAATTAGACTCCGCAGAATTTTATCTCAAGAAAGCGATTCAAACAAAGATGGCACTTCCCGACTGTTATATGTTACTACAAGAAATATATGAAAAAAAGAATATGAGCAAAGATGCCTTGCTATATTCAAAACAATATCTTGCAGCTAAAGATTCAAGTTATAGACAAACTCTCACATCAAGCTTTTCTGGACTGGAGAGAAAAATTAATTACGAAGAAGTATCCAAAGAAAATCAGAAATTAACAATAAAGAACCAACAATATGTTATGCTGATTATAATAAGTTCTCTCTTTTTATTCATAACTACCACAATTGTACTTGTCGAAAGAAACAAGAAAAAGAAACAAGAAATAAAGAATGTATCTGCCCGAAACATCATTAACCTACAGAAAATCAGATTACAATCAGAACAGATTTCAAAAATCGCTATCATCCAAAAATTGATTCAACTTCAACTAATCCCCAAGACCAACTTATCGCAAATAGGAGCACAATATCTTAAAATTTTCAACGAAGAACATAATAAGCCAATACCTGATTTCAAAGAACTAAATCATAACACAGATCTGACTTTTGAAACATTCACCCTTGAACTTAAGCGCAGATTTCCTACTCTTACAGCAAAAGAACTACAGATATGTTATTTCCTAAAAGCGGGGTTCAATATTGAATTTATTCTTGCATCTCTCAATATCAAAAACGAAACTTATTACAAATACAGATCAAATATCAGAAAGAAAATTTGTCCACACGAGGATGTCAAAATCGAACAAATACTTTCCGCAATACCTTAACGAAAAGCTACATCTTTCCATCCAAGACACTCATATACATACTATTCATTCTCGCACCAACCAACAAGACACTAACATTCAAACTGTTACAAACACACAAAACAAAGGTTATACATATAATTTTTTCATCAGAAATCAGGATCTATATTTCTGTTTTCCGTAATTTTACGGAATTGAATAGCCTTCTGATCTTGTCAGTAGAATTTGAAGGCTTTTAGTGGAAAATAGAGTGGAATTATAAGAATAATTACCAATCCATTTATTCCCTATTAGATTTTGGTTAGTTAGAAAGGGAACGACGTGAAGTCGTTCCCTTTCTCTTTTCTCCAATATGATTGAAGACCCTATCTTGTGCTTTATTTTATTGCGTATCTTTGCTTTCAAATTTCACATTTATGCGCAGGATCATCTTCATATTTTCCATTATTCTCCTAATAACAGCCTGTCATCATTCTTCTCCACAAGACCAAGCTTTATTAAACAAAGCGAATGAGATCATGGAAAAACAGCCATATAGCGCATTGAAAATGCTGAAGCAAATAAAAAACCCCAACAACTTATCAACGAAAGACCGTGCTTTTTACGCATTACTAATGAGTCAGGCTTTAGATAAAAATGCTATTGACATAGAATCGGACTCATTAATTCAAATTGCAGCCAAATATTATACCAATAAAGATGATTCTAAAAAAGCGGGCTATGCTTATTTATATTTGTCTCGATGTGCCCGTAACAGGCAAGATGCAAAGAAACAAGCAGAAGCATTATTACATGCAACACCATATGCCATTGAATGCAAAGACAATAAATTATTGGGATACATTTATTCTGATAAAGCATTGGTTTATCAGAATCAAAATTTAATTGACAGTATGCTCAATTACAATAAATTAGCATTAAAAGCCTTCCTAGAATCAAATGACAAACGGAATAGCATTGTTATGATGTTTGAAATTGGCTATGGGTATTTCCAAAAAAACCAGTTAGATAACGCGATATATTATTATAAAAAAGCCGAACATGATGCACAATTCTTAGGAGAGGGATTACTTTCATCCTCAATTTATAGATTATTGGGGTTAGCTTATTATGAAAAAGCAGAGTATGCATTATCGCTTTATTACATAAGGCTTTCCACAAAGATCTCTGATGTATACGATTATCACAAATATATCCTTCTGGCTCGCATTTATTCAAAGATTGGCAGCTTAGATTCTGCATCAATATATTTGGAAAAATCGAAAAAAATATCCTCTTCAACCGATTACTATTCCGTAGCATTAGATATATCCGAAAAAAAGAATAACATCCCAGATGCATTAAAAAAGGCAAAAGATCTGATTTCTGCAAAAGATTCTGATTTTCAGAGAACACTTACCACCAGCTTTGCCGGCATGGAGAAAAAATATAATTATGAACGTATTGCGGCAGAAAATAAAACACTCATAATTGCAAATCAACGCAATAAGATTGCGGTATTGTTTCTATTACTTGGATTAAGTGGCATCATCGTAATTGTTTTGTTATGGAGATACCGACACAAACAAATACAGTTAAAGCAGCACCAACTACTTGTTGAAAAAGAAAAAGAGAACAACCAGTTACTACAGCAACAGATTAATATGCAAAATGCATTGATTAAAAATGTAGAACATCATAAAAAAACAGCTATTAAAAGATTAGTTCCGAGCAATAGCACATCTTCTTCAGAAGAAGGACCTGTCGACTCCATGGCGCTTTACGATGAATTGATTTCAAGCATAGATGGGCTGTACAATGGATTTTCCAACCGACTTAAAAACAAATACCCACTACTAACGACTACAGACATTCTCATTTGTTGTCTCCTGCGGGCTGGTTTTGAATCCGGGATGATCGCCTCTGTATTGGACACTCAGACCGATTCATTCAATGTCCGCAGAGCAAGATTACGCAAGAAGCTGGAAATTGAACACGGCGTCAATTTTTCTGATTTTCTTGCTGAATTTTAACTCCATTTTCTCCTCAATTACTGCATCAGATTATCTTGTTAATATCTACACAAATTATAATTAATTTAAACAGCTTATTATCTAATCATTACACTATACACCTCATTGGGATGTTAATATAATTTTTCGAGCAAAAAGTGAACATTCGAATGATTTTGTTTGTTTCTTTGTAATGTTAACCATCACAAAATAGCAGGCTGTTTACAATGCGTTTAAAAAGGATAATCTCAACGACTATCAAGTAATATGAACAACAGTCTTATTCGGTTAGCAAACAAACGACATGAGTACATTAAAAATATTTGATTATTTTTCTCTTTAGATTTTGGTTTAGAAACAGGGCGACGAGATGTCGCTCTGCTTCTGGTTTTCAAAATCAATTATTACAGATTTGACTCTTAACCTCCAATTAAGATTAATCATAAAACAAAGGAGATCATTTATCCGAATAAATAAATTTGCCAAGACACTCCAAATTTCATTCCAAATTTTGACCGTTTTTTTATTCGTTTTTTTGTAATTTCAGAACCTGTTAATATTGAATATATTTAAACCATTTATAAACAATAGATTTTCAATTTATTATTATACGCTATCTCTTGTAATGTTAATATAATTTTTGGGACAAAAATGACACAATCGGAGATTTTTGTGTGTTTCTTTGTAATGCTAACCAACACAAAAATTCTCAAAGATGAAAAACTTCAAATTATCCCTTAGAGTTGCAATCTCAATTGCTTTATTTACTAGTTCATTAATTTATGCAAATGCTTACGTTCCTCTACCTCCAACAAGAATTGAATCTATGAGTGCCGTTGAATCAAGCTCAACATTAAGCACATCCATGAATGACTATTCAATTTATGTACCTGCATCAAAATCGACAGTATCTATAACAGTTGAAGATCAATCCGGAAATGTGGTATATACAACAGATGTTACATCAAGCATCGGCACAAATCTGTTTATTGACACAACAGGATGGGAAAGTGGAACATATATTGTAACTGAAACAAACAGCAACGACACTGTCGTATACGATACAATGATCATGATACCCTAATAGGTAAAAACAGCATAAAGCCCATATGGCTTAAAATATTTGATTATTTTTCTCTTTAGATTTTGGTTTAGAAACAGAGCGACGTGATGTCGCTCTGCTTCTGGTTTCAAAATTTAAAAACCCAAATGGGACTATAAAAGAGTCAAACAATTAAATGCTTATAACTAACACTTGTATTTCACATACAAAAAAAGCCCCGGAAAGAATGTTCTTTCCGGGGCTTTTTTTGTATATGATGCTTATTTTACCTGACACTGAATTTATACACGCAGATCTCATCGTAATTTTCTCCCGGACGAAGAACCGGAGATGGAAATT
>CAXXPB010000060.1:0-48286 GCA_963678825.2 uncultured Microbacter sp. | reverse complement strand
AATTGAATGTAAAAATGAGAAAATATCAATGTTCGAAAATGGAATTTACATTCCTTCAATAAAAGAAAATAAGAAATTTAGAAAGGAATATTACAAAATGATTGCAAATCCTGAAACAACACGTGCTGCAATGCAAAATCCTGGGGAAATATCAGAATTATTTACACAAGCATTTGACTCTTTATTAGATTTATATTCTGAAAAGGAAAAAGAGAGTGAATCTCTAACTGTAGAACTTAAAGAAAAGAAAGACTATGCAGCTGATTTAAAGAAAAAATATCTAAATCTGAATATTTCTCTTATGAAATTGACTCATGGTCCTCTGCATAAAAATTCAAATACACCACTTAATCGCTGGACATCACAATCTCTTATTGAACCAGAAATAATTTCTGAAAATAAAATAGAAAAAGAGGGGAATTCAGAAATTAAAAAAGAGGAAGAAATAGTACCTGTTCAACCCATTATTATAACACCACAAAACATTCCAGAAATAAAATCTAACGAAATAGCTGAAATAAAGAAAGACTCACCACCTCCCAAGCAAGTAGAAAATATAAAAATTGAAGTTCAAGAAATCACTGAGCTAGTTCCGGTCATTGAAGAAAAAAAAATTCCTTCACCGCCTAAAAAAATAATCAAAAAAAAGATAAAAAAAGAAGAAAACACACCTAAAATTATGGATGAAAGTATCATTCTTGATACAATTATTAAAAAAATAACTGAATTTAAAGAAAAATTAATGACTACAAATAAGAGCATTCTTATTTCCGAAAATGAAATAAAATTAACAAATTTAACGGGAGCTCATCTGGAATGTATTTTTTCATATCTCTCGCTTTCTGCTGTTAATACGGAATCTGAGAACATTTCTGCGGTAAATTTTTTACCAAAAGATATTACTTCTTTGATTGAATTACTATTTGCATCTGATTATATGCTTCTTGAAGTATATATAATATAATTATTTTAAATATAGGGACTTAGCGCAATTATAAGTGAAAGAATTGTTGAGACATTTGAATATCAAATATATCCATTAGTAAGAGAATTCTTATGCGAAGAAACAAGTGAGCTAAGCTTTGATAAAGTAATTTATAATTTAAAAATTAGGCATGGGAAAAAATATACAATATACCAATTTCTATTGCAACATATTTAAACACAGAATATGAAGCATTTAATTTGATTAATAAAGAAATTGTAGAAAAAAGTGTGAAGCAAGGATATTATGTATTTTTGCGAAGGATTAAACAGTAATAATAATTATTTGTATGACTGTAGAGAAAAGGAAGATGCTGAGAATAATGTCCATACTTTCCTTAGATTTGATGAAGATATACAAGATTTGCCTATTAGTTTTTCCTTTGTTTATCACGACACACTAGAAATGGAATGCTTATCAATTCTTCTACAACAAATTGATTTTCTAGTTTTATGGATGAAAGATCTAATTATTTCTGCGTCTATTAAAATAGCTATTTTAGATGGCAAAGTTCAGGAAATTAAGTTTGCAAGGATAAATAATAAAGATAATGCAAAAGATATTACAAAAAATTACACAAAATTGCCTGTATTAATAAGGTTTAATTCATTTGATAGTCTCATATGGCTGGGTTTTATATTTTCCAAGCAGAAATGTTTATTCCTCTTTGTGGCAAGTTATTAGCCACAAATCCCAACTATTCGAACTTGCATGTTTTAATTCTTCGAGGTAACAATAAAATTAATATTTATTATCTTAAAGGTTGTAGAAATCTAGATAAACAAGTATTAAAATTACTAATTTGCAATTTGAAAGAGGTAAGAAACTTAGATATATCATTCTTGCCTTCTGTTGAGTAATTTATAATAATGAATAATATTTAGTAATGAAGTAATTGGATTAGTAGGTGAAAGCTTAAAGAAATTATGTTGCTTCCAAATTAGATCTTGTGAAACAGTTACAGATGATGTTAGAAATATTTTATTATTAAGGTAGGGAGTACAAGCTTTTTGCGAAGGATTATCAGGATATACAAAATACAAGGAAACAACAGAAAAACCTACGTTGCATGATTTTAAACCCCAAAGCCCTCTTCAATATTTTAATATGGGGAATAACAGATCCTTAACAAATAAATCAATTAATGCAGTTTCACCACATTTACTAAAAAATTTGAAGGATCTTTGCTTTGTAAAACTTATTAATTTGGATAATTTTTAGTACGGTTGTTATAAAGTGACAGATGAAGGATTTTTAGAAATGTGTTATTGGAAGTCTGACACTTTGAGAAGGCTTAATCATTGTGGTTGCTATAAAATATCTGACTATTCTTCATTATGGCTGTCAAGTAGCTTTCCTCATTTGCTCACATATAACAAAATAGAGGACTTTGGACAGCATTTAAATTTGGATAACGAAGAATTCTTATAACTTTTATTAATATTTAAACTAATATTGATTTAAATTAATACCTTATATTCAAATCCAAGGGGTTTTGGGGTTTTGGGGTTTTGGGGTTTTGGGGACATAAGGAAATTTGGTTGAAAATGTATAAAATAGCACAAAGCAATAATACTTAAATAATTTAATCAAAAGCTGTCTCTCAATGAACCAGCAGAAGCTCACTTTTTTGGATATCACGATAATGGTTCTGTCCATTTATGTACTTGTGGCCTTACTGATAGATTCTTTTTTTAAGCTTTCGCCAGAAACGTCACAATTGATTTCATTAATAGATAATATGATCTGCATCATATTTTTATATGACTTCGTTTATCGTTTCTTTAAAGCAAAATCAAAATTGCAGTTTATGCGTTGGGGATGGATTGACTTTGTATCAAGCATCCCGACTTTCACTTTTCTGCAGTATGGAAGAACTATCAGATTAATAAGAGTTATCCGGGTAATGCGAGCGTTTCGTTCTGTGCGCTTTTTAATACAACATATTTTCAAATCAAGGATAAACGGGACATTTGCCGCAGTGGCTTTAATTGCTTTTCTGACATTAATATTTGGATCCATAGGAATATTGCAGGTTGAAACGGACCCAGCCTCCAATATCAAAAGCGCGGAAGATGCTTTATGGTGGGCTTTTACGACTATTACAACAGTGGGATATGGAGATAAATATCCGATTACAACTGAAGGAAGATTGATCGCAGCTATTTTAATGACAACCGGCGTAGGGCTCTTTGGTAGTTTTACCGGATATGTAGCATCTTGGTTTCTCAATAATTCAGATGCAAAAGACAACAATGATTGGATTACCCAACTTGAAAAGCTAAAAGAATTACAGGAAAGAGGCATATTGAGTGAAGACGAATTTAATGAACAGAAAAGCAAAGTTCTTATAGAAAGTATGAATTAATCCTCCCGGCTTATGAAAGTCTGTTTTTTGCATTCATACCAAGCTAAACTAATTTTACTGACTAAAAATAGATGTTACATAGAATTAGCTCCTTTAATATCAGCTTTAGGACAACCACAAGGGTTGTCCTGGCAAGCTACTTCGAAATGAATTATTCCGGCCCCCCGCTCTCGCGCGATTGCATCGCGTGAGCAAACCAAACATTATGAATAATGAAAAGTGGAGCATAAGAGGAGCGGAACCCGGGGAAAGTCTGAACTGTGATTTTTATGATTGATGTGATTTTTATGATTATTACAGAAAAGGGGAACAATCGTATAAAGATGCTACATACTCCAATATGGGAAATCATAATCATCAAATAAATCATAGTGCGAATAGTGTGATTTAATATGATAATGTAGAAAAGCATGGAAGAGAGAGAAAAATCAGCCGTTCAACCGGTTTATAAATATTCGGATTTAACAGCGAAGATCATACGTTGTGCAATGAATGTTCATTCCGCTCTGGGAAATGGGTTCCAAGAGGTAATCTACCAGAGGGCATTGGAAATAGAAATGGGCGATCAGAATATTAGCTTTTCGAGAGAACATGAAATGCCTGTTTATTATAAGCATCATCACATAGGAACGCGCAGGGTTGATTTTCTGGTAGAAGAAATTGTTTCGGTAGAATTAAAAGCAATCATAAAATTAGAAGATGTTCATTTGGCACAGGCAATAAATTATCTGGAAGCCTATGATTTGGAGGTAGGATTACTGATCAACTTCGGAGCAAAGAGTCTGGAAATAAAACGATTGAATAATCGAAAGTTCAAACAAAAGAATCAGGGAAATCCTGAAATCAAATAAATCATAGTTCGGACATTGTTTGTCACAAGAATGACAGATTTAGCTATCGCTGATTTTCAATTGGACTCAAGATATTTCCGTCCCGTTGGATTTGCAATCTAAAGACGGCTTGGAGTATAAAGATCTGCGATTCGGTAAAGATTAATTGTTTCTCTGTTACACATATCGTGTAAAGTACATTTGAATTCGGTGTATGGCTCTGTTGGAAAATAGTCTGAACTCGTTTGCAGTAGTTTTAGAAAATAAGATTATATGAGAAATTCAAATCCATTTTTAGATATTTTCATAATCCTTATTGGACTTGTCTTTATTGGACATGATTTATACAAAGATAAAGTCAGTTCTACTTCTGATTTAAAGGCAGTGAACGGAACTCTCCGAAACTACTCATTTGTTGAAAATAAAGGATTTAAAACTCATACATATCGTTATTTCATCTACCTGAATGAGTTTTTAAATTGTTTTCAAATCAGTGCAGACTTTGCAGAAAGATTTGACAGAACAGAATTTGAACAAGGCGTAAAACAAGGGGATACGTTGACAATATTGATTACTAAGAATGACTATGCAAAAATTGGTTCAATTGAAAAAGTAAGTGTCTTTGGAATAGATAGCAAAACAAAAGAATTTTTGAATCCAATTGGTGTAGTGCGAGAATACAACAGCCAAACAACATCAGCCTTTGGAATTGTGTTTGTTTCAACAGGTCTACTTCTTTTATATTTTGACATTAAACGAAGAAGGAAAAAGAAAATAGAAAAAGCAGATTATTAGCGCCGCTAGCGCAAATCTCCTGATGCGTACTATAAAAGAAAAAAAGGTTGATTGGCAATATTTGAGAATGAAAAATCATAGTTGGTTTTGAAACAAAATAAAGTTAGATAACGTTCAGATTTAAGACACTTAAGGGGTTTGGAGTAAATGTAGAATATGAAAACAAAAGTTACAAAATGGCTCTTAGGCTTTCTGGCCTGTGCGTTGGTGCTTTCGTTGCTGGTTTTGAAAGAATATCGCTACCAAAGGGCATCAAAACCGGTTGTTGCAGATTCTTCCGCAACAAGAATGGTTTGCGACATCGATACCAATGCTGCTTATCGCACCATGTGGGAAAAACTGTTTCTGACACAGGATCTGGTTCGTCAGGAGTATTATAATAACCATATCACCGTTATTACATCAACACCGGTGTTCATTTAAGCGCTTCATTCTTTTCCGGAAACACTAAACGACAAACCTTACAAATAATGCAACCCATCGGTAAAATCTTAATCATTACGGGTATTCTGATCGTAATCGCCGGAGTTGTGGTTTACTTTGCCGGGGATAAGCTATCTTGGCTGGGACGATTACCGGGAGATATTCGTATAGAAAAGGAGAATGTCAAGTTCTATTTTCCGATAACCACCATGATACTGGTAAGTGTCGTTCTATCTGCCATTATAGCCATCATCAAAAAATTCCTGCAATAAAGAGTCCGTAACGACCTCTCTGGAGTTAAATATTCCTCCTCAACATCAGCTAAAAGCAGCATTTACAAGGCAACATGCATCTATAGTTTATATCTGTTTTCTTGAAGAATAACAGTCGTAATCTTACCGAAGTATGAAAAGATTCATGTTGGCATTAGCGTTCATTTTATGCGTTTGGGGTTGCAGTACCATACAAGAGAATTATACGTTTGCTGATGGCACCTACAGAGGCTCTTTCAAAAGGGAGATAACCTGGCAACCGACAGACACTTCAACCGTAACCCTTCGGTTTTCGGGCAACACATGGTCGGGCTCAAGCAGCAAGCCATACTACCCGGCACTTTGCAAAGGCACCTACTCTATTATTGGCGACACTATTATTTTTATGAACGAATGCGCATGGACAGCCAATTTTGACGGAACGCTAATACTTGGAGGCAAATACAAAATCAAAATTAAGAGTGACTCGATTGAAATATCAAAAGATTATCGGTCAGCAACATCAGATACGCACATCGACCACTATAAACTAAAACGCCAATAAAGGCATAAACAACCGGCTTATGAAGAAAATGATTGGTTTCGTCATCTGCATCTTCTTTCTGGGTTCATGCACCATTACTGAATATACAACCCGCAAATGCGATTGTTCCCATTACGCCATGCAGACGGATGAAATAGTTTGTAGCGGCTTATTTGGCACCAGCGATACATGTCTGAACTACTTCAACGTTTGGAAACAACTATTCCTTTCCAGAAACAACATGACGGAAGATTACTTTAACGCTCACATTTTTCCTTGCAGCACAGGCATCGGAAAATGGAACGATGGCATTTCTTTCGGCATTAGCTATAAAGTAAAAATCGACTGGGTTGAAACAATCCTGTATGACTCTTTCCCCGTTTTTCTGAATTCTTCGACAGCCGGTTTATATCCATCTATCTCTGTGCCGAGAACTACGTTACTCACCACAGACCAGATTAACAGCCTTATTGACGCATCGGCATTCAGTGCTCAAATGTTTAGCGTGGCATCTGTTTACACGCTAAAATACAACTCCCGGCAAGACGCATTTAAAGCATTAATTAAAGCGGCCAAGACCGATACACTTTGTACAGGTGCTATTCTTTATAAAAATGCCAACAAAACCAATCCCACGAACGGCCATCCGTATTTTCAGGCTTCAGGAGATATTAACTGGGATAAAAACCAATGCATTACCGGCCAGATTGATCTGGTTACCGGAGAAACAACCATTACGCCCGGATACTGCTATATTTCCTTCTGCTTTGATGGTAATACACAAATCACACTTCCCGACGAAACGGCAAAATCTATCAAAACGATAAAAACAGGAGATAAAATAGTAACGGTGAACATAAAAACACTGAAGCCCGAAACTGATATTGTACAAAAGATTGACTCTGTGACTCACGACGATATGGTCAAAATTGCATTTAGCGACCGTACCGTAAACATTAATACGGCAGATCATCCATATTTTGTCAAAGGGAAAGGATGGTGTTCCTGTAAACCTGCATTGACCCGCAAAAAGTATAACATTTCCACGAAGCAACTTACCAGAGGAGATATTTGCCTCAAATACACACAAAACCGGATAACTGAAATACGGATTGAATCAATCACTCCCCAACCAGGATCAATAATGACTTACAATCTCAGCCGTTTGTTGAAAAACAACAATTATCTGGCAAATGGAATAGTCGTTTCGACTGAAAAACGATAACACACCGTTCTATTTCTCAGGCATAGTCCGTCATTAGCAAGGCAAAGACCACCCCTGATGTCTATGTCTATCGGAACACCAAAGCGCCGACTCATTCCGTGCTATTTCTTCATGCCGTAACCTATGCTCAAAGAACGGACTGCTCAGCATCTACCAATACACATCACACACCACTCAATGTCATGCATTTAAAGACGCAGACCGGTTTTACGCTTGCATGTCCACAGCCATCATCTCCATTTCAATAAACAAAGGACAATCTTTCTGGAGGAAATAAAGAAAATCATATTTTATTATACACTATCAAACAACATCCATTTGCAACACCACAAAACACACAATATTAGCATATTACAAATTTATATTTACATTTTTTATTATTTTGTGCATTTTAAATGTTAATTATTTGCTAAATTGTGAAATTATGCATTATATTTGAAAGACCAAAGTCATTGTGCAACCAAAATCAAAGATTCAAAAGAGGACTATTAAAGTCATGAATCTTCCAAAATCTAAAGAGAATGAGAACGTCATCCTTTAAATTAGTTACGACTGATTTACGTTCTGTCGTAAACTATCTGAACCATAACATAGAGTTCAGCGACGCGAATTACAGTAATGAAATGGCTGTTCTGACAAGTGAATCACACCGGATGAAACAGAGTAAACAGAATAAAAACATGATTATTCTGAGAAAACGTCAAAACTACATTTACATCAACATTATTGAGAACGATGCTCCCAGAAGAATGTTTAATTTCTCAAAAGAAAACTTCATCAAAGATGTAACTCTGATTTTTGAAAATTTCTGCGAAGAGTATATTGTTCCTCAAAAGTCAATTTCTTCTGTTACCTATAACACTTTCAGCGCATAACACAAAACTGATCCAATTCTGTTATACAGGCGACTTCCCTAAATATTAAAGCTTTATGCACGGTTAATCAGGAGAGATTACCCGGCATAAAGCTTTTTTGTTACTTATCCAACCCTATTGATTACCATAACAATGACTCTTATTTGGAAAATCAGGTCTGATCCATAAAACAAAATGCCTAATTTTGTGGAAAATTATATGATATGCCAATACAGATACGACCAATAGAAGAAGCTGATTTCACTCAACTTATTGCTTTATTCAAAGAATTTGCCATTTTCGAGAAAGCTCCTGAGCTAATGACGAATACGGTTGAAAAAATGAAAGCTGAAAAAGATTACATTAAGGGCTTTACTGCAATCAATGAAGAGAATGCGATAATTGGTTATGCTACCTGCTTTTTTGCTTATTACACGTGGATCGGCAAATCATTCTACATGGATGACCTTTATGTCAAACCAGAATATCGGGCACAAGGAATTGGTACGAAACTCATCAACAGCATTATTGAACTTGCAAAAAAAGAAAATTGCAGCAAATTACGCTGGCAAGTCTCCGAATGGAACACTCCGGCAATAGGGTTCTATAAAAGTTTAGGAGCTCAGATTAATGAGACCGAACGCAATTGTGACCTCATATTCTGAAAATCAATTGGAGATTATATACTCCGTCACTCATTTCGTGATGGTCTGTGTGATATATGGTATCACTAGCATATTCATATCCTAAAAACGACAGAGCCTGCCTGACAAATCAGCATATTCATCTGTATGTCTGCTATTTGACACACGAACAAATCTGTTCATATCTATAGTCACAACGAAATACAATATTTTTTTTGATTTCCTGCCGTCAACTTATTTTCTTCAATTTTCGTTTCCTGTATTTTTATTATCTTTGCTTGAACAATAGGAAAAACATGGACGATATCAAACTCAATTCACAATCAAGTAGCTATACAGACGACAATATCATTACGCTTGAAGGGTTGGAGCACGTACGCCGCCGCCCGGGTATGTACATCGGAAAATTAGGCGATGGAACTTATCCAGATGATGGTGTATATGTATTGCTCAAAGAAGTTTTCGACAACTCAATCGACG
This sequence comes from uncultured Microbacter sp., assembly GCA_963678825.2. Taxonomy (GTDB): domain Bacteria; phylum Bacteroidota; class Bacteroidia; order Bacteroidales; family Paludibacteraceae; genus Microbacter. The sequence continues at coordinate 38,887 of CAXXPB010000060.1, read as the reverse complement.
AGTTCCGTATGGGCAACGGGAACACAATTCAGGTTAACGTGAAAGACGGCACCGTTCGCATACGTGACTTTGGTCGTGGAATACCATTGGGCAAGATGGTGGATGCAGTCTCGGTGATGAACACCGGTGGTAAATACGACTCAAAAGCCTTTAAAAAGTCCGTAGGTTTGAATGGTGTGGGTACCAAAGCCGTCAATGCCCTTTCATCTCGATTCATAGTGGAAAGTTACCGTGAAGGAGAAATGAAACATGCCGAATTCTCAAAAGGTAAAATTACTTCAGAATCACCTCTTCAGAAAACATCAGAATCCAACGGAACTTTGGTGGAATTTGTTCCCGACAATACCATTTTCACCAATTACAAATACCGTGAAGATTACATCGAAACGATGTTGCGGAACTATGCCTATCTCAATACAGGGCTGGCAATCATTTTCAACGGCAAACGGTTTTATTCCAAAAACGGGCTTCTTGACCTGTTGAATGAAAACATCACTTCGGAATGTCTCTACCCTATCATTCACCTGAAGGGAGAAGATATCGAAATTACTTTTACCCATACCGATCAGTATGGTGAAGAATACTATTCTTTCGTAAACGGGCAGCACACCACACAGGGAGGTACACACCAAAGTGCATTCCGTGAGGCAATTGCCCGCACCATAAAAGAATATTACAACAAAAACATGGAAGTCACCGATATCCGCAACGGATTGGTGGCTGCGGTTGCGATAAGCGTAGAAGAACCGGTTTTCGAATCGCAAACAAAAATCAAACTCGGATCGAAGGATGTAGGGCCGGAAGGTCCTTCGGTAAGTAAATTTATCGGTGATTTCGTTAAGAAAGAAGTTGATAACTACCTGCATAAGAATCTGGAGACTTCAGATTTTCTTCTTAAGAAAATTCAGGATTCCGAAAAGGAACGTAAAGCCATCGCTGGCGTTACGAAACTTGCGCGCGAAAGAGCAAAAAAGGTAAGTCTTCATAACAAGAAACTCCGTGATTGTCGCGTGCACTATAACGACACAAAAGGAGATATACGTGAAAATTCGAGTATCTTCATTACCGAGGGGGATTCTGCAAGTGGTTCTATCACCAAAAGTCGTGATGTAACTACACAGGCCGTTTTCAGTCTGCGTGGAAAACCTCTTAACAGCTACGGACTTACCAAGAAAATTGTTTACGAAAATGAAGAGTTTAATCTGCTGCAAGCCGCTTTAAATATCGAAGAAGGAATTGAAAGTTTACGTTACAACAAAGTAATTGTAGCCACCGATGCCGACGTAGATGGAATGCACATTCGCTTATTGCTCATTACTTTCTTTCTACAATTTTTCCCTGACCTTGTTAAAAAAGGACACGTTTATATTCTTCAAACACCACTCTTCAGAGTGCGAAATAAGAAAGAAACCATCTACTGCTATTCGGAGGAAGAAAAGCAAAACGCCATTAAAAAGTTGGGACCAAACCCTGAAATGACCCGATTCAAAGGGTTAGGTGAAATTTCACCCGATGAGTTCCGCCATTTCATTGGCAAAGATATCCGCCTCGATCCGGTTACGCTGAAAAGAGAAGACTCTGTTGCCACATTACTTGAATTCTACATGGGGAACAATACTCCCGAACGTCAGGAGTTCATTATAGAAAATCTGGTAATCGAAGAAGATTTCACAGAATAACAACCTTTCTACTCAGTATACAGCAAACACCAGATTGATTGCTGTATACTGAACACTCCTTATTTCCTCGTTTTTTCAAACGCATCAATCCTCGTTTTTACATTTTCGCGGATATTCATCCAGAAAAGATTGTAATCGTAAACATGAAGATTTTTTGTCGACTTGATCTTTTCACCAACATTATCAGGCAATTCCACCCACAAAATATGAGATGAGGATTCTATTTCCGCTGCCGGACCCGGGTTTCGCAACAAATTGAACGTCATCAGAGAACCGTGATTGAGCTTTGATGAAACCGGAGACGTTTCGTCTGTCCAGTTTAATGGATTCACACAAAGAGAATTATCCTTCTCTGCTTTTACTCCGGTCGGAATCTCTCCTTTCTGATAACTACGCCAGCCCACAAAGCATCCCGTTGCATCGGCCGTTTTACCCAAAGGAATCGATTTGAAAGAAGTCTTTGGAATCTGATAACCTATAATATAAGCACAAACGAGCTGTTTTTGCAACGGTTTGCCATCAAAATACTCCTGCAGCAGACGAATCGCATGAAGGCTTCCCTGACTGTGTGAAGCAATAATAATCGGACGATTGTGATTGAAATGGGCCAGATAATATTCAAAAGCCCGCTTCACATCACTGTAGGCAAAATCAAAAGCCTTTTGTGCAGCAGGTGTGGTGCGAATGAAGAATGCCTTCAGGTTTGCCTGACGATAACGCGGAGCAAATACCCGACAACTTCCGTTAAAAACCGAAGCCTGATATAAAATGGAGCGTGAATCGGTTTGACTGTTCAAAGCTACGTCCGTTAAATCGGCATTCCAGGCTCCCTCTTTGACATCCTGTGTAAACGAAGTCGGATGAATAAAGAAAACATCCGCACGTTGGTCACGCGGTTCATTTGTAAGAAAAGACGGAATAGAATCGCTATTGTCGTGTTTAAACGGCGACGCTGCCCAGAAGAAGAGATTATTGTAATCGGGAACCGGACCGGTATTCTCGGACGACGAAGCTTCCAATCGTTTCGCCATCAATTTTTGCATCAATTTCCCGCGTTGTGCATCGGCAGACGGGACAAGTAGTAAACAGATAAGTATTGCTATTATATTTTTATTCATAACTGATTTATTTTGAAATTGGAATGCAATTATAGTCATTTTCAGACAAAAAAAATAGCCGGACATTTCTGCCCGGCTTGTTTACTGATCATCAAACCACTATTCAATCGAAATCTGTCTGACAGGTTTCGGTTTCGCTTCTTCTTTTTTGGGGATTGAAATAGTCAGAATACCCTTTTCATATTTCGCCCCTATCTTTTCCGTATCTGCACTGCCGGGCAGTGTAAATGAACGACTGAATGATTCATAACAGAATTCCTGTTTGGTATATTTGCCTTTGGGGTCTTCTGTTTTTGTTTCGCGCTTTTTTTCGGAAGAAATTGTCAGATACCCGTTGTTTACATCTACCTTGAAATCTTCCTTTCCCATTCCGGGTGCTGCTACTTCAACCTCAAAATTTTCTTCTGTCTCTTTAATGTTAACGGACGGCAAGGTCGTATTCGTATTCGAATAGTGACGATTCGTCCAATCATTCCAATTATTGTTCAAAAAATCATCGAAAAGGTTCGACCAAGAGGGAACCAAATCATTTCTTCTGATAAGTGACATAACTACCTCCATTTTTTAAAGTTGAACATCAATTAAAGAACATTGTTTCTGAAATATAATATTCAAAACCTGTGCCAGATAGAATCAGATTACTCATCTTATTAATAATCAATTAGCATCTTTTAATCCAACAAAAAACAGAGTCAAAATGACAGGAAAAAATTGCAAAAATGAGACAATTTTACACGTTTTGCGACTGCATTACTCCACTTACAAATCCCATAGTAAATCCGGCAATGGCAAAAGCAACCACAAAAATAATGGAGATGATCACCATTACCCCGGTAGCAATGTAATAAAACTTCTGGTATTTTAATGCTTCTTCAAAATCAACACTATTCTTATTTGCAACCGCCTTTTTCGTATAGTTTGAGAACTTCACTAGAAATAGCATGGGAACAAAAGTCAATACTGCAAATACCAAATAAGCAACACCCAGAATTCCGGCACCGGGAAGTTCTGTTTTTGTACCAGCAAGCAATAATACGATTGCACTAAATGCCATTAAGCCGGCCATTACTATACAAAATACAGCTATAAATTTTGACCATTTCCGGGTTTCGTCCAAATGAAGCAAGGCTGCATCTGTGACTTCCACTTTCTTTTCAACTTCTGCCGGTTTTGGCGTCACAACGGGTTCTTTCTGTTTTTCAAAATAATAATCCATAATTCAGATACGAAATTATTAGTATTTAGATTAGTTATTAGACATTATAACGGTTAGTTCATTTCTTAATTTTCGCATTTGACCTCTCCCCTAGCCCCTCTCCCGAAGAGAGGGGAAAATCTGAAAAATGAATTGGATTCTAACTATTTCACTGTCTTACTCCTCCTCCCCTTGGGGGAGGAGGTTGGGAGGAGAGGTCTGCAATTGAGATTTATATACACTTAATCGATATAATGCTATTAGTTATTGTTTTAGTGAGATTTTGCTCGTTCATACTGAACAGGCCATGCAATGTCGTCTTTGAGTTGTGTAGCGGCATGTAGCGGAAAATATGGATCGCGTAAAAACTCCCGAGCCAGAATTATAACATCAGCTAACCCGTTTGTCAAAATTGTTTCTGCCTGCTCTGCTTTCGTAATTAAACCAACTGTTCCTATTTTCATGTCGGTTTCCTGCTTGATTCTTGCAGCAAACGGCACCTGATAACCGTAGCCAATTTGCACCTTCGCATCAGGCAACAATCCGCCGGAAGAAATATCCATTAAATCCACACCTCTGGTTTTCAATAATATGGCAAGTTTAACCGATTGAGCTTCATTCCAACCGCCTTCCGCCCAATCCGTTGCTGATATGCGAACAAAAAGAGGCTTGCTGACCGGCCAGACTTGTCTGACAGCATCAACAACTTCGAGCAAAAACCGGACACGATTGTCAAAACTACCACCATATTTATCGGTTCGTTTATTGGTGATCGGGGATAAAAACTGATGTAGCAAATAACCATGAGCCGCATGAATTTCTACCACATCAAAACCTGCTTCATTTGATCTCTGAGCTGATTTTCGAAACTCTTCAACTACCCATTCTATCAATTCGGCATCCATTTCTAATGGTACCGGTGCCCCAGTTTCAAACGGTATTGAAGATGGAGCCAGCGATTGCCAACCTCCATTATCAGGAAACAGGTAAACATCTCCTTCGCGCCACAAGCATCCTGTACTTGCTTTACGACCGGCATGAGCCAGTTGAATACCCGATAAGCTACCCTGTTGATGAATGAAATGATTGATCTGTTTCCATTTTTCTACATGCTCATTTTTCCACATACCTAAATCATAGGGAGAAATTCTTCCTTCGGGTGAAACGGCTGTTGCCTCGGCAATAATCAATCCGGCACCGCCAACGGCTCTGCTTCCGTAATGCACAAAATGCCAATCGTTAGCAAAACCATCTTCTGCCGAATATTGACACATTGGAGAAACAACTATTCTATTTTTCAGTTCCAGCCCCCTGAGTTGCAGCGGAGATAATAATAATGTTTTCATAAAATGGTTTGTTTTAAAGAGTCACGTGAAATTTGCGTTTGCGAAATCAGCTAAGCCAATACTCTGGCATGATTATCATTATCGGTTCATTTCTATTGGTGCTTGATGAAACACAGGCATATCAAACACTTATTTTTCAGCATTTTACTTATCATTCGAGATGATATTCAACGCTAATTATTTCAGCTGATCCTGCAACAATAATCTCTATCTGTGTCTCCGTAAACTATGAAGTCGTGTTGAAGATCAACAAAAAACAACTATCCTCACGTGCGCTATTCCGAATACAAATATACTATTACAAACACGTCATTTTAACATTAAAAGCGTATAAAAAAACCGATAATTTTCGCACAACGAACATAACCAACTGAAAACATGAACTGTAAGTATTTTAAATAGCAGATGTACATTACCAACGTTAAAAAAGAAACGCCATAAAATTGTAATCCCGATAGAAACTATTACTTTTGATTCTCATTACAACTAAACTTTCAAATCAAATGAAGAAACCTTTATTACTGCTTTTCTGCACGTTGCCTGTGGCGATGTTTGCGCAACAAAGCTATACACTCAACGGTAAAATCGGAGAATTAAATGCTCCTGCCAAAATATACCTGCAACATCAGGTAGACAAAAAGATGGTAATCGACACTACAAAGCTGATAAAAGGCTCCTTTACATTTAAAGGCACTGTTGGAGATCCGGAATATGCCCGACTGGTTATTGATCATGAAGGAAATGGATTACAAGCCATCCGCCAACCCGATTTAAAGACCATTTTCATTGAAGCCGGTACAATCACATTCCAGAGCAAAGACTCTATTGCTAATGCTTCGATTAGCGGGTCGAAAACCAACGGAGAATATCAAAGTTTGGTTAAAATGCTCGATCCGGTCATTCGTGCTCAAAAGGCGCTTTCTGCCGAATATCAGGCAGCACCGCAATCAAAGCGCGACTCAAAAGAATTTATGGCTGATCTTGAAAAACGAGACGAGGCAATAACGGCTGAACAAAATAAAACTCTTGCTTCGTTTATCAAAGCCAATCCGGGTAGTTTTGTGAGCCTTGCAATGCTAAGTAATCTTGCCGGTCCGACTCCCAATCCCAATGAAATGGAACCAATTTTCAACCAATTGTCCGACAATATCAAAAACTCCAAAACCGGACAAGAATATGCCAAGGGATTGATGCAACTCAAAGCAACGGCAATCGGTTCTATCGCTCCTGATTTCACGATGAACGACCAGAATGGCAAACCTGTAGCGCTTTCAAGTTTCAGAGGCAAATACCTCTTGCTGGATTTTTGGGCTTCGTGGTGCGGTCCATGTCGCCGCGAAAACCCCAATGTGGTAGCAACCTACAATCATTTCAAGGATAAAAACTTTACCATTTTAGGTGTTTCGCTCGACAATGAAAACGGAAAAGACGCATGGCTGGCTGCCATTGCTAAAGACGGTCTGACATGGAATCATGTTTCAGACCTGAAATACTGGAATAATGCGGCAGCTCAACTCTATCAGGTACGCTCCATTCCACAAAATTTCCTGCTTGATCCCAGCGGAAAAATTATTGCTAAAAACCTGAGAGGCGAAGATCTGGAAAAGAAACTGACTGAGATTTTTGCAAAATAGTCATCTCCCAATAACATAATAAAAAGCGGATAAACGTTTCGTATAGAAATGTTTATCCGCTTTTTTATGAACTCGTTTTGTCTTTTATTCTGCAAGTTCTATTTTGGTCTTCATATTCTTGATTTTTTCGTTGGCCACAAGGCGAAGCACTTGTTTTACCTTGCTTGCTTTAACTGCCACAAAGGAATAATACTCCTTGACTTCTACCAGGCCAAGCTCCTGCTTGTCCAGCTGCCCTTTCTTAAACATAAAACCAACCACGTCCATCTTACTCAGTTTATCCTTCTTTCCTTTGCCAATGTAGATGGTAGCCCAATCGGGTTTCGGAGGTGCCGGAACCAGTTTTGGCAAAGCTAATAACGACGATTCAACGGAGATAAAGCCGGGCTGTTCTTCGTTGGTAGCTAACAGAAGATATGCGCTGCCTTCGGCTTCCATGCGAGCCGTACGACCATTGCGATGCACAAACTCTTCCAGACGTGGAGGAGCGTCGAAATGAACCACATGCTTAATTTCAGGAATATCCAGTCCGCGCGAAGCCAGGTCGGTAGAAACAAAGACACTGCAACTGCCGTTCCGGAACTTCGACAGCACCCGTTCCCGTTCGGTTTGTTCCAATTTTCCATGAAAATATTCGCTTGACAAATGTCTGGTCGTTAAGTAAGCATGAACCTTTTCTACCGTTTCACGCTGATTGCAAAAAACAAGTGTGGAATCGTTCCCAAGGTAGCACAGCAAGCGGAAAAGCAAGTCGAATTTGTCGTTATTTTCTCCTTTTACAGTAAATATTTCAAGACCTTTAAGTAGAGTATCTTTTTCGGAATAATCAAGTTTAATCGGATTACGAATACCGGTAAAAGCCGGAATAGAAACCGCATCGGTAGCCGATGTCAGAATACGCTTCTGCAAAGAAGGAATGCTGCTGATAATGGCCTCCATATCTTCAGTAAAGCCCATTTCGAGCGATTTATCGAATTCATCGAGCACCAACAGTTGAATCCCGTCAACAGCTACATTTCCCCGTGCTATGTGATCCTTGATGCGCCCTGGCGTTCCGATAAGTAAAGCCGGTGGAACCATAAGATCACGTTTTTCGCCATTGGAGGGGCGACCGCCAAAGCATGTGTTTACTTTATATCCGGTACCCATACTGCGCCATACCTGTTCTATTTGTTGTGCCAATTCGCGCGAAGGAGCTACAATAAGAGCCTGAACCTTCTGGCATTCAGGATTCATGTTCATCAATACCGGCAGCAAATAAGCCAGTGTTTTTCCCGATCCTGTTGGAGAAAGTAAAATTATATCTTTACCTGTTTCGTTTGCTTCAAAAGTTGCCAATTGCATGGCATTAAGAGATTCGATACCCATGCTTCTCAGCGTGTTATCGATTTGTGTGGAGTTATTATTCATTTTGCAAAGATACGCAATTAAAAGGAGATGGCTATCTCGCACATAAACAGACACAGGGATTACGAATTTACGAATTAGATAAGGGGCTTCCGCCCCTGTGACCCCAACTTCCTTTTTGTCTTGACACAAAAAGGAAGCAAAAAGGTCAAGGCTATGCCCGCTTCGCTCAAAAAACTGTCGCTCGTCAAGCTAAATTGTCCAAACTTGCACCTTCCTTCGTCAGGTGCTTCAAACAATGGACAATTTTACGCTTGCCTCTCTTGTTTTTTGGCTCTCCGGACAAGGCCGTTCCCAATCTGACTTATTATCATTGACAAGTTAGAAACATGTTCAGTAAACAGACAAAAGGCAGACAAACTTACCTGAAGTTTATCTGCCTTTTATGTTAGCACATCGACCGAAGTCAATAGTCAGATCGCCTCAGCTTGATAGCCGAGTTTATCCAGCCCTGTTTGAATGTCCTCTGCCGAAATCATTTCATTTTCTACGGTCAGCACTTTATCCGGATTTGCCGTATCGACCGACCATTTACCGGCACCGGCCGTCTCATCCAAAAACGGAGTTACTTTGGCGATACACCCGCCACAATTGATATTAGTCTTAAATTGCATAGCTTCTATTTTAATTTACTGATTGTTTTATATTTGAGTCTCAAACTATTGGTTACCACACTTACACTGCTCAACGCCATGGCTGCACCGGCAATCATCGGATTGAGCAAAAAGCCCGAGATAGGATACAGGATACCGGCTGCAATAGGTATGCCAATCAGGTTATAGACAAATGCCCAGAACAGGTTCTGCCGGATCGTCAGCACGGTATGACGCGAAAGCGACATGGCCTGACCTATTTTCGATAGATCGGACGAAAGTAGAGCGATTTTGGCAACATCTAAAGCGATGTCACTCCCCTTGCCCATCGCAATACTAATATCGGCCTGAGCAAGGGCTGCGCTATCATTGATGCCGTCACCAACCATAGCTACAATCTTACCTTTACTTTGCAACTCTTTAACGAAGTTGGCTTTCTCGGCGGGAAGAAAATTGGCCTTGTAGCGCGAAATCCCTGTCTGAACAGCAATGGCTTTAGCAGCTTGTTCATTATCGCCCGTCAACATGTAAACATCTATACTCCGTTTCTGAAGTTTCTTTATTGCGGGCAGCGAAGACTCTTTTACGGCATCGGCAATAGCGAACGCCGCAAGTAGTTTATGCCGGGATGCGAAATAGACAACCGTATAAGCTTTCAGGTATTGTTCATCAATCCAGATTTTATCAGCTTTGTCAATATCAATACCTTTTTCCGTAACCATCGTTTCGTTTCCAATGCAATAAATATCATCGGCAATAGTACCCTCAATACCACGACCCGCCTGAATTTCAACCTTAACACCATCGATTAAATTTGCCGTTTTTTCATGATAACCGGCCATCGCATCAGCAAGCGGATGTTCCGATGATTTTTCTATGGTATACAAAACGTCGTGCAATTCTTTCGATTCGTCGGTAAACCATTTTGAAGCAACTACTTTCGGTTTTCCAACGGTAATCGTTCCTGTTTTATCGAGTACGACAGCAGTAATTTCACGCGCCTTCTCAAGACTTTCGGCATCTTTTATCAGAATTCCGTTGTGAGCACCGCGCCCTACTCCCACCATAATAGCCGTAGGAGTCGCCAATCCCAACGCACAGGGACAGGCAATCACCAAAACCGTAACCATTGCTAACAGTCCATGCGTAAAACCATTTTCGCCACCCCAAAGCAGCCATGCGCCAAAACTCAACACTGCAATTGCCATCACAACAGGAACGAATACAGCCGCAATTTTATCCACCAGCTTTTGCACCGGAGCTTTACTTCCCTGGGCTTCCTGCACCATTTTAATGATTTGAGCCAGCACCGTTTCCCCGCCTACTTTCTGCGCCTTGAATCGAAAACTTCCCTTATGATTGATTGTGCCGGCAAACACTGCGTTTCCGGGCTGCTTTTCCACCGGAAGAGGTTCTCCGCTAATCATACTTTCGTCCACAAAAGAAGAACCTTCGGTCACCACACCATCCACCGCAATTTTCTCTCCCGGTTTCACCAACAGAATCATATCCGGCTTTACGCTGGCGACAGGCACTTCAACCAGATTACCATCATTAATCACCGTAACCGTTTTAGGTTGTAAACCAATCAATTGTTTAATGGCTGACGAAGTATTGTTTTTTGCTCTGGCTTCCAGTAATTTCCCCAATAAAATGAAGGCTATAACAACCGCCGAAGCCTCGAAATAGACATGCGCTTCGAGTCCCCGACTGGTCCAGTAATCGGAAAAGAGAGTGTTGAATACGCTGAAAAGATAAGCTGTGCCGGTACTGAGAGCCACCAGCGTATCCATGTTGGATGAGCGGTGCTTTGCCTGTTTCCAGGCTCCTACAAAGAATTGTCGTCCGAGAATAAACACAACCGGAGTGGCCAATACCCACAAAATATAGTTGACATAAGGCATCTCCATAAAGAACATACCCAGAACGACCAGCGGAAGCGATAAAGCAATTGCCCAAATGGTTCGTTTACGTAGCGATTCGTATTTTTTACGTTGAAGATCTTCAAGTGTATCTCCCTGTTCGGTCTCATCCTCAATCATCAAATCGTAACCTACGGCCTGTAATGCAGCTTTCAGATCTGCCTCGGAAGTCATTGTGGAGAGATATTCCAGCTGAGCCATACCGTTACCATAATTGACAGAAGCCGCCATCACACCAGGCTGTCGCCCCAAAACCGTTTGGGCACTACTGGCACAGGAGGCGCACGACATGTTGAGTACCGGAAAGCTCTTTTTCATTACAGGAACATCGTAACCCAATCCACGCACAGTTTTTATTATCACAGGCAACACCTCCGCCCCTTCTGTTGTAACGACAGCCCGACGATTATTAAACTCAACGGCATGATCGATGACGCCCGGGATATTGTGCAATGTTTTATCCACAATCAGAGCACAATGCTCACTTTCCATGCCCGAAACAGGCAAATAGTAAGTCGACTTTGTTGGTTGCATGAGATAACGATTGGTTAGATATATCTGTGAGACATGCAAAAATCATGCCCGCATTTTTACAGTGCTACAAATATAATATACAACCCTGGTAAAACCGAAATATTATTTGAAAATGATTGGATTCCCTTCCGGGACAGTAATTAACAGGCCATTAAAATCCAAACCTTTATACCCCGAGACAACAAGGCCTTTTTGAGCGATCAAATAACAGTTTTCAAAATGGAAGCTATCTTTTAGCGAATATTCATCGCCAGAGAATAATCCGGCAGCCTGACAGGTTCCTTTCAGATTCACGATCCGTATATTCTTCAACTGGGTAGGCTTATCTGCAGGAGGTGCAAGCGGTGAAACCATCCTCCATCGCGTATTAATATCAAAAACGCTTTCCACGTTATCAACTGTAATATTGCGGTATTCAATATCTTCTACCACACCGCCACGGCTTGGTTGCGACTTAAACCGGACAAGAGAACGATTGGCATTCCCAAACGTACAATTGCGGATCAACACATGACGGACATTGCCCGATATTTCGCTACCGAAAGCCACACCACCGTGGCCATATCCGAACCGGCAATTCTCAATCAAAATGTTTTCGGATGGACGGGCAACACGGCGACCATCTTCATCTTTGCCGGATTTGATGGAAATGCAGTCATCATTAGCTTCAAAATAGGTATTTGCCACCTTCACATCATCCGATGAATCGATATCCAATCCGTCGGAACTGGGAATGGTATGTTCGGCACGAATATCCAGACTGTCGACTGTAAATCCCGAGGTATAAAGCACATGTACGCACCATGAAGCCTGATCGCGAAGATGGAGTCCCGATATTTTACCGTTATTACAGTTTGTGAAGCAAATTAACCGAGGACGGCCCGAGGATCCGAAAGGTATATTTTTCCACGCCACACCGTTGCCATCAATTGTTCCTTCACCTGCTACGATGACACCTTGACTGTTGCCGAAATTGAGAAACGCACTTTTCCAGACTCTTTCAATCCCTTCAAAACGGGTTGGAATAACCGGATAAGCCGCAGGATCGACAACCCCTTTCAAAACGGCTTCTTTGCTGACGTACAAATCGACTTCCGGTTTGAAAAACAGAGCGCCACTCATAAATGTACCTTTGGGAACAACAATTCGCCCGCCACCATCAGCATAAGCTTTATCAATTGCCGACTGGATTGCCTTAGTGTTAACCGTTACACCGTCACCCACCGCACTAAAGTCAGCAACTGAATAATCCCGAGTACGTTTTTCCACTGTCAAAATCGTACTCTCGTAGGGGTCCAAATTGAGAAGAATAAGCGTTGTACCATGATCCGAAACTTTAGCCGGTATCACCGTTATTTCACCGTTTAGGGCATTCCATTGCTTAACAATGCCCACACGGTTCACCTCAATTGCAACCGTTTGTTTCTCTTTACTTTCATTGAAAACGAAGGACAAATCGCCATTTGACAATGTGCGTTGAGTATAACGAATGGCTTTATTGGCAACTCCGCTTATTTTCAATCCAGCTTCCGGCATCGCCGCTGCCACTACCGGAGTCCAGTCTGTTTGCGGCTCATGAGCCATTGCCGGCACATCCGGGACGGTTTCAGGGTGCATAAAGCTTTTGTCCACCAATAGAGTCGGCTTACAGCCCCAAAACAAAACCTTTCCTCCGGTTGCAGCAAATTTTTCCATCTTGTCCCAGGCTACCGACGAGATAGCTTCACACGAAGGAATAATCAGGGTTTCATAGCGTTGCCCGCTTTTGTTGGTAAAATGAGCCGTACCTACAGTAAGAGCATTTGCAATACCATCATCATCCACAAAGTCGAAATCGATCTGATGTTCGAGTAATAACTGTGTCTGATTACGTAGCGATTTGTCCACCACATTATTATCGAGCCATATAGAACTAATCGGGAAATATACGGCGACCTTCGCAGCCGGTTTACCCTGCGCCATCAGATAACAGCTTCTGTTGGTATAAGTAACTAAATCTTTAGTCCCTTCCTGCGCCATCCACGATTTGAATTCGGTTTTGGATGCCGAAGAAGGCCAAAACATAAATTCAAACAAGCTAATTCCCCGCACCATCTGGTAATCGACCACGTATTTAGCCTGGAGAATGGACGGTGAGGTGTAATAAGCGGCAAAGCTTTCGCTGAATGCACGTGGTCTGCCATAAACATGCGCTACCGAGGATGCATACTTGGGGAAATTGTTGATGGTATCGGGCCAAATCTGATTCCAAATGGCATCCACACCCGGAATTTGTACCGGAGCCAGATCCCGGAAAAAGCTGCCTTCGGCTTTTGTACATGCATCCATCCTATGATCGTTATTCAGATGCGTAATATGTTCCAATCCGTTTGCAGCATGCCAGTCCGATTCCTGCTTGAAGAAATTCCTGGCAAACAATGACGACCACACATCCCAGTAGTCGGCCTTGAACCGTTTATAGGTTTCGCTTCGTTCTATAAACAAAGTACCGAGATAAGGAGTCGGATCATAGCCTTTCAAGGCCATGAATTGTTCCACCATATTTCCCGTCCATGGTATATAACTAAAATCGGGTTCATCGCCGCGGAAGCCAAGAACTGTTGTACCGAGTTCGCTACCAAGGCATTTTTTATATTGCTCATGTGTCCAGTCGAGAAACTGACGTACAGCAGCCGGATTAAGATAATCACACTGCGAATTCTTCGTATCTTTTCCTCCTGTAGGGTTGTTAACACTGCGGGTTTTACCTGTTCTGAAATCATGAGCAATCAATCTGATTTTCCAGTTATCCAATCCCGCGCTGAAACTGATCTGCCGATCTTTAACCGGAATCAAACGTATTACATTTTTACCATTTACGGCCACGGCGCTGATCACACAACTATCCACGGCCGTTTTATCGAGCACCTCTCCTGCTTTAATCTCCAATTCTCGTGCTACAATTAATGCCTGCATGCGCAAATCAGGGCGTTCAGCACTGAATTTTCCGCCTGCAAATCCGCTGGGATATTTGCCTTCGTTGATAATCCAAACTTTCATCCCCCGTTTCTTTGCTTCAAGCACGGCTACTTTTACCATTTTGAACCATTCGGGTGACAAATAAGCAAATGGCAAATGATATCCGGCTTCTATATTGACAGTCCGGAATCCTTTCTTTAAGATCGCATCCAGATCGCATTGAATAACCTCTTTGCTCATAAGTCCTTCCCAACCCCATATTGCCAAAGTACAATAGGCCGCAGGGGGATTAGCAAACTGTTTTTCGGCCTGTTCAACCGAAATATTTTGAATAGACTGCCACGGTTTCTGAGCATGCAAACTGAATGCAAGCAACAAGCTTAAAGCTACAAATGATAGTTTGCGCATGTAAGAAGTTTATTATATCTTTAACTATTAAGGCATTAAGAGATACATCATATCTCTTAATGCCTTAATAATTTGAATTCGATTTGTCGTTTTGGTCTAAAGAATCCTACCAGATTTTTACCCGCTGATCTTCCGGTATCCACATGGCATCGCCCGGTTTGATATCGAATATTTTATAGAAAGCATCAATATCTGAAAGCGGTCCGTTAATACGGAACTTTGCAGGAGAGTGTACGTCGCTACGGATTTGGTTGGCAAGTGCTTCGGGACGAATATTGACCATCCAGGCCATTGCATAACCGAGGAAAAAGCGTTTATCCGGATTCAGGCCGCCAATTATCTGATTGTTTTTATATTGTGAGGTTTTCTTAAAGGCTTCGTAACCCATGGCAACACCACCCAAGTCGGCAATATTTTCGCCCTGCGTCATTTCACCGTTTACATGCAGACTATCCACAGCAATGTATTTATTGAACTGAGCCACAATCATCTTTGTTTTGCTAAAGAATTTGGTGCTGTCTGCGGGAGTCCACCAGTTAGCAAGATTACCGTTAGAATCGTATTTTGCACCCTGATCGTCGAATCCGTGTGTCATTTCGTGACCAAAGGTAGAGCCCCCGATAATTGAGTAAAGAATAGCATCATCGGCCATTTTGCGTTCATAACCCGGAACGATGATGTTGCAACCCGGCACCACAATTTCGTTATTCGAAGGATTGTAGTACGCATTGTAGGTCTGCGGCTGCATATCCCATTCGGTACGATCCACCGGTTTGCCGTATTTGGAAATCATATAATTATAATGCCATAGAGCGACACGTTTCATATTGGTTGCATACGAACTTCTATCGATTTGCATTTTGCTCATATCCTTCCATTTGTCGGGATAACCCACTTTCATAATCATCACATCCAGTTTGTGGAGCGCTTTGATCTTTGTTTCTGGTGACATCCAGTCAAGGTTTTTGATGCGTTCGGCGTACACCTTCTTGATTTCGGTTCCGATCTCCATCAGTTTCTCTTTGGTTCCTTTCGGCAGGTAATCTTTTACATATACCTGACCCACTAAATCACCCAACGATCCGTCCACCTCATCGGTTACGCGTTTCCAACGGGGACGGGGCTCGGTAGTTCCTCTCAATGCCGAACTGTATTCAAATGCGATCTTGAATGTTTTATCATCCAAATAATCGGAATAAGCGCTTATCAGCCGCAACTTCAGATAAGATTTCCAGGCCGACAAAGGCATGGTTTTGATATAACCGTTGAGAGCCGTTACAAATTCGGGTTGACCCACAATAACCGTATCTACTTTTGGCAAGCCCACAGTCGTCAATGATTGCTGCAACTCCAGCGAAGGGTTTTCAGATGCTACTTTGGCAAAGGTCATTTTATTGTAATTCAACAACGGATCACGGGTATCCTCGCGTTTGCGCGAAACCTTAGCCAAAGCCGTTTCCAGTTTCATCACCTCGTCTGCTGCCGATTTTGCCTGTGCTTCGCTATATCCCATCAAACCAAACATTTTATGGGCATAAGTCAGAAACGCTTCGCGCACTTTAGCGGCGCGGGCATCAGTAGCAAAATAGTATTCGCGGTCGGGAAGACTCAATCCACCCTGACCGATAAATACGGCATGTTTGCTACTTATTTTATCGTCCTGTCCCACCCCAAGACTGTACATAGAACCGGCACCGATCGTTCTCAGATAAGCCGCGGTAGTCATCAACTGGTTGATATTGGAAATCTGATTAATCCGTGCCAAATCGGCTTTAAGCGGAGTAATTTTCATACGATTCAACGACACGGAATCCATTCCGGTTAGAAACAGGTCGCCGATTTTCTGACGGGCACTGCCTTTCAGGCTGTTCTTCATCTTGGCCGACGACACACACACGTCGTGTATCTGAGCGTTGATGGTATCCTGAATTATCTGGAAAATACCATTCGAAGTTTCACTGGCCGGAATAGGATTCTGTTTGAACCATTTTCCATTGGCATACAAGAAAAAATCATGACCCGGTGTTTCAGTCGGATCGATATGCGACACCATCGGATCGATAGATTGCGCATTGCTCAAAGATGATATGCCCAGCAAAAAGAGGGGCAATATCGCTGCTTGTTTCAGATTTTTATGCATTCTCATTTCATGTAATTATGCCACGAAAAAGTGGCGAATAGATTATATTTTTCTCAGATTAAATCCCAATCCACTCTTTCAGACTGTCTATTTCATTATTCATCTGCTCCAGTCCCATGTAGTACACTTTTTCAAGACGTTTCGGCTTATTCTCCATTCTCGACACAGGAAGCGTTGCATTGGGTCGGATTACGTAGATGCAACCTTCTTTCTCCAGCTTAGCAATCATGTCGAGGGTTTGGTTATATTGGGCTGCGCGGTTGATAATGGCTTCGGCCAAACGCGGATAATAACGATAGTGGTGTTTCCAGAAAGGAAGAAACTTCACCTGATCTTTACGATAAGCCGCATCGCGGGTAAGAATCACCACCAGACGTTTATGCCCGTCATTAAAAGCCTGCTGCACAGGAATCGAATCGGAAATTCCGCCGTCCATGTAAAATTCATTGTCGATTCTTTTGGGTCTGGCAATGACAGGAAGCGAAGAAGTGGCCGAAAGCAACGTCGCAAAACGATCTTTATCCAGAGCATCCAACGTTTTAAAATCCGCTTTGCCGGTATTGCAATCAGTCAGACCGACCTTCATTGTGACACCGCTTTTAGTGAATGCCTCAAAATCAAACGGAACCAAATGCTCCGGCAAATAGTGGTAAACAAAATCATCGTTGAAATATTCCCCTTTTGAGAACAGATGAAACCAACTGCAATAGTTGGGATCAGAGACATATTCGTTGACGGCAAGGTTGCGTCCGAACTGTCGCGACACATACGATGCGCCGTAATCGGCACCGGCCGACACTCCGATTACATACTTAAAATAAAGTTCTTGCTGAAGAAAAGCGTCCAGCACTCCTGCGGTGTACATTCCTCTGAAGCCACCGCCTTCGAGCACCAGACCGATAGAATTATCAATCATTTAGTGTGTTTTATCTATTATAATCTATATCATACATTTCCAAAAACTGACAAATATAATGCCAATACTAAGTAGTGCTAAAGTAAGAGCCAACAATAAAATTCCCTTGCTTTCATTGTGCTTGTTACCCAACCAAATCAGCACTATTGCAAATCCACCCAAAAGAAGGTGAAAATATTTATAATCAAACAAATGCTCAAAGACTCCAAATAATGCCTTCCCTTTCCCATCTGTATTGATATAATAAGCAGCTATATCGTGATTTACTTTTACAGTTATGCAGACAGAGAATATGCTCAAGCATAAAGAAATCAAAGAAAATTTTAATCTTTTCATCAGATATTGACTTTAGGGCGGTATAACAAATCCGAACGCCATTGAATCTGGTTCATTGACACTTATCAACTGTCAATTGTCAATTCAATTTTGAACACTGTCACTGCCTGACCTTTGATGATCACACGGTCTCCCGACAACTCAGTTTTAAGTGTTCCCGTTCTTTTGGAAACCTGTAAAGATGTTAGTTGCGTTTTGCCAAGTTTCTCAGCCCAAAGTGGAGTCAAGGCACAATGAGCAGATCCGGTTACGGGATCTTCGTCAATACCCGCCCAGGGAGCAAAGCAACGCAGCACAAAGTCATATTCCGGAGCAGAAGCCGGAGCGGTAATCATCAAATGACCTAAACCGGCTTCGGTAAGCGCACTGAAAACAGGCGAAGCGTTCCGCACCTCATCTTCACTGTTTGCTACCGCAACTACCCAGTTATAATTGCTGTCGTATAATTCCACCGGTTCAAACCCAACCAAAGCTTTAAAATCGGGATGCGAAGCTCTTGGAGTCAACGGATAACGGGGAAAGTTCATTTCCAGCCATCCATCCGACTTCGACACTGTCAGATCGGCACCTTTGGCTTTGAATTGTATTTGTTCGTCAGGAGCTACCCTACCCGTTTCATACAAAATATGCGCACTGGCAAGCGTGGCATGTCCGCAAAGATCGACCTCTTTGGCTGGCGTAAAATAGCGTATCTGAAACAGATTATCGTGCTGTGGAAAGATAAAAGCCGTCTCGGAGAGATTCATCTCCATGGCAAGCTGTTGCATCCGTTCGGTAGTAATATCGTCTGTTACCACCATTACACCCGCCGGATTTCCCTTAAACGGTTCTGCCGTAAAGGCATCAACCTGATATAAAAATTTAGTGTTCAATGTTTAACGTTTAATGTTTTGGCATAAGTACGTGCTCGAAATTATTCATATTACCGATTTCCAAAGGGACAAGAGGCTTCCTGCCGCTTGATGGGTAATAACCAAGCGACCGGGAAGTCGCTTTACCCCTTAAACAATACAAACTAATTTATTGCACATACTTATCTGAATTCATTCTTAGAATATTTCTGATTTCAAAGTTTCAAAATTCCATGAACAAATGGAATTCTGGAATTTGAAATATTGAAATTATATTTCCTTACTCATAAAACACACATTGAAAGGCAAGTGCGGATACTCTTTCACAAGTATTTCGCGAAATCCCTGGTTCTGGTACCATGCTTTCAGTTTGTCATGTTCGTTAATCAATGCGATACCAATATGTTTAGCACCTCGGCCTTTTATCAAAGAGATGGCAAAGTTCATCAATTCCACGCCCAAACCATGGTTGCGACTTGAAGGCACAACCGATACTTTCTCAATATAAAACGTTTCGGCTTCGGTCGGCGATTCTTCTATGGCAATACAACCCACGGCATTCTCTCCTTCGGTCATCAGGTACAGCTCGATACCCTTCTCCAACTGTCCGCGGAGGGTTTCCGCATCGATAAATGCACTATTAGTCGGATTGGTCTCCTGCGTAAAACCGAATTGTTGCGCTACCGTTCCATGCGCACTTCTTAGCACTGTCACCGCATCCGACAAATCGGCATCCGGCAAAATACGTTGTAATTGCATAATAACTTAATCTGATTATAGTATCTGTCAACTTTATATCATACCACCCTGAAAAGCATTAAACTACGCCTTGTCCGACCTTTCAGGTCATAAATGGAGGTTTACTTTCACACACAGGTCACAGACCTGGGGTTATGCAAATAAGGCTTTTCAAGCCATAAGCTAAATCAGATACTTATTCGTATCTACCTGCATTTTTTATGCTGTTTACTGAGTACTGTATACTGATTACTGCGTCCTAAACTCTATCTCCATTTCGGTTCGGTAGGAATCCGCGTACCGTCAGCAGTAGTATGTTCCTCCAGCGAGTTTTCCTTCGATTGAATAGCAATATAAATCATCGGTTCGTCGGATGTATTACACATCCCACGGTTGCCTTTGGGAGCTACACGTACCACACTTCCCTCTTTGATAGGAAAGCAGTCGTCATCCACCTGATAAAAACCCGATCCTTTCAGAAAGATATAGGTCTCCTCATTCTTATTGTGAATATGAAAGTAAGGCACTTCGGTGCGCGGAGGCAACATATTGAACGAGATTTCCGTTCCGGTAGCTCCGGTAGCATCTTTCACAAAAACCTTGCCCTCGATCTCCCGTTTGCTTACCGGATGAATAAGGGAATATTGCAGTATCTCTTCCAGATTACCCAGATTGATGGCTGCATAATTCTTATTTTCAGCTATTTTTTCGATTGACTTCATAAGCTATATTTTAATACGGGAATTTCAAACACAGGCTCATTATTGTCTGGCTTTTCGTTCCTGAGGTAAAAGAACAGAATAAATAAATTTATTGACCGGAACTTCCAGTCCGTATTTTTCAGCCAGGCGAACTACCGTTCCGTTCTGATATTCCAGTTCCGAAGGACGGCCTTCCCAAATATCGCGGGCAAGCGATGCCGAAGCATTGTAATCGAAGCTATCGATCACGCCCACCGTCTTGTCCACAAAATCGGGAGCAATATTGATGCCCAGCTTTTGCGACAGATCGTACACCTCCTGAAAAAGAGCAATCATCATTTCGCGGGTTTCCTTCACTTCGCGAATTCCGCCATAAGGTACGCGTGTTACACCCAACAATCCACTGATGCAGATTTGGATAAACTTTTTCCAGATATCGGCCTGTATATCGTGCGAAATGCGGGCATTGAATCCTGCTTGTTCAAATACCTTCTGCAATTTCTCCACCCGCTCACTCTTTCCGTTGTTCAGTTCTGCGAACACAACCGTAGGATCGACGCCAAAATGGCGGATTACCCCCGGAGCTTCTATCTTGCTGATGATGCGGCACAAGCCACCGAGAACATGATGCGCCGGAATAACCGATTGCAACTCTTCGGCGGCCATCACTCCGTTTTGAAGCGGTAGTACCACCGTATCCTCTTTCAGTAAAGGCATCAGATCTTTTGCCATGTCCTTTACCAGCCACGATTTAACGCAAAGCAATACCAAATCCACCTTACCGATAGCAGTAATAGAGTCGGTGGCCTGCACCGGCTGAATGGTAAAATTCTCCTTGATACTCTGCACAATAAGGCCATGGCTCATCATGGCTTCCAGATGTTTTCCCCTGGCAAGGAATGTCACATCATGACCGGCTTTTGCCAGTCGCCCGCCGAAGTATCCACCAACTCCGCCCGTACCTATGATTGCTATTTTCATATGCATCTGTTTTTTCGGTTATCTTTTTGTCAAGACACTTAAAGGGTTCAATAATTATCTTCTTACAAGAAATTTTGTAAGCTCCTGTAATGTTCTTTCCGGATAATCCAGCACTTCAAAATTTTCAAATCTTACAACTGTAATACCCAGTTGATTTAGATTGTCTGTCCTAAGTCTATCTTTCTCTATCTTATCTTCCATCAAATGCCCTTCTCCATCAAGTTCGATAGCGAGTTTGAAAGCAGGACAATAAAAATCGACTATATAATTTCCAATACTAAATTGTCTGAGAAAGCGAGCTCCATTTAGCTGTTTGTTTTTAATCATCAACCACAATGCAGTCTCTGCCAGTGTCATGCTTTTCCGCAACTTGCGTCGAAAAGGTTTCATTGCCGGAATAGTGTGATTGTGCTTCATTGCTGGTTTTGGTAGATCTTTTCAAAAATATACTTATAGTATATCATATCAAACCCCTCCGTTGCACTCGTCCCCTTTATCCAAAGGGGACAACACTGTATGCAAGACTTTCCTCAATAAACATGGTTTTCAAGAACTCATTCTATTTTCAACGGCCTTCCGTTTTGCAGACACATCTTCCCTTGGGATCAAGGGAAGTACCCGCAGGGGGAAGGGTTTGATAAGACATTCCTGATTCTCTTTTGCAAATGTACTTTATTTTTAGAGTGCTTCCCAAAAAGAGCCGCTAAAATTGTTAATTAGACGCTTTCTTCCAGTTTTGCTTATTTCCCAGTTTGTTAAAAAATAAAACAGCAATTATTTGGAAGTTAAAAGGATAATTAGGAACTTTGATGTTTTAACGAGTAAAATACCGGAATCCATGCATAGGCGCTGTTCTCTTATCTTTTTGCTTTGCTTTTTGTGTATCAGTCTGTTTGTACAGGCAAAAGACAAACCCAATACCCAACCAAAAATCTTCACCGAAGATCTCTTTGTTAAGGATTTCAGAGGAAACTCAGTTAACTTAAAGAATCTGGCTATCCGTAAAGACACTGTGGTGGTGTTTGCCTGGTGTAAAACCTGCGGGGCGTGTATACGTTACCTTAACTATCTGAAAAGCAAAAACTATCAACTTATTGCAGTTGCCATTACCGAAAACGATTCTATTGAAGCGGAGAAAAAAATAGCAGGTAGGTTTCTGTGGAATTTCGATCTCTTTTACGACAGCAAAAGTCGTCTGGTAAACTATCTCTACAAAAAGGATAATTTCAACAAACGGTATCTCCACAACAACAAAATAGTTTTTGGTGGATTTCCGAATATCTATCTGTTTATCAACGGAATTATGGTAAAGCAGAATGCAGACAAATACATTAATCCGGCAGTGGAGAAACTCAAATAGTACACTTTGAGCGATTAGCTTCGCTGAACGTTTTTTGTCGTTACAAACCACTTTGGATTTGGATTCATAAATCTCCTAATATTTATGAATATCTAGTATATTTAGAATTTACCCCTAATGAAAATACGGAATAATACGAAAAAACCAAAATCTTACAAAATAATTAGTAAGGAACCTATAAAAGCGTATACCAAAGGAGAATATGTCCGTTTAGGTAACAGGCTACGTAATTATGAATGTCAAGAAGAAATACCGATTGAAGATTTAGAGATACTTCAAACTCTAAGAACAAGTTATAAAGATCCCCTTTATCAAATCTTTGAAATCTTGCAGCAGTGCAGTCATGAGATCAATAAAGATGCTATTGTTACGTATCGAGTTAAGCGGATCAACTCTATTATTAGCAAACTCAAGAGACTAGAAGACTCCCAGTTACCAAGAATTGAGGATATTGCAGGCTGTAGGTGTATTCTTAAAGACAACCAACAAGTCTATCGACTAAAACAATTACTATCTACAAAATTACATATAAAATCAGATCGAAATGATTACATTGAAAACCCCAAACCAGATGGATATAAATCATTGCATTTAATTGTTCAAACTATTGATCAGCAATCTAAACCTATTGAAGTACAATTAAGATGTATTAAAGACCACAATTGGGCGACCTTAGTAGAAATAACAGATCTGGTCTATAATACAAAGATCAAAGAGCTTAAAAATGAAGATGAATTAGGAAGAATATTACTCTTAATTTCTAAAGGATTTGATAATTTAGATCGAACCGAATTAATGGAATTAATCGATCTAATAAAGAGAAGATCCTTTGTAGAAAAGATTAATAGTGTCTTTGTACAAAATAGTATTAAAGTAAGAAAACAATGGAGTGAGATAGAACGAAAGACTAATAGAAATTTTTATTTAATTCAAGTTGATCATCAAAACACGCCAAATATTTCAAGTTATGTACATTTTTATGATGCGGAAAGGGCTTATTTTGAAAAATTCAATCAACATCAAAATCACAACATAGTTTTAACTCATATTCCCAATGCTAAATTTGAACAAATTAGTAAGGCTTATTCTAATTATACGCTGACTTATCATGCTTTTTTTCAAGACTTACTCTCAAAACTTCACGAATTAGTAAAAATTGCATTTAAACAGAGTAATATCAAAGATTTTTGCAATCATTTTTCCTTATTTATATACATTTACTTTGAAATTGCGAAACTGCAAGTATTAGAAACATATGCATTAAATGATTCTATATGTAAAAGTTCTAAAGAAATTGAATGGCGCAATGATATAAAAAATAGAGTATCAACGACGGTAGAAAAACGTAAGCGTTTATTTCAAGACATCCAAGTAAATAAATACAATATTTTTCATTGGATTATCATCTACAAAATGACGAAAATATGGAAATCATATATACAATTATTTGAATCAGACATGAAGAACATTATAAAAAAATAAATGGAAACTAATTATCATCACTATACTAGCATACACAATTCTCATGTGATACCAAAAATAATGAAAGAGATTTTCTTGAGGATGCTATTTTTTATGCTCCTACTAATTGTTTGCAGCAATACCTCCGGGCAATCTAAAAGCCTAGACGTTACCTATATTGCCAACGAAGGTTTTCTGTTGCAGTCGGATCATCACAAGATGTTGATCGACGCGCTTTTTGATGAAAGCTACGGTGTCTTTGCCGTGCCCGATAAGTCGGTTTTGCAAAATATCCAGCAGTCGGTGGCACCTTTCGACAGCATCGACGCACTGTTTCTTACCCATTATCACAAAGATCACTGCAATCCGGTACTAATCAATCAGTATCTCACCAAACATCCGGCTGTTCCGTTGGTCACCAGCAAGCCTTCGCTGGTATTTATCGACGGAGATTGTTTCGGATTCGTCACCAAACAGGCACAATTTCGTGAAATGACACCGGCAGCCAACCAGTCGGTAAGCAAAAGCGTGGCTGGAATGGCAATTACGGCCTACGGATTAAAACACCTCACCTACCTGCGCAATGGCATCGATCTGGAACAGTACATGTTCAACATCAGTTTTCTGATCGACATGGACGGTGTAAAGGTTTTTCATTCGGGCGACATCATGCCCGATGCGTTTAGCCGTTATCTGGCACTGCATAAAGGCTGGAAACTGCATACCGATGTGGCTTTTCTCTATTATAAGATGTTGGAGACCGATCCCAAAGAATTGAAACGGGTTTTGGATGTACTCCGGCCACGTTATATTGTCCCCATGCACATTCCGCCCTCCGAAATTGCACAATGGCAGGCAAAACTACCCGAGCTTAAAAAGCAATTTCAGGGCATCATCTTTTTCGCTCAGCCGATGGAGAAAGAGACTCTCGCAATTCCATCCAACAAATAATTGTCTTTTCATTTAAATTCTCTATTATGCAACCTCAAATTTTCCGTCAGTCCGGCAAATGGATGATTTTCATCCTGATGATTGCCTCCCTGTTTTGCCTGAATGCAATTGTAAACACATTGGCCGATAACGGCGTCGGGCTGGCAATTCTGATTTGCGTACTGGTTGTTCTTCAGGTATGTATAGCGTTGTTTTACCTGCTCACCATTACAGTGACGGAAGAAACGGTCTCTTTCCGCATGGGTATCGGGCTGATCGGGAAAAGTTACCGCATCAGTGACATAGAATCGTGCAACGCGGTACAAAACAATCTTTTTCTGGGGCTGGGCATACACTTCTTCATTGGAGGAGTACTCTACAATGTGTCGGGGAGAAAAGCCATTGAACTTCACTTTAAGAATCACCGCAAAGTGGTACGCATCGGCACCGACCGCCCCGAAGAGATAGCAAAACTCATTAATTTACTGATTAACCGATAGAATTTTCTTTGCTTTGTTTGCATGCATGTCGTTATCTTCTGCGAGTATTTAGTTGCCATGTATGGTTAGTTTCAACGATACATCCTACCTTTGCGCCCTACTTACCAATCAGCAACAATGGAACGACTTCTCAAACAAATCGAATTTATCAAAGAGATAGATAAAATCAAGTTTATTTTTCGCAAAACCAAGTTAATCAGTAGCAACCGCAACGAAAACGACGCAGAACACAGCTGGCATCTGGCGATGATGGCGATGGTACTGGCTGAACATGCAAACGAGCCAATCGATCTGCTCAAGGTGATGAAAATGGTGATGATTCACGACATTGTGGAGATAGATGCCGGCGACATCTTCATATACGACTCAACCAAAAACCATACCAATACCGAAGAAGAACTGAAAGCTGCCAAACGGATTTTTGGGCTGTTGCCTGAAGAACAGGCTCAGGAGTTGATTGCTCTTTGGGAAGAATTTGAAGCAGGAGAAACAGCTGACGCCCGGTTTGCAAAAGCTATGGATCGTCTGGAACCTCTGTTGCAAAATTCATCGAACAACGGCGGCACCTGGAACGAATTCGGAGTGAACTACCAAAAGGTGTACGACAAAAAGAAACTGATCAAAAACGGCTCCGAAACTATTTGGGAATATACAGAAAAACTGATCAACGATTGCGTGAAACAGGGCATCCTGAAAAGATAAACACCCCAAGACACGGCATTATACCACACTTTTGGTAGGAAAATAGCCTGTTTGAGTTATTGATAGACATTTCTGACGAGACTACTTTTGCAATAAAAAAAGTATCTCTATGTCAGAACATATTCAATTTCCCGTAGGCGACCAAACGCTCGCCATTCATGCCGGTGAAGCACCCGATCCGGTAACCCGTGCATCATCGCCCAACCTGGTAATGTCCACCACCTATATTGTCGATACCGACACCAAATTTTCGGTTGAAGGACTTCAGGAAAACGATCCCTGGATTTATACCCGTTGGGGCAATCCCACGGTGCATCAACTGGAACAAAAACTTGCCGCGCTCGAAGAAGCCGAAACTGCCGTCGCTTTTGCCAGCGGCATGGGTGCCATCACTACCCTGCTCTTCCATCTGCTACGCCCGGGCGACCACGCTGTGGTGAGCGATGTAGCCTACGCTGCACTATCGGAAATTACCAACGACATGATTCCTGAATACGGGATTGAAATCACCAAGGTGAACACATCCGACAATGAAGCAGTTAAGAATGCCATTCGCCCCAACACCAAACTGGTTTATATAGAAACACCGTGCAATCCGTTGCTTCGTCTGACAGATATTCAAGCTGTTGCGGCGCTTGCACATGCAGCAGGCGCAAAACTGGCGGTAGATTCTACTTTTGCAACCCCGTTAGCCACCAAACCTTTGCAACTGGGCGCCGATTTCGTGATTCATTCGCTCACCAAATATATCGGAGGACATGGCGATGCACTGGGAGGCGCTATTCTGGGAAGCAAAGCCGATCTGACACCACTGCGTAAAAAAACTGCAATACGCTTCGGAGGTACTCTCAGTCCGTTCAATGCCTGGCTGATTCTGAGAGGAGCAGCCACTTTTCCGTTACGGATGCGCGCACATCAGGAAAACGCGTTGAAAGTAGCGCAATATCTGGAAAATCATCCCAAAGTGGAACGGGTCATTTATCCCGGTTTGCCATCGCATCCTCAATATGAATTAGCCAAACGGCAAATGAAGAATTTTTCGGGCATGTTGACTTTCCGTGTAAAAGACGGAGCCGCGCAAGCAAAGATATTCGCGGAAAAATTGCAGATAATTCATTATGCTGTTTCACTCGGGCATCACCGTTCGCTTATCTTTTACCTGAATGGCAACGATCTGCTGCAAACATCGTTCAAATTCAGTACGCCGGAGCAATTGGCTTCATGGAAAGAATTCGCAGGTGACGGTCTGTTCCGTGTTTCCATTGGATTGGAAGATGCCGATGACCTGATAAAGGATTTGGAACAAGCGCTCGGATAGAGTTGAAAATTAAAACGTTCCTTTTTGAGATTTTTTTTTAACATTCCGAACTAGCCTTATACAATCGTTGATGAAATAAAAAAACTATCGGTATCTTTGCTCTCAAACAAAAGGCAATGACCATTTACGAAGAAATAGCACAAAGTATCGAACGGCAATTCGAGGCTCACAGTCATACCAATCTTTTTTATCAGCATCACGAGTCCGGAAATCAGTTTCTTCCCGAAAGCAAAAAAATAATCAGTTGCTATCGGAATGAATTGCTCCGCATCGCATGCGAACACAAAGAAGGCGAATGGATTGACATGATGACGGACAAAGCACGTCAAACTTTTTGCCGTTCCAATCAGTTTATCGATCTCAGACAAGAACACCTTGACCAATTGCGTGAAGTGTATGAGGCTCTCTGGTGCGATATTATCAAAGAACTTGGCAAATCGCCCATCGATTTCGATCGCCTGCAACAAAACCATCTTGACAGACTTAAAACATGGCTTAAACAGACCAATAATTTCGTAACAGAAATGAACAAAACGGGTTTACCCGAAATTGTTGAAGTGGTGTGTGCCGAATATTCAGCAAGCTTACAATTGCAGTTACTTCACATTGATGCAGCAACTCTTTTGCAACCGGTACTGGATATCGGATGCGGAGAACATGCGCACCTTACCCGTTATCTTCAGAAAAGTGGAATAAATGCTTTCGGAATGGATCGCATCATTGAGAAAAATGATGAACGCTACCTGATATGTTCTGATTGGCTGGACTACCCGTTTGTACCCGACAGCTGGGGATCTATTATTTCTAATCATTCGTTTGCCCTGCATTTTTCGCATCAAAATCTGCGTAAGGATGGAAGCTATATCGAATACGCGAAGAAATACATGGAGATATTGCACTCGCTCCAACCCGGAGGTTCTTTTTATTACACGCCTTCCCTACCCTTTATTGAACGATTTCTTCTTGACGATAGCTATTCTGTAATCACATATCCTGTTACGAAAGAAATAACGGCAACACGAATTGTCAGACAGAAATAATGTTTTAATTTTCAGAATTGAATTTGTCTGTTTTTTGAAACAGAATAGCTACTTTTGTTACAAAATAACTATTGATCCTCAATTACAATGGAAAATCAGGAAAACCAAATCAACATCGAACTTTCGGCAGAAGTGGCTGAAGGTACTTATTCCAATCTGGCTATCATCTCACATTCATCATCCGAATTCGTGGTTGACTTTATACGTATTATGCCCGGCACACCGAAAGCGAACGTGAAATCGCGTATCATTCTGACTCCCGAACATGCAAAACGCCTGCTCTTTGCGCTAGAAGAAAACGTGGCTAAATATGAATCTGTTTTCGGCAAAATCAAAACAGCCGATGGCGCTTTCAATCCTCCCATGCCACTGAATTTCAATGGTGGAGAAGCTTAATGAATTGACAGTTGATAATTTATTTTCTCACGCAAAGGCGCAGAGACGCAAAGTGTTCATAAACGATTGAACTACATATATTATGTCTTAAGACGATGAGGATGTCTCAAAAGAGATATTGATTTTATAATAGCTTACGAATCGAAAGTATATCTTTGTTCTTATACCCCAAACCCCTGAAGGGGCGATAAATATGGAATAGTCTTTCTGTTTATAAGTTTATCAATAACATACTGAAGGTCTTACAAAAAAAACACCTCCCTGATTCATTGCGAAACAGGGAGGTTTTAGGTTTAAAACTACACAGATGCGGTTTTTGCCGCTTTTTTATTTTTTAGTGCTGACATAGATTTTATACTGCCAGGGCAATAGTGTTGCTCCCTGAAGGCGGGAAGCATCCGTTTTCATATTTTGGAAATAGTCGGTATACTCCCCGGAAGGCTTCGCTTTCGTAAAGTTCACGATCTGGTTCTGGCTACTCAGATTCAGGGCTGTCAGCACAGAATTTCCTTTTACTTTGCGCTCAAAAATGTATACGGATGGACTGGTAGTCGCATAGCGCAGAAACTGCCTCTTCTCCTTACCGACAGCCAAAGCCGGTTGTGTATGTTTCAACTCGTTCAGTTTTTTATAGAAGTTGAAAACGGCAGGATTATTCCAGTTGGGCACGGTATCTTTTTCGAAGAACGAGAGACGCTTTTTCAGACCCGCTTCCTGTCCGGTATAAATTAAGGGCATACCGGGATAGGTATAGGTAAGTACAACAAACGCATTAGCACCGTCTCCCATCCGTTCATATTCCGTACCATTCCATGAATTTTCATCATGATTGGTCACAAAGTTCATTTTGAATGAAACCGGATTATATACCGAATCGTGATGCGCCAAAACCTTATCAATATCGGTTGCCTGTTTCTTGCCCTTTGCAATGTCGTTCATCGTACTCAGCAAAGGCCAGTTATAATCGGCATGAAAAGCTTTTTGAGCAAGTTCGGCTTTATCGGCTTCGGCCAGCATAAATACCGGCTTGATTTTATCGAGTTTTGCACGGGTGTCATTCCAGAAATCAGTCGGCACTTCGCCAGCCACATCGCAACGGAAGCCATCCACGTCAAATTCTTTTACCCAATAGGCCATTGCATCCTGCATAGCTGCCCGCATCGCGGTATTTTTATAATCGAGTTTTGCCACATCCGTCCAGTCGAACGGAGACAAAATATGGCCTACACTGTCTTTCACAAACCAGTCGGGATGCTGTTTTACCCATACATTATCACGCCCGGTATGATTAGCCACCCAGTCAAGTATCACTTTAAATCCCATTTCGTGAGCCTTCTGTACCAGAGCTTTGAAATCTTCTGCTTTCCCAAATTCAGGATTAATTCCTTTGTAATCTTTAACGGCATAATAACTACCGAGAGTGCCTTTCCGGGCTTCCTGCGAAATCGGATAAATGGGCATAAACCAAAGAACGTCGACCCCAAGTTCTTTCAATTGCGGCAAACGATTGGCAAAAGCATTGAAGGTGCCTTCAACCGTATACTGGCGCACATTGACCTCATAAATAACTGCATTTTTACTCCACTCTTCGGGAGATTGAGCTTTCTTTTCAGTATTGCAGGAAGCCAGCAACACACTGATAAATAGAAGCAAAAACAGATTTCTGACTTTCATAGATATAGAATTATTAAAATGGTTGCAAAATAATCATCTTGGTTTTTTATTTTGACCCCCATTAGCTTCGCTGATCTTCGATTCCCCAAAATGGGGGCTGTAGCATTTGCAAAATGCATAACAATTACTCGTTTTAAGGACGAGTTCCTCCCCATTTGGGGAGGTTAGGAGGGGTCGATGAGAAAAATAAACTATAAATTACAGACCAAAAAAAGTCAAGACAACTTCAATACCAAATCAGTCTCGTAAATTATTTTTCGCTATAGACATTGAGCACCGGTAAAGCTTTATTACTGAAATCGTAAAAGGCCTGATTTTCCCAGTTAGAGCCATTTGTAGCCGAAGAGCCTTTCCATGCAATAAATTCCCCGCCCCAGTAACAAAATCCGAGACCGTTAGTAAACGAACAGGAAATTTCCTTGATTTTAGCCAGAAAGTCATGCTGCCCGGTCGGAGTTGCAGGATAGCCAGTCACTAATTGATCTGCGGTTCCAACAATATTATTCGTCCAGTCGTTCCATTCCAGTGTAAACGGATAAGCCGTTTCGGCAATGACTACACTCTTTCCAAATGTGGATGCAAGGCTCTTCAAGGAAGACTTTAGTGCATCAAGATCTTTGCCATGAAATACAGGATAATAGGAAATTCCAATCACGTCGTAATCCAAGGATGTAAATTGCGAAAAAAGCCAGTTGGCGTTGGTTGTTCCGGCACAATGCAAAATGATCTTGGTTGCGGTATTTGTTGCTCGTACAGCCTTAATTCCTTTATCGAGCAGTGCCGTGAACTGACTCATATTATCATATTTACCTATCGGCCACAAGAATCCGCTGTTGATTTCATTCCCAATCTGAATATAATCGGGTTGCATTTGGCTCACTATACGCTGAGTGTAAGCATAAACGCTGTCTTTCATCGCAGCAAACGAACAGTTCGCCCAGGCCACAGGTGGTGTTTGAACACTTGGATCCGCCCATGTGTCAGAATAGTGAACCGTCAGCCAGACCTTCATTCCGAGCGTTTTCGCCCGTTGAACCATCGTTTTTACCTCCGCAAAGCCTGAATGTCCATCATTCGGTGCATACCACAAACGGAGACGAATGGTATTGCAACCCGATTTCTTCAACGTTGTGAGCATATCTTCAGCCTGTCCCGACTGATTATACAGCGTGACTTGTGCAGCCTCAATCTGAGGAAGAAACGACACGTCAGCCGCCTGAACCGGACAACTTACAGGAATAGTGATTTGCTCTGTTTCCGTTTTTCCGCACGAAATAAACAGCACGATAAGCAATAGAGACCATACATACTTCAGTATTCCGGGCATTAGTGCTTGTCCTTGACAAATACCACAGAACCAGATGCAATCAACAAACAGATACCGGCTATCAGCAATGCGTAAGTGGCATCAGAATGAAACATGTGTTTCAAAATAGGACCTGCCGACAAACTACAAATAATCTGGGGAATGGTGATGAAGAAATTAAAGATGCCCATATAAACTCCCATCTTCCGGGGAGGAATGGAACCTGCCAGAATAGCATAGGGCATTGCTAAAATACTTGCCCACGCAATACCAACTCCTACCATCGACAAGATAAGCCAATACTGGTTCGTAATAAAATAGATGGAAATAAGTCCTAATGCACCACAAATCAAGGATATGGAATGCGTAATTTTTCGACTAGTTTT
Source organism: uncultured Microbacter sp. (assembly GCA_963678825.2). Taxonomy (GTDB): domain Bacteria; phylum Bacteroidota; class Bacteroidia; order Bacteroidales; family Paludibacteraceae; genus Microbacter. The sequence goes on along the minus strand of CAXXPB010000060.1, from coordinate 6,357 downwards.
GGCGGCAATCCAGGGTAGCGTCAAAGCAAAGAACATAGCAACCAAATTATAAACGCCAAAGAGTACATTCACCCAATCGGCAGCAACCTGATAATTAGAAGCTTTGGCATCTACCGCTCCATATACATGCGAAGCTACTGCCGGAGTGGTATACACCCACATAGCAAAAAGTGCAAACCATGAAAAGAACTGCACAATACCCAATTGCTTCATAGTGAGTGGCATCCGCGCAACATCCTTGAAAATATCGAGCAGACTCTCTTTTGATTTTTCTTCTGAAGGTTCCTCCTTTTGAAACTGACGATATTCTTCCGGAGGATATTCTTTCGTTTTTACTATAGTCCAGATAATAGTACCCAACATCACGGCAGCACCGACATAGAACGCAATGATAACATTCACCGGAATTTCTCCCTGCGGAGTACTTTTTCCGATGCCCATCCATTCCGACATCACATAAGGCAACCATGAACCGATAACGGCACCAATACCAATCAAAAATGTTTGGATGGAGAATCCGTTAGTACGCTGTTCGTCAGGCAATATATCGGCCACCAAAGCACGAAAAGGCTCCATGGCCACATTGAACGAAGCATTCATAATCGTCAACATGCCGGCACCGATAATCAAAGGAGAAATCACGGCCGATAATGTTCCGGAATTGGGCATAAAAATAAGTGCCAGAGCTGCGAGGATGGCACCCGCCAGAAAATAGGGTTTCCGTCGGCCTAATTTACACCACGTACGATCGGAATAATGACCGATAATCGGCTGAATGATAATTCCCGTAAGTGGAGCAACTACCCAAAACCAGGACAGCGATTGTACGTCTGCTCCAAAAGTTTGAAGGATGCGGCTTGCATTGCCATTTTGTAGAGCAAAGCCAAATTGAATACCCAAAAATCCGAAATTCATATTCAGGATTTGGGCTGTCGATAGTCTGGGTTTAGTCTTCATGTTATTGTTAAGGTTCAATATGATTTATCTTCCTGTTTCTTTTATCAGCGACCTCACTTTTTGGTTGAAGTCATCACTCGCAAGTAACTGCTCCAGTGTTATATGCATTCTGTATCTCCAGTAATGACGTGGGTTTGCCGGAACATTGATACGTTCATCATGAGGCTTTACCCTGCGAATTTCTCCGTCGATAGACAGCCAGTCCTGAAGAGGCAAAATCGTCAGGATGGAGGGTGCCCACAAGTGATTTCGTACAATATTGCTACAAATCCATGGTTCGGCATACATAGGTGCTTCACCCCATTTTCCCAACACCTGATTGTAGTATTGCTGACACAATTCTCTGTCCTCTTCCCACCATCCGCGCAGCGTACTCATGTCGTGTGTGGATGTGGTGGCAACCGACAGGTAGGGATAATAGTTCGTGTTGGCAAATTTCTTGGTCGGATCTTTCGGCATACGCTGAATTTCGAGACTCAGCATGTGCAACTGCTTCATCACATAAGGCACACAAGCCGGTATCATCCCCAAATCTTCGGCACATACCAGCATTTCGGTGGATGTGATAAGATCCGGAAGTTTTTGCATTGCCTGTTCCGACCAAAAGTAGTTGTGGCGTTGATAATAAAAATGATCGTATAAGCGGTCGAATGTATATTTATCACTGTCCGATAATGCTTTATAACTGTAAGTATACTGCGCTGTAATACGAGGATGAAACTTTTTCGGATCATGCGGATCTCTTACGAATAACACCTCCGCAACTAAAGCATATAGTCCGTCGCGTACATTCGTATCTTCGCCTGTAGTCGCAAAATGAGCTTCAATCTTACGCTGCGTACTGAATTCCTCTTTGAGTCCGAAAGCCCCCGATCCATTTTCAACAAGGTACTTGGCAATGATTTCGTCAGTTGCATTACCAAACATCTCATTCAGCTGGTAATAACGGATATACGGTTTCAAATGCCTCTCTTCGTCAATCCAGAAACCATTTGCCTGCAACTCTTGTCTGCTCATGGGGAGCGCCGGGCTAAAATGCCCCAGCAAACCCTGAACCGCATCCATCGGGATTTCCCAAATACGGAAAAACCCGAGCAAATGGTCAATACGGTAAGCATCAAAGTAGTCGGCCATTTTGGTAAATCGCCTGCGCCACCATCTAAAACCGTCCTGCTTCATCCGCTCCCAGTTATATGTCGGAAAGCCCCAGTTTTGACCTGTAATGGAAAAATCATCTGGAGGAGCTCCCGTTTGAGCATCAAGATTAAATAAATGAGGTTCCGTCCACGCTTCCACGCTGCACGGACTTACTCCGATAGGTATATCCCCCTTCAGGATAACTCCCTTATAACGGGCGTAATCCGAAGCTTCTTTCAACTGACAATGTAAGTGGTATTGTAAAAAGCAGTGAATGGCTATTTCATCATAATCTTTCGAATTTGTGTCGCACAACTCCGCAATTACTTCAGGACTGAAAGTGGCATATTGTTTCCACTGCCGAAAATCAACCGTCTTAAACTTGTCCCTCAGGTAACAAAAAACAGAATAAGGATACAGCCATTCTTTGTTTTGTTCCGCAAATTCCTGATAAGCGGCTGTTTTCATGATTTTTGCAGACTGCTCTTTATATGCTGTCCTGTAGATTTTCCATTTAGCCTCCGATACGGCCTCATAGTCCACCTCCGGCAAAGCATTCAGTTCCTTCTGCATTGAAGAGGCAAATTTCATCACCTCCTTATCTTTGAGCTTGCCAAACACTGAAATACTCAGGTAGAGCGGGTGCAATGCAAAGATTGTATTGGCATTGTATGGATAGGAATCCGTCCATGTGTGAGTCATGGTGGTGTCATTCACCGGCAATAGCTGAACAACACGCTGACCTGTATTAGCAGCCCAGTCTACCATTTTTTTGAGGTCTGCAAAATCACCAATACCGAAACTTGTTTCCGAGCGCAAAGAGAATACCGGAATCGCAACTCCCGCGCATTTCCATGTCGGATTATTTCCCCGGTAAACACCACAGGTAATGATGAGTGCTTCATCTTTCGAAGGCAGAGCAGTCAATGTACGGTTTGTCCCAGTTTCCCATTCTTCCACTGACAAGGTTTCCGGATCTACCACCGCAAATTTGTATTCAAAAGGAGCTTTCAGCTTCGATCGATCCAATGTTATAGCCCATTCCGGAAAGTTTTCATTGCTCATCAGGAGCGATTTTTTAACCTGCCAATTTCCAAGTACTGCATTATTACCAACAAGAGCCAGACATTTACCGCCACGAACTTCAGGTGCAAAAACTCTGAAAGTAATTGAAGTTCCTGCTTTTGAAGATGCTGCTTTGGTCTTCTTGTCGGGGGCAAAAAAAGCTTTTGTAAACGCAGATGAAAAGAACGGACTATTGTAGGGAATACCCATCCATTGATCTTTCAGGTGATACACAGCAATGTTTTCCTTTGATTCGAAAACACGGGGCTTCCACCACTCTCTTATAATAACACCTTCCTGATCCTTAACACAATAAGAATATGCAAACGAGGGCACATCAGACGGAATGTCGAGCGTTAGTTTCCATAGATGGTTTTCAGAAAATGACATTTCTGCGGATTGTAATTCCGGAATTGAACCCTCTACGTACACTGTTTGCCCCCACGAAGTAAAATAATCTACCGAAAAAATTAGTTTCATACGCCTCAAAATATTTGACAATCTACTAATAATCGATTGTCCATTAATGTTTCAACAATGGCATTTCAGAAAAAAGCCCCTATTAAAACACAACACTATTATATTTCAATCTCTCAAGTCGTTATATTATCGTGTTGTTTCTCTTACTATTAATTTTGTTTTTATGATTTTATTCTTTATCAAAGGCTGATCTCCTTTGTGTCTTATCTTTTCCACTAACAATTCCATTGCACTGCGACCCACATCCTGTCCGCTTTGCCCTACAGTGGTAAGCTGAGGATCGGATGCAATAGCAGCAAAACCATCTGTAAACCCGCAAATTGAAACTTCTTCCGGAATTTTGAAATGCAAGTGCTTGGTTGCATGTAAAATGCCTAAAGCAGTTTCGTCATTCACCGCAAAAAAGGCGTCCGGACGGTTTTCCGACTGCAACATTTCAGTCGCCACCGGAATTGCTTCGTCATAATTGTCGCAAATCTTAATCAGTTCCTTATCAACCGAAATACCATGTTTACTTAAAGCATCAAGATAGCCTCCGCGCCGATTCTTCGATATTTCCAGATTGAGTGGCGAACAGAAAAACGCTATCCGATGGCAACCTGTTTTGATCAGATATTCTGTTGCAGCCAATGCCCCTGCATAATCATCAATTACCACGCGGTTCGAAGGAATGTCAACGCAAATACGGTCGAAAAAAACTACCGGAATATTATTGTCCACCAGCTCTTGAAAATGCTCGTAATGAGTTGTTTCTTTGGCAATGGAAGTAAGGACGCCACATACCTGCGAAGAAATCAGCTGCTGTACGCTGTGCTGCTCTTTCTCAAAGTTATCGCGCGACCGGAACAACAACACATTAAAACCTTCTTTTTCGGCCACATCCATTATTCCCTCCAACACCGAAGAAAAGAAATGATGGATGATTTGCGGCACTATCACACCAATTGTTTTACTTTCCCGTTTTTTCATGCTCAGAGCAAGCAAATTCGGCTTATAGTGATGCTGACGGGCATATTCCTGCACCTGCTGCTTGGTTGCACCACTCAGGTCTGGGCTATCATTCAAAGCTCTCGATACCGTTGAAACGGAAACATTCAGAGCTTTAGCGATATCTTTGATGGTAATCTGGCTATTCGACATAAGGAAATGATTTTAAGGTACAGTACAAACGTTTTCACTGACAAATTTACGTTATCGCTTGCATATTTTTATAGCCTTAGTGGTGCCATCCCGGAAAAATACTTTACCGAGATACATACCAGTCTGCAACATTGATACATTGACACGATTATTCTCAATATCTTTTACAACAACAAGACGTCCGTTGACATCCGAAATCTGCACTGAATTCGCGAGAGCTCCCGAAATACACATCGTATCTTCTACCGGATTCGGAAAAATCAGCACGGTTTTCTGCGTTGTTGTATCCACCGGTGCCGGAGTAATTCTGACATTGGTATAAATTTTAAGTCCGAACTCAGGAAGTGCAACTGTCATTGGCGTAGCGGTTACATTAATAGAATCGCCGGTAAGTAATTCATACCATATACCTGTTTTGTCGAACGGAGCACTTGCAGAGACAGCTCCTGTTCCCGTGAAATTTCCAAGTACGACAGCCGAAGTTTTTCCATCTGTGAGATAAACATTGCGACCGGCTGACCAATCATTGGCTGACACCTGCCAACTCCATGATGTTGGATTTGAAAACAGCGACGGATATTTAAGCCTTAAGTTCAATATTTTCTGATAATTGTCGTGCAACGCTTTTCGAGCCGGAATATTCAGAAAACCCCATTCGGAAGGGAATGCACTTGTGATATTGTCACTACCATTTGAACCTTTCGAATTGTAATTCGCACCCAACTCTCCGAATTCCCACATCATTCGGGGTCCCGGACTCAGAAAAGTAAAAGCACCACATACGGCAAGTTGTTTCATCACATTGGTTGTGTCTTTCACATCATTTACGCCCCATGTAATGGCTTTATAGCCCATCCGGTACTCGTCATGACTTTCGGCATAAGCCACCCGATTAGTTGGCAGTTTTACCGCACCACCCGATTGCGAAGATGATGCCAAGCGAGAGAAGTCCGAACCGTCTGCATAGCCCATGGCAGCCTGTTGAAAAGCATAAGAAACATTGCGCCAAAGCATCGTACTATCATAAGCAGCCAAAGCATTTTCTTCCGAATCATCACAAAAATGTTCCAAAATTGTGTATGCTTTCGGATTGGTCGATTTCACAGCATCTACATACGTCTTGATATTATCTATCCGGTTTTGATCGTATGTACTGCAATTAAGGGTTGCGTTCGGGTTTACGGCTCCTCCGTTCGAAACTGTTTGAGTAAGTCCTTTGCTCAGGTCGAAACGAAAACCATCAACCTTGTATTCTGTCAGCCAAAACTTCAAGGCGCGGGATAACCAGGCTTTTACAGGAGCATAAGTATGGTTTATATCATTGCCAACGCTGTAGGGATGTGGCGCCAAAGCATTGTAATACGGATTGGTAGCAGCAGGACGTCCGTTGGCTGCATCCCAATAAACAAGGCAATAGGGACTTAAACCCCATGTGTGATTGAACACAATATCCAGGATTACAGCCATTCCTCGTTTATGACATTCATCCACAAACTGCTGATAGTCCGTTTTGGTACCATAAGCCTTATCTGTTGCAAAGTAGAAATTCGGGTTGTATCCCCAGCTATCGTTCCCGTC
>CAXXPB010000059.1:0-17225 GCA_963678825.2 uncultured Microbacter sp. | reverse complement strand
GGTGAACCCACTGAAATGAATGTAGCCGTTGCGGAAAAGGGCCTTATGGTACTTGATTGCGTTGTTTACGGACAAGCAGGCCACGCGGCTCACGAAACCGGAGTAAATGCCATCTACGAAGCCTTACCGGATATTGAATGGTTCCGCACCCATCAATTTGAGAAAGTGTCGGAATGGCTGGGGAAAGTAAGAATGTCGGTCACAATGATTAACTCTGGAACACAGCACAATGTGATTCCCGACCGTTGTTCTTTCGTGGTAGATATCCGCAGCAGCGATTGTTATTCGAATCAGGAATTGCTGGACGAAATCAAAGAGGCAGTTTCATGTGAGGTAACCCCACGATCGACCCGCCTTGGTCATCACACATTTCCCTGACCCACCCGGCAGTAAGCAAAGCCATTCAAATGGGACGTAAATGCTACGGATCGCCAACACTATCGGATATGGCTGTGATTCCTTTCTCCGCAATAAAAATGGGCCCCGGCCATACAACCCGTTCTCATAAAGCCGACGAGTTCATTTACAAACACGAAATAACCGACGGGATTGCCAAATACGTTGAACTACTTTCCGGCTTGAGCATAAAACAGAGATTATAAGCAACCAATTAAGCTAAATTAGTTAAGCACACCGTCGAAAATAACAGTTGTTTAGAAAATTTAGACTGACTATCATCATATATTTGCAACGGAATAAACCAACACTTAAACACACTTGTATGAAAAAAATTGCTAGTATAATGATGGCTATGGCCTTCATGTTTTCAGTTTCTGCAATGGCTCAAACAGCTACAGCTCCTGCAAAGAAAGAAGTAAAAAAAGAATGCGCCAAAGAATGCAAAAAAAGCGATAAAGCTTGTTGCAAAAAAGGCGACGCTGCTAAAGGTTGCTGCCAAAAAGGAGAAAAAGCTCCTGCAAAAAATAAGACAATCAACTTATCGTAAAAAGAGCACCATACAGGTGCTCTTTTTTTGTGCTTTCTCCATAGAGAAAAACCTGCTTATTCCGAACAGTTCTGGCAAATCAAAATATTGCTTCGGTTCGTATTTACCATTCGTCTGAAATTGTTTGCCTCTGCTCCATTCCAGATTTCGAAGAAACTTTTTCAGCGATATTTCCGAATACGTGCTCCCCGTTTTTATCAAAACAGCAGGGCAGCACATCGCCATTAACGGCAACTACAGCACTAACCCACTGACGCCAACAACGGTTTTTAGGTTTCTTCTTTAGTCTCCAGCTACCATTTTCCGTCTTTGCATACCGTGAGAATTTCGTTTGTGAAGGCACCAACTGTTCAATTCTCTCAAAATCAATTTGAGCACTTTTAAATGCTACCCGGTCGGCACCCCAGGATAACACCTCATTTTTCACCTTACCCACCTGAAACTCGTTATGCTTCATGACAATAAACTGAGCTTCGATGACAGGAGTAGCACTTTTTAGCTCCTTCTTCCAATATGCAAGATACTGAATTGCCTCAATCACTTTTTGGAGAGAGCCTCCCTGTCGGTATTTTTCATATACCTCCTGCGTTAACCCATCCACCGAAATCACAATTTTATCAAGGCCTGATTCTACTGTTTTTTTTGCCACTTCATTGGTAATCAGTTGCGCATTAGAAGAAGTATAGGTAAATAGCCCTTTCTTATGACAATAAGATACCATGGCATGAAATTCGGGATGCAGGTATGGCTCGCCCTGAAAATAAAGCGTAACCGAAAACAGTGATTGTGAGAGTTCATCAATCGCCTTCGTAAAGATACTCCACGCCATCACCTCTCTTTTTCGCGTAAGAGACTGATTTCCTGCCGGACACTCAGGACAACGCAAGTTACAACAATTAACAGGCTCTATCGAGACAAATGCAGGATAAAGAGAAAAGAATTTGCTATTTGTTATTTTATAAGAAAAAAACGACAAAGTTAATTTACACAAATGTAATAATTTGTGAAAATGAAACACCCACCCATATGTAAAGTTCATATAAAAGCAGACTTAACGAGTTAAATAGTTGAAATTAACAATTACCACTCCCTGTTATACAAACAGGACGCACACCTCAATCAACTAATATATCTGATAATTGTACAATCAACAAGGGATAGCAAAAAAGTAAAGCGAACTTACAATAAAATTGCGATAGCCATGTGCCTTTTTTTACAAAACGATTGTGCTTATATTTGTTTTCATTAAATCAAAATTGTTTTTACTCATTAAATCAATCTATTAGCTTTATGAAAAAAGGACTTTATCTTCTTTCCGCGGCAATTTTAGCATTCGTTTTTGCGTCTTGCTCAAAGCCGATGGGAGCCTTGGATCCCAGTTATTTTAACACCACCCCCAATCCTCTGGAAGCCGTTGGAGGCAAGGTAAATGCTACCGTTACCGGCAAATTCCCGGAAAGATATTTCGACAAAAAGACAGTAGTGGAAGTTACTCCTGTATTGAAAACTGCCAGCGGACAGGAATTCAAAAGCGCACCGGCACTTTTTCAGGGAGAAAAAATTCAGGGCAACAACCAGGCGGTTGCTTACAAAGCCGGAGGTACTTTCTCGGTTAATGCAGCATTTGATTATGTTCCCGAAATGGCAAAAAGCGAGTTATTCCTCGAATTCAAAGCTACACGTGGCAACAAAACCTACACCATCCCTTCCGTAAAAGTTGCTGACGGCGTTATTGCCACCTCAACACTTGCCTCAGTAGACGGTGACAACCTGGATGCTCCGCTTGTAAACGACAAATTCCAACGCATCATCAAAGAAAAGCACGATGCCAACATCATGTTCCTTATTCAACAGGCCAACATCCGCAAAGGTGAGCTGAAAAAAGAAGAACTCGTTTCGTTGGTTCAGAAGATTCAAGCTGCCAAAGAAGACGAAAACATGAAAGTTGCAGGGTTAGACCTGAATTCGTATGCATCTCCTGACGGTGGCGTGAAACTGAACACAAAAGTGTCTGAACAACGCGAAAAGAACACCAACACATACATCAAAAAAGAGCTCAAGAAACTGAAAACATCGTTGGATGTTAACGCTAACTTCACCGCTCAGGACTGGGAAGGTTTCCAACAGATGCTTTCTTCTTCAAACATTCAGGACAAAGAAGTTATTCTTCGCGTTTTGTCGATGTATTCAGATCCCGAACAACGCGAACACGAAATCCGTAACCTGTCAGCAGCTTTCAAAAACATCGCTCAGGACATTCTGCCACAGTTGCGTCGTTCAAAATTACAATTGACGTTGGATCTTATCGGAAAATCTGATGACCAAATCACCAAACTGGCACAGGAAAATCCTAAAGGACTAAACGTTGAAGAATTGCTTTATGCTGCAACACTAACAAACAACACCTCAACAAAAACAGGCATCTACGAAAAAGCGATTGATTTGTTCCCCGGCGATATCCGCGGTTACAACAACCTTGGAACCATTAAGTTCAACCAGGGCAACTACTCAGAAGCTTCTCGCTTGTTTGCAAAAGCACTTGCAATTGATGCTAAATCACCCGAAGCTAACTACAATGCAGGCATTGCAGCACTGGCACAAGGTGATGCAGCCAAATCGCAACAATATTTTGGCAATGCCGGAAATATCGGAGGCAACACCCTCAATCAGGCGTTGGGTATTATTTATCTGCAACAGGGTGATTTCGCAAAAGCTAAATCAGCATTCGGCAGTGCAGCTACCAACAATGCTGCTTTGTCTCAAATCCTGACAAAAGACTACAGCGCTGCCCGTTCAACACTGAACAGCGTAAAAAATCCGAATGGAGAAACAGCTTACCTGCAAGCTATCGTTGGTGCACGCACAAACGACCGTCAGTTGGTTTATGACGGAATGCGCAAAGCTGTTGCTTCTAACAAAAAATGGGCTACAAAAGCAGTGACAGATGCTGAATTTGCAAAATACCTGACAGATTCTGATTTCCAGAATATCATCAAGTAATTCAGAAAGACCAGATACGAAAAAGACCGGCAAGTGATTGCCGGTCTTTTTTTGTGTCTGTAGCAAAAAGAAAAAGGCGAAACTCTGTAAAAGAATTTCGCCTCTTCATTGAGGTTCCTGGCGGATTCGAACCGCCGTAAACGGTTTTGCAGACCGGCGCCTAGCCACTCGGCCAAGGAACCTTATTTTGGGACTGCAAAGGTAACGTCTTTCTCCTTGTCGACCAAATTTCCTTTCCGATTATTTTATTTTTTAACTAAAAGACGAAACACAAAAGAGATAAATGAGAATTACAACGTAAAAAACGACAGCCTTCGTCGGGAATTTCGTCGTGTTTATCGATTTTGGCTTGTCTAAATGGCTGAAGCAGCTTTACCTTTGCAAAGAAATCAAAAACAATTCAGTTATGGAAAACGAAATCAAATCGTATCGGCATCACCGTCAACATCACGGAATATCGCTGGCATTTGTCCTTATTGCCGCCGGTCTCATATTTCTCGGGTTTAATACCGGCATGATTCCGGTAGCATATAAGAGTATATTCATTTCATGGCAAATGTTGCTTATCGTTTTAGGCGTTGCCTCTATCTTCAAACGCCATTACTGGGGAGGCATGGTATTACTTCTGATTGGCGGTTTCTTTATAGTACCGGAAATCAACAGGGTTAATCCGAATTGGCTGGGACCTGTGCCTGCGGATTTTATTCATCTATACTGGCCGGTATTATTAATAGCAGCCGGCGCCGTAGTATTACTGCAATGGATGTTTCCTTCGGTTCACTGTTGCAAAAACAAAGAGCGGGAATTTCGCCACTGGCACCATTCGCCGAAATATACCAGCGGTGGTTATATAAACAGCAATAATGTTTTTGGGAGCGGAGAGCACATCGTACTCGACCCGGAATTCAAGGGCGGTGAAATCAATTCTGTTTTCAGCGGAACCAAACTTGATTTGCGCAGGACAAATCTTCCGGAAGGCACAACCCGCCTTGAACTGAACATTGTCTTTGGCGGAGTTACCATTTATGTTCCGGAAAATTGGAATGTGGCAGTACAAGTCGACTTTGTTTTGGGTGGTTTTGAAGACAAACGTTTCAAGACAGCAGACACAATTGACACAACCCGTACTCTTTTGATTTGCGGCTCATGTGTCTTTGGCGGTGGAGAATTAAAGAACTGACGTTGGCATGGAACATCCCGCGTTTCAAAATAAAGTCTTTCTTTCAATTTACATCCTGATATGGACAGTCATTTCGCTTGCCATCTCCTTCGTCATAATCCCGCTAGTTTCATTTTCTTTTGAGTTTTGCCTGTTGTTCGGAGCGGCGTCGGGATACATTTTCGGAGGTATTGCTCTGCTATTATGGAATGTGGTGAAATATGCAGACTATTCTTCTCAAAACGGATTTCAGAGAGTTGTAAGCTACCTTGCGCTGGCAGTTTTAAGTGTTGGAGTCTGGCTTGGAATCACCTACTTTCTGCTATACCTGTCGCTCCCGGAAAACAACATTTCTCCGGTCGTACCACTTATACCGCTGGAGCTTCTGCTTGGGTTCTGTTTTTTCTCCATTGTAGTGCTGGCATACAACAGAATGCTGGAGAAAAACAAAGTTGAAGAGGAGGAAGAAGAGTTACAGGAAATTGAACAAGCCGTTACGCAAAAGAATCCCGATCCTGCAATTGAAACAGTAGAGCGAATTGCAGTAAAAATAGGCCAGAAAATAGAAGTCATTCCGGTGCCTGACATCTTTGTCGTTCAGGCTGAAGGCGACTATGTGATGATACATACTGCAAAAGGGCACCACATGAAGGAGCAAACCATGAAGTATTTTGAGGAGCACCTCCCTTACAATCAGTTTGTTCGCGTTCATCGTTCGTATATCGTCAATGTTCAGGTTATTTCAAAAATTGAACTTTTTGAAAAACAGAATCAACTCCTGACACTGCAAAACGGGCTTCAAATAAAGGCCAGTGCCACCGGATACAGATTGCTAAAGAAGGCGCTAAACTTGTAAAACAAAACCAAATTCAAATACACATGGAAACTAAAATTGTTTTTCAGTTTCCTTTTAATGTCTGAATACATGAACATTATATTTGTTTTATATTTTTTTATCATGATCACATGGTTAATATTTCGTTAAATTGCAATTTTATATCCTACCTTTGACGCTCCAAATTACTGATAATGGCGGATATAAAAGAACAAATACTTGAAACCTCTACCCGTTTATTCATGAAATACGGGTTGAAAAGTGTAACGATAGACGACATCTGCAATGAGCTCCGCATTTCAAAAAAAACCTTCTATAACTATTTCAGGCAAAAGGAAGAGTTGATAGAAAGCATCATGGAGTCATATTGCGAACAGCATAAAAACGAACACAAGAAAAACCACTCATTTTCGGACGATCCTTCGCTCAATGCGATAGATATAGTTATAAAAGCATCTCAATTCTGGATAGATAAAGAAAATCAGGAATCGATGACTTTTTTCTACGACTTAATGAAGTACTATCCGGAAATTAACAGCAAGATGTATGCAAAAATGGACGAGGAAGCCTTACTGTCGATAAAAAAATGGCTTCAAAATGGCATAAATGAAGGCATTATCCGGACAGACGCAGACATTGACCTGTTATCCACCTACTTGAATAATCATTTTAGAAAAGGATTGCCCGATCTTCTCAACAAGCCCGGTATAGACATCGTAAAGACGTTCCAGTTTTTACTGGATTGTTGCATACGCATCATCGTAAATGAAAATGGATACCGGTATTATCAGGAGAAATACATGAATAATTATCCTCCGCTAAAAACAACACGAAAAAGGAGAACTCAGAAATAAATACTTTTTACTAACAGCAGTCAACAAACAATAAATAATCTATGAGGACAAGAATCAGTTTATTATTACTCTTTGTCAGTGCTTTCGCTTACTATGGAAGGGCTCAGGAAAAGCTTTCGTTAACTCTGGAAGATGCACGGCTTCATGCACAGCAATACAACCGGACGCTGAAAAATGCCGGGTTGTCAGTACAGGAGGCACAAAGCGCTTTGTGGGAAAGCATCTCGAAAGGGCTTCCTCAGGTTGAAGTAACCGGAGCTTATCAGAACTATCTTGGCGCATCTGCCAACTTCCAGGGAATGAAAATTCTATTCGGGCACTCAGGCTCCGTTCAGACACAGGTCAGTCAATTGTTATTCAACGGCAGCTACTGGATTGGACTGCAACTGTCAAAATTGAGCCGGGAAATTGCCGTGACATCAAAGAGAAAAACAGAGCAGGATGTAATACAACAAGTTACAACTTCTTACAATTCGATTTTAGTTTCAGAAAGGACAACCCAACTGCTCAGACAGAACAAAGAAAACCTGTTGGACATCCAGAAGAGAACGCAAGCAACAGTAAACGCGGGAGCTGCCACACAGACAGATGCCGATCAGATTGCGGTACAAGTCTCTTCGGTCGACAACATGATTAAATCGAACGAACGTCAAACCGAACTGGCATACAACATGCTGCGCATTCAACTGGGAGCCAATGCCAGCACAACCATTGAACTAAAGGACAGTCTGAACTCCCTGATGAACGAAGATAAAACGTTCAAATTACTGGGTGAACAATTCGACATGAGTAAAAACCCTACCATGCAACTTACCGAAAAGCAGCTGGAAGTATCGAAGAAACAGGTTAATTTACAGAAAGCAAGCTGGCTGCCAACACTCTCGGGCTACTACAGCTATACCTACAAGTACATCAAGCCCACACTCGACTTATCACCAAGCAGCGTTGTCGGTTTGCAGGCTAGCTGGCCGCTCTTCACCAGTGGAGGAACATCTTCGAAGATAAAACAGGCAAAATTCCAGGTGCAGGCCAACGAGAACAACCTCGCAGCGCTGAAAGATCAACTCATGGTTCAGGAAAAACAGGCACGATTCAACCTGAGCAATGCGCTCGACAAACTAAACACCCAGACCAAAAGCCTTGAAGTCTCCAATAAAATTTTTACCGACATTTCGCGCAAGCACGATCACGGCATGGCCACAAGCCTTGATATCACCACGGCATCCAACAACTTACTTCAGGTGCAAACCAATTACGTCACTGCTCTTTATGAAGTATTGACAGCCAAAACAGACTTGGAACAATTACTCAATAAATTCTGAGAAAACAAGACAAATAATTAACTCTCAAATACAGACCAAATGATGACAAATTCATTTTGCACATTCCGCAAACGGAATATTTTCACAACAGCAATGGCTCTATCGCTTTTGATCGCCATGGTTGGCTGTTCGAAAGGAAAAACTGATACTACTAAAAAAACGGAATTGGTACGCGTGGAAACACTTCAAAAACAGGAAATAAACAGAGACATGGAATTCTCTGCGTCACTTGTAGCCAACGAAGAAGTGAACATCGCTCCTGCGTCTCCCGGAAAAATCGAAAAGATATTTGTAAACGTAGGATCACGCGTAAAACAGGGTCAGTTAGTCGCTCAAATGGATCCAACGCAACTCAATACTACCCGCATCCAGTTTGCAAATCTCAAAAGCGACATGCAACGCCTTGAGGCTTTACGTCAGGCAGGTACAGTTTCGCAACAGACTTACGATCAGACAAAAGTTCAATACGACCTGACCAAAGAAAACCTGGCATTCCTCGAAAAGAACGTCAACCTGCGTGCTACGATCAGCGGAATTATCTCGGCAAAGAACTTTGAAAACGGAGAACTCTATTCCGGTTCGCCGAGCGCCGCTACAGGAAAAGCTGCCATTGTCACTTTAGTACAGATCAATCCTTTGAAAGCCAATCTGTTTGTGCCGGAAAGCTTTCTTCCTCAGCTAAAACAGGGTTCGAAAGTGAGTGTAAAATGTGATACCTATCCCAATCAGGACTTCAGCGCTCAGATTGCACGTATTTATCCGACAGTAGACGCTGCCACCCGTTCGGTTCAGGTAGAACTGAAGGTGAACAATGCCGGCGAGAAACTGAAACCCGGAATGTTCTGCCGCTCTACCATCGACTTCGGAAAAGCGGAAGCACTTGTGGTTCCGTCTCAGGCTGTATTGCGTATGCAAGGCTCCAACGAACGATATGTATTTGTGGAAAACAATGGCAAAGCCAAACGCATTGTCGTTGCTCTCGGAAAACGCTTCGACGACCAGACAGAAATTATTTCCAATCAATTGAAAGAAGGAGACAAGTTGATTGTCACCGGCCAAAACCGACTGATTGACGGCGTTGCCGTAACAGTAGTGAAATAATGCCGAAAATCACGAAACAGATTAAAAAACAATCATGAGTATATATAAATCAGCAGTAAACAACCCGATAAAGACAACACTGGTATTTGTCGCCGTCATGATTTTTGGGTTGTATTCGCTCTCGAGGCTGCCCATTGACTTTTATCCGAAGATGGATCTGCCTATGATATCGGTGGTGACGACCTACTCGGGAGCCAATGCCGCCGATGTGGAGACCAACGTAACCAAACCCCTTGAAGATGCATTGAACAGCATTCAGGGGCTCAAAGAATTAACATCCACCTCTCAGGACAACACTTCGATTATCACCCTGCAATTTGAGTGGGGCGTCAATCTTGACGAATCGATGAACGACATCCGTGGAGCGATCGATATGGCGCTGAGCCGGCTGCCTGATGGCGTAGAGCGCCCTTCGGTGGTGAAATTCAGCACCAGCAGTATGCCGATACTGATGTACACCATCACAGCCGACGAAAGTTACGCAGGTTTGTCGAAACTTATCACGGAAAAGATCATCAACCCCCTGAACCGTGTGGACGGGATCGGCTCTGCGGCAATGACGGGAGATCCCAAACGGAAAATTTATATCGATATAGACCCGAACCGTCTGGATGCTTACCATATTTCGCTGGAGCAGATTGGCAATGCCGTTGCTGCAGAAAACCTGAATATGCCCTCGGGAAATATCAAGATGGGCGCAACTGACTATCAGTTGCGTGTCGAAGGCGAATTCAAGGAGAGCGATCAGGTGAAAAACATCGTTGTGGGAACGTCGGCCGGTACGCCTATTCTTCTCCGTGATGTGGCTCAGGTACGCGACACCCTGAAAGACGTGACTCTGGAACAAAAAACGAACGGAAAAAACAGTATTCAGCTGTATGTGATGAAACGTTCGGGAGCTAACACCGTAGCGGTAGGCCGCGATGTAAAAAAGATGCTGGAAGAGATCAAACCGACACTTCCTCCCGACATAAAAATTCACGAAATATTCGATTCGTCAACCTTCATCAAAGGCTCGGTATCCAACCTGTCAGACACGCTATTGTTTGCGTTGATGTTTGTGGCAATGGTGGTATTCTTCTTCCTCGGTCGTTGGCGTGCAACCATCATTATTTTACTGACCATCCCTATTTCGTTGGTTTCGGCATTGATCTATCTGGCAGTGACCGACAACTCACTAAATATCATTTCGCTGGCATCTATGTCGATGGCGATCGGGATGGTGGTGGATGATGCCATTGTGGTGCTCGAAAATATCACCAAGCACATCGAACGGGGAAGCAGTCCGCGCGAAGCTGCCATTTACGCGACCAACGAAGTATGGCTGGCCGTTATCATGGCAACGCTGGTAGTTGTCGCCGTGTTTATGCCGCTGACCTTTGTTTCAGGAATTACAGGAGTGATCTTCAACCAGCTTGGATGGATCGTTTCGATCACCGTTGCCGTATCGACGGTAGCCGCGGTAACGATTACCCCGATGCTTGCCGCCCGATTTATGAAGGAACGGGAGAAAAAGGAGAATCCGAAGAAATACAGTTACGATGCAACCATCGGAAAGTGGCTCGACAATCTTGACCATTGGTATGAAAGAGTATTACACTGGGCGCTACAGCACAAACTGAAAGTAATCCTCGGTTCGGCCGCTATCTTTATCGGTTCTCTATGTCTGGCACCATTGGTTGCCACCGACTTTATGTCGCAAAATGACGAAAGCCGGTTGACCATCAAGGCCGAACTGGCTCCCGGAACCCGTATGGAGATAAGTGCACAAACGGCTCGAAAAATTGAAAAAGTGCTTCAGCAGAAAGTTCCCGAAGTAGAGCTTATCAGTACCTCTTGTGGTGCCGATGATCAGGGCGGGATGTCATCCATATTTTTAGGCTCGGCCTCCAGCAATACGATTAACATGACGTTGAAATTGAAGCCAATAGAACAGCGAAAACGCTCCGATGTGCAAATCTCGGAATCCATTCGTCCCGAACTGGCGAAATTCCCGGAAATCGTTAATTATCAGATTACCCGAAGCGACCTTGCAACCGGTAGTTCAACGTTCGATATCGAAGTCTACGGTTACGATTTTGCCTCTACCAATATGCTGGCACAGCAGATCAAGAACAGCGTGACCGGATTAAAAGGAGTGCGTGACGTACAGATCAGCCGTAAAGACGACCGACCGGAACTGGAGGTGGTTCTCAACCGCGAAAAGCTGGCGCTGAACGGACTCAACAGTGCAACCGTATCGAATGCTATCCGTAATCGCATGAGCGGCATGACGGCAAGTAAATTCCGTGAAGATGGTGACGAGTTTGATATTATTGTTCGATTGAAAGAACAATACCGTAATTCCGTGAACCTGCTGGAAGAAGTATCGGTTCCAACTCCTTCCGGAAAGTTTGTCAAACTAAAAGAGATCGGGAGCGTAAAAGAATACTGGTCGCCGCCTAATATTGAACACAAACGCAAACAGCGTATTGTGACCGTTTCCATCACTCCGGTAGATGTGTCACTTACCGATCTTGCTGCTGATGTAAAGGATAAACTTGCAAAACTAAATATTCCGTCCGATGCTCAAATCGTACTGGGAGGTATTTACAAAGATCAGCAGGAATCGTACCAGAACCTTGGGTTACTTGCTTTGTTAGTACTCTTGCTGGTGTTCATCGTGATGGCGTCGCAATTCGAGTCGTTCTCCAAACCGTTTGCTATCATGTTCTCTATTCCGTTTGCATTCACCGGCGTTATCATTGCGCTGTTACTCACCGGAACCACCCTGAGCGTTGTTGCCCTGCTGGGAGCTGTGCTGCTTATCGGTATTGTGGTGAAAAATGGTATCGTGTTGATCGACTTCGTGAACCTGTTGCGTGACCGTGGTTTGCCTTTGAACGAGGCAATCGCCGCCGGCGGACGTTCGAGGTTACGCCCGGTATTGATGACCGCCTCGGCAACATTCCTGGGCATGGTGCCGATGGCGTTGAGCGTGGGTGATGGAGCTGAAACATGGACCCCGATGGGTATTACCGTTATCGGCGGGTTGGTATTCTCCACCGTTGTCACCATGCTTATCGTGCCGGTAATGTACGCAGTCTTCTCCCGCCGTGGTGAACGCGACAAAGAAGGACTCGTACGCAAACAATTCCATTTTATGGACGAAAATAATAAATGAAAAATGATTTGAGGATGTGGAGATTAAACTTCACATCCTCAAATCCGCCAAGCTTTAATAAAGATATAAAATGAAACGAGCATTAAAACAAGCACTTAAGCCAAAGAGTGATGTTCCGATAGCTATCGGGATGTGAGTTCCATGTGTCCTTAATTTAAAAAATAGAAACAAACACATGAAAGCAGTATTTATAGTATTCAATCAGGCCAATACGGAACGTATCACCTACATGCTCGACAAGCTCGACATAAAAGGGTATACCTGGTGGGAAAACGTTCAGGGACGCGGCACAGTGGAAGGAGAACCGAGGCACGGTACGCATACCTGGCCGGAAATGAATTCATCGGTACTTACCGTCGTGGAAGACGACAAGGTAGAACCGCTTCTGAAAACAATAAAAAAAATTGACGAAATCAATAAAGAGATAGGTATCCGGGCGTTTGTCTGGAGCGTAGAAACTACCTATTAGCCTATTCATCACCTGTTAACCTTAATCTTATGCTTAATTACCGAAGAGGACTAACATTCGTGTTAGCATTAGCAATCGCGACAATCGCTTTGTCAGCTCAGGTTTTTCAAAACGCACAACTGACTATTTCAAAGCTGAAAGAGCATGTTTGGGTCGGTGAGACATCCGACAACTGTACCATGTACATCATTGAAGGGTCAAAAAAAGCCTTACTGATTGACACCGGAACAAGATGTGATTCACTGGACAAGATCGTCCGGAAAATTACCTCCAAACCGCTGGAAGTAGTAGTAACGCACGGACATTTTGACCATACGGGAAACATCGGATATTTCGGTTCTGTTTTCATGCACAAAGCCGACTTGTCAATGGTTCAAGGACAAGGTTACAAGGGGAAAATAAATTTTGTGGACGAAGGTTTTGTGTTCGATCTGGGCGACCGGAAAATTGAAGTATGCTATACGCCGGCTCACACTCCGGGCTCCATCATCCTGCTCGACCGTGCCAATGGCGACTGCTATTCCGGCGATGCTTTCGGGTCGAATCAGGTGTGGTTGCAACTACAGCCTTTGTCGCCCATCACCGACTACATCAAAGCCTGCAAACGAATGCTAACCCTCATCGATAACGGCATTCCCCGCATCTATTGCGGACACTACGTCTATCTTAAAAAGCCAATCGGGAAAGAGTACATGACCAAGATGCTAACATTGGCCGAAGAGCTGAAAAACGGAACGGCAAAAGACATTAAACCATTCCGGTCGGACGCACCTCTTGCCGGATACCATGGCCCGCTGATTGCCAGCAAAGAGGATATTGCCATCGTTTATGATCCTGAAATTTTGAAATAAAGATCGTTTAGCGATCACCCCAACAACAAAGGCATCGGAATTACCACCGGTGCCTTTGTTGTTTTGCAACACCCTCTCCTGTTCCGTTAGCTGTAATTGGGTGATGCAAGCTCCGGCTCGCATTTGATTGTAGATCGCTGCACCTCGGCACCTTCCCTTTCTAATCATAGTTCCCCTTTACGTGTAAAGCAGAAAAGTCTGATGCATGACTTCAGTTTGCGCCAAACATAAAAGTAAGGCTCGTTGCCTTGCAGCATCAAAAGCAGAAACCCATGTCTGACAAAAAGAATATTAACCAAAAAGCATTCGTTTTAAAAACAAATTTGTAGATTTGACGCGGGAATAGTAGACCTGCATTTTCGGCAAAAAAACACGGGAACACTTAGGTATGAAAGCTACAAAAATCGGACATCATTCCGAATCTCGTATCCGCATTGATTTTTATCTACAACAATAAAGCCGTCGGTTTGATAAAAACAGATCGATGATGCCCTCAGTGTAGCGTGCAAAAACAGATTGTAGTTCGGCGTATGGCTCTGCCTACGTCGGATATAAAAGCAAGGCTCTTGCCTTGCTGCACCAAAAGCAGGAGCTTTTTTCCTAAACAGGATGTAGTCGCAGACTACGCCCAACAATCTGAATGGAAAGACAGACTACGTAGAACAAGGATTTGATCAAATCAAAAATCCGTTGGATAAGTTAGATATTTGATTAAAATTTGAATATGAATTTAGAATTAACAAATTGAATATGTGCACCTTCTCTTTTTTTACAACAGAATATAAGTATATGATTTATACAAAATTAGACAAAACGCACAAACAACTATAGTCGATATATGTGCACCTGAGGTGCACATACACAGATGTTAGCAGCTATTTTAAAAAAATGAAGAAACTACTGTTCATATTGTTGACAATGACAAGTTTGAATTTGTATTCACAACTTGAGAAAGGAACATATTATGTATGTTTAGACTACTGCTACTTCCCATGTCATGGACAGTATTACTTCAACTTCATGGACGAAAATGAATGTAAAATAACGTGGATTGACGATGTTTCGTTTGAAAAATCTGACGGTTATTATTATGTGAATGACTCCTCTATTTCACTAAAACCCAAATCCGAATATGATTCGATTAAAATATCACTTGTTTATGACGAAGTTGGGAATTGCAAAAACTGTTCTTATCTTGAAAGACAACAACCAAACGGTGAGAATTTATTGTGGCTCATGACTTTGAATGAAAAAAGACTACAAAACATAAAAACTACAATTTTTCAACAAGACAATAAAGTAACAGAAACCTTCACTGACAGTTTGGGTTATGTGACTTATCGAGGAAATGTGGCAGACTCAATTACTTTCGTTATTCAAAATAAGACTTTTTCTGTTCGACCTTCTAAAAATCATTCACCGTCTTTTTATAAAGTTTACATAGACACACATTATAAGGACTTGTTTGACAGAATAAAAGAATTAAAATACGACAATAACAACTATTGGTATATTTACAAATGCGACAATGGTTTAAGACGAAGTTTATTACGAAAAAAAGAATAAAAAACAGCTGCTAACACACGCCTATGGCCATTGGCTGGCTGACGTGCATTCAGGCAGTTTTGCTCCCGCATTCACTTTGTCGTTCCACGACAGCGAATGCTCCCGCAAACCGCCAATGCCCATAGCCTCGGTCGTTAGGCGGCAGTGTAAAAAAAAGCAAGGACTGGATATTGAATGAGTTTTGATAAAGTTATTAGACAAAAAGGTTACAGATTATAAACGAAAATTATATATAATGAGAAAATTTCTAACATTAATTACTGTCGTGACATTAATTTTATCTTGCTCGACTAAAGAGAGGCAGAAAGATTTAAAAATTGATTCAGAGAGTGAAAATGTTAAGCGAAATCACGAGATTTTAAATGTAATACTAAATCGTTGGGATACTCTCAGTAACACTTTTTCTATTCTGAAATCAGGTGACACATTGACTATTAAGAAAATTGTTTTGATAGCAAAGCCCAAGACTGACATAGACATAGATACCACAAATAACGATCTTGTGATTAAAACTCATACTTTATTGTTGAGTGTACATGACAAGATTGTTGCTCATAGAGACACAATACTAAAACAATTAATACAAAAGACTCCAAATTGGAACTCAGGTCTAATTTTTTCCTCAATTTGGATTATTCCCTCATTGACAGAAAAGAATGTTAGATTTCCAGGAGAACTTCATGACAAAAACACTTTCTTGGTTGTTTCAGAACCTATTGAATTCAATAAAGATGAATTTTTTGTCATTGGATTACTTTACACTAAGAATGTATTACTCGACAACTTATATATCATAAAAAAGAAAGAGAATGAATGGAAAGTAGTTGACTTTCAATCTGCAATTATTAGAATAGTTGTTAGTCCGACAAAGATTATACAACAAAAAGATGGTTCAACCATAGAAGAAAGATCAAGCGCATCAATATTTGAAGGCTATATTGAATAAACCAAATACCGACCGCCTAACACACGCCTATGGTCATTGGCTGGCTGACGTGCATTTAGCGGTCTTTGCTCCCGCATTCACCTTGTCGCAGGGCGACAGTGAACGCTCCCGCAAACCGCCAAATGCCCATAGCCTCGGTCGTTAGGGGCTAGCATAAAAAAAAGAATATGAGAGTAAAAGATATTTTTTCGGACAGTAAGACTAATGTTTTCGTTGTGACAAATCAAGATTCAGACAACGAGTTGGACTGGATAATTGAACAGACAGACTTTGACCTAATTCCAGAGGAAGAAGGACTATATTTAGTGAAAGCAAAAAATATAAAAAAGACAAATATATCTGACTGCTTCTTGATTATTTCGACACCGGAAAGAGTCGCAGAAACTATTGTAAAGAAAAATATATTTGGGATTTCTAAAACCGAAAATATCGTAGAATCGAAAACACAGATAATCCCAGCAATTGCTTCAGAATGTTTTGGAGACTACAATTTGTATTATTCAGTTGACAACCCGAATGTTGGAATAGAAATTTTAAAAACTGGATTGAAAAAGGCAGAAAACAAAAATGTAGTAGCTGAGGACTTAGGTTATATTCTCCGAGACGAACAGAAAGTAAATGAAGCGATTGACGCATTTAAAATAAGCGAGAATTTTGGTCCTTCTTCTGAATTTATATATTTGGAACTATCGAGACTTTACGAATCTTTAGGCCAAGACATGCAACGAATTGAATACGAAGAAAAATATAAAGCTAACGGAGGAGTATAAAAAAATCAAATGCCAGCCCCTAACACACGCCTATGTCCATTGGCTGGCTGACGTGCATTTAGCAGCCTTTGCGCCCGCATTTCCTTTTGTCGCTTTGCGACAGGAAATACGCCCGCAGACCGCCAATGCCCATAGCCTCAGTCGTTATGTGTAAGTGTAAAAAAAGAAAAAAGAGCTGAATATAAATTCGAAACGAGAGAAATAAATGAAATCAAGTCCGCTTAAATCTAGTTTGCTTCTATT
>CAXXPB010000058.1:0-106560 GCA_963678825.2 uncultured Microbacter sp. | reverse complement strand
AAGATAAAACCGATCTTTTTTGAATCCGGCTAAATCAATAATCCCGGTATAGGAACTACGAGCTTCGTAATAGGGCGTTGGTTCTCCGATGTAGTCGAAACCATTCCATACAAATTCACCGGCAACGAAAGGATGACGATCGAGTGCACTGAAAACTTTATCGGCGGAAGAGCCAAAATCCACAGCATAAAGCTCGTAGGAGCTGACCTGGCAAATTTTAGAATCGCCACCTTCGCCATCCCGTATTGGAGCACTAGCTTTAGGGCTTACCGGAAAAAGATACACCCCACGGCTACTGGCGGCCGATGCTGTTTCGGTACTGAGAATCATTTTATCCGGAAACTTTTGATGATACGGGTCATATTGCGGAGCTGTCCGGATGCGCTCGGTGCCCTCAAAAACTGGATCCTGCCGGATTCCTTCTCCCTGATAATTCAATCCTATAATATCCAGTATAGCAGGTAGCGGCATGTCGGGTTTCGCATAGTTCATGGCTCCGGTTGTGGGACGGGTAGGGTCTTCTTCTTTGACATAATTGCGTAAACGTGCTGCAATTTTTGCACCATCTTCTCCCGTATATTGCTCTCCGACTTCATTGCCAAAGCTCCACATAATGATTGAAGGGCAATTTCTGTCACGACGCACGAATGCTCGGGCATCTTGTTCAGCCCAGTCGGGAAAGATAAGGTGAAAATCGTGTGGCGTTTTTTTGCGTTCCCACGAATCGAAAATTTCGTTGATAACCAGAAATCCCATTCTGTCAGTTAATTCAAGTAGTTCGGGTGCCGGTGGGTTGTGCGAAAAGCGAATGGCATTACAGCCCATCTCTCGTAGTATTTCGAGTTGTCGTTCTGCCGCACGTGTATTGAATGCCGCACCTAATGCCCCTAAATCGTGATGCTGATTAACACCTTTGATGAATAAGTGTTTGCCGTTTACCAGAAGCCCTTTGTCCGGGTTGTATTCAATGTTTCGTATCCCGAAGCGTGTTTCATATGCATCAATAACTTTTTTGTCCGATAATAAAGTGGTTACTGCTACGTAAAGATTGGGCTTTTGTGTCGGTGGAGGTCCCCATAATTTCGGGTTATTGATGATGACGGCATTTTCAAGTTTGCTTGATTCTCCTGCTGCAATAGTTATTTGTTTAGGAGCAAAACTGGCAACAGCATCAGCTGACTTGTGCCCATTGCTATCTATTGAATATAATTTTGTAACAGCTGCAATATTAGTGGTTCTTTTCGATCGGTTTTCTATTGATGTTTCAAGATTGATAGTAGCAGAGGCTGTCGTTACGTTCTTTGTGGTGATATAAGTACCGTATTGACTTACATGTACAGGGTTGGTTTTTACAAGCCAAATGTTACGATAGAGACCGGCTCCCGGATACCAACGTGCCGAATAGTTCGGATTGTCAACCCGGATGGCTAACTGATTCGTTTTTCCAGGCAAAACATAAGGAGTCAGGTCAACTCTCCACGAATTGTAACCATAAGGCCATCCGCCTACCAGCTTGCCATTGCACCAAACGATGGCATACGACATGGCTCCGTCTATATCTAAATAGATAGATTTACCAGTATCATCAGCAGGAATATCTATCTTTTTCCGGTACCATGCCACTCCGTTTACCGGCAGGCGTCCCATTCCTCCACCTACTTCAGGATTTGGTCCTTTCTGAAACGGGCCTTTAATTGCCCAGTCATGAGGCAGATTTACGGTTTCCCATGAGTTATCGTCAAAATTATTTTGAACAAACGGAAAATCACCGCCGGGATTTCCGGTAGGACGGATGTAACGCTTTTGGGGGTCTTTAATAAAGGGATTTCCGGTGGGTAAAATCCATGATTTTAGAACATTTTGTGCCGATTTGAGTTTTATAGCCTCTGTCGGTTTTGAATCGGCAGCTTTACTGTCATTATTGTCGGTTACCTCCGGCCGGACATCGTATATCAGGTTATCAGCCTTCGCACTTGATTCATATTTGAAGAAATGC
Source organism: uncultured Microbacter sp. (assembly GCA_963678825.2). GTDB lineage: Bacteria > Bacteroidota > Bacteroidia > Bacteroidales > Paludibacteraceae > Microbacter. Next base: position 104,564 of record CAXXPB010000058.1, on the reverse strand, counting down.
CATCCGTTGTTGATTGAAATTCGCTGGCGGAAAGCAATCTTTGTCTGGCTCGCAGATAAAAGCAGTGAACTGTTGCATAGGGCAAGAACACAGAACAGTGGTATAATCTTACATCGTTTCATACAGAAGTCGGGTTAGATATTCAACTTGGAGTTTCTTATTCATGGCAAATGTAATTTCTACAACTTGCTAAAAATAAACTACTCCGCCTGTTGGGCGGAGTAGAGCGCAAAAATATGAGTAAAGATAAGATGAATTATTGTTTGTGGAAACTTTCCGGCGGGAAAAAGAAACTGGGTTTCAAACCTCCGGTATTGATGACAATGCGTTGCAGGGTTACAACCGGATCCATCATAATGATTTTGATTTTATGATAACCGCTTGTTGGTATGTTGTGCTCAGTTTTGCAAACCCGGATACTGTTAATCACGGATTTCGACCACTCCTGATCGTCTTTTGATCCGGCAATATTGATTTTTGGAACCAGAACCACCTGCGGTTGTTCATCGTCAACAGCTATGGCAAATCGCATATCTGCATCAGGCAAACAGTTAAGTGTTGGTGCAATTAATGTGTTGATTTCAACTTTACCTGTCGAAAAGAGGTAACAGTCATATTCGAGCGTAGGCGCATTTTTCAGATCACTAAAGCTTGGAGCCGTAATTGGCATCGGCATCATCGATGAAAGGGTTCGTCCGTAATCGGGAACCAACTGCCATTGCACGCCGTTTACCGCACGATTGTTGGTGTAGTGTTCAGCTTCTATAGCAACATAACCGTTCGATTCCACAAAACCTTTCAACGACTTTCTATCGGGAGAGACGGGATTGAAAAGAGGAACTACAACCTCAAAGGTCTGATTTTCTGAATTGATACAAATTTTTCCAAACTGAGATTCTCCTTTCGGAGCGTTGTTCCAGTCAATATCTATTTCAATGCGTTGTTCTCCATCGACTTTACCACTCGTGACCGATGGAATAATCCACGATTGCATGGGTTTGATCGTAAACGAATGGGAACCGGCTTGTTTTGAGAAAATTTCGAGATAATGTTTTTCTCTCGAATAGTTGCTGAACTGTGGTAAGGTGTCCGGCTTTTGCGTTACGGAAGCCGAAAGACAGCCTTCCACAGCAACACCGATAGCTGCTGTTTCCGATGGTTTGGTATAATTCAGCCGTGGCATTATATTTTGCCTTGGATCTGACCAGCCCCGATAACCAATATGAGGTTGATTCATCATCCCATTCCATTTTCCTCCGGCTACCTGAGTGTGATAGGCAACGGTCAGCAACGAATCCTGAACGAACAACTGTTTTGTTTTCAGAGCATAATCGTTGGCAGATAGTCGTCCCTGCGTGGTATATGTATGGTTTTTAGAAAGATTGAAATACATATCGTTAAGCGTGTACGAGGCTTTTACAGGATAAAGAACAAGCTGGAAAAATGCGTCTTTTTTAGACGGATCAAGCACTGAATAGATCGAATCGGCCTTGTCGGAGATTGCTTTCCATTTCGAAATAACCGTTTCGGCTTCCCGGTAATTGTTCAAACTGAAAGTGTTAGCAGAAAGCAGTTCGGGTTTTATCCAACCGTTATATTTCGTGTATTTGTCTATCAGATCTGCAATCGCTTGTGCATGTTGATCTCCAAATTGAAGACCTGACCATTCTTGGGTATAAGTTGCAATATTGTCTTTATTCCAGACTTGTGGATTCCATGCCAGTGACATGAAAAAATCTATCGGAACTTCAAGCGGTTTAATGTCACCAACATTCATTATCCATATGCGGTCGGCGCCATACGCGTACGCTTTACTCATCTGATCCCATATCTTAGTTACCGGGATGGTATTGATCCATTTGTAGCTGCGGGGGCCTCCCACATAATCGGCATGATAATAAATTCCGGCACCTCCGCTACGTTTCCGTTCTTCAAGAGAAGGCAAACGGCGGATGTTGCCCCAGTTGTCGTCACTCCATAGCAACGTGATGTTGTCGGGTACTTTTAATCCGTTTTCATAATACTCCTGTATCTCTTTGTAAAGACACCACATTTGAGGTGTTTTCGTGATATCAGGGTTCATTTCTTCGCGCAGGATTTTCTGTTGCTTTGCAACAATACCTTCTACCATAGCAATATTGCTCTTCAAATCGCCACCCATGTCGGTATCATTTGCACCCCGGAGTCCCATCGTTATAACGCTTTCGTAGTTTTTATTGCGACGAATGCCTTCTCTCCAGAAATTTACAAGTGTATCGGGATATTTGATATAATTCCAATGCCCCAGCGTTTTAAAATAGCGTCTGTCCCATTCCTGTTGCGAACGGAGCATGGGTTCCTGATGCGATGTCCCCATCACGATTCCGTATTCATCGGCAAGTCGGGGATTTTCAGGATCGTCTTCATTAAAGTCGTTTGACCACATTGCCGGCCACAGATAATTGGCTTTCAGGCGCAGAAGCAGTTCAAATACCTTCGTGTAAAATTGATGATTGCAGTTCGGAATATCATTCGGAATAAAAGGATATTTGCTTGGTTTGACAGTGCCGTAGGTCTTTTTAATCCAGGTACTTAGCGCCGGGGCTTCGTCGTTAATAAAGATGCCGCGATATTTCACCGCAGGATGATCTTCTTTGTGGAAATTGCGGGAAATAGAAAGGATGCTCTGTTTTTGGGGAGTTACATCGGCAAACCAGTACCAGGGAGATACGCCTATTTGTTGCGAGAGATCGTAAACGCCATAAATTGCGCCCCGTTTATCGCTTCCGGCAATGACCAGTGCCTGATCGATACCCGGAAACGGCTTGCTAACAATTTGCATGGAAAATGCTTCCCATTGATTTTTAATGGCGTTTACATTAATTTTTTTCGACCGGATAAGCTGTGAGATATACTTGCTCTTGCCGATTGTTCCTACTATGATTGCATAAGGCCGATTTTTGGGCAGGGAGTTGACAAGCTCCGGTTGAGTTCCGGTTACTTTCTGAATGTCTGATTGAAGATCAAAAACCGCACGTGTCACACCTTTGAAGTCTTGCGGATCGACAATTAATGTTGCTGCCGTTCCTGGCCTGGCGATACAGAAATCGTTATCTAATGAGTGTTTTACATAACTTTCGGAAGCTGTTGCCGAAAGAGTAAAGACTTGCAAAATAGCAATGAGGCTAATAAAACGAAATTTCTTCATGGTATAAAATTAGGCATGTCAACGACATACCTTCTCCAAAATGGAGAAGGTAGTCTTGAGTCAGCATATATAGTATTTTCTTATTTTGCGGGATAGAGAGATCTGGCAACACCCATCTCTAAACCTCTTAATTCGGCTAAACCTTTCATACGGCCGAGGAGAGAATATCCGTAGAAGATCTGAGGTTTATCCAGGTCGTCAAGCATCTGATGTCCGTGGTCGGGACGAAGCGGTAGGGAAATATGACGTTTTTGCATCGTTTCAACAAACGATTTAACAACGCCGTACATGTTTACACTTCCTTCCAGATGGTTGGCTTCGAAAAAGCGGTTGTCGTCAATCCATTCGGTACTACGAAGGTGTACAAAGTGGATTCTGTCGGCAAAACGCTGGCTCATTTTTACCAGATCATTCTCGCGGCGTACACTCAGCGATCCGGTGCAGAAACAGATGCCGTTTGCAGTCGATGGAACTGCTTCGGCAAGGGCTGCATAATCTTCCTCACGGCTGGCAATACGCGGCAGACCGAGAATGGGGAAGGGAGGATCGTCGGGGTGAATGGCCATTTTGACACCAACTTCTTCTGCCACCGGAATCACTTCTTTGAGGAACAGAATCAGGTGTTCACGCATTTTTGCGGCATCAAAATCCTTATATTTAGCTAATTGTTCCAATACATACTCTACCGTAAAAGCTTTGCCTTCGCCTGGGATGCCGGAGAGAATCACGCTGAGAATGCGGTTCATATCTTCTTCGGTCATCGTTTCGTAGCGTTTCTTTACCTGCTCGAAATCTTCGTCCGACAACTCTTCGCGGGCGCCTTTGCGTTGCAGTACAAACACATCAAAAGCCAGAAAAGCGTACCTGTCAAAATACATGGCTTTCGAACCGTCTGCAAGAGTGTACGACAGGTCAGTACGTACCCAGTCGAGCACCGGCATGAAGTTGTATGTTACCACGTCGACACCACATTGAGCGAGGTTGCGTAACGTAGTTTTGTAGTTCTCAATGTATTGAAGATAGTTGCCTGTGCGGCGCTTGATGTCTTCGTGTACATTCACACTTTCCACCACGTGCCATGCCAGTCCGGCGTCTTCAATTACTTTCTTGTATTTCTGAATCTCTTCTACGCTCCACACTTCTCCGGTTGGAATATGGTGGAGGGAAGAGACTACAGCCGTGCAACCGCTTTGGCGAATATCCTGCAGGCTGACCGTATCTTTTGGTCCATACCAACGCATGGACTGTTCAAAACCGTAAATCATTTTGTTCAATTTGAAAATTTGAAAATAAAAAACAGACAATGACTTTGTCGTTTTTCGCTCACTAACTCACAAACTCATTATCTCGCTATCTATTATACTCCCGAATAGGCATCGAAGCCACCGTCAACGATGATGTTTTGTCCGTTAACGAAGCGAGAAGCATCACTACACAACCATTGAATGGTTCCGTTCAGTTCGTCAGCAACTCCCATGCGACCGAAAGGAGTAGAATTGATGATTTTGTTTCCGCGCGGAGTCAATGATCCGTCTTCATTGGTTAGTAAGGTGCGGTTTTGTTCTGTCAGAAAGAAGCCCGGGCAAATAGAGTTGACTCTGATTTTATCACCGTATTTCTGAGAATATTCCACTGCCAGCCATTTTGTAAAGTTCTGAATAGCGCTTTTAGCAGCAGAATAACCGATAACACGTGTCATAGGACGTGCAACGGTTGCCGATGTGAAGTTGATGATATTTCCTTCTTTGCGATCTACCATTTCTTTTGTAAAAACGCGGGTAGGGTAGATAGTGCCATAAAGGTTCAGATCGATTACCTGACGCAATTGCTCTAAGTCAAGGTCGAAAAATGACTGTTCGGGAAGAATGTTGGCTCCAGCACGGTTGCCACCGGCTGCATTAATCAGAATGTCCACCGGTCCGAATTTGGCCTTTATTTCGTCATGATTTTGTTGCAGAATATCAATGTTGAGAACATCAGACACTAAAAACAGGGCTTCGTGACCTTCTGCTTTGATTTCGTTTTCGAGGGCTTTACCTTTTGCAGCATCACGTCCCAAAATAGCAACTTTTGCCCCCTGGGCAGCCAGATGTTTACTGATAGAACTGCCAAGTACGCCAGTCCCGCCGGTAATGACAATCACTTTACCGGCAATGTTGAATTCATTTTTCATATTGAAGATTAAAAAGGATCGGTTGTGCATTTTTCGCAAGCAACCGACAATTGCAAAATTATATATTTAGTTATTCGTAGTTCCTGAATTTTGATACATTTGGTTTCAAAATAGTTTCTCTGCTGCTACTTTTGATACAGGGAGTATAACTGTCGAAACATTTTCACATCTAAACCAAATACTGTCATATTGTTGAAGTATACAAGTATTAGACAGAAAGGAATATTCAAAGGGTAGTCATATGTTTATTTTATCAGTCAGTAATATTGCATCCTGTGATTTATTCGTGTCCGATCACGGATTTTAATAAGCTGTTGTGTAGATTATGGTGAACGATAAAAAGGAAAATAAATACATGTCTGTTACCAGAAAGAACCTTCGGCAGATGAAAAAATATTAGCGACATCAAAGATAGCAAGATGTTACCGTCTTTCAATGTTTATAAGCCGACATCTTTCTATATTTTTGAGGAGAGCAATTGCAGAATAGATTCCAGTTTCAAGGTTCTGTTACATATCGTATGCATAAGTTGGTGAAATACTTGATTTTCCTCACCCGATTCCCCGCAATTCCACACTTTTCTACAATGCTTATTATTTGCAAGTATTTGTTATACAGATAGTAATGATTTTGGCATAATTGTTGGATGTTATTTGACATAAACAACCAGGTACACAACCATTAAAAAGTAGAAATCATGAAATCACTAAAATTAATAATCATTGGAGTGATGTTATTGTTTGCAGGCGTAATGCAGGCACAGGTTTCAATCAATATAAATTTGGGAAGCGTTCCTTCATGGGGACCCCGCGTACAGGAGGATGTGCGATATTATTATCTCCCTGATGTTGATGCTTACTACGATTTGAGAACCGCTATGTTTGTATTCTCCTATAATGGAAGCTGGATTCGCCAACGTCATCTCCCGGAAATATACCGCAACTATAATCTTTATGAAGGTCGGAAAATTGTGATGAGAAGTTATTACGGAGATTCTCCTTATTCTTATTACAGAGGCAGAAGCGAATACAGAGATAACCAGATGGCGCAACGTCAAGAAAGAAATGAACGCAGGTATGATGAATTTAATGACCGACGAATGCGCGAAGAACATAACTGGAGAGGTAATGATGATAGACAGAATTCCAGACACGATAATGGCCGTGGACACGGGCAGAAGAGAGCTTGGGAATATTAAATAACCAGAACATTTTGAGATGTTTGTCAGTATATTTGTAACGTTTTTAATACATTATAAACCATTAAATTTACAACAATGAGAACAATCAGATTTTATGTAATGATTACAGTGCTTGCTTTTGTAGCAGTATCTTGTGTCGAAAATTCTTCGAAATACAAGTCTGCTATTGCACAACGTGATTCACTGGCACTCCAGAAACAAATTATGGATTCCAGCTACAATCAGACACTTACGCTTTTGAACGATATTGAAACCGGTTTTTCTGAAATCAATCAGACCGAAAGCAATATGAAGCTTAACCTCAAAGGAGTTGAGGGTTCAACAAACAAAAGGGCTCAGATAGCAGCTCAGATGAAAGCAATTAAAGAAACGATGGAGAAGAACAAAGCAAAAATTTCAGAACTTCAACGTTTGGTAGGCAAAAACAGCAAAGCTACCGCACAATTGCAGGAAACAATTAAACGTCTTCAGACAGAACTGGATGCTAAAACTACTCAGCTACAATCATTACAGGCTGAACTGGAACAGAAAAATATCAAAATTACCGAGCTGACGACTACAGTAACAGAACAGGGAAAAAATATTGCCGAACAAAGCAGCACTATCGAACAGCAAAAAACAACTATCAAGGGTCAGGACGTAGATCTTCATTCAGTTTGGTATGTTGTTGCTACTTCAAAACAATTGAAAGACAATAAAATTGTAACTGGCGGTGGTCTCTTCAAATCGAAGAAACTTTCTGCAAGCGATTTTGATCAAAAGAACTTTACACAGGCTGATTTAAGAAGTCTTTCTTCAATCCCGACAAATAGCAAAAGTGTGAAAATTTTATCACTGCATCCTGCTGACAGCTATAAATTAGTAACAGGCGCCGATAAGAAAATCACTATCGAGATTACCAATCCTTCTAAATTCTGGAGTGCATCTAAATATCTGGTTGTTCAAATATAATAGTTTTATTATTTACAGAAATACCGGGACATTGTTCCGGTATTTTTTTTGTTTAGATTCAGCGAAAGACCGGAACCTGTGTTTATAATAATGAAGGATTATGCTAAGGATTACAAATTAAAAGAGATGGTGACTAATTTGTAAATGCTGCAATGCCAGATTAGGAATGGCCTTGTCCGGTGAGCCAAAAAACAAGTAAGGGAGCGGCAAAAATCGTCCTTGTTTGAAGTTTCAGACGAAAGGAGGAAATGAGTTTGGACGATTTAGCTGTCGCTGATTTGTAATTCCGCTTCCGAACGCCAGTTTTTTGAGCGAAGCGGGCGTAGCCTTGAATTTTTTGCTGACTTTTTGCTTCAAGGCAAAAAGTCAGTCGGGGTTATAGGGGTGGAAACCCCTTGTCAAATTCTTAAACGTGTAATCTATGGATTCCTATGCGTTCAGGGGCACAAATATCCGCTAAATTGTTTATTTTTGTTCCCTGTATGAAACAAACGATTTTACTGATCGAAGACGATGCCACTTTTGGAACCATGTTGCAAAAATGGTGTTGTCGGAATGGATTCGAGGCAGAGCTGTGCTCAGATATTGCTTCGGCACAAGCCGCATTGACACATAAGAAGGTCGACCTTGTGCTGAGTGACTTGCGTTTGCCTGATGGCGACGGAATTATGCTTTTACATTGGATGCGCGACCTGAATATGGATACACCTGTTATTGTGATGTCCAGCTATGGAGAAATTCAGAGTGCGGTGGCAGCAATGAAGCTCGGCGCTGAAGATTTTCTGGAAAAACCAATGAATCCGGCCATTTTGAAAGAAAAGATAGAACAGGCTCTGTCGAAGAAACCAGTAGAAGCAAGGCCTGTAAAAGCAGTAAAAGCAAATGTTGACGGCATGGTGATGGGTAAAAGCGCGGTGGCTCGTCAGATGTACGATCATATACTGAAAGTTGCACCTACACGCATGTCGGTGCTTATTATGGGCGAAAGCGGTACCGGAAAGGAATATGCAGCGCGAATGATACATGAAAACAGTCCGCGTCGCAACAAGCCTTTTATTGCAGTCGATTGCGGCAGTTTATCGCGCGAACTGGCACCGAGCGAACTTTTCGGTCACCTGAAAGGATCATTTACTTCTGCCATTGAAGATAAAACCGGTGTATTTGTGCAGGCCGATCAGGGAACCGTTTTTCTGGATGAAGTCGGAAACCTTTCGTACGAGGTGCAGGTGCAGTTGTTGCGCGCGTTGCAGGAACAAAAAGTGCGGCCGGTTGGGTCGGTTAAAGACATTAAGGTCGACGTTCGGATTCTTGCCGCTACCAACGAAAACCTGGAAGAAGCCATTGCCGAAGGGCGTTTCCGCGAAGATTTATATCATCGGCTCAATGAGTTTTCGCTATTTATTGCTCCCATCCGCGACAGGAAAGGCGATATCGAAATATTTGCGAATGAATTTCTGCGACAGGCTAACGAAGAACTTGATAAATCGGTGAAGGGGTTTTCGCCCGATGCAATGGAACTCCTCGAAAAGCATCACTGGAGCGGCAACCTGCGTGAATTAAGGAACACTGTGCGACGTTTGGTGTTGTTTGCCTCAAACGAAATAATTACGGTTGACGATATTCCTGCTTTTGCTTCCCAATCTACCAATGAAGACTTGGCTTTGCAGCCCGACAATGAGCGCGAGCAGATAGAAAATGTGTTGCGCAAAACGCGTGGCAATAAAACGCTGGCAGCACAATTGTTGAAGATAGACCGCAAAACACTCTACAACAAAATGCACCTTTACGGCATCAAATTTTAATTTCCAGAATTGCTTTTACATCGTTTTGCCAGCCGTCATACGACTTACCCCGCTGAGCATCCATACGGCGCAGGGCTTCGGACGGATACTCCAGCAATACAAACATCGGCAGCATCTTATGGCACACAGCCTGCGCCTTGTCGAAATCGTTGTTGACGAGCATCTCTTCCAGTAATTTGTAATTTTCAACGGTAGAGGCACGAAACATCTCTTTGATCTCGTCGTCATCATCATCCAGAAAACTATCGGTAGCCGGTTCTCCTTCTCCGAAAATCTCACGCAGCGACTCCATCGAAAATGGTTTTGGCAAGAAGCTCTCGAACCCGAGACGGGTTGTTTTTTCTGCCGTAAAATCGCTGTGACCGGTCATTATCACTACCGGAGTATTGCCCGCCGAAGCCAGAATGTCCAGCCCGGTACGTTCTCCCATTTCCATATCGGTTAAAATAACATCGCAGTCCGTTTTTACTATTTTGTGTCCCAGACGTGTCAGCATATCGCAGGCCATTTGGGCAATTACCGGATCATCGTCATATACGGTAATTTTTTTAGATCCTTTTTTAATTCGGATCTCAGCCTCGCGGCAGGGAATGGTTACTTTTACCTTTGTGCCTTTCCCAACCTCAGAAACCACATGGATGCTTCCGTTTAGCAGATCGATCAGCCCTTTTACCACGTACAAACCCAGGCCGGTGCCGTGAGCCAGCGCGTTGTTGCTTTCCACCCGTGAGAATGGTTCGTAAATCTCTTCCAGCTTGTCTGCGGGAATTCCGGCTCCGGTATCGGTTACTTCAATGAAAAGCTGGTAACCATTATGCCTTGTGTGCAGCGATATTGACCCTTCACTGGTATATTTGATGGCGTTTGACACCAGATTGATGATGATCTGTTTGATTTTCATCAGGTCGGATTTGAGCCGAACCGTATCCGAATCGAATGTAAATTGGAGACCTTTTTTTTCTGCCAGAGGAAGGAACATCTGACCGGTTTCTTCATTTAGGTCAGCCAATGAAAAAGTGCTGGAAGTGACCTGCAGCGAACCTTGTTCGAGACTGGAGAACTCAAGCAGATTTTCCAGCAAAGCCAGAATATGCCTTGCAGAGTTCTGCATCGATTTGATGTCTTCGCCCTGCTGTCGGCGCAATTCCAGATAGCCGAGGATGGAGCCCAGCGGACTTTTAATGTCGTGCGAAACGGAAAGTAACAGCTTATGCCGGCTTTCCATTACCTCACAAAGCCGTTCGCGTGCTTCTTTGCCTTTGTTGACATCGTAGATAATGAGCAGAATAAACGCAAGTATCAGTCCCAGTGCAACAATGCCTCCCACCACAGAAAGCGTGTAGTTGCGATTGATGGATTTTTCACTGCGGTCAATGGTTCCCAATACAGAATTCAGGGTTTGGCGGTGCAGATCAAGCAATACACCGGCTATTTGGGTCGATATTTCTCTGTCGGATGCTATTTGACGTGCCACCTGTTGTTCAATGGCTTTCATGTTCTTTTCGTAGCGTTTACCTTCAACAAGCGCCAGATCGTTCACTTCTGTCAGGATCGGCGCAGGTGCATCAGTTCCTACCTTTACGGTATCAACCCGCACGTTGGAAATTACCATCGTGGTGTTTTTACTCGGACTGAAAACCTCTCCCAGCCGTCTGAAAAACCCCTTCTTCTTTTCTGGTTTTTTATAGACAGTATCTTGTTTGACTGTTACCACGCGGGATGGAATACTTGGTTGTGGCTTGTATTTTCGAATACGCTCGCTGATGAGTGTAAGCGGGTTTTTGTTTCCTAACTGACGGTTCAGGGCTGCAATTTCGGAGGTTTGGCGTGCCAGCAGGATTTTGATCTGCTGTAATTTGGCTTTCCCAACCGGTTCATTGACGGCAAGAGTATCAATCAGGGCATTGATAGAAAGTAGCTTTTTGCCGAATTTGTTGATATAGGTGGTGTCGTGAGTGGACACAAAAAGGCTCACCGACGACTGTGCCTCACCTACGGCATAGATCAGTTCGTTGGTGAGTGCAAGTGCCTGATGTTGCTTTTCTATTTCTGTCCGCTGGCTGTTGATGTTGCTTCTCATGTTGTACAAAAACACTACCATCACCGCAACGGCAATACCTGTGATAATGTACAGACCGGCAGCCTTGAAACGTATTTTGTTCTCGATATTCATATCGCAAAGGTAGAGATAAATTTGAGTATCTTGATTGGTGCAAATGCAAGCGATAGAGTTAGAATATTATGGATATCGGATTTGACACCAAACCCTGTTAAGGGTTTACTGTAAATAACCGTGTGTGCAACCCACGGTAGGCGATAAACAAGCTTTTCAACCCCATAGTGGGTTGTCTGATTGTATAATAAAGCCCTTATAGGGTTGATACATGCGGTTGCTCTCTCTTCCCCCGCATTACGTACGGGGTTATTAGCTGACGCTGATCTCCGATTCATAGTGAGTACCTACAGGACAAACGTTGAACAAACTATCGGATAATCATATAGAATATTCAGTGAAAAGTGTAAGTTTAGTTAGCAAAAAATCTTATTTTTGTGTCTTCACAAATTAAAGACTGAATTATGATTAGATTAAATGTATTTATCTCGGTAGCAGAAGCAAACCGAGCCAAAGTATTTGATGCCGCCAGAGAATTGACTGCATCTTCGTTGGAGGAAGAAGGCTGTATTGCTTACGATGTGTTTGAAAGCGCTACTTGCCCCGATGTATTGATGATTTGCGAAACATGGAAAGATGCCGAGGCTCTGACTGCTCATTCCAAGGGCGCCGTTTTCGTCAGAAATATTGCTGTGTTACAGGAGTTTGCAACGGTTAAACTGGAGAAATTCGAGTTTTAATAAAGGCATCCATTGATCGGATACGAAAAAGGGCGACTGTTAAAGTCGCCCTTTTATTTTTTTATAATTCGCTATAAATTATTTCTTTACAGAGAATTTGTAAATGGTTGTAGTGTTGTACACTTTACCAGGAGCCAGCTCGATAGAAGCGAAATTTTTGTGGTTAGGAGCATCGGGAAAGTGTTGTGTTTCGAGGCAAAGTGCAGTACGGTAAGCATCTTTAATGCCGTTTTTGAATGCGCTGGAACCGTTCATAAAGTTACCGGCATAGAATTGCAGACCCGGTTCTACTGTGTAAACATCCATTACGATGCCCGATTTGTCGCCGGTAAGGGTACAAGCCTTGAACATTTCGCCCGGTTTACCGTTAAGTACGAAATTGTGGTCGTAACCTTTGCCGAATTTCAATTGCTGATTGCCTTTGTCGTTGATGCGTTCGCCGATAGCGGTTGCTTTGTTGAAGTCGAACGGAGTACCTGCAACAGGTGCTAATTCGCCGGTAGGAATCAGTGTGCTGTCAACCGGAGTCATTTTGGCGGCGTTGATTTGCAACAGGTGATCGAGGATTGTACCGCTGCCTTCACCGTTCAGGTTGTAGTAAGCATGGTTGGTAAGGTTGACAATCGTCTTTTTGTCGGTAGTAGCTGTATATGCCATTTTCAGACCGTTATCGGCAGTGGCGGTATACGTTACTTTGATGTTCAGATTGCCGGGGTAGTGGCCTTCGCCGTCTTTCGACAGGTAGCTCAATACCAGTGTTGAGTCATTCGGTTGGGCAGCATCCCAAACCACATCCTGATAACCGGCTTTACCACCGTGGAGTGAGTTAGGACCATCGTTGGTGTCCAGTTGATATGCTTTGCCGTCAATTGTGAACTGACCCTTGGCGATACGATTGCCTACGCGGCCAATCAGCGCACCATAATACTGAGCCAATGGATTGGTATATTCTTTCAATGTAGCATGACCAACCACTACGTCGGTAGCTTTGCCGTTTTTGTCAGAAACAACCAGACCGACGATACGTCCGCCATAGTTGGTAATATAGGCAGCTAAGCCACTTTTGTTTTTTACCGTGTAGAGCGAAACGGCTTTGCCATTGATTGTGTCCGTAAAGTTCTTCTTTTCAGGAGTTACAACTTTGATAGAATCGGATTGGTCTGTCTTTTTAGCCGAAGAGTGGCAGGAGGTAAATCCGAAAGTCAGCGCAGACAGGCACAAAGTGGTCAGGATTGTTTTTTTCATTTGTAAATAATTTAGATTTTAAAGGATAAATGGAATCCCCTGCCGCATTGTTTTAATAAACAGAGGCGTTTGTTAAAGCATGGGGATTTCATACGATATTGATTTATAAGTGTTGGGTTTGTGTATTTGTTTTTCTGAAAAATACGCTGTAAAATTCGTACATGTTCCTGATATTTGCAAATAATAAGTGTAAAAATTACAAATATTTTTTTGAGGTCAACGAAAAGAGATAAAACGCACACTTGGTTTTTCAACAATCAATAAGAAAATTAACAAAAATACGAGCGAATTAAAAATGAATTTGTAGATTTGAGGCGCGTAGTAATTATCCTGTTTTTTCGAAAGACCGTATAAGTGCGACAGTGTCGCACATACACAGATGTTAGCGGCAAGCTTTGGGGACACTGCTAACTTTGAACATTTGAGCTTTGAACAAACAGACAAAAATAAAATCACAACAAACGACAACCAACTATGAAGTTATTTTTAAACGACAAGGTTTACAACGAATTTCAATTTGCACTTGAGGCGGACTTTGAAAGAGAAGTGGTAGCTAACTCAAGACGTAGTAAAAGCTAATAAATATGGAAATAGAAACATTTAGAACATTCTGTTTATCGTTTCCTGAAACACACGAAGCAATGCCGTTTGCAGGTTTTTTTAAGAATTCACGAGCTATCTTAGTGTTTTATGTGGGGAAGAAAATGTTTTGTTTTTTTGATATTGATAGGTTCGATTATTGCACTTTGAAATGCAATCCTGTAACGATTGAAGAACTTAGAGAAATTGAAGGCTTTCAAAAACCATTCAACTTGAGTTGGAAACATTGGATGAGTGTTAGCTTAGATGGTACTGTTTCTGATGTGACTGTAAAGGATTTGGTTGAAAAATCTTATAATCTAGTGGCAAAAGGTGTATCAAAGGGGAATAAATAAAACGAGGAAATAATTAATTATGTCGGTTATTTGGAATTTATGGCACGGATGTGTTAAAATTAGTGAAGGTTGTAAAAACTGTTACGTTTTTAGGCGAGATGCCTTGTACGATATCGACAGTAAGAATGTATATAAAACCCAAAATTTTGATTTACCTTTAAAAAGAAAAAGGGACAAAAGCTATAAAATAGCTTCTGGTGAACACGTGTGGACTTGCTTCACTTCGGATTTTTTTATAGAAGATGCAGACGACTGGCGTGATGATGCGTGGAAAATGATAAAACTTCGCCAAGACCTCACTTTTTCAATGGCAACAAAACGGATAGACCGAGTGCAGCAGTGTCTTCCAAATGATTGGGGTTCTGGTTATGACAATGTAAGACTTTATTGTTCTGTTGAAAACCAAAAACAGGCAGAACTACGGCTTCTAACATTTAAAAAACTGCCCTTCGTAAAAAAGGGAATAATTTGTGAACCACTTTTAGAGGCTGTCAACCTCTCACCGTTTTTAAAAGGCGAATGGATTGAGCAAGTGATAGCGGGTGGCGAATCTGGTGATAATGCTCGTGTTTGCAATTATGATTGGGTAATAGCGATTAGAAATGCCTGTGTAGAGAATAATGTCTCTTTCATTTTTAAACAGACAGGAACCTTGTTTGTAAAGGAAAGTAAAAGCTATAAAATACCGAGGAGACTTCAATCTTCTCAAGCTCGAAAAGCAGGGTTAAATTTCAATTCAAAAATCAAAATTAAGTGAACATAGAAAAGCCAGCCGCTAACAGCCTCGGCTAGCGCGGAGCTCCTGCTCCGTGCTAATGAAAGTTTGTAGAATCAAATAAGGAATATAGGACTGTGGAGAGCAAAACCAGAACTGTATGATAAGAGACACGGGGCAGAGCCCCGCGCCAGCGACGAAGTACAAAGGCCTACAGCCTCGGTCGTCAAGTGTAATTATAATCGATAAACATAATAGACAGTGAGATCAATAAATAAAAAGAAAAAAAGGAAAATTGCAGGAATTGGTTTGACTCCATTTTTGATTGTTGTAGGTGTAATTGGGTTTTTCTTAACGGTGTATATTGGCTATCGAGCTTCATTAGCTGACAGAAAGTTGTTCTCCTTAAGCCTACTTGCACTATTTGCAGGGCTTCTTTTTGAGAGCTTTAGAATTTCTGACAGCTGGAAGACCGTAATCGGAATTTTTTGTGGAGCTTATCTATTGAGTTTGTTCTGTTTTTTACCTGGGAAACGCGAACTTGATTACAATTTTGAGAACCATATAGAAATTTGGCCATATTCTTTTATATTTTTGTTCGCACTTATTTTTGCAATTGTTCATAAAGATAGAGTTACTGCTAAACTTACAGAAGGAACTACTTTGTTACTTTCGATTTCATTAATATACTGGGCGTTTGACTATGGATTAATGAATTACCATAACTGGTTTTCAATTTCCCTAATGATACTTGGATTTTCACTTGCAACTTTTTCTATAATTAATGCATTGACACATATACCCCTTTCAAGGACAAATAGATTAGTATTAAGCGTTTGGAGTACAGTGATCATGTTTGCGTTTGCAATTGACAATATCATTCGTGTATTTTGCAATCCAAGCATTGAAAGTTCGCCATATTTATCAGAAAGCCTCTACATTGGTACGCAATATTTTTTATTGGGCGTTTCTGCTGTATATATAATGCAGAACTATATGTTGTTAGTAGCCTTTCTACCTAGCAGAAATAGTAATTACAAAGATGATCTTAGAGAAAATAAGAAAGACCATATTAATCGTTATTCGGATAAACAGGTCAATATTGGACAATCCATTTTTTGTATCATATTTACGGTAACAGTTTATTGGTTAAATTATAAACTTCAATTTTTGCCAAGACATACTATGGTTTGGCTTGTGTTTTTGACTTTTTCAATGATTTTGTATGTGATAAGATTATTCAATAGACAAAGAAACTGCTGATAGCCCCAGTTCCCGCGCGATCGCATCGCGTGGGTAAGCAATACGATAGAGCAAAACGAAACATTAACAACAGTTCAGGGAAACCAGAAAGACAAAATATTGTCACACGATACAATCGTGCGGCAGCAGAGTAATTGCAAATCCGACGGGGTGGTACAGCGGTGCAAAAATTTAAGATACTATATGAATAAAGTCAGAAACCATATCGTTGTATTATTTCTAGTGTTACTCTGTTCCTGCACTGGTCAAAAATTTGATAAGACTCTCTGGCTGAATGATGATCCAGCATCTTATCCTCAACGCAAGCCAATGGCTGATGACTTGATTCAGTCTCACATTCTTATTGGGAAAAGTAACACGGAAATTGTAAATTTGCTCGGGAAAAACGGCTCGGTCGATACGACACATACGGGCAAAATAAAATCGCTTACATATCCAGTTTTAATCAGATATGGCTTCGATATCGATCCTCGATATTGGGAAGATTTGCAAATTCGTTTCGACACTCTTCAACAGAAGGCCATCGGAGTCGAAATTGTAAAAGGCGAAGACTCACGGAGTTTCCTCGAAAAAATACTTGCGAACTAAACTTTACTATTTATAAAAAGATAATTAATTATATGATATTCAATTGCAAAACAATCTTTTGTGCTTTGGTTTTAGGTCTCTTTACGACACAGGCGTTTGCTGCCCAACCAGTCTATGATGTACATAAATTCGGTGCTGTGGGCGATGGCAAAACCAATGACCGACAGGCTATCCAAAAAGCCATTGATAAATGCCGGGATGCCGGAGGTACCGTGTTGCTGCGCAAAGGCACTTTTCTGACCGGACAGTTGAAACTGGTCAGTAACATGACACTTTGCATCGATTCTTCGGCTACGCTTCTGGGTGTCATGTCCGATAGCGAAGCCGATTATCCGCATCATATGATTGAAACGGTGTATCCCAACCGGATGAAGGACGATTGCCAGCGCCGTCTGATCTACGGAAACCATCTGCACAACGTAAGGGTAACTGGCGGTGGAACTATCAACGGACAAGGGGATTATACGCCGTGGATGCATGTAAAAGAGATTGGAACGGAAAAAGACCGGCCTTCTATCTTCGCTTTTGTGGGTTGCTGCAACGTTGAGGTGAGTAATTTATCGCTGCAAAAACCGGCTTGCTGGACACAGGTTTATATTGAATCGGACAGCGTAACCATTCGTGGGTTGAAGGTTAATACAGGCCGTCTCACTCCCAATCGCGATGGCATCGACATAGTGGATTGTCACAACGTGTTGATCGAAGAGTGCGACATTCAGGCGGAAGATGATGGTATTTGCTTCAAAAGCGGTAGCGAATACGGTTGCCGAGACGTGACGGTAAGACGATGCAAAATAGATAAACTGAACGTTCCTGCGGGTAATTGCTTCAAGCTGGGTACCGACGGCTTGGGATCGTTTGTGAATTTCGACGTTTCGGATTTAACCCTGAAAAATGCGGCACAGAATACAGGCCTTTGTGTCGAATCGATGGATGGTGCACTGATTGATAATCTGAAATTCAACAATTGCAATATAACCAACTGTGGGCAGGCTGTCTTTGTGATGCTGGCCGACCGTAAACGGACTGTTCCCGGACGTGAGAACCGGATCGGAGCTGTTTCAAACATCAGTTTTAAGAACATCATTGCCAATAATTTTACTCACCAGTACCCATCCATTATTACGGGAGTGAAAGGGCACAATGTGCAAAATGTCAGTTTTGAAGATTGTAATTTTGTGTTGAAAGGCGGCGTTCGGGAAACCAATCAAACCGTTATGGAATACGACGGCAAATATCCCGAAGGCAGCTATTTTGGCGATACCGGGGCTTATGCTTTCTTTCTTCGTCATGCCGACAGCGTATCATTTGTCAATTGTAAAATCTCTTCCGAACAACCCGATGCCCGTCCCTGGATGGTGCAGGATGATGTGAAGAGCGTGGTTGTAAGATAATGATAATTTATGATTATCTGCAAAGTAACCGCTAAACACCGTAGGTGTTGTCCAATAATAACGTCGGGATTTATCCCGACGAGGAGGGAAGTAGTATTTTACATAACGCTGTAAGCGTTTCCCTAAAAGCGGGATACCGCTACGCGGTTGATATTGATGATCTTTGCGCTTCCACCCCGATGAATCGGGGCGTTATTTTTGGGTTACGCCTTTGGCGTATGAAGATCGTCAGGTCATTTGAGGATAATTATATTATAATTTGATGTGTCCGGTATATCACAACCATGCCTCCTGAAATAGCAGAATTCAATTATTTTTAACGCGATGTATATTCATTGAAGGATTGACTTTGAATGTTGGATTGAGTAACTTTGAGGATAAAATAGCTTGAATTATGAACAATCGATTTTTCTCCGGGTTACAAGACGTCCATATTCAGAAAACCATCCTACTGTTTGTGGTTTCTCTTGTTTTGATTGGAAGTTCCCTGCTTATAGGTGTCGGGGATAATTTTCCAATGATTGCCATGCTCTTTACAGGCTTGATTATTTTCTTTTTTGCCTTACTCCGCCATTGGCAAAAAGCCGCCTACTTTGTCATCATGGCCGGAATTTTTACCGGAATTCTTATTTTTGTCTGGATTTTTAAGGCTTCTTTGGGTGAAGATATTGCCATGTCTGCCGGATTGGTGAGTATTTCCGCTATTTTAGCCGGTATTATCGGAGCTTATGTCTTTGTTAGTAAAGAATAGGAATGATCTTCTAAACCTGATGTATCGGCCTGTCCGGATTGCTGAATTTTCCTCCGAAACAGAATGATTATCTTTGCACCGAATTTTACACTGCTGTCGGAACAGGCCGCGGGACTATAAAAAAGATTATGTTTACAGAAGAAATATTACCGGAACTTAATAACCGGTGGAAGGCCATACAGAAAGAGATGGCAAAAAAAGGCGCAGATGCCTGTCTGATTGCAGGTAATGTAAATTTGTTTTATGTGGCAGACAGAGTCTACAGTGGATATTTTTACCTGCCCGTAAAAGGTGCTCCCTGGTTTTTTGTGAAACGACCAGTAGCCCTGAAAGGTGAGAATGTGTACTATGTCAGAAAGCCGGAGCAAATTGCTGAAATCCTTATAAAGAAAGGGATGGTTCTGCCTCATACGCTTATGCTGGAACTGGACGAGCTGCCATACAATGAGATTGTTCGTTTGCAATCGGTTTTTATACCCGAACAAACGTTAAATGCCACAGCAACTCTCCGTAAGGTCAGAAGTGTGAAATCGACCTATGAAACCGCTCTGCTGCGCCATGCCGGACAACTGCATGCAGCCTGTTATGCCGAAGTGCCGCGATTGTACCGACCGGGAATGACGGATATCGACTTCTCTATTGAAATAGAACGATTGTTTCGTAAAAAAGGTGCACTCGGACACATCCGGGTATTCGGGCAATCGATGGAAATTTTTATGGGGAGCGTAATTGCCGGAGATAATGCGATCAACCCATCTCCATACGATTTTGCGTTGGGGGGTGGTGGCTTGCACAACTCACTGCCGGTAGGGGTGAACGGAACAATACCTGAGCCGGGAACCACAATCATGGTGGATATGGGCGGAACATTTACCGGCTATATATCCGATATGACACGTGTGTTCTCTATCGGAAAAGTTGCTCCACTGGCGTATGAAGCGCATCAAACAGCCCTGGAAATTCAAAGTGACATAGAAGCCAATGCCAAACCGGGCATAGCAGCTTGCGATCTGTATAATGCGGCCATTGAGAAAGTAAAAAAAAGGAATTTGCTGCCTTATTTTATGGGATATAATCAACAGGCCGGTTTTATCGGACATGGCCTCGGCATTGAACTCAATGAGTCACCTGTATTGGCGCCCCGTTCAAAAGATGTGTTGAAAGCGGGGCATACTTTTGCGCTGGAACCGAAGTTCGTAATTCCGGGAACGGGAGCTGTCGGCATTGAGAACACATTTGTGGTGAATGAAAACGGAATAGAAAAACTTACCGTGCTGAACGAAGAAATTATTGAATTGTAATAGACTGTAAAGTTTAGTGGCAATCGGCATAATGAGAAGCCCCGGAAATAAGAGGTTTGATAATGACTATCTTATTTCCGGGGCTTTGCTTCTTCTATATGAGTCTCTAAGATCTGAAAATAGTTGTGTATTGGTTGTGAATGTTTTTAAGCCGGTTGTATTCGGCACAAAGGTACTCGTAAGTGAGATGTACCAATCGGGAGTTATATACTTTGTGTAGAGCAATGTATTTTGAAAGAGAATCGTTAACAACGTCTTCATCATAGTTGTCGGGAAGATCAGTCACTTTTGCTACGATGCTACCGTGTTTCAATATAAAAATACTGTTATTCCATGTAATAACGTAATAGTTGCACATGGGATCATTTTTTGCTTGTGTTACAACTTCAGTAAATTTGTGTCTAAGGTCAAGACCTGAGATTGTTCCGAAATTAATATTTTTCGTAATCATTGTCGTGTACGCTTATTCTACATCAGCATTAGTTTTAAAAGTTAACGATAGACCATACGTTTTAGAATGAAAGAGTTGAGATAAATAGTATCAGTTGCAAGATTGATTCAAATATAACGAATTGTAATGTTAAAGTCAAGAGAGAGATGAAGCTTTCAGGGATTCCGTATTTAGAAGTTTAGCAAAGGACAGGTTTTTAATTTTCCAATGAGTGAGAGTAAAGACAAAATTCCATCTGGTCTTTGCCGAATGCCCACCCCGGGATGGTGCATGATGATGTGAAAGAAGTGGAGGTGAGGTAGGGTAGGTTGCAGGTGGTCACCTTTTTTGTGCAGGTGGTCAAAAGAATTTGAGTGCTCCGGGCGCCGTGAGTAGTTTTGCAGCAAAAAAGTATGAAAAAATCTATTTCATTCGTTGTTTCTTTGTTGCTATGTTGCTCTTCGCTTGCATGGGGAACGGACAAAACGAGCCATGATAAAGACTCTATTGCCATGCACAAGTCTATCTCCGAAGTGGTTGTCTATGCACAGCGCTCAACAGTTCAGGTAACGCCCGAAAAGAGAATCATTCATCTCGGGTCGTCACCCATCGCTTCTTCCGGCAGTGCCTATTCGGTGTTGAAGAACCTTCCGGGCATCATTATCAATAGCGACGGTTCTGTATTTATGAACGGGAAATCGGGAGTTAAGGTGTTGATCGACGGAAAGAGTTCCTATCTGGAAGGAACCGAACTGGTTAATTACCTGATGTCGCTTCCGGCCTCTTCTCTTGATAAGGTGGAGCTGGTGACCCGCCCTTCGGCCAAATACGAGGCAAGCGGCAATGCGGGCATTATCGATATTTGTACCAAAAGGAACAGTCAGACCGGTCTCAGCCTGAATTTTCAGGGAAACTACGAACAGGGCAAGTACGGCCGCACCAACGACAATCTCTCGTTTGGTTATCGTCGCAATAAGTTGAATCTTTCGGGCATGTATGGCTACTACCGGGGACGCGATTTCAACGACCTGACTATATCCAGAAATTATCCCGAAACCGCAACAGAGCAGGTGCTGGTATTCGATCAGGATTCGTACCGTCGGCGTTCCGACTACTCGCACTATATTAATTTCGGCATGGATTATTATGCCACCCCGAAAACCACCTTCGGCATTGCGCTGAAAGGAAACGTATCTGACCGCACCGAGCATGGTTCCCTCAGTTCTGCTTTTCATGCTCCGGTAGCACCTGCCGATTCTACCATTCGCTCGTTGACCGATAATAGCGAAAAACGGAAGAATTTTACGGAGAGTCTTACCTTTCAACACAAAATCGACTCCCTTGGAAAAGTGGTTTCCGCCTCCATCGACGGGTTGTACTATTCGGTAAAGGAGGATCAGTGGCACAACGATATGGTAACGATACCGTCGGTCAAAAACGTAGAATCGGTTTCCAAGGCGTTCAAAGACGGAACTATCAAGATGATCTCGGGACGGACGGATCTGACGTGGCCGGTTTCCGACAAACTGCGGTTCGAGGCGGGAGCCAAGAGTGATTTTGTACGGATCGACAACAGGTCCGACTATGCTAATCTCGCCGGTTCGCAATGGATGGCCGACAATGCATTGAGTAGCACCTTCTACTATCGGGAAAATATCAATGCCCTGTATGCCACCGCCAAAATGCAAAAGGGAACTGTTGTTGCCGAAGCGGGAGTACGTGCCGAGAATACTAACCTCAAACTAACTTCCTTTACGCGATCGTACACTGATCTCTTCCCCAACCTCAGTGTAAGCTGGCTGTTGCCATACAACAATTCGCTCAACTTTACCTACGGCAAACGAGTCGATCGACCCAATTACCGTTACCTTAATCCGTTTGTTTACATCTTTGATCCCTATACCTACGAACAAGGAAATACGAACCTGAAACCTCAGTTTACCGACCGGTTCGATCTGGCGTATATCATTCGAAAGAACTACCGGTTCGGCCTGTTTTATGCTGAAACCAGGCAGGCCATTATCAAATCGTACAATGTACAGTCTGGTTCCCGACGGGTGTATGTGATGCCTACCAACATGGCCTCCTACCGTTCGTATGGTTTGCAGGGTGATATCGGACAGATTTCCGTTGCCCGGTGGTTTCAGACGGGAATGCACATGGAATTGACGCAAAACGACTATAAATGGGAGGAAAACCAAATCTTTCTTCGCAACCGCAAGCTTACTTTTCAGGTAGGGATTCAGAATAAAATTCGTTTGCCCTGGGGCTGTTCGGCCGAAGTCAGCGGATTTTACAATAGCGAGATGGCTTATGGACAGGTAAATGTGTTGCCCGTTTGGCAATTGTCCGGTGGCATACAAAAGAACCTGTGCAAAGGCAATGCTACACTCAGCATCTTCTCCAACGATTGGTTTAATTCCAACAGAACCCGGGTAAAGGGCGATTTCAACGGTACGTATGCCACCACCGATGAGTTTCAGGATCGTTGTATTGTAGGCATCTCTTTTACCTACAGGTTCAAAAAAGGGGAGGGGGCAAAAGAAAGTAAAAGCGGCAAGAGTTTTTATGATTCAAAAAGAATAAATTTGTAACCGAAAGCAACAGTTATGAATAAACAAAAAATCTGGTTTTGGACATCGCCATGTATTTTCGGCATACTGGTGCTGACGGTGATTCGCCTGGTGAGCGATGTGCCTTCGGAAGCAAAATTCTGGAACCGGCCTATTGCCCTGAATCTGATAGAAGTGGTGTCGGCGATAGTGATTGCCTATCTGTTTCAGTTTGGAATGGTGTTTTATATGCGGAAGCGAGCTCCCCGCACCGGAACGCTCACGCCAAAGAAACTGTTGCTGGAATATCTGATGATGCTGATGATAGGGCTTGTCATTATGTATCCCTGTGTGGCGATCATCCATTTTTTTACCAAAGATCCGTTGGGTATCGACGATATTGTGATTGCCGGCATCTCGTTTTCGTTGTTATTAGTTATTGCATATGCCATACTCAGGGGTAACCAACTGTTGCAGGCTTATGTCGATCAGAAGACAAAAACGCAGCAGATAACCAACATCCAGATGGAGACGGAACTGAAGTTTTTGAAGGCGCAGTTTCATCCGCACTTTCTCTTCAATTCCCTCAATACAATCTATTTTCAGATTGATGAAAGCAATGAGGCACCACGTAAGTCTATCGAACAGCTTTCGGAGTTGTTGCGTTATCAACTCTACGACGTCAATCAACGCGTCAGTGTGGAACAGGAGCTCCATTTTATCCTTACGTACGTCGATTTTCAGAAAGTACGAATGAACAAATCATTGCGGCTCTATATTCATTTCGATCCTTCGCTCGATGGCCGGAAGATACATCCGTTGCTGTTCTTTCCTCTCGTAGAGAATGCTTGTAAGTATATAGGAGGAAATTATATAATGAAATTGGAGGCGTATCATGAAAACAATGCGTTATGTTTCAGGGTCGAAAATTCCATTCCGCCCGATATAAAACCCGTTTCGCGTTCCGGGGGTGTCGGGCTTGAGAATCTTCGCCGGAGGCTTGACCTGCTTTATGCCGGTAAGTATCGGCTGGAGCTGAACCGGACGGAACAGTCATATACAGCTAATCTGACAATAGAATGGTAAAATTGCGATGTGTCATTACCGATGACGAACCGATGGCCCGTAAAGGGTTGCAGGGGTATGTGGAAAAGCTCGACTTTTTGGAGCTGGTTGCAGTGTGCGAAGATGCCGTTCAATTGAGCAATGTATTGAAACAGCAGCTGGTCGATCTTCTCTTTCTCGACATTGAAATGCCCTACATGTCGGGTGTGGAACTGCTCACGGGGCTAACCGATCCGCCGAAGGTGATTATCGTGAGTGCCTACGAACAGTATGCCCTCAAAGGATACGAACTGGATGTGGCAGACTATCTGCTCAAACCGGTGTCGTTCGAACGGTTTCTGAAAGCCGTCAATAAGGTGTGCGATCAGGTGGTGAAACAGACTGCTGCTTGTGCCGAACCGGAATTTATCTTCATAAAAACGACGCAGAAAATGGAGAAGGTTTTCTTTCGTGATATTCTTTTTGTCGAAGGAATGGAAAACTACGTCTCCATACAAACTGCTTTGGGAAAAGTGGTTACCCATACTTCTTTAAGTGATTTTCTGAAAAAACTTCCTCCGTACAAATTTATTCAGATACATAAATCCTATATAATCAATCAGGATCATGTCTTAGCCGTGGAAGGAAACTTGCTGAACATAGGAAAACATAAACTCCCAATATCCAGAAATTATAAAGCCAAGGTGCTGGATGTTTTATTCAAAACTTAAGCAGAAAACTTCCTTTCTCCATTTTTGTGAAGAACTGACATAAAACCTCGTACCTACTGCATTTAATTCTATCCCGAGCACATGACGTTTTTTCTATAAAACTCATCGTGCATACTTTTGACTTTTCTTTTAGGTAACATAGTACTCGAAATTAGCAATGTGTTTTCATGTGTATGGCTATTTCAATTGAAATTTGTAGATTTGACATGATTCAAAACATCCTTTATGTTAACACGAATGGTAATGTTGGGTTTTGACAATAAGAAATGTTGGAGAGACTCCTGGTAATAAGAATGTTTCTCTTGATAACTAATGGAAACGAGAACTCAACCGGATTTACCTTAAATATTCGAAGAGGACAGGAAGTCAACGGTTGATTGGAGCATGGCTTTGAGGCTTGATTCTAAGATATCTGACGTTTTGATGATTCGGAAAGTTCCCGAAACCGCTTTTTGCTTGAAATGTTTGTCAATCAGTTGAAGATAAAGATTCTATTTTTTTATAAAACTAATACTCAATGAAACGCATTTTTCTTTACTGTTTAATTTTGGCTATGCCGAAATTGCTTTTGGCACAAGGTGTATCGGCGTCACCCGATAACAATCCGGTTCCGGTAACGTTTACTGCCGAGCAGGATCATGCCAACATGATGAAACAACTGGGCATAAAGAGCCTGCGACCCGGTCCCAGTGGAGACGAAAAAGCTCCAAATCATGCAAGTTACGACGAGTCGAAGGCAAATCCCTGTCCACAACTTCCTGATGTTCTTACTCTGAAAAACGGCAAGAAGGTAACTTCGCCAGATATGTGGTGGAAGCTTCGCCGTCCCGAGATTGTCGAAGATTTTGAGCGAGAAGTCTATGGCCGCTTGCCTAAAAATATTCCGTCCGTAAAGTGGGAGGTGAAAATCACAGACAGAGAGTTTGTGGGGCGTATTCCCGTAATTGCAAAACAACTGGTGGGTCATGTAGATAACAGTCAATGTCCGTCTATTAACGTCGATATTAATATGATGCTGGTTGTTCCCGCCAATGTGAAAGGGCCGGTGCCCGTGTTGATGATGTTCGGTCGTCCCTCTTTCCCTTCGCCGGCACAACCTTCAAACGAAGATTTGGATAAAATAAATGTAGCTTTCAAAGAGATGATGATAAAGTCAAATCCGGAAATGAAAGCGATATTTGATAAATATCCGGCTTATCAACCGATTACCAAACTGGCAGGTGCAAACTTCTTTGCCCCGGCTCCCGACGGTAAATCGGCTCCTACAGAGCAACTTTTGGCCGCAGGGTGGGGATACGTTACCATTGATCCGGCCAGTATTCAGGCGGATAATGGAGCCGGCTTAACACGAGGTATTATCGGCATGGTTAATAAGGGACAACCCCGTAGCCCCGAAGATTGGGGCGCTTTGCGTGCATGGTCGTGGGGTGCTGCACGTGGTCTCGATTATCTGGAAACCGATCCGTTGGTGGACGCTAAAAAAGTAGGAATTGAAGGCGTTTCGCGTTATGGGAAAGCGGCTTTGGTGACGCTTGCTTTCGAACCTCGTTTTGCTGTCGGACTCATTGGTTCGTCGGGTAAAGGTGGTGCGGTATTGCATCGCCGTATTTTTGGTGAAGCAGTTGAAAGTCTCGGTAATAGCGGCGAGTTTCACTGGATGGCGGGTAACTATATCAAATATTCGGCTTCCGAAGCCCGTTTTGGCAGCAAAACAGGTTGCGATCTTCCGGTCGATTCTCATGAGTTGATAGCTCTTTGTGCTCCGCGCCTTACCTTTATCAGTTATGGTATTCCGGAACAGGGTGATGCCCGTTGGCTCGATCAGCAGGGGAGTTACATGGCAACTATAGCTGCCGGTACTGTTTTTAAACTATTAGGAGCGCGCGATCTGGGAGTTTCAAATGATTATATGAAAGAACAAATGCCACCGGTATTGCATGGTTTAATGGATGGCGAACTGTCCTGGCGTCAACACGATGGCGGTCATACCGATGCTCCCAATTTTCAGGCGTTTATTCCGTGGGCCAGTAAGATGCTGAAATATACAAAAGAACCTACACGATAAATTTACGACAGTATAATTTCTGTTTGAGGGTAAGAGATAAGATGGATGGTTGTTCGACTGCTGAGGTAAAATTCATTACTTTTGCATCAAATTTCTGACCAATGCAAAAAATTATCTCTTACCCTCTTTCCGTACTTGCTTACGTGTTGTTCTTCTTTGTTTTGTGTGTATTTCATCCTGTTCAGTACGTGTGTTTCAATTTGTTTGGATACAAAGCGCACAAGAAGTGTGTCGATATACTCAATTATTGTTTGTTGCGTATTTTAGGGGCGACTTTTTCCTCGGCAAAAATAGAAATGAAGGCGGAGCTACCGGAAGGAAAGCCTCTCATATTTGTGGCTAACCATCAGGGTTTGTACGATATTATCGGGATGGGTTGGTTCTTGCGCAAGTATCACTTGAAATATGTAAGTAAAGTGGAGTTGGGGAAAGGAATTCCCAGCGTTTCCTACAACCTGAATCATGGTGGATCGGTGCTGATTGACCGTAAAGATCCGAAACAAGCCTTGCCGGCATTGAAAAAGATGGCAGAGTATATTCAAGCAAACAACCGATCCACTGTTATATTTCCCGAAGGAACGCGCTCGAAAAACGGAAAGCCGCGCAGTTTTGCATCCAACGGCTTAAAGATTTTGTGCAAATATGCTCCAAATGCGTTGGTGGTGCCTGTTAGTATCAATGATTCATGGAAAGTATTTCGTTACGGGAATTTTCCTTTGGGCGTTGGCAATCACCTAACATTTACCATTCATGCTCCCATCGAGATAAAAGGAACTGATTTCAATACTCTTTTTGAGCAGACAGAAAAAGCCGTTGTCGGTGATATCCGATATTAAGCTTTCGGGGAATGATTGCCCGGATCGATGCCTCTTGTTGATTCTGACTCATTTCATCTAATCATTAAAACACTTTTCTACGGATGAAGAAATACTTTCTCTTTTTGGAATTTCTTCTGGCGGTAATGGTGTTGCAGGCTCAGCCTGTTACCCGTTTTACTGTTGATTTAACTAAAGGTAAAAAAGGTAGCCTTTCGGTTGCATGCGATGTGCCTGCCTATCAAAAAGAAGAATTGATTTATCAGATTCCGAGAGCCGTGCAGGGTTCCTATTCGATAAAGAATTTTGGTGATTATATTGATAATTTCCGGGCTTATGATCACAAAGGGAAAAGGCTGAAAGTTAGTTATAACAGGCAGGAAAGTAATTTTACCATTTCAAATGCAAAAACATTATCCCGCATTACATGCGACGTTCACGATACATGGACCGATACGAAAAAGCAAAACTATGTGTTTCAACCCGGGGGTACTTATTTTGAGCCCGGCACGCTTTTTTGTCTGAATACGTTTGCTCTTTTTGGCTACTTTGAGGGTTTTAAAGATTGCCCGGCAGAAGTGTACGTAAAAAAAGATCCGGTATTATATTGTGCTACTTCAGCCAATATTTCTGCGTTGAGTTCTACCGACGATGTGTTGAAAGCCCCGAATTACGATGATTTGCAGGATAATCCGTTGGTTTATATGAAGCCTGATACGGTTTCTGTCAAAGTCAGAAACTGTCGTTTTCATATTGCGGTATTTTCCCGCAACCATAAAATAACTTCGCGAGATATTCTTACATCCATTGGCCCGGTGATAACCAACGCTTTTGCTTCTTTCTTTTCTGTTTTTCCTACCGATAATTATACTTTTACATTTCTTTTTCCCGGCTGGCAGGATGAGGCCTTGTTGGCAAACGGCACCATGGGCGCAATGGAACACAGGAAAAGCTCGGTTTATTTTTATCCGGAAACAGGCAATAAGGATATTCTGAACTCATTTCTCACTCATGTTGTGGCTCATGAATTCTTACATGTACTCACTCCCTTGTCTCTAAAATCGGAGCAGATATACAATTTTAATTACCGCAATCCCGAAGCCTCGGAACATTTATGGTTGTACGAAGGAGGCGTGGAGTATTTATCAAACGTCATTCTGTACAAAGATTCGCTTATTTCTGATGAGGATTTTTGGGAAACGTTTCGCCAGAAAACCCTTTACAGTGACAGATACAAGGATATTTCGATGACCGAATTCGGGAAGAAGATTTTTGACAACAGCGATATGCATTATTATGTGAACGTTTACAACCGTGGAGCTCTTGTCTCTTTCTTTCTTGATGTAAAGATTAACGAGCTTACCGGAGGGAAGATGAACCTTAAAAAGGTGTTGTTCCAACTCAATGAGAAATACAAAGGACATTACTTTAAAGACGAAGCTTTGTTTGATGAAATTGTCAACCTAACTCATCCAGATATCCGGACGTTGATAAACGATTACATTGTAGGAACGAAAGAGTTGCCTGTAAAAGAATATCTGCATAAAATCGGGTATCGGTTTACTCCCGAAAAGCCGGATAGCATTTATACCTTCGGACGGGTGAGTGTGGAATATGATGCAAAGGATAAACGGTGTGTGGTACGTGATGCTTCTCCTGGTTATAACGCGTTTGGAATAGATAAGGGAGATGTGATTGTGGCTGTCAATGACACTTTGCTGAACGAAAGCAATTATTATCATAACGTGAATTTGATCGGGAGCCCGGGAACAGATGCGGAAGTTGCGGTGCGGTTTTCCCGTAAAGGAAAATTGATGGAGATAAAGAATCCTCCGATAAAAGTAAAAGTGACACAGTTCAATTTTATTGAACCGGAGCGGGAAATTTCCGAGGAACAGCGAACGTTAAGAAAGCTGGTGTTGGGGAGATAAGAAAAACGCCTGACAGGATTTATTTGCTGTCAGGCGTAAATTATATATCAATTATTCGTTATAAGTCGGTAGTGGCGAGAATTTGCCGGAGTAGCGTAACATCTGTTCGGTGTAGCCTTCGGTGTAAGAAATCTTCACGTCTTTGATATTACCTTTGGCATCTTTCACGGCTGTAATTACCGGATTGACAAAGCCTTTGTAGGGCTTCAGCTCCAGTTTTTTGTAGCGGGCCAATACTTCGTTGTGCAGCTTCTGATCGACCTGTACGCCGTAATCTTCCACCAATTTTTTAGCTCCTTCAAAGTCGCCTTCCGATTTCACTCGCTGAATTTCGCCCAGCAACGTACCCAGTAGTTTATGCATCTTTTCGTAGTCGTTTACTACCACGAAGGTCTTTCCGTCGCGTTGTTTGAACTCTACCACATTTTCGGCCTTGCCATGTTCGTACACCCAACGTGCAATCAATTGACGGTTGCGCATGTGGGACTCTTCAATGTTTTTCCCCGCTTCGATGCGGGTGAGCTGTGTCATCAGACCGTTCATCATGTATTTGTAATATTCGGCTTTGTAAGCTTCTTTGTCGGGGAGAATGCCCAGTTCAACTAATTTCGGATCGCCCACGTAATAGAGACCAAACAGGTCGGCACGAGCCTCTTCAATGGTTTTGCCATAGGCTTTCAGTGCATCGGGATCGACACCCGGCAACAATTTTCCCGAACCGTGTCCCAGACATTCGTGCAGGTCGGTGTGGAGCAGGTCGGTGAGGAAGCCGTATTTGCGGATCGACTTCAGCTCTTTGTCGCTCCAAACGAACTCTTCGCTAAAACCGCTCTTCTGGGCTGCTTTGTCGTAGGCTTCCATGATGTTTTCGATGGTTACCGATTTCGAGCCGTAATCCTTGCGAATCCAGTTGGAGTTAGGTAGGTTGATGCCGATGGGTGTGGATGGATAGCAATCGCCGGCCAGTTGCGCTACGGTGATTACCTTGGCAGTAACCCCTTTTACTTTTTCTTTCTTGAAACGTTTGTCCACCGGAGAGTTGTCCTCAAACCACTGAGCATTGGCACTGATGGTCTCGGTGCGCTTGGTTGCTTCCAGGTTCTTAAAGTTGACGTTCGACTCCCAGCTTCCTTTCAATCCCAGCGGATCGCCATAGCTTTCGGTAAAGCCGTTCACAAAATCGATTTGCGATTGGGTATCGTGTACCCAGAGGATAGCGTAAGCATCGAAGAGTTTCAGGTCGCCTTTCTGGTAAAATTCGATCAATTTTTCGATTACCGCTTTTTGTTGAGGCGTTTCGGCAACGGGGACAGCTTTTTCGAGCCAGTAAATAATCTTGGTGATGGCCTGCGAGTAGAGTCCGCCTGCTTTCCAAACCTTTTCCACCAACTTACCGTTCACTTTAGCCAGGCGGCTGTTGTGTCCGTAAGCAATTGGTTTCGGATCGTTCGGATCTTTCATTTTAGTGTAGAAATCCTCCACTTCTTTCTGCGAGATACCCTCTTCGTAGTAGTTATTAGCCGAGGTTTTGATCAGATCTTCACCATGCGCCTGATTCACCTTTTTAGGCATCACCGTGGGGTCGAAAATTACCGGAGTAATTTCTGCCAAAAAAGCGTCTACCGACTGTTCTTTGCGAACGGGTACTTTCGTCTGTGGCAATGCTTTTACCTGTTTGGTAAAAAACTCTTTGGAGAAACCGGGGGCAAATTTGTCTTCTCCGTAATGGTGGTGAATGCCATTGGCAAACCATACACGTTTCAGGTAAACAACGAACTGCTTGTAGTCGTTGCTGGTTTTATCGCCTTTGTAATTGAGGTAGATGGCCTCCAGCGTGCGGCGGATTGCTAGATTGTAACGACCGTTCTGGTCGAACAGAATGTCGCGGCCTTCGTTGGCAGCCTGCGAGAGAAAATAGATCAGCTCTTTCTGTTTGAGGCTCAGTTGCTCGAACCCGGGAACCTGATAGCGCAGAATCTGCAGGTCGGCAAACTGATCGACAATGTAGTTGAACTCTTTGTGCGGAGCGCTCTTTTCTGCAGCTTCGGCGCAGCCTGCACCCGCCGTTATCGACAATGCGGTCATAGTAATAAGGATTGTTTTCTTCATAATTGAACGTGAAACTTAATTTGATTGCAAAGATAAGGGATTTCACTTAACAGAGAGAAGTAAGTGTTGTGATAAAGGATGTCTTTCTATCGAGGATTTTATGAGGGTAAGCTTTCAAACTTAGATTGTTTGCATAGTTGACTATTTACATCAATGAGATGAATGTCGTTATTTTTCTTATATGGGGTAAGGTTGTGAATGGTAAGTGAGTCTAACTGCTTCATTATTTGGTCGTATCCATCATCTTTGTAAAAATAGATGTCAAAACGTTTATTGATTATTGAAGTGCTAGTATTAATAAAAGAAGAAGCATTAGTTGAGGCACTATAGGAAAAAAAATTGTTGAAATATGAATGATCTGTTTCTCCTAATGAATGCCCAAATACATATAGATGTCTCACAGAAGACTCTATTTGTATCGGATGAAAGGATTTATTGTATGCTTTACGAAGAAATACATGAGAATCTTTTATCGATGCTTTATCTTCAACCCCAAAAATGATATTGTTTTGTTCTATAGAACCATGTATTTTTATTAACTGCCTTGTGATTTTTGAAGAATCCCATCCAAACTCTTTTAATAAAATACATGTGGATGAAGTGTAATTGAAATCAATGATCAGAATATCTTGAATATTTGCAATGGCATGTAAAAATTTATAAGCTACAGATGATTGATCAATTATTGAGTAGTCAAGTTTGTTAAGATAGTTGGAGAGAGCCTCACAAAGCTCTTTAAATTCTTTTTTGAATGTTTTGTCATTACCACTTTGTGAATATGTTTTTAGTTCATTTTCAATATCAATCCAATGTTGTAGTTTAAGTTTATTCTCTAGATATATGCAAAGATTATTTGTTTGGGCAAGAGCTTTAAAATCAGAACTCGACAGAAAATGAGAATAGCTGGTTTTTAATCCTAGATTTAAATCAAATCCATTGCCGACCAGTAAAACTGTTTTGTAGTTATTGTCCATGGCTTTGCGAGTTATTTAATTTGTGAGTTTGTTTAACTTCTATCAAAGTGTTTTTATTGAGATTAATTTAGTTCACCCTCGTAATATCCTCTCTTCCTTCGAAGAATCGGATAATGTTTTGTGAGGCGAAGCGGGCAATTTCGTTGCGGGTATCGACGGTGGCAGTGCCGTTGTGGGGTGCCAACACTACGTTGTCCATTGCTAAGAGCGCGGGCGTAATCTGCGGCTCGAACTCGTAAACATCCAGTCCTGCGGCGGCAATCCAGCCTTGTTGGAGGGCTTCCACCAGTGCTGCTTCGTCGATAATGGCACCTCGGGCAGTGTTGACGATGATGGCCGTCCGTTTCATCAGTAGCAATTGTTCGCGACCAATCAGATGACGGGTTTCGTCGGTGAGCGGAGTATTGAGCGACA
Organism: uncultured Microbacter sp.; assembly: GCA_963678825.2. GTDB lineage: Bacteria > Bacteroidota > Bacteroidia > Bacteroidales > Paludibacteraceae > Microbacter. Next base: position 71,140 of record CAXXPB010000058.1, on the reverse strand, counting down.
GTACGTCGCAGGTAGAGATGAGGTCGTCAAGATCGAGGCGGGTGGCTTTATAAGTTGCTTCCAGATCGGGCGAAAGGCGGTGGCGGTTGTAGTAAACAATGTGCATGCCGCAAGCCAGTGCGCGCCGTGCCAATGCCTGACCGATGTGTCCCATGCCGACGATGCCCAGCGTTTTGCCCGTGAGCGACTGCCCCAGATTTTCAAGTACACCCCATTTCAGTCCGTCGGGGATGCGCACTTTGCGGTCGCATTCGGGGATGCGTCGGGCGGCGGCGAGCATCAGCGCAAGAGCCAGTTCGGCTGTCGGTTCTATTACCGGGTCAGGAGTATTGGTCACTACAATGCCCAGTTGAGCTGCATAATCGATGTCGATATTGTTGTAGCCCACGCCGTAGTTGGAGATGATTTTGACCCGTTGTGCGGCGGCATCCAGTATCTCACGATCGACCGGATAGACGAACGTGGGGATAAACGCGTTGAAATGGGGCAGGAGAGCGATCAACTCGTCGCGGGTAAAAGTTTCGTTTTCGGGAAATACCACTTCGAACTGTTTTTGCAGTTCGGCAAAGCCTTCGGGCAAGAGGCGCGTGGAGAGTAATACTCGTTTCATGTTGTTTGAATTAAATAAAATATCTGCAAAGATATTTTATTTTCATTGACATGACCCAGCTGTGGTTACAGTTTGATATAGATTTTCCTTCGATCAAGCAAGTAGGCTACCAACCAGCAGGAAAGCATCCACCAGAGAGCGAACAATAGCGATCCGATGTATCCACCGGCATGGGCGAAAATGTTGTTATATATCACGGAATACAGAGGAGTATCTCCGATTGGAATCAACCACATTAGTGCGACACCGATTTCGCTTAGAACATAAATAGCAAGAGGATTTTTTCCGAAAACCTGAAAGAAATTACGGCCTTGTTTTATTTTGAGGAAATCAGTCACATAGATGATGGCAGCCAATAATAGATTATCCAGTCCGACCGTTAGGACTGCATAAGAGCTGGTCCATAATTTTTTGTTGATTGGAAAAATATAGTTCCAGACGTACGCTATCATAAGTAGTCCCAAGCCAACCAAAACAAACTCCGAGAGCATTTTGTGATTAATGCCTTTTCTTTGAATGTAATCGCCTGCTATATATCCGCAAATGACATTGAATAGTGCGGGTAGCGTGCTGAGAATACCTTCCGGATCGAATGGGAATCCTTCTCCGTTGTAGAGGTGATTTACTCCTAATGTGAGAGAGTCGAAAGAAAGAATCGCATTCCCGGTTTTTGTATATTCCAGTCCGGGGGAGCCAAACCATACTAAAATCATCCAGTAAAAAGCTAACGATCCAATGCCCACGGCCAGAATTTTTTCTCTGTGGAAAAAATGAACCAAAATTGCTACAATCCCATAGCAAATTGCTATTCGTTGTAACACTCCCATGATACGTGTGTGTGATATTGGAGAAAGTACGATATGAGAATCAGAATCCAACGAAAAGAAGGGGAACCAGTACATGAGATAACCGACAAGAAATATCAGGCAAGTCCGTTTTGCTATTTTCAACATTACCGTGTTCGTAGACAGTGAAGCCCAGCGTTTATTTGCAAAACTAAGTGCATTGCCAACTGCAAAAAGAAAAGAGGGAAAGACCAGATCTGTGGGAGTAAATCCATTCCAATCTGCATGTTTTAAGAAACTAAAAGTAGTTTCTTCATTGCCGGGAGTGTTGACAATGATCATAAAACATACAGTCATCCCTCTGAAGATATCAAGCGCAGTGAACCTGTATTTTTCAGAAGTATGATTTGGCCGGTTATTCATGGGTATTTAACAAATGACAATTAAAGTCTGTAAAAGTAATGAATTCCTGTGATATGATTTACTTTTAATCTAAAATATTCTATATAATTAACTAAATATATACTTGCACTATTTGTTGCGCGGATTGGAATAAAAACAAAAAAGGCGTTGTTAGGTGGTTTCACCTTCAACGCCTTTCGGTTGGGATACAGATAATTTAGATTTCGTAATCCACGCAGGTACGTGCATTGACCACTTCTCTTACAAAAGATTGTACAGCCTTGTGAAGCGGGTTTTCCTGATAACCATTCAATGCCTCTTTGCTTGTGAGCTCGGAGTAGAGTGCGATGTCATGGTCGGCAGCGTTGCCTGTGAAGTCGATGCCAACTTCCAGTTTAATCAATCCTTCAATTTGTCCATTGAGTGCTTCCAGTTTTTCTTTTACCAGTTTGGCGTTGGTGGCTTTGTCGTTTCCGGCAGCCTCTTCTTTTAATTTCCAAAATACTAAATGTTTAACCATGTTTATGCGGATTTTATATGTTGAATTGTAATTGTCTGCAAAGCTACCAAATTTAAATGTGATAGCAATAAATTTGCATTCAAAGGTGATGCTTTTGTTCATCTTTATTGTGTTTGCGGGGTTGCCACCGAAAATTTGTATCTTTGAACGCAAAATAATTTTTCGCATGAAAACAAAGAAAGAGATAGTTGAAAACTGGTTAGTTCGTTACACCAAAAGACAATTGGAAGATTTTGACCAATACATTTTGCTGACGAATTTCAATAATTATGTGGAGATGTTTGCAGAACGCTACAAAGTTCCTGTTTATAACGAAGGAAATATGATTAATGCTTCGGCAAATGGCATTACGATCATTAATTTCGGAATGGGCAGCCCCAATGCGGCGTTGATAATGGACTTGCTCACAGCTATACAGCCGAAAGCCGTTCTGTTCCTTGGAAAATGTGGCGGGCTGAAAGATAAAAACCATAACGGAGACTATATTCTTCCTCTTGCAGCCATCCGAGGTGAAGGTACATCAAACGATTATTTTCCTCCTGAAATTCCGGCGCTGCCGGCATTTATGCTACAGCGTGCCGTTTCATCCAATATCCGTGACTTTGGTAAGGATTACTGGACAGGTACTGTTTACACGACCAACCGTCGCGTGTGGGAGCACGATGAAGAATTCAAGGAATATTTGCACAATACCCGTGCTCAGGCCGTCGATATGGAGACTGCAACCTTGTTTTCGGTCGGTTTCTTTAATAGTATTCCAACCGGTGCATTGTTGCTCGTGTCGGATATGCCGATGCGTCCTGACGGTGTAAAAACCGAGGCCAGTGATAATAATGTGACCGCAAATTTTGTGGAAGAGCACTTACGCATTGGCGTAAAAGCCTTGAGCTCGATTATGAATAATAGTAGTACAATCAAGCATCTGCGTTTCGAATAATGGCTAAAAAATCAGATTCATACGAGCAAATTCTCGACAAACTCAAATGTAAGGAGTATGCCCCGGTGTACTACTTTATGGGAGAGGAAGCTTACTACATCGATTTACTTGCCGATTACATCGAAGAAAACGTGCTGGACGAGATGGATAAATCGTTCAACCAAACAGTGCTTTACGGAAAGGATACCGACATCCGTACGGTGATCAATGCTGCCAAGCGTTTTCCAATGGGCTCGCAATATCAGGTAGTCATTGTCAAGGAGGCGCAGCAGTTGAAAGCAATCGACGAACTTTCGTTCTATTTGCAAAAACCCCTCGTATCCACCATTCTTGTGTTTTGCCACAAATACGGCACGCTCGACAAACGGAAAAAGGTCACTTCGGAAATTGAGAAAAACGGAGTGTTGTTTGTTTCTGAAAAGTTACGCGATTATCAGATTCCCCCCTGGATTGTAAAGTATCTGGCCGATCGTAAGGTGAAAATTTCAGAGAAGGCGGCGCTTATGTTGACCGAATTTCTGGGAACCGACCTGAGCAAGGTGGCCAACGAGCTTGATAAACTGCTCATTACCAAACCGGCTTCTGAACCGACCATCACACCCGAACTGATAGAGAAGAACATCGGTATTAGCAAGGATTTCAATAACTTTGAGTTGCAAAGCGCCATTGTGGCCGGCGACGTGTTGAAGGTGAACCGTATTACGCGGTACTTTGCCGACAATCCCAAGAATAACCCGATTATTGTCACTCTCTCCGTTCTGTTCAATTTCTTCAGCAACCTGATGGTGTACCACTATTTGCAGGATAAGAGTCAGGCAAATGTGGCTCGTGAGCTTGGTGTCAATCCCTATTTTGTCAAAGATTTTCAGGCGGCAGCTAAGCGCTTTTCGGCGGGCAAAACCCTGCGGATTATTGCCTGGCTGCGCGAATGCGATGCGCGTTCCAAAGGAATTGAAAATGTATCGACCGATGCGGGAGATCTCCTGAAAGAATTAGTCTATAAAATGTTACATTAAATAATGAAGAAACTTATCCGGTTCGTGCTGAACCATATTCCCCGAAAGTATCTGCAACTTTTTGCTCATGTGGCTGTAAGAGCCAGCTCCATTTCTTACGTGGGCAGCAAATACGAATGCCCTGTGTGTCATCACCATTTCCGCAAATTACTGCCTTATGGCTATGTCAATTCGCGCGAAAATGCACTTTGTCCTTCATGCTTGTCGTTGGAGCGTCACCGTCAGATCTGGCTCTTTTTGCAGGCGAAAACTGATTTTTTTACCAAACAAAGCGTGATGTTGCACATTGCTCCCGAATACTGCTTTATCAAGCGATTCGGTGCTATGTCGAATGTCGACTACTATTCGGCTGACTTGGAATCTCCGTTGGCTCGCGTAAAGATGGATATTCAGGATATTCCTTTTGAGGATAATAAATTCGATGTTATTTTCTGCAACCATATTCTTGAACATGTGGACGATGATCTGCTGGCCATGCGCGAACTCTATCGCGTGATGCAACCCGGCGGGTGGGGTATTGTTCAGTCTCCGGTCAACCTTGATCGTGCTGTGACTTATGAAGATAAAACGATCACAGCACCCGAAGAACGCCTGAAACATTTCGGACAGAAAGACCATGTGCGTGAGTACGGTCGCGATTATGCCGACCGGATGCGCTCTGTCGGGTTTAAGGTGGAAGAGGTAAACCTACCTGAGTATGTCTCTGCGGAGAAAATCCTTTATCATGCCCTTACGCCAAGCGTTGAGGCAGCCAAAGAGACAATCATCTATTACGTTAGCAAATAATCAATCCGGAATTTTATAATGAGTTGTAAAAATATCAGAATCGTTCTGACATTAGCATTGGCTTTTCAAATTTCTCTTTCGGTTTATTCGGAGGTAGTTCCTAAACGTGAATTTCGCGGTGTGTGGATTCACACGGTCGGTAACTGGAAATACCGCACCATGAAGGCCGAAGCCATTCAGAAAGAGTGGACAAATATGCTCGATAGTTTTCAAAAGGCAGGTATGAATGCTGTCGTATTTCAGGTTCGCCCACAGGCCGATGCCTTTTATGCATCTAAACTGGAGCCCTGGAGTCGCTATCTGACCGGAGAACAAGGCAAAGCACCCAATCCGATGTGGGATCCGCTCGCCTTTATGATAGAAGAGTGTCACAAACGCGGTATGCAGCTACATGCGTGGCTTAATCCCTACCGTGTCACTAGTAGCGAGTCGGAAGTGTTGTCGAAGATGAACAAAAAGCACTCGAAGCTTTTTATCCATTATGGCAAACAGTTGTACTTCGATCCGGGTCAGCCCGAATCGCGTAAAATTGTGAACAAAGTGGTGGAAGATATTGTTGAACGCTATGATGTTGACGGTATTCATTTCGACGACTATTTTTATCCTTATCCTATCAAGGGTGAAGAATTCAATGATGTAAAATCGTTCAAAAAATATGCGAAAAAACAGGGTTTCGGGAAAGATGAGCGTGCTAACTGGCGACGTAACAATGTCGATCAGCTTATTAAAGAGGTGTGTGAAACCGTGCATCACGAAAAGCCCTGGGTGGTATTTGGTGTGAGTCCGTTTGGTATTTGGCGTAATGTGGGTAGTACTCCCGACGGTAGTGGTAGCAAAACGAACGGCCTTTCAAATTACGACGACCTGTACGCCGACGTGTTGCTTTGGCAGAAAAATCATTGGGTCGATTATGTGGCTCCGCAGCTTTACTGGAAAATCGGTCACAAGGCTGCCGATTACGCAACATTGATCGACTGGTGGAGCAAGAATAGTTATGGTACCAACGTCTATGTCGGCCAAAGCATTACCACTTTCAATGAAAAAGATCTCAAAGATCCGAATAAGACACAGTTTGCCGAAAAGATGCGACTGACCCGTGAAACACCCAATATTCAGGGAAATATTTGGTGGTCGGGATATCAGATGCGTGAGAATCCATTCGGATCGCTCGACACGCTGGCACAACACTATCAACGCATTCCGTCATTGATTCCGGTATATCCTGCGATGGAAAAAGTGACTCCGGCTCCTATATCGGGCCTGCGATTTACAATTGATAATTGCAAGTTGAAAGTAATCTGGCAAGGTGCTCAGGCTAAGAAAGAGCTGGAGCAATCGGCATATTACTGCATCTACCGTTTTGGTTTGGACGAAACCATTGATTTGAACAATGGAGCAAAGATTATGAAAATTGTGCGTGATCCATATTACATTGTTCCCGATCCGAAGGAGAAAGCGAAATATGTGATTACCTCTCTTAACCGACTGCATCAGGAGAGCGTTGCTTCTGAACCGGTTTATGTGGGAGAATAACTGAATTCCAAGATTTAGATTTCAATATTCCAATATTTCACAAAAGAGAGCCGACTGAGTTTAATACTCAGTCGGCTCTCTTTTTATTTGGCAACGCTTTCTATATTGCCATCCTTAAATGCCGTCGTGATTCGGTCCCCGGATTGCACATCGGTGACACTTGTTACCCGTTTTCCGTTGGCATAAGTCATGGTATATCCTTTTTCGAGAATGGTCAGCGGGTTGATGTATTTCAATTGTAACTCTTTTTGTTCGAGTCGATGTTGTTGTTCCTTAATTATGCGGTTAGCCAGTCTGGAGAAAGGTTGACTGTAACCGGATAGCTTTTGATTTTGAGTGGTTATAATTGCTTTCGATGCCTGTTTGAGTTGCATCTTGTAGCGTTCAAGCTGCATTTTATGTTCTGTAGTTCTTCCGAGTAAAAGCTGTGGCAGCTTTCGTGTGAGGTCTTTCAAACGATCGGCATGCTTTTCGCTGATCTCGTCAACGAACTGAAGCAGATTTTCTTGTTGTTCTTCCAATAAACCGAAAGCCTCCTGCATTCGGTTAATCAAAAATTCGGCAACGGCTGTTGGTGTTTTCAGGCATGCATGCGCCACCATATCAAGAATGGTATTGTCACGCTGATGCCCGATGCCAGTCAGAACAGGCAATGGAAACTGCGCAGTGTGTGCTGCCAGTGAATAACGGTCGAAGCAGCTAAGATCGGCCGTGGCACCACCGCCTCGAATTATGACAACGGCATCAAACTTGTCGATATGTCGATAGACGCTGTCCAGCGCTTCGACAAGTGATTGTTCGGAGCGGTCGCCTTGCATGATGGCAGGAAAAAGGTGATGGTAAAACTGAAAGCCGAAGCTATTGTCCTGCAATTGGTCGAGAAAGTCGCCATATCCGGCGGCGGTTGCCGAAGAAATTACTGCAATGCACTGGGGAGCAACTGCTAATTTCATCTCTTTATTCATATCGGCAATGCCCTCTTCCTGTAGCTGATTGATGATTTGTTGTCGCCGGAGGGCAACTTCTCCGAGGGTGTAGGTTGGGTCAATATCGGAAATATTGAGGCTTAATCCGTAGAGTTCGTGGTATTCTACCGTACATGCGATCAGAATTTTCACTCCGGCATGTAGTTGTTCTCCGGTGGCAGCCTCAAAATAGGGTTTCAGCATCCGGTAAGTAAATGACCAGATGGTGGCTTTGTTTCGTACCGTAATGCGATCGCTTTTGGAGTCTTTTTCGATCAGTTCGAGGTAGCAGTGCCCGTTCGCATTTTCGCGTATTTCGCTAATCTCGGCTTTTACCCATAAAGTCTGAGAAAATGAAACGGAAATCGCATCTTTGATCCGTTCGTTCAGTTCATATAGCGAGCAGGCTTCGGGCATTTTAGAATAACGATAAAAGAATAAAGGACAAAGACTGATGAAGCGGTTCTCTTTAATCTTTGTTCTTTGCTCTTTGTCCTGGGTTTAATATACTTTCTCAGCCACGCGTTTTACGCTCTGTGTGGCCATCATGGTGTAAAAATGTATGCTGGGTACTCCGTGTTGTTTTAGATCCAGAGCTTGCATTGTACACCATTCTACGCCAACTTCGAGAGCTTCGGCATCTGTTTTGCATTTGGCAAGTTCGGTGGCTAAAGGTTCCGGAATATCCACATGAAAAATTTTCGGCAAAACAGTCAACTGATTCATCAGTGTGATAGGTTTTAGGCCAGGAATAATAGGTACTGTGATTCCTTCTTTACGGCAACGTTCCACGAAAGCATAGTATTTTTCATTGTCGAAAAACATTTGAGTTACTACATACTCGGCTCCCAAACGCACTTTCTCTTTCAACCAGTGGATGTCGGAATCCAGATTTGGTGCTTCGTCATGCTTTTCAGGATATCCGGCAACACCGTACGAGAAGGTCGATACCGGTTGTTTGATGATGGAGCCATCCATGAACTTTCCGCTGTTGAAATCGTTGATTTGCTGTTGCAGATCGATGGCATGGGCATGTCCCTCTTCGCCGGGCATGAAAGCTTTGTCATGTTTTGCTTTGTCTCCACGCAATACCAGTAAATCGGTAATTCCCAGAAATTGCAGGTCGATCAGTGCATATTCGGTTTCGCTTTTGGAAAAACCGCTGCAGATGATATGCGGTACAACATTGACTTTATATTTGTTTTGAATTGCAGCTGCAATGGCTACCGTGCCCGGACGATGCCGTTCTGCAACCCGCTGAAACAGGTTGGGTCCGGTTTCTTTGTATACGATTTCGCTCCGGTGCGTGGTGATGTTGATATATTTTGGGTCGAAAGGTCGCAGTAAATCAATGGTTTTATAAACCAGGTCGATACTGTTGCCTTTTAGTGGAGGCAGGATTTCAAAAGAAAAGGCAGTCGTTTTGCTGTTGTTAATCAGGTCGATAACTCTCATAGTATGAAAAATGTATTACGCGACAATATGTCGGCCAAATTTTCTGCAAGTTACACATTTTTCAACTATCAGTCAAATGAATAACGTCCTATTTTGTGCCGGAAGCACCCGTTAATTCGACATTGATTTCCCCGATTTTTAGTTTGGAAGTAACCTTTACCGGAAATTTTGCGGAATCCAGACTCATCCAGATTGAAATTTTCTCGTTTCCTTTGAAAACGGTTCCCGGAACTGTACTTGCTGCAAATTTTGCACACATGTACGATTTGTTGTTATTGTCTTTGCATGTTTCGTTCCCGACATACTGTATTTCAATGGGGTATATTTTCCCGTTTATGATAGTATGTACACGGATCTTTTGGTTAAGTTTCAGCTTTGAAAAATCATATTCGCGCATGTAATAGGCGGCTGATAGCATATCGAAATATCCGTCAGCTTTTTCTATTTTACCGGAATTTTTAGTTTTCCCTTCGTTTACAGAAATGTTATAATCGATAGTATTGGCGGAATCGTTAAAGCGATAGTGTTCCTGGGCTGAATAGGATCCTTCAACTGCGTTGCGGCTGGCTTCTATTGGCAATAAGGTATTCTTGAATATGGTTGATTCAAAATTTTCACGGACTTTGAAAAAGAGATCGTACCGTTTGAAACTTATTCCGTTTGCTTTGATAGTTAAAAAATTGGGGTCTTCGTTGGGCAATACTTTTAGAGTGATGTTAGCTGCCGGCAACCAGAGTACTCCCCAGTGGTAATAAGCTTTGTATGTCAATGTTTCCCCCGGAGCAAAAGATTTCTGGGCAAAGGCAGAGTACGAAAAAGTTATGATAAAGCACAGAAGAATAAGTTTGCGGAAGAAAGAATATCGGGGCATCGTGTGTGACATATTACAATTAAATTGATGCAAATATAACGGAATAAACGTGCAAATATTACATTCAGGAGCATTTCCTTTGTTTTGCAGTGAAGTTTTGTGTGAAGTGCTTAAGGTGCATTATAATACGGATGTATTTAAAAAAAGAAAGGGTTGTCTCCCGACAACCACAATCAATTATTAACCTTAAATCTAATACCATGAAAAACACAGTGCAAAGATAATCGTAAAATGGTTGGTAAACCAAATTTTTTGCACTTTTTTTATATTGATTAATAGACTTTTAGTGGGGCCTGAATTTGTCGTTTGTTTAAGTGTTTGGTATATAGTGGATTTGTTGTTTTTAGGAAGGGGTGGGGGATTTGTGTCTTTAGTAAGTATTTAAAAAAGAAAGGGTTGTCTCCCGACAACCACAATCAATTATTAACCTTAAAATCTAATACCATGAAAAACACAGTGCAAAGATAATGGATTTTGAACTGGTCAACCAAAATAATTCATATAAATTAATTGATATTAAATTGTATTTGCGTTATGAGGTGAGCGTGTAATGGCGTAAGTGATAGATATACAGTAGTATATTATGTTTTGTATTTGTGGAAGGTTGGTATGCTAATTTGGATTTATTTAAAAAAGAAAAGGGTTGTCTCCCGACAACCACAATCCTCATTAACCTTAAATCTAATACCATGAAAAACACAGTGCAAAGATATGACGTGGAATGTGTTGTTGCCAAATAAATTGAGGTTTTTTCAAATTAATTCATGTATGTTTATGCCAAATAAAAAAGAGTAAAGAATTTGACTTCTTTACTCTCTTGTTTTTTATTGGAAAGCCAATTTGGCTTGTGAAATAAAATCGAATTTAAAATAGAAAGGGTTGTCTCCCGACAACCACAATCCTTGTTAACCTTAAATCTAATACCATGAAAAACACAATGCAAAGGTATAGTGTAATTTCACGTTTTCCAAATGGTCTGAGCAAGAACTGTTTATAATTAACGTAATTTATAATGAATAAATTTTCTTAACAGATGTATGTTGCAGATAATCAGCACTAATGCATTTACTCGACGTATAGAACAAGTCCCTTTAAATATTCACCTTCAGCATGATAGATGTTAATGGGGTGATCAGCAGGTTGAGCTAACTGATGCAGAATCCGTACATTTCTACCGGATTGTGCTGCGGCGGAAAATACTGCCAGCCTGAATTGTTCCTTTGAAACAACCTGTGAACAGGAGAATGTAAACAGAATGCCGTTAGGTTTTATCTGTTCAAATGCTTTTGCGTTTAGTTTTCTATAGCCCTGTAGAGCGTTTTTAAGAACATTCTTGTGTTTTGCGAAAGCCGGTGGGTCTAATATAATAAGATCGTATTTGTCTTTTGCCTGTTCGAGAAACTTGAAAGCATCCTCGGCATAGGCTTCATGTCTTGTTTCTTCCTGAAAATTCAGTGCTACATTTTTGTTGGTTAGTTCTATTGCTTTTGCCGAACTGTCCACAGAATGAACAAGTTGAGCTCCTCCTCTTAGAGCATAAAACGAAAAGCCCCCGGTATAGCAAAACATATTGAGAACAGATCGTCCGTGGGCATATTTTTCAAGTAAAAGCCGGTTTTCGCGCTGATCTACAAAAAATCCTGTTTTTTGGCCGCGTAACCAGTCTGCATGAAACTTAAGCCCGTGTTCCATTGCAATGCAATCGGTTTCCTGGCCTACTAAATAGGTGTTTTCAGGAGTTACATCCGCTTTGAATGGTAAAGTACCTTCCGATTTATAATAAACATTTTCAAGGCCTTTTACAGTCTGCATTAATGCGGAAGCAATGGAGTGACGCACGTTGTGTATTGCAACGGTGTGTGCCTGCACAACAGCTGTCGTATCGTAAACATCAATAACAAGTCCGGGAAGATTATCACCTTCGCCATGTACAAGCCGGTATGTCGTGTTTTGTGGATTCTGAGCCAGCCCCAGTGCTACTCTTATATTATAGGCGTTCTGGATTTTTGCCAGCCAGAACTGATCATCAATTTCTATGGGTTTGAAGGACAGAATGCGAACAGAAATACTTCCAATCTGGTAGTATCCTATTGCAATCCATTGTTGTTGTGCGGTGTAAACTTCTACGATGTCGCCTTCCTTCGGATTTCCTTCGATGCGATGAATGGCGCCGGAAAAAATCCAGGGGTGAAAACGTAAAAGAGCTTCTTCTTTTCCTCTTTTGAGCGTTATTTTCGGTAAAATCATACGTCTTGTTTGAGTTTTTGGTAAATTTGGTGGCAGGCCCAGGCATCTGTAGCTGCGTATAGTTGTTGTGCCTGAGTTAGTTCTGATGCTTCCCAGTTTGATAAGCGTTGGGATTTTGATATACGTTTCCCAAAAAGAATGGCGTAGATCTTTTGCAGACTCTGATCTTTTATACCATATTCATGCACAACATTCTGCAGATCAATAAAACTGTCTGCGTGAATAAGTGCACGTCTGCTTAGCGCCTTGAAATCGTCTCGAAGAGAGAGTCCGATCTTCTTTACATCAATGTTATTCAGAAGTTCCACCAAAACTTGAGGAAATCCAATTTCATTGAGGCGGATCAAAAAGCAAATTTCATCAGTCGATAATTGTAAAAGAGCGACCTTGTGGGTTTGTCCCCGCGAAAATGCAGGTTTGGTTTCTGTATCAAAGCCAATAAGTTTATGTGCTGATAAGTACGCAATTGCATACTCCAGTTCTTCAACAGAATGCACTACAATTATTTTCCCATCAAAGGCGGCTGTGGGCAGTCCTGCTATAGTTTCTTTGCTTATTGATGCTTGATAAATCATTATTTTGGTCTTTTTTCAAAAAAGTTACTCTCTGCGTTGATATTTCAGAAATGGAATTTCATGGTCATCATCCGCAGGGGTAGAGGTCGTGTCAATATCTTCGTCGTTATTGTCGTTATAAAAAGCCTGATGTAGCGGGCGCATGGCATTTAACAGCTTGCGTCCCCAGTGTTCTTTGAATGCGGAAAGGCAATATGTTAAGGCATCCTGCATGGCTTCGTCGCTGCCGATCTGGCAATTATACAGAAAATCTTTGAGTTCCTGATAAATGTCAGCTAAGTCTTCCGAAATTGTAGCCGCAATTGGCGTGTCGGAGTATTGCATGTCAGGGTGAAATACTTCCAGATAATTATCATCCATTCCCATCAGTGATGCAATATTGCTTCTTACAAGTTCATAATCGGTTTCTGTTACGATGCGTTCCGGTTCCGATTCGTAATCATCGCTATTGAAGGGCAATAAGGATGTTTTCAGATAGACGAGCGGCAGGTATTTTATAACACGGTTTAAAAATTGTTTCTTGTCAATTTCAGGAAGTTGTTCTAAAAATAGGCAAAATTCAGCAGCTACTGTTATAAATTCCAGATTTTCTTTTGAATGTAAGGATGATGACATACAACGCGGTAACAAAATTTGTTTGCAAAATTACAAAAATTGTTGCTATCAAGCGCATGTTTCTTTTCAAATTTACAAATGAAGGTGGTAACTTTGTCATTTTGAAACACGGGGAGTCTTTAATTTCAATGGTTAGAGGCATCAGCGTGTCAATTATGTTTTATTTTTGAGGCAATGTTACCACTGAATTTACCGTTATATTCGTTTCGTTTGAAGGAAAAAGATGGCAAGCATCTTATTTTTGATCGTTTGCGCAAGAAATATGTGACGCTAACTCCCGAGGAATGGGTTCGTCAAAACATTATCGAATTTTTGGTAAACGAGAAAGGTTTTCCTGCTGCAAGGATAGGAAATGAAATTTCGTTGCGCCAAAACGGTTTAATCAGACGATGTGATTCGGTGGTGTACGATACGTTTGGCATGCCCTTGCTTATTGCCGAATACAAAGCACCTGCCGTGGAAATAACGCAGGGAGTATTTGATCAGATAGCGCGTTATATATGGGAGCTGAAGGTCGAATATCTGCTGGTGAGTAATGGAATGAAGCATTTTTGTTGTCATTTGGATTACGAATCAATGCAAATGAGTTATTTGAGGGAAATTCCTGTTTATCAGGACATTTGTCGTGTTGACTAAAACTGTAATGTTATGAATGTCGAAATAATTACGATTGGAGATGAGTTACTTTTAGGGCAGGTTGTCGATACTAATTCGGCCTGGATGGGGGCGGAGCTCGCAAAAGAAGGATTTAGAGTAAGAGGCATAACATCTATAGGTGATGACGCCGTTGAAATTAAAGAAACAATTGGGAGATTGTTGGGAAAGGCGGATATCGTACTGATAACGGGTGGATTAGGCCCTACGAAAGATGATATTACCTTGCAAACATTGTGTGAGTTCTTCGAAACAAAAATGGTATTTAGTGAAAGAATTTACAAAGATGTGGAGAGTTTTTTTGCCGGACGTCCCGGTGCAATGAATGAGCTGAACCGGATGCAGGCAATGGTTCCTGAAAAAGCAACCGTGATTTCAAATACTGTCGGCACAGCGCCCATTACATGGTTTGAACGGGACGGTAAAATACTTGTTTCGATGCCGGGTGTGCCTATGGAAATGAAAACGGTAATGAGTAACGAAATTATTCCCCGCCTGAAACAATATTTCAGAGTTCCTTCATTGCAACACCGGCATATAATTGTTGGAGGTTATTCTGAGTCGGCGCTGGCTATCAAACTTGAGGAGTGGGAAAATAATCTGCCTGATTTTGTCAAACTCGCGTATTTGCCGCAAATTGGCTTGATGCGTCTAAGGCTGACAGCCTCCATGAACGACCAACAGGAATTGTCGAGTGTGCTGGATGCCCAAATAGAGAAAGTAAAACCCATCTTGGGTGATGCAATTCTTGCTCTTGACGATATTACTCCGGAGGTGGTAGTCGGCGACTTGTTGCGTCAAAAGCAGATGACCATGGCTACTGCCGAAAGTTGTACCGGAGGAAATATTGCGCACTTAATTACTTCGATATCGGGTAGCTCCGATTATTATAAGGGTAGCGTTGTTGCCTATGCAAATGAAATAAAACACAACATTCTGGGAGTATCGGAGTCGGTTTTGAATACCTACGGAGCTGTGAGCCAACAGGTGGTAGAACAGATGGTGCGTGGCGTACAATCGCGATTCAATACGGATGTTGCAGTTGCTACATCAGGAGTGGCTGGTCCTACCGGAGGAACACCGGAAAAGCCGGTAGGCATGGTGTGGATTGCTGTAGCTGTTCGGGATAAGGTAGTGAGTGAATGTTTTCAGTTTGGGAAATTCAGGGATAGAAATATCACTCGCGCTACTATAGAAGCACTGGCTATGCTGAAAAAAGAGATTGAAAAATAAAAATGCCCCTTAATAAGGGGTACTTAACTGTTTGGCAATGCTTTCTGCCCAGTTTTCGATAGCATCCCACTCTCTGAAATCTCCGACAGGAGCTTTAATTTTACTGATAATAAACCGTTCAAACATATTCATTTTGTCGAGGCTAAGCTGGCCGTGAAAAAGAGCTATATCGTGAGGTTTTATTGTCGACATCACTAATTGAAGGGTGGGAGGGTACTTCCATCCTTTCATTATTTCTACAGGATTGCCTTTACCCGTCGGGCCACTCGAGAATAGCCAAACGTCCTTGCCTGTCAGTTCGTGTTTGTTTTTTCTTAAGAACTTTATGGCGGGGCGGCGCCATTGACCGAAATAAACGGCACAGCCCATCACTATCGCCTGATATGGTTCCAGTGTGACGGTTTCGTATATGGGTAGTACATCAACCAATAAACCGCTCTGGCTAAGGATTAATCCGATTCTTTCTGCAATTTCTTCCGTAGCCCCGTATTTAGAGGCATAAGCAACTAAAACTTTTTTTTGCATGACGATTCAGGTAACAAGGAACTCTGATAGTGTATATGTTGGTCGAGACAAATATACATAAAATATGTTGCAAAATATGTTACAAGTTGTTTCCTGTGAGAGGGCTTTTGTGTGGAGTGTTCAGGTCAATGTTCATGCGGATGCGCCATTCGGAAGGATAAAGATTGTTGGCTCTGTTACCCAGGTTCTTAACCCATCCTAATGGCGTATCGTTGTAGGCAATTATAACATATCCCTTTGGAGAATCAGGGAGTACAATTGCTTCCCTTCGGAGATAAGATATAGCTGTTTGCCAGTCAACATTGGCGACTGCAAGGTCGTTTCGGTTCAAAACTTTCGATAGAGCCAATGCTGTGTGAGGAATGAAATCAGCTCCTTTTTGTTCACCCATTTGTATTCCGGTAAACAAAGGATTCAGATGATTATTTATTTCAGAGATAATATCTTCAAATTGTTTTTGATACGCAAATATCCCATTTTTAACCAATCGGAACATCCAGTTATTCCCGTTAAGATAAGAAATGAAGGCATCGGGTTTCAATAAGGATTGCCTGTTTTTAGAATCGTTGTTTTTGCTTTTTCTGAAAGCGGTTGTAGCTGAAGATGTTTTCTGCAAAACAGCAATAAAAAACCCTTCGCTTTGTGTTTTATGCGGATAAAAATGATAGCCGGATTCACTTTTGGTAATGCCCCATGTTTCATAAACGTTGACCGTAAGGATTTTCGCCCCAAGAGTGTCTGCAATCCATTCTATATTATTTTCATCTTCGCTTCTGTTGTAAGTGCAGGTGCTGTAAACCAAAATGCCGTCTTCTTTCAGGGATGGCCATACGTCGCTGATGATAGATTGCTGTCGCGAGGCGCAAAGTTCCACATTGGCAGGCGACCATTCATTGATAGAAGCCGGATCTTTGCGAAACATACCTTCTCCCGAACAGGGAACGTCAGTGACAATTACATCGAAGAGTGATGGAAGTTTGCCGAAATCAGCCGCAGAATTGTTCGTGACGGCAATATTGGGGTTACCCCATTTTTGCATGTTTTCGGCCAAAATATAGGCTCGTTGACGTATGGTCTCGTTCGAAATAAGAAAACTTCCTTCCGGCAGCAGATTTGATAAATGGGTGGATTTTCCTCCGGGTGCAGCACAAAGATCCAGTGCGTACACCGGGTTGTGGACGTGCTGCCTGATTACCTGTTCCAAAAACATTGAACCGGCTTCCTGAACGTAATAAGTTCCGGCATGGAATAACGGATCTGCTGTGAAAAGGGGTCTCTCAGGTAGATAATAACCCGACTGACACCAGGGAACTCTCTCGTATGACAGATCAAGGTTTAGTTTGTTGTTCAGGCGAATACTTACAGGAGCTTCACTTTGCAAGGCTTGTTCAAAAGCTTCCCACTCTGTTCCTAAAAGTTCTTTGGTTTGTTCGATAAATGGAAGTGGAAATGTAAGCATCGCAGGATACAGCTATTTTTATTTGAAATGAAAATGGAGTTATTTTTTTACCTCAACACCAAGATTTTGTTCGATATACATTGTCAGAATGTCAATGGCAATTTCGTTGTCACCACCCTGAGGAACAATGAGATCCGCGAATCTTTTGGTAGGTTCAATGAATTGCAGGTGCATGGGTTTTACTGTGGTTTGGTAGCGTTCCATCACGGTTGTGGCAGAACGTCCGCGTTCCAGAATATCCCGGTTGATGACACGAATGAGACGATCGTCGGGATCAGTATCCACAAATACTTTCAGATCCATCAGATCGCGCAATTCAGGATGAGTGAGTACAAGAATGCCTTCAATGATTACAACGTCGCGGGGAGAAATGGAGACGGTTTCTTCCGCTCTTGTGCATGTAAGATATGAGTAGATAGGCTGTTCTATAGAATTGCCCTTTTTGAGTTCCTTTATATGATCAACCAATAAGTCGAATTCAATGGCATTCGGATGGTCGAAGTTTATATCAAAACGTTCTTCGAGAGGAATATGCGAGCTGTCTCTGTAATATGAATCCTGAGGTAAAACAACAACTTCGTCGGCCGGGAGGCGGTCGATTATTTTGCGTACAACTGTAGTTTTTCCGGAGCCTGTGCCTCCGGCTATGCCGATTACTAACATCTTATTGCTTGATTATTCTGTTTTTCTATTTGCGGCTACAAAAGTAGAACTTTTCAAAGACAATGGCAACCGATCAATTTTCCTGTCTTTTACGCATCTCTGGCTCTATTCTTCGCTTTTAATTACATATACCTGACCTGCTTCGTAGCGTGTAACTTTAATCGCTGTGCCTTGTTCTATAAAACCATGTTCGGAAACAGCATCATAAAAATTGCTTTCAACCATCACTTTACCAGAAGGGCGCAAAACAGTTGCTGCAATGCCAATTTTGCCTACTATTTGCTGGGGTTCGGTAGGGACGCCTACAAATCCCTGAGCAATTTGCTGCTCCGCTTCGAGCGCTACTCTTCTGAAAATGCCTTTTTGGCCAATTTTGCTGGAGAGATAAATGGAGAAGCCGAATGCGACAGCAATGCTGATAAGAACCGTAAATAGTGCGATGGCAATTTCTCCACCGGGCACTCTGCTGAAATCGAGGTTGATGTTGTCTACCATACTTAAAGTTAATCCGCAAATTATTAATATGATGCCCGAAATACCTGCAATGCCGAATCCGGGAATTACAAATATTTCAAGAGCTAGCAAAACAAGTCCGATCAGGAACAGGAGAATTTCCCATCCAGCCGCAGAACCTCCCAAGTAAAGAGGCGCGAAATAGAGTGCAGCTGCAATAATAGCTGCAATAATGGGGACTCCGAATCCCGGAGTTTGTAATTCAAAATATATCCCTGCAATAATGATCATAATTAGGATTCCGCGCACAAGCGAGCTGTTGAGAAATCCCAGAAAATCGTCGAATCCGGAGGGTTTGTAAACTTTCAAATCATAATCTTTGATCCCCATTTGCTTCGAGATAATGTCGTCGACAGATTCTGCTTTTCCCTCACAATAGCGGTTTTTAATGGCTTCGTTGGTAGTGAAAGTCAGCGTTCGTCCGGAGTCGACCACATTGGGAATAATAATCCGGTTGTCGACCATTGCCTCTGCAATGTGCGGGTCGCGTTTCCATTGAATCAGGGTGTCTTTGCCGTTGATGATAGTGTCTTTCCCGTGTGCTTCAGCGGTAGAACGAATGGTGGCACGCATGTATGACTGGTATTTGTCAGGTAATTGTCCTCCGGTTTGGTCCACAACAGTTGCCGCACCGAAACTGGCGCCTGTCCGCATGTATATTTTGTTGCAGGCTATGGCAATTAATGCACCGGCAGAAGCCGCGTTGTTGTCTATAAATGCAATGACGGGAATTTTGCTGTTTAGTATACGCGTACGCATTGAATCGGCGTAAACTACTTCGCCACCGTAAGTGTTGAGGCGTATTACAATTAGCTTGGCGCCTGTTTTGTTGGCTTCCGCAAATCCTTTTTTCAGATAAAGCCAGGTGGTGGCACCAATATCTTTTCGGATATCAATCTGATAGACTAAGGGCTTGCTTTCTCCTTTGGCTAAAAACATTGTGTAGCAAAAGGTTAACAATATTATTACGACTTTGCGCATACAGAAACGTGTTTTTAATTAATTGAGCAACAATGGCATTCCTGATTTGAAAAGAAATGCCTACAAAAATACGTTATTTCTGCTATTTTCCTTCGGATCAGATGAAAATCACCTCTAATAGCGATAAAAATGTGTACCTTTGCAAAAACTTTATCAATAAAGCCTCTGTGCCGGAGGGGAATCTGTGATATGGAATACGCTAAAAGACAAACATTGATACTACCAGAATACGGTCGCAACATTCAGCGAATGGTGCAGCATGCCGTCAACATTGAAGACCCAAAGGAGAGAGCGCGCTGTGCTCAGACTATTATTTCGATAATGGGAAATTTATTTCCCTATTTACGTGACATCAATAACTTTAAACATAAGTTGTGGGATCATTTGGCTATAATGTCTGATTTTAAGTTGGATATTGACTATCCTTGCGAAGTGCTGAAAAAGGAAAACCTTTACACACATCCCGATAAAATTCCGTTTACCAGTAAAACGATGCGTTATCCCCATTACGGTCGCGTTTTACAACAGATGATCGAGAAGGCGGTCGATTATCCGGAAGGTGAACAAAAAGATCAGCTTCTATTATTGATTGCCAACCACATGAAAAAATGTTACCTTACCTGGAACAAAGAAGTGGTGGAAGACCGGAAGATATTTGATGATTTGCGAGAGTTATCGCGCGGTCGGTTGAATATAAATCCGGATTTCCTCAAACTGATGGAGTCAAAGGAGATTCTCAATAAAAAGAATAAGCCCAACAATCAAAACAAAAAAGCGACCAAATAGGTCGCTTTTTTGTTTTGATAGAGATATTATACAGAAGATGATTCTTAGAATGAGATCGAAGAAGCAGGCATTATTTGTTTTTCATAGCGTTGTTACCTTAACTCCGTTCTTTAGGGCGGAGTAATGAACGACTTTCTCTTAATGGGCTTTACCCTGAATATTTATTGTTGCTTTCTTTTTTCAAGGCTAAAGCCAATCGGGGTCCCTCCCATTTTGTCTCCGCCCTAAAGGACGGAGTTATAAATATGCTTTTAGATCAACTTAATCAATAGAATCTCTGTTATACTGAATCTCTTGCAGGGTAAATTTGCCATAAACGAATTTGCCATCGGGGTAATGCCATACCGCGTCACCTTTCGAAATAAGATTGTATCCGTTGATGTTTTTGTATTCAGTTATCGGGGTGGAAAACGGAAATTCTTTCATATAAGCAATTGCCGTACGGTCGTTTGATGTGAAATTTACCAACTGTCCTTCTGCATTGAAATAGAGTATGGCGGAAATGGAAATGTTCTCGTTGGTGAATATGGCTTTTGTCATGGAGTCGTTGATAGGCTGCCATTCAATTCTTTTGTCAATCAATGATGCCGGAGCCAACAAGCACATGTCATTAAAGAGCGTAACGGTTTCGGTTTTGTCCATTACCGGACCGGATTTTTTGATGACAGAGATGAGCCCGAATAGCCTTATATTCATGCGGGCTTTCGCGTTGGCATATTTGTGGTAGCCGGGAACTTCTATCCCGAACATTCTCCCTTTCATGAAGAATAAGCGCGCCGGAGTGGCAAAAAAGTTGTATTGTTCTGCCACAAATGGAAAGAAATCTTTTCCTTTATCCCGCATGTCTCCCTCAAAAACCACTCTTAAATTTTTGATTTTAGGCTTATTTACAACGCCGACATACCTGAGGTATCGTTTTACCGGTTCGGGAAGGTGATGCATGTCTTGTTCTGTGAGGAGATCACTTGTGGAAAAGAAGTTGTTCTTTAAATTTTTGCGTACGTCATGCCTAAATATTTCTTCAAAGCAGGCACTCCCTCCCGCAAGAATGGAAGCAAACAAAATAATTGCGTTGGCAATCGTTCCAAAACGGGCATCCTGCCAGATGGAAGCAATCAATACCTGAGAGCATGCCACAGCAATGATTGCGACTATCCACCAGCTTTTTTTCTTAGCAATGAATAACCATGAGGTAGCGAGAAAAAGAAGTCCGCTGGCTAGCCATGCATACCCGGCAGATGTGGAAATAGAAATGGGTTGGTTGACAAATGCAAAACCGAATGCTTTGGCAAAGCCCATTGAATGTATGAGGCCATGAACAAGAACCAGTAGGGAGAAAAGAATTCTAAGCATCATGATCAAAGTGATTAATCGATGAATAAGGAGAACGTTACTTCGTTTGACAAACAAAAATACAAAACCAACGCGGAATATACTTCTGTAATCTATAGAGATTCTAAAAACGTTTTAATGTCATAGACGTATTTTTGGGGATGCTCGTCGTGGATCACGTGTCCGCAACCCGGATATTCAATAAATCTTACGTTGGGTTTGCCTTCGCACATTGCCGTGGCATTGTCTGACTGGAAAGCCCAGCTTTTTTCACCGTGCATTAGCAATACCGGACAGGTAATTTGCTTCCAGTCATTTTCGTGATTGCCGTTGAGTTGTTGTTGAGAACGTACAATGTCCTCGTAATTGAACCGAAAACCCCATCCATCCTCAAATTCGGTGATGCTTTCCATGAAATAAGTGTTGTCGCCCATTTTGTTCTTGCGAAAATGGAGTTTTAACGACCGGATGGAGTCAAAGCGGCATGGCCATAGTAAAAACGAACGCATGTCACTATTTACAATGGTGCCAATGTCTTCAATAATTAAAGCTTTGACGTATTGTGGGTAACGGACAGCAAACTGATACGCGTTGACTCCTCCCAAAGAATGTCCAACTATGATTACATCTTTCAAATGGAGAGCCTCAACGATGGCACGCACATCATCTATGTAGGCCTCGCGGGAATAGTCGTCGCTGTGATCGCTCCAGCCGTGACCTCTCTGGTCGATCAGGATGGTACGATACCCGTCCAGTTCTTTTGCAATATGCTTAAACGTGCTTGCGCAACTAAAATGTCCATGGAGGAAAAGGATTGGCGTGGCATTTTTACCGTTGTCGTAATAAGCAATGCGGGTATTTTTGTTTTGAATGTAGTGGCGTGCCTGCATGGTAATATTGAGGATAAATGGTTAAATAACAATATAAAACAACAAATCCCTGCAAAAATAATTTACAGGGATTTTTCAGTGTTGTTCTGCTAGGACTCGAACCCAGACGAGCAGAACCAGAATCTGCTGTGCTACCATTACACCACAGAACAATTTGATGATGCAAAGTTATTAGTTTGTCTTGAAAAATACAAGAAAAAACCAATCTTTTCAGGCTATTTTTGAATGTTTCAAAAAAAATTACCGGCTTTCCAGTAATATAAAAAAGCGGAGAAGATGAGATTCGAACTCACGGTACCCTTTTGGGGTACACACGCTTTCCAGGCGTGCCTCTTCAACCACTCGAGCACCTCTCCTTAGTTGAAAGCGGATGCAAAAGTAGGAATTTATTCTGATTGCAACAATAGTCGATTGAAGAAAAATAATGTCAGTGTTGAATCATTCTGCTGCAATCTATTGAGACTTACAACCGTTGTCGTTAAATGGTTTTTCAATAATTTTATTCAGCTTAAATCAAATTATTTTGAGTAAGTTTACAAGGTAGATAGCAAACCGCTATTTGCTTGATTATTAAATAAAATAGATTCAAAAAATGCAACTCACGGCTAAATTAGTAGAATTACTTCCATTACAAACCGGTACAAGCTCAAAAGGTGAATGGAGAAAACAAAACATTGTTGTAGAGACTGAAGAACAGTATCCTAAGAAGATATGTATTTCTGTTTGGGGAGATAAAATTGATTCTAATCAGTTACAACCAGGCAATAAACTGAAGATTGATTTCGATATTGAAAGTCGTGAGTTCAACCAAAGATGGTACACTGATGTGAAAGCGTGGAAAATAGAACTGGCCAATGCCGGAAGTCACTCAGAATCGGTGCCACCAATTGATGCGACTTTCGATCCGGGACCGGCAGAAATGCCTGGTGATATGCCATTTTAACCGGCTAATTAATTGCTGCAAGAAGACAGTGAGTCTGTCTGGAAGCTTATAAAAAGAGCGTTGTCCTGAAATTGGTTTAAGCAATCAGGATAACGCTCTGTTATTTTAGAGGTTAGGATTCATCTTTGTGCGCTTTACGAATTCTCAGCGTTCTTTGCGGTTAATCTCAGATTTTTTACCGCAAAGAGAGCAAAGTTCCTCGCAAAGAACGCGAAAGAAACCGGACGATGTGTCTTTCTTTTTATTTGGGTGCAATACCCTGATAATAATTTTACAAATTGAACAAACCGGTGGCATTTCTTCCTGTTACTTCAATAATATCATTCACAGGTTGCTGATATATTTCAGCCAATTTTTGTGCTACCAGCATCACGTAAGCACTTTCGTTACGTTTCCCGCGGTGAGGAGCGGGAGTGAGGTAGGGTGCGTCGGTTTCCAGTACCAGATTTTCTGGCGAGAGTTGTTCCAATACGTGACTGAGCTTTGAATTTTTGAAGGTTACCACTCCGTTTATGCCAAGGTAAAAACCACCCAAAGATAAAATATGGTGGGCTTCTTCTAATGAGCCTCCGAAACTGTGAAATACGCCTCTCAGTTTGGAATATTTATATTTCTCCACGCAGGCAATCGTATCATCAAAAGCATCGCGTTGGTGAATGATAACCGGCAAATCGTAGTCGATGGCCCATTGTAGTTGTTGTTCGAAAGTAATGATTTGTTCCTCTCTGAATGTTTTGTCCCAGTACAAATCAATACCCACTTCTCCAATCGCACAATAGGGACGGCGTTCCAGTTCATTTTTTACCCATTCTAACTCTTTTTTGTATTCAGCATCCACGCTGGTAGGATGCAGACCAATCGTTGCTCTGAAATAATCGGGCTCGGTGGCTTCGAGCGCCCACATCGGTTCCAGAGTCTCTTTGTCTACGTTAGGAAGTATGATATGAGAAACACCGGTGGCTTTTGCGCGATTGACTACTTCCGCACGGTCTTCGTCGAACTCGGAAAGGTAAATATGTGAATGGGTATCTATTAACATTTTAAATAATGTGCTAATATGCCAATAAGAAAAATATGCCAATGAAACTAATAAAATCAGAAAGATTTAATTGGCACATTGGCACATTGGCACATTGAAAAATTGTCTAATTGTCTCTTATTCCCACTCGATAGTTGCGGGTGGTTTTGAGCTGATATCGTACACAACGCGGTTTACGCCACGTACTTTGTTGATGATGTCGTTCGAAATCTGAGCCATGAAGTCGTAAGGAAGATGAACCCAGTCGGCTGTCATACCGTCGGTAGAGTGAACGGCACGCAGTGCGATGGTGTTTTCATAAGTACGTTCGTCGCCCATTACGCCCACCGATTTTACCGGAAGCAGAATGGTTCCTGCCTGCCAGATAGAATCATACAAGCCCCATGTTTTCAGACCTTCGATAAAAATATGGTCGGCGTCCTGAAGAATACGCACTTTTTCGGCAGTAACATCGCCCAGAATACGTACGCCTAAACCCGGACCCGGGAAAGGGTGACGACCCAGCAAATCCTGAGAAATGCCAAGGCTTTTACCTACGCGGCGAACTTCGTCTTTGAAAAGCAGACGCAAAGGTTCAACCACTTTTAGTTTCATTGTTTCAGGCAAGCCACCCACGTTGTGGTGCGATTTGATGGTTGCTGAAGGACCGTTTACAGAAACCGACTCGATAACGTCAGGATAAATCGTTCCCTGAGCCAGCCATTTTACATCTTGTATTTTGTGAGCTTCAATGTCGAATACTTCGATAAAATCGCGACCGATGATTTTACGTTTCTTTTCCGGTTCGCGAACCCCTTTCAGGTCGTTCATGAAGCGGTCGGTAGCATCCACTCCGATCACGTTCAGCTTCATTCCTTTGTATTGATCGAGAACGCTTTCGAATTCGTTTTTGCGAAGCAAACCGTTGTTGACGAAGATACAGGTAAGATTATCGCCAATGGCACGTTGTAGTAAAACGCCGGCCACTGTTGAGTCGACACCGCCCGAAAGTCCGAGTACAACTTTGTCGTTGCCCAGTTGAACTTTCAGTTCTTTTACTGTGCTATCGATAAATGAATCGGGAGTCCAGTCCTGAGTACAACCGCAAATATCAACCACAAAGTTTTTCAATATTTGTGTTCCTTCGGTTGTGTGGTACACTTCGGGGTGGAACTGGATGCCGAATGTATTTTCTCCGCTGATTTTGAAAGCAGCATTTTTTACGGTTTCTGTGGAAGCAATCAGTTCAAAATTAGCAGGAATCTCGGTGATGGTATCTCCGTGAGACATCCAAACCTGAGAACGTTCGCTTACTCCTGCAAAAAGAGGAGAGTGCGATGCCGCGACATTCAACATAGCACGGCCATATTCGCGTGTGTCGGAAGGTTCTACCTTACCGCCATTGCTGTGGCAAAGATACTGAGCTCCGTAGCAAACGCCCAAAATTGGCATTTTTCCTTCAAACGGAGTGAGGTCGGGAATCAGCGCATTGTCCTGATGAACGGAAAATGGACTACCTGAGAGAATTACACCCTTCACTGAGGCATCAAGAGCCGGGTAGTGATTGTAAGGATGAATTTCACAGTAAACATTGAGTTCGCGGATGCGACGACCGATAAGCTGGGTGTATTGCGACCCGAAATCGAGGATTAGGATTTTGTTGGTCATGCTGGTGTGAAGAATTTTGCTGCAAAGATACGTTTTTTTGCTAACTTTGCACCGTTTTGTATCAAGATTAATTGGCCGGATAAGGCATTGTGGATCATGTTTTATTCTGCTAATAAGCAAATTAGGTGGTTTTTATTGTAGTTTTGCTCCGTGTGCGATCCCGACATTGATTGTATTCAGGAGAATAGGTATCTAGTATTTATTAATTTGTAACAGTATGTCAAACAATTTATTAAAAGGAAAAAGAGGTATAGTCTTCGGAGCTTTGAACGACATGTCCATTGCATGGAAAGTTGCAGAACGAGCCGTAGAAGAAGGCGCTTCAATAACATTGACCAATACCGAATTGGCCATTCGAATGGGTACAATCGACGAATTGTCAAAGAAGCTCAATGCCGAAGTGATTCCTGCCGATGCAACCAGTGTAGAAGACCTGGAAAAGGTTTTTGCAAAATCTCAGGAAATTCTGGGTGGCAAAATAGACTTCGTTTTGCACTCCATCGGTATGTCTCCTAACGTACGTAAAAAACGTACTTATGATGATCTGGACTATGATTTGTTGAGCAAAACCCTTGATATTTCAGCCGTATCATTCCATAAAATGATTCAGGTGGCGAAAAAGATGGATGCTATCAGCGAAGGGGGTTCTATTCTGGCGCTTTCGTATGTGGCAGCTCAACGTACTTTGTTCGGTTACAACGACATGGCTGATGCAAAAGCAATGCTTGAATCCATTGCACGCAGTTTCGGTTATATCTACGGTCGCGAAAAAGGTGTGAGAATCAACACCATCTCGCAATCGCCGACAATGACCACTGCCGGTAGCGGTATCAAAGGCTTCGATGGTTTGGTGGACTTCTCCAATCGCATGTCGCCGCTGGGCAATGCTTCTGCTAACGAATGTGCAGACTATTGCATCGTGATGTTCTCCGACCTGACAAAGAAGGTGACTATGCAGAATCTTTACCACGATGGTGGTTTCTCAAGCATGGGTATGAGTCTTCGTGCCATGACTCAGTACAACAAGAGTTTTGAAAACGATTTCAAAGACGAGAACGGTAATATTATTTACGGATAATTTACGGACTCGATAAACTGATGGTAATTGGCGGCTATCTTTACAGGTAGCCGCTATTTACAATTTAAATTGTGCCTTATAATTTATTTCAACCTTTATGCAACTCTCAAAAACAGCAAAATTTTCCATTCTTACAATCTTTCTGATTCTGTTGTGCGATCAAACGCTGAAGCTTTTTATTAAATCGCATTTCGAACTTGGACACGACATACAGGTATTCAGTTGGTTTCATATCTATTTTATAGAAAACAACGGGATGGCTTTCGGTATGGAGCTGATCGGTAAATTGTTTTTGAGTCTTTTCCGCATTGGTGCAGGTATCTTTCTGATTTATTACCTGCGTAAAATCATACAACGACAACTTCCGACCGGATACATAATCAGCATTTCGTTGATTCTTGCCGGGGCAATAGGCAATTTGTTTGACTGTATGTTCTATGGACTGTTATTTTCCGACAGCATGGGACATGTAGCCCAGTTTATGCCGGAAAGCGGAGGTTATGCATCACTCTTTTACGGTCGTGTTGTCGATATGTTGTATTTTCCTCTTATAGAAGGCAACTTCCCCGATTGGTTCCCGATATGGGGAGGCCAGGATTTTATATTTTTCCGCCCTGTCTTCAATATTGCCGATAGCGCGGTGAGTGTTGGTGTTGTATTGATATTGTTGTTTTATCGTCGTTATCTTTCCGATAATGAAGTAAAAAAGCCGGTTGCAACTCAACCTGATACACAAGCATGAAAACAATAATCATATATTTTGCGACAATTCTGCTGCTGTTTTCCTGTAGCACCCAACCAAAAGGTGTGCTTTCGGAACGGAAAATGGCTAACGTGCTTTATGAAATGTATTTGGCGGATGCCTCTAATATGGTAAAGAATTACGGAGCCAACCTTGACAGCACAAAGCGTCAGTCCTACCGTTATATTCTGCATAAATACGATGTATCCGTTGCGGATTTTGATAGTTCTATGGTTTGGTATTCTGCACATCCCGATAAGCAGGAACATTTATATGACAGACTGACCCTTCAGTTGCAAAAACTGCAGAAGGATGTTAATGCGCGTAAATACAAACAAATAACTCCTGTGCTTACAGAAAATGATACGGTGGAAGTGTGGCAAATGCCCCGTCGGTTTGACTTTACAACCGGATTTATTCACAATAAGGTCAATTTCCACTTTGACCGCAATCAGTTTCATAAAGGAAATGGCTTCTTGTTAACATACAGGCTAAAAATCAATAAGGAAGATAAGGCTGAAGGAAATAAATTTCTCCTCAAAGTGGCATATTCGGGCAAAACGGACAGTTTGGTGTCTTATGCGAAAAAAGACGGACAATGGCGTAGTTACCGCGTTTTCATGCCTCTATCACCCAAAACAGAAGCTATGACAATAGACGGATGGCTGCTCGAATGCAAAGGGAACAATATGCCTCAGTCTGCTGTTATTGCCGATGTGCATTGTTACCGTATTACGTATGCTACTCATAAAGGAGGGAAAACTTCCCGTAGCTGGTGGCAGAAAATCTTCTCAAAATAAAAGGACTTCATTCATCAAATACACTTACAAACAAACCTATGACACTATATCCCTTAAAATTTAGCCCTATCTATAAAACCCGCATTTGGGGCGGACACAAATTAGAACAATTCGGAAAGCATTCCGATACGCTTCCAAATATTGGAGAAAGCTGGGAACTTTCGGGCGTTCCGGGCGATGAATCAGTGGTTTCGAACGGCTTTTTGGCCGGAAATTCTCTTCCTGAACTGGTGGAGGTTTATATGGATGAACTGGTGGGTAAAAAAGTATTTGAAGCCTACGGTCAGACATTTCCTTTGCTGGTTAAACTGATCGATGCAAATGATGACCTGTCAATTCAGGTGCATCCTGATGATGAACTTGCAGCTGAACGCCACAACTCTTTCGGAAAAACCGAAATGTGGTATGCTTTACCGGGAGATAAAGATGCTTCTCTTATTTCGGGATTTGTGCCTGATGTTGATAAGAACTTATATTTGAAACACCTTGCAGAAGGAACTCTCGAGCAAGTGATGGATAAACATCCGGTGGAAAAGGGCGATGTTTTCTTTATTCCTGCAGGGCGTGTTCATGCTATTGGCAAAGGATGTTTGGTGGCTGAAATTCAGCAAACATCAGATGTTACGTATCGTTTGTTCGATTTTAACCGTGTTGACGACAAGGGGAATTCTCGCGAGCTGCATACCGAACAGGCGCTAGATGCCATTGACTTTACTTACGTGAAGGATGCTAAAACCCATCCGGAAGCAAAAGATAATGTACCCTGCAAACTGGCTGCCTGCAACTATTTTACTACCAACCTGATTAAACTGACGGATAAACTGGACCGTGATTACTATCATCTCGATTCTTTCGTTATCTATCTGTGTACCGAAGGTTCAGTGGAGATTAAATATGAAGGTGGCAGTGAAACAATGGTAAAAGGCGAAACCGTATTGTTACCTGCTTCTCTAAGCAGCGTGACACTGGTGCCGCAGCGTTCGTCGGAGATTCTTGAAGTTTACGTTTAGTCACAAGGGTTAGGTCACTTGGCACTACGAATATGAAAAAGCTTGTCTTGTTGAGCATTATTCTGCTATGTGCAATGACTGTAATGGCAGGAGAAAGGCGGACAGAAATAGTTTCTTACCGTTTGGATATGCAACTCGATTCTGCCGGGCGATTACTCAATGTACAGGCCTTCATTAAACTGGCAAAAGACGATAGCACAAAAACAGTGCGACTCAATTTTGCCGATATTATTCCAATCCATACAGTTTCCTGTAACGGCGATACGATCGGGTATCGTCGTTCGCAGGATGGCTTACTCCTCCAATTGCCGGCTTTCCGGAAAGGCGAACTTCGTTTCAACTATACACTCGAAACGGATTCTTTCAAGAGTGATCGGGTAATCGCGTTGGTTCGCGCCCGTAAGTGGTTCCCTTATCTATACGACAACGTTGCTTCCTCGGAAATAAACCTGACCGTACCTGCCGGTTATTATGCCTATTCTTCAGGAAAACAGTCTGGTTATGAGTTTGACGGGACAAACCGACAATATCATTTTCGCGTGAAAGTAAATGCCGGAATGCCCCTGTTTATTGCGCCGGTAGATTATTATACGGGTTTGGTGCAAAAATGGAAGGGCAGGCAACTGAATTATTTCTTTCACACAACGGATACTGCAAAAGCGAATGCAGTTCTCCGGGAAAGTTTACAGGCTTTTCGTTTTGCGTATAAATTTATAGGGAAATACAGGCCTCCGACGTTTACGTTTATCGAGTTCCCGGGCTTTGATTTTTGCCAGTCGATGCCGGGTTTTGTATTGATGGGTCCCGAATATATTGCCAATATCAACAAGCCGGATAAGCGCTACTGGGTAGGTCACGAAACGTTTCATCAGTGGGTGGGAAACGGTTATTTTACCACGCTTTATAACCATTCGTCCTACACGCGTTTTACGGAAGAATCGTTGACGGAATACCTGCGGATGGTTTATCTGCAAAAGAGTTTCGGTGATGATACTCTGAAAGCGATGCTTCGTGAGAATTGTCGGATTTATAATACCTATATCAAGGGTACGGCGGAAGATCTTCCGATTGCGGCCAACCGCCCTAACTGGGTGACATATACCCTTGGGCCGGTAATCTGGCATCTGGTTCGCGGAGAGATGGGCGATAAAAAATGGCAGCAATTTATTCGCAAACTCTATTCAAAATATTACGGAAAAGTGATTGACTATGCTGTTTTCAGGGAGCAATTAGTTAAATTTGCATCGGAAGAAACCGTAATCAGAATGGAAAAGCGCCTCAATGAAAAAGGCATTCCTGCAGAGTTTGCGGAATAAATCAAGCATTCATTTTTACTACAACCGAACCATATGCAAAAACAACGGGCACCCCGTAATCGTACTTTAACGGTCAATGATGACGAGAAGTCGTCACTACGGCAACATTTGTTCACCCCTGAACAGCCCGTAACTGTGGCACAGGTTACCGATCGTACCATTTGGGGTGATCTGATGCCGGTGCTTGAATTTCTTCCCCGTGAGTTTGCCGACCTGATCATTATTGATCCGCCCTATAATCTTACCAAAGACTTTGCCGGGAACAAATTTACCCAACTTTCAGAATCGCGCTATCTTGATTATCTTCAAAGCTGGTTTCCCCGGGTGGTGGAATGTCTTAAACCCGGAGGATCGCTTTATCTGTGTGGAGACTGGAAATGTACTTCGGCTCTGCAAACCGTAATGCAGGAGCATCTGACGGTGCTTAACCGTATTACCTGGCAACGCGAAAAGGGAAGGGGTGCCAAAACCAACTGGAAAAATTCGATGGAAGATATCTGGTTTGGGGTGAAGGATACAAATCAATACACTTTCAATGTGGATGCGGTAAAGGTGAAACGAAAAGTGTTGGCTCCATACAAGCTAGAAGGAAAGCCCAAAGACTGGCAGGAAACCGAAGACGGGAAATTTCGACTGACGCATCCCTCCAATTTTTGGGATGATATTACAGTGCCCTACTGGTCGATGCCGGAAAATACCGACCATCCTACCCAAAAGCCTGAAAAGCTGATTGCCAAGTTGATTTTGGCCAGCTCTAACGAAGGCGATATAGTTTTTGATCCGTTTCTGGGTTCGGGCACAACTTCGGTGGTAGCCCGAAAGCTGAACCGCCATTTTTGCGGTGTGGAGATGAACGAAGATTATTGCCTGCTGGCCGCAAAACGCCTCCAGATGGCACAAACAGACAAAACCATTCAGGGCTATGTCGATGGCGTATTTTGGGAACGAAATACCCTGAAGTAAACGGATTTACATTTTTTTTATTTGTTATCAACGCGCTGATATATAATTGCTTGTGGCGTTTGTTGAGTTGTTTGGAGTCATAGCAAATTATGACTTTACAGCAAGCTTGTTGTATTTTTTATTAACTGTGTGTTTTTTTGCTAATAAAAATCAAATTGTATTTTGAAATTTGAGATAAAATATGGAACTTTGAATGCCATTAGACATTATATAAGATGATATAAATTAAATGATTAGTGTCTGTTTTGATCTGTTATATCGTTTGGCTGGAATGGCCAAACACAGCATTGAAACTTTACAGGAAAAATCTCCTGTTGTTGAAGAATGCCATAGACCTAACTACTCCATTCCTACTCAAATGGAACTTATAGAGATAAACAGACAGTTACAGGAAGAAATATCTAAACTTAAAAGCAAAATAATAGAATTGCAGGAAGAGTTACTGGTAAAGAAGAAATCTTCATATGCGAAAGATGCCTGATATTAGAATATAGAAAACATGAATACACAAAACAAACCTGAATTTAATCCTATAATAAAAACGTTGTTTATCATAGGAGCTTTTGTTTCTCTTGTCCTTAACACAAACACAGGAAAAATAGCATCTAAAATCTGTGGAGACATAGCTTTGTATATCTATCCCTTAGTCGCAATTATTTATGCTGGTTGTTTATTTTCAATTTTGTCACTCAAAAAGATAATTTTTGTCTGGATAACTTTTTTTTGGATTTTCGCAAAAGATCTATTGATATACCTTGTATTATTCAACCACAATGATAATATCGCATTTAATTTTGAAAAGCAAATCATTTCCAATATCATGTTGGTTATAGGCATATCCTGCATTTTACTTATAAAAAACAACGGTAAATCAGGCTGGCAAATAATAATGACAAGAAATAAATAAAAACGCGATTATGAATAAATTACCCATCTACAATGTATTAAAATCTGTAGGCGCAATTATATTATTGGTCATTCTTTATCTCTTTGCTCTAAATGGAAGATACGAAAGAATAGGTTATGCTAACAACGCATTCACACTGGATAAATGGACCGGTAAAGTATACGTAATCAAATATAATGACATGAATTCATCTTGTAAGTTTGTAGAAATTGGGAAATAATAATGCTGCACGATAACATGAAATACCTGCTGCATTCGAGTTGTATGCAGCATGAAATGATTAATCATTAATCTTTAATACACAACAATATGGATGTTGTAAATTATTTCAATAACGAAGCTTGTAATTTAAAGTTTAGCATGTGGATTTCAAATTTTCCTGAAAGTTTTCATCCATCCGATTTGGACAGATTTACAGATCTGGTTATTGCCTTATTAGACAACAATGAAGAATTGGAGATTGAATATATTAATCAATCCCGAAAGAAAATTTTTGAAGACAGGATGGTATCAAGCTATATGGATAGATACCGGTACATGAGAGATATTTATATGAAATTAAAAGATAGATGGAGCACCGAATAATTCTCTTATCTAATTGCTCATACTCATTCCTCCTTCCCGCGTATCAAAGCAATTACCTATCTGTTGCATCTGTTTGCAAAATTCAGGATCCCATGTAATCTTAAATGGTTCAGGACGAAAATCCTCTCTAACATACCATTTGTTGCTGTAACCTTCCATTTCAATAAACCATCTGATAATATTAAAATAATCATTGAAAAACGCCAATTGCACCTTCTTAAATAGTTGATTGTTAATATATATTATTTTTACAACGTGACTCATAATCAGGGGCACGGTTTTATGCATAGGATAGTTTATAAGTAGTAATATATTAATCTTTTTAAGTCATTCATGAAAAACAAAAAATCTCTTTCTCACGGCAGTCTTGCTTGGCAGTATGTCGGTTGGCAATGTCTTTGCCGGCAAATCCAAACCAAAAATTACGGCAGAACCTCAGCGGGTGATTGCGGTCGATTACAATCAGGTGAAAGGTCCGTTAAACACCCAGTTCAAAGAGTGTATCGGTGCCGGACGTGCTAACGAAGGGCCTGCGTGCTGACTGGCAACAACAGCTTGCTCTCGTTAAGAAAGAATGTGGCTTCAAATATATCCGCATGCATGGCCTGCTCACTGACGATATGGGAGTTTACCGTGAAGATAAAAAGGGGAATCCAGAGTACAACTACCAGTACATCGACATGCTGTTCGATTACCTTTTGAGCATTGGAATGAAGCCGTTCGTTGAGCTCGGTTTTATGCCTGAGGCGCTGGCAAGCGGCAAGCAGACCATCTTTTGGTGGCGCGGAAATGTTACGCCTCCGAAAGATTACGAAAAGTGGGAAGCTCTTATTCGTAATCTGACACAACACTTTACCGAACGCTACGGAGAAAACGAAGTGAAAAGCTGGTATTTCGAGGTGTGGAATGAACCTAACCTGAAAGGCGCTTTCTGGACAGGAACGCAGGAAGAATACTTTAAATTGTATCAATATGCAGTGGAATGGTATTAAGTCGGTTAATAAAGGCTATAGAGTGGGGAGGTCCAGCTACAGCCGGTGCCGCTTGGGTGCCCGAAATGATCGAATTTTGCCATAAAAATTCATTGCCGCTCGATTTTATCAGTACTCACGCTTATGGCGTAAAACAGGGCTATCTCGATGAATATGGCAATTCGGGGACCGTACTCAGCAAAGATCCGATGGCCGTGAGTGGCGACATTCTCAACTCCCGCAAGCAGATTCAGAATTCGGCCATGCCGGGTCTCGAATTGCACTATACCGAGTGGGAGCTCCTCCTACACTCCTTCCGATCCGATTCACGACAGCTACCACGAAGCAGCCTACATCCTGCAAAAAATCAAACAGGTGGGCGATGCCGCCAATTCGATGTCGTATTGGGTATTTACCGATATTTTTGAAGAGTCGGGGCTGCGCTTTACGCCGTTTCACGGAGGTTTCGGTTGCTCAACTATCAGGGTATCAAAAAACCGGCCTACTATGCCTTTACGTTCCTGAACAAGCTGGGAGAAACCGAGCTGGCTAACAACGACAGTGAATCGTATGCCTGCAAGAACAGCAAAGGCGATGTGCAGTTGCTTTTATGGAATTTTACCAATACCCATCCGGGCGATTCAGTTAACAATCAGGTCTATTACGTTCGCGATCTTCCATCAAAGAGCAAAGGAAAAGTGGTGGTTTCGTTATCGGGTATTCCGCAGGGAAACTACACGATGGAGTTGTACAAGGTTGGCTACAAAGTGAACGACGCGTATGCTACCTATCTCTCGATGAACAAGCCCGCTCAATTGACGAAACAACAGGTGGAAGAGATCAAAAAAGCCAACGACGGATCGCCGGTGGTCAAAGAAGAGATTCAGATTGCTGCCGATGGTAAGTTCTCCAAAGCACTTGATTTGCGGGAGAACGATGTCTATTTCGTTAATCTGGTAAAGCGATAATAACTGATTTTTCACGCAAAGACGCCAAGGCGCCAAGAACTGTATAGTACAAATTCTTTAGCGACTTGGCGTCTTTGCGTGAGGTATTTTTACTGCTTATTTGAAAATTTTGATACGTTCTACCAGCGGTTGAAACTGTTTGGCATCGGGCTGAAAAGTCGGTTTTCCGAAAGGCATTTGAGCAATCAGTTTCCATGATGCAGGCACGTTCCACTCTTTTTTCACCTCTTCTTCAATCAGTTCGTTGTAGTGTTGCAGCGAAGCACCGAATCCTTCGGTTTCCAGTGCGGTCCAAATAACAAACTGGTGCATTCCGCTTGCCTGTAGCGACCATGAAGGAAAATTGTGAGCATAGGGCGGAAACTGGTTTTGCAGATTTTCCACCACGCTGTTATCTTCGAAATAGAGAACAGTCCCATATCCGCTCTTGAAAGAATCTATCTTCGCTTCGGTGGCTCCGAAATTTTCAGCAGGAACAATCTTTCGCAACGCTTCCTTGGTGATGTCCCAAAGTTTGTCGTGCTGAGCTCCCAGCAACAATATAACCCTTGCACTTTGAGAGTTGAATGCCGACGGGGTATACTTGACGGCATGTTCTATCACCTCCTGAATCTTTTGATCAGAAACGACGGTTTCTTTACTAATCCCATAAAAGGAACGTCTTGCTTCTACTGCTGAATAAAAATCTTTTGCCATAATCGTATTTTTATTTTGTGTTTTTTCTATTGCAAATGTAATATCTGATTTCGTGTTTTGTGTTACAGTTTCGGGAAAGGATGTGGTACATTTCGGAAGAGAGCAGAAAAAAGAGGGAGAAAGATTCAAAAGGTGATTAATTGTAGTAATTTTGAAGTTGAATCACAGCCATGGAAGCTTACGAACCAGATAAGTGGAGCCGTCCGGCAATGTGGCAGGAGCAATTGCCGGAGATGAAAGTGCAGTGTCATCTCTGCCCTCACGAATGTGTTTTGCATTCGGGACAAACAGGGATATGTCGTACCCGCATTAATAATGAAGGTGTATTGTACACACAGGCTTACGGCAATCCCTGCTCTATTAGTATTGATCCGATTGAAAAGAAGCCTCTGTTTCATTTCTTCCCCGGCAGTGGAATTTATTCTCTTGCTACGGCCGGCTGTAATTTTCGATGCCTCAATTGCCAAAACTGGCAGATTTCTCAAGTGTCACTCCACATATTACAACATTTTGATCTTACTCCTTCTGAAGTAGTGCAACAAGCGCTTCGGCACGATACTGATAGCATTGCCTTTACATATACCGAACCAACGGTGTTTTACGAATATCTTCTTGATACGGCATCCATTGCCAAAGAAAAGGGGCTAAAAACCGTCTTTATTTCCAATGGTTTCATCAATAAAAAACCGCTTGCAGGTTTGATGCCCTGGCTCGATGCTGCCAATATTGATCTGAAGTGTTTTGATGATGAAATATATCGTCACCTGGACGGGGGAAGACTGCAACCGGTGCTTGATACGCTGAAAATGCTAAAAGCCGGTGGTGTTTGGCTGGAAATTACCAATTTGCTCGTTCCCGGATATACCGATAGTCCTGAAATGATACTCGTTATGTGCGAATGGCTGGTCGAAAATGGCTTTGCTGATACTCCGCTTCATTTCAGCCGTTTCTTTCCTACTTACAAACTGAAAGATATCCCGGCAACAGCCGAAACGGTACTTATTCATGCCAAAGCTATTGCCGAAAAATGCGGTATGAAATTCGTTTACATCGGCAATGTTCCGGATCTACATGGTGAAAATACTGTTTGCCCGGTTTGCCGGCAATTGTTGATTGAACGGGTAGGGTATAGTGTAAAATCCAACTATATCCATCACGGTCATTGTGTCTTTTGCGGCGAACCTATTCCCGGCGTTTGGCAGTAAACAAGTTTTTTGAATATCCACATCTTAGTATAAAAGACGATTCTCGACCCGATTCCTATAACTCCGTTCTTTAGGACGGAGCAAAGTCAGGTTGACCATACATTGGCTTTAGCCCTGATAACAGGTGCTTCATTTGTTTTTCCAATCAAAAATTGCAACATTCGTTAACTATTTGATTGTGTTATAAAAGAAGAGCGAATGGCTCTTTTTTTGTGATAATTTTTATAAATTCGAACATTATTTCAAACAACACTTATTTTAAAATCGAACCTATGAAGAAACTATTGTTGGCCTCTTTCTTGTTGACGATTCCGCTGCTTGCCGTCTGTCAGAATGGGGAGAAATTTGTGAACGAATTATTGTCGAAAATGACACTCGACGAAAAAATCGGGCAGTTGAACCAGTACACCAGCGATGGGGCAGCTACCGGTAAGGTGACCGTAGATGCAGAGAAAGAAAAACAGATCAGAGAAGGCAAAGTGGGTTCCATGCTTAACGTGATGGGGGCGGATAAAACCCGTGCATTGCAGGAAATTGCCATCCAGTCACGGTTGCACATACCACTGCTGTTCGGTCTGGACGTAATTCATGGTCTTCGTACCACTTTCCCGATACCTCTGGGAGAAGCTGCCAGTTGAGATCTATCGCTGATGGAAAAGTCGGCACGTATTGCAGCCATTGAGGCTTCTGCTTACGGCATTCACTGGACGTTTGCCCCGATGGTGGATATTGCCCGTGATCCTCGATGGGGACGTGTGATGGAAGGTGCAGGTGAAGATACCTATTTCGGTTGTCTTGCTGCCAGTGCTCGTGTTAAAGGCTTTCAGGGCGCAGGATTGGGCAACACTGATGCGATAATGGCGTGTGCAAAACATTTTGCGGCCTATGGCGCTGCTGTGGGCGGGCGAGACTACAATTCGGTGGATATGAGCCTTCGCCAGTTGAATGAAACCTACCTACCTCCATTCCGGGCCGCAGTAGAAAGCGGTGTGGCTACGCTGATGAACTCGTTTAACGATATCAACGGTATTCCAGCTACGGCAAACAGTTATATTTTGCGTGACAAGTTGAAAAAAGAGTGGAACTTTAAGGGATTTGTTGTCAGCGACTGGGGAAGTATCGGTGAGATGATTCCGCACGGATATGCCAAAGATAGCTACGATGCGGCAAAGAAAGCTATTTTGGCCGGTAGTGATATGGATATGGAGAGCCGTTGCTACCGTGATAACCTGAAACAACTGGTAGCGGATGGCAAGGTGCCGGTATCGGTTATTGACGAGGCCGTAAAGCGTATTTTGCTCAAAAAATATGAGTTAGGACTATTCAAAGATCCGTTCCGTTTTTGCAATGAACAACGCCAGCAACAACAAGCCAACAATGCCGATAACCGGAAAGCAGCCCGCGAAATCGGCGAACGTAGCATTGTATTGCTTGAAAATAAAGCGGTAAACGGGAAATCGCTGTTGCCGCTTTCGAAGAAGAACATGACCATCGCCCTTATCGGTCCATTTGCAAAGGCAACAGTCGAAAACCATGGTTTTTGGTCGGTTGCTTTTCCTGATGATGCACAACGGATTGTTTCGTTGTATGACGGTATTTCTGCACAAATCGACAAAAGCTCGACATTGCTTTATACCAAAGGTTGCAACGTGAAGGACGAGGATACCTCCAATTTCGGCGCTGCTGTCGATCTGGCCAACAAAGCCGACGTGGTGATTCTCTCTTTGGGAGAAGCTCCCGATATGAGTGGTGAAGCCAAAAGCCGGAGTTCTATACGCCTGCCGGGTGTGCAGGAAGAATTATTGAAAACCGTCTGTGCAATGGGTAAGCCGGTTGTTTTACTCATCAGCGCCGGGCGGCCTCTCGTGTTCAACTGGGCAGCCGATAATGTTCCTGCTATTCTCTATACCTGGTGGTTGGGAACCGAAGCCGGAAATTCCATTGCCGATGTCCTTTTCGGAGAATACAATCCTGCCGGAAAATTGCCCATGTCTTTTCCTCGTACCGAAGGGCAGATTCCCATTTATTACAACCATTACTGCACGGGACGTCCGGCTAAAAACGACGATGACAAGAATTATGTTTCGGCCTATATCGACTTGCAAAACAGTCCGCGCTATGTGTTTGGTTACGGTTTAAGCTATACCTCGTTCGACATTGCTAACCTGAAACTGTCTTCCGACAAGCTGAAAATCAAAGGCGAGAAGCTGAGGATAACTGCCGATGTGAAAAATACGGGCAATTATGATGGCGAAGAAGTGGTACAGTTGTATGTCCGCGATTTGGTGGGAAGCGTAGTGCGTCCTGTTCGCGAATTGAAAGGCTTTCAGAAGGTATTCCTGAAAAAAGGAGAAATGCGCAATGTGGAATTTACCCTGTCACCCGACGATCTGAAATTTTATAATAATGACCTTCAGTATATTAAGGAAATCGGAGGATATGACCTGTTTGTGGGTAATTCGTCTCAGGCTGCATTAAAAGGACATTTTGAGCTGACAGAGTAAATTTTGAGCTATCTGTTTACCTCTTCAGGAAAAACGGTAGCAGTGAAGACATATAGGTTGGCTTTTTTCCAGCCATCCCAATCGAGACCGGCTTTATCACGGGCGCAATGACCTAAAAATTGCTCCGTGCTCCAGCCGGTTTCTGTTGCTACCTGTGGCAGAAATACACCGGAGCGAAACCCGTCTTCGATGTAGATGCCGTGCTTACCCAGTTTTATTTCTGCAATATTATCGATGTGCCGTAAAGGCGATAAAACCGATATTTCAATGTCGATATCGGGTAACTCGTCTTTCCGGACAGGAGTAAAACGAGAATCGTGACATGAGGCGGCAATTGTCATCTCCTGTACCAACTGATAGAGCGGAATATCACTGGTCATGTGACCGATGCAGCCCCTTAGTTTCCCGTTTTTATGCAGGGAAACAAAGGCGCCACAATGTTCATGAAGCGATGACGGCAAATCCGCCGGTTCAAATTCATATATTCGTTCGTAGACACAAAACTCCTTCAGTGTGTTTTTGGAAATTTCCAGCAACATCGCTTTTTCTTCCATGGTCAGACTGAAACCATTTTTTTCTTCTTTGTGTTCAGCAACCGCTATTCCCCAATAACCAACTACCCGGTTGCGGTCGCCATAGTATTTTGAATCGCCGGAGTTCCGGTAATCTACAGCGTAATATTTCAGATTCTCGTTGCCTACCGTCATATAGAGCAAGGTGAGAACCGAAGTCCATCCGCAAAGGCTTGTGGCCAGATGAGGTATATGTTGGGAGATGTTTTCCGCAAGGGTATTCATCAATGCCTTGGGATTATTCTCCAGAATGGCGTCTTTGGTTTTTGCATCAATTTCCTGCGCGTCCTTATAGCCCGGATAGTGAGAAAAATCGGTGCTGATGATGAAAAGATTTTCAGACGATAAATAATGCTTTAATACCGACGCAATTCGCGAGCAAACGGAAGGTGTCGCGGTTCCAATGAGTATAGGCACGATGCTGTAGTCATGTTTCATTACATGATGCAGGAACGGCAGTTGTACTTCAATCGTATGTTCGTCTAAATGGTGTTTGCCGTTGCATGAGAATATTTCCGGATGTCTGTCGGCCAGCATCTTGCAAAAAGCGGTATCAACCTTCTCAATGCCATAGGGCATCACAAAGTTTCCGTCGCAATACAGCGAGGCTTTTTCGAAAGTATCGTGGTGTGACGAACCGATGATAAATACTCTTTTATAGTGAGCATCGGGATCTATCTGGTTGAAAGCCGAAGCCGCCACCGAGCCCGAAAACATATATCCCGCATGTGGAGCGATGATTGCTCTCACGTATTTGACCTGTTTGGGTTCTGCTCCCGCAAACAGTCCGGAAACCTGCTGCTTAAGGATGTCGGGCTCTTCCGGGTAAAATTTTCCGGCAACGGCGGGAAGTCTGTCTGTTGAATTCATACTCTGTTCAAATTCAATTAAGTACTTCTTAGTGTCAATAAACAATATCGCTTAATCCACCGCTACCTTTGACGTTTTTTTCTGCTTCTTTGGCTTTGTCCTGCTGAATAGATTTGGTAAGAGCAATGGTTCCGGTAAGTCCACCCAGACTCATGGTTTCGATGGCGGAACTTGGCACAACGACAATGGTCGAATTGGTTTTCAGGCCTTCATACAACATATTCATGGCACGCAAATGGAAAGCGGTCGGATTTTCAGAATAGGTTTTAGCTGCTTCTTCGAATTTGCTGGCAATTTGTCGTTCGGAATCCCCGAGGATAACACGAGCCTGGCGTTCGCGCTCAGCCTGTGCCTGCATCGACATGGCGGCCTCAAGTCCCTGAGGAATAAGTACATCTTTTACTTCGACGGAAATAACATTAATTCCCCATGGTTCAGTACGCTCGTCAATAATGTTACGCAATAGTTCGCTTATCTTTTCACGGCCTTCCAGCATATCCGAAAGCATTGTTTTTCCGATAACATCACGTAAGGCTGTCTGAGAAGCCCAGCTGATAGCGCTATAATAATCAGATACGTCAATAGCCGCTTTTTTAGGATCAATAACTTTCCAGAAAAGGACAGCATCCACATCTACAGGAACAGTGTCTTTGGTCAATGTTTTTTCTGCTTTGAATGTGGTAGTTATCACACGGATATCAATCCAATAAGGAATATAGTCAACGATGGGGATAATAAAGAAAATGCCCGGGCCGCGAAGATCATGAAACTTGCCGAGACGAAGAACGACGGCTCGATCCCACTGGTTGGCAACTTTTGTAGCCCATGCCACAAATATTGCTACTATGAAGCTGATTATTAAAATGACATGACTCGTTGTGTCGGTAAAATCAGGGCTGACTAACAGAGCAAGTCCGATACCTATTAACACAATAATCACAAAGAGTAACGCTGCAATAGAACCTACATTTTTCATAGTTGAAAGGAATTAAAGGTGTAGAATATTCATACAAATTTAAGTCGCTAATTCACGAAATGTTATTGCGTGAGCAATTAATTTGAAATGAAAGTAGTATGAGAAATTGTGTTTTG
Source organism: uncultured Microbacter sp. (assembly GCA_963678825.2). Lineage (GTDB taxonomy): Bacteria > Bacteroidota > Bacteroidia > Bacteroidales > Paludibacteraceae > Microbacter. The sequence continues at coordinate 28,879 of CAXXPB010000058.1, read as the reverse complement.
ATTAGTCGTCAGACAATTTTGGCTAAATTTGTAAATCAAAGAATTCAGCTTGTAAAAATGAAAAAAGTAGAGAAAATGAATAGATTGGTTTTGCCGTTAATGGTGTTAATATTGTCTTCGTCTGTTGTCGGACAAGTTTCTTTTCCTCTTTGGCAAAAAGGAGTAATGCCCAATAGCCGGGGACTGAATCTCAGCGATAGCATTGCCAACGAACGTGTCTACCGGGTGGGGCAACCGGATATTGAAGTGTATAGTCCATCAAAGGAGGAAAACCGGAATTTTGCAATTTTGGTGATTCCCGGTGGTGGTTATGCGCGCGAAGCCAACGTAGTGAGTGGATCGCAGATTGCCAAGTATTTCAATACGCTGGGAGCTACCGCCTTTGTGCTGAAATATCGTTTGCCGCAGAGTCCTGATGTGATTCACTCCGAACTGGCGCCTTTGCAGGACGGACAACGGGCTATACGGTTGATGCGTGCCCTGGCGGCAAAATACCACTACGATGCTGATAAAATTGGTGTTTTTGGTACTTCGGCAGGCGGGCATCTGGCTGCTTCGCTGGGAGTTTATGCAGAAGATTTGACCGAAGTAAAGGATTCGTTGTCGCGATATTCGATTCGTCCAGATTATATGATCTTGCTTTCGCCGGTTATATCGCTGGCCGATCCGTATGCTCACAAGGGTTCGCGCGAAAACTTGCTGGGCAAAAATGCCAGTAAGGAGATGATCGACAAGTTTTCACCCAACCTGCACGTGACCGAAACTACGCCTCCAACTTTGCTGATGCAGGCAAATGACGATCCTGCGGTGCCTTCGTTCAACAGCGCCATGATGTATATCGCGTTGCGGGAGAAGAAGGTGAATGCTTCGTTGCACATTTTTCCGCATGGCAAACACTCCATCGCTCTGACTCACAATTCCATTTCTACCGACCTGTGGATGCCGATCGTAGAGGCATGGCTGAAAGAACTGGGGTATTGAAACAATTTGCCAATATGTTAATATGAAAATGAAATCTGGAATCTTGAGATTTAAAATAGTAAATAATCTGGTGTGTAAATTCAGCTTCTTGTTTTAGGCCTTTTGTGCGTTTGCTGTAATGCGGGTATAAAATTAGGTTGTTGAACTTTTATACCTGCATAAGGTAACAAAAATCATTTTTTTGCCACCATATTCAATTCAATAAACTTGAAGTTTCCACTGCTTTTGTAGCCTTCCACAACAAACGATACTTCGTGCATTTTTCCCAAGTTCATGCCCAGTTTTTCCCATTGTTTGAAATGCTCTGAAATGTGGATGTTTCCTTTATTTCTGGTGTTTTTTCTGATGCTGAAATATTGAACGAACGTAGTAGTTCCGACGATAGAGGGCTGATTGATTCGGGTAGTTTGGTAAATGTCATACAGGCTGCCGTCTACATAAAACGAGCCTTTGAGTACGGCATCTTTAGACATCGAAGGAATCCAGTTGCGCCAGTCTTCCACGATGTAAAATTCAACAAGAGGATCTACACTCCAGCCGTAAATTGCTAAATAAGAATTTCCGGCTTTTGTATTCGGATTGTATATGCAGTTGTATTTAGCAGAAAATGTTCCAATTTCACTGTGTTTTTGTGTTTGGTTGTAAGACAGACCACGACGTGCCAGATAATTGTCTACATCATTCCATTTGCCACTGAACAAAGCACCTTTTCCAAGGGTCATACAAGCTTCGCCTTTTGAATTTTGATTCCATAATTCATAACGGAATCCGTTTTTGGTGCCTTGCTTCTGATCCGAACTTGCATCGATGCAAAATGTTTGCGAATAAGCGTTCATGGCAATCACCAGCTGCAATGCCATTATGAGTTTGAATTTCAAGGTGGACAATGTGTTTCTTTTCATGCGTTCATTTTTATTTTTTAGATAGTGGTCGCAAGGAACTCGCAATGAACATGGCCTTTGGTTTAAGCGTCTGTTTTAATGCTCGTTTCATGTCTGATTTCATTATAAGGGTTGGTTTAGTTGTATTCGACAGGTATCGGATTTTCATTATGTTCAAATTATCCAGTTTATTCAGTGTCTTCCGTGTGCCGCATTTTTGCGAACTCAGCCGAAATGTAATTGTCGTACGACAGACACACGTCAGTGGCAAAGTCAATTCCATAGCCGATCAATTGTTGCCATGTGTCAGATGAAACGGACGAAAGGGTCTCTTTTCCGATGTTGTGTTGGTAAAGCCCGTAAGCAATACCGGCATTAAAGGTGTCGCCGGCACCGATGGTGCTTATCGGATCTATTTTTCGTGTCGGCAGAAAAATACTTATTTCCGGCGTTTTTAGGTAAGCGGCTTCTGAACTGGAAGTGTAAATAAGAGTCGAACACAATGGTTTAACGGCTTCGTAGGCTTCGTCGATGTTTTTCGCCCCGAAAATAATTTCCAGATCTTCGTCAGAAGCTCGTACAACCGAGGCCAGCGACATATTTTCGAGAATGGCCGGTCGCAATTGTTCCAGCTCGTGCAGGTGAGCCTTCCTGAAATTAGGATCGTAATAGATGAGCGCATTGCGGCTTTTGGCGTAACACAGGAATTCGAGTAAGGTCTCCCGAATTTCCATAGCAATGGCATAAATCGACCCGAACATCACAATGTCATTTTCGTTTACTTCTGGAAAGGTAATGTCGAACCGTTTTTGAGGATACGACTTGTAAAAAGTATAGGAGGCGTTATTGCTTTCGTCAAGAAATGCCAGTGCCAATGCCGATTTCCCATCCTTAAAATGGTAAACGTAATCGGTAGCGATGCCATTCTGATTCAGAAAGTCGTCAATCATGGAGCCTACAGGGTCGTTGCCATATTCGGAAATAAAATGAACGGGAAGCCCCAGTCGCCCCAGACTGACGGAGGTATTCAGCATGGAACCTCCGGCGGTGGAGGCTACGGGTTGTCCGTTTTTGAAAATAATATCGAGAACCGTCTCTCCGATGGTGAAGATTTTACGCATGAGTTGAATTTACAATTTATCCATTTACGATGTACGATTTTATTGGCATACTAACCTGTTTTTACATTATCAGTGCTGTTTTGTCTAGTTCTTCATCAGGGTATTTTGCAAAGAACGTGTTTAGTTTACGGCCGATTTTCGTTATGCCTCCTGTTTTGTCCGACTCGATATTGAGCGGAATTACAGGATCGTGTAGTGAAAGACGGAGTAGGAACCATCCGTTACCAGAGTTCGCATCGCAGGCAATGCGGATGCCTTCGTAGTTGTCGGGAACAATTGTCCAACCCGGAACCGATCCAACAAAATCTTTCAACTGTTCAATCACCGTGTTGCCGTAAGCTTTGAAATCAGCAACTTTAATTTTCAAACGAAACTCTTTGCTTTCAGCAGGAGTATGCAAACAGGCAATCAATTCGCTCAGATCTTTTCCTTCGGCAATTCGCATTTGAGCTGCTTTTATCAACAATTTGGTGACCAGATAGGCGCCGTCATCCAGAAAATAGTTTTCCTTTAATGCCGCATGGCCGCTGGTTTCTATGGCTAGCCAACACTCTTGTCCGTTATTGTTGAGCCTGAGGGCTTCGTTAATAACATTTTTGTAGCCTCTTTTGAAGCGGTGATGTTTTCCACCCAGTTTGCCAATAAATTCGGCAAGACCGTCGGAAGTGATGGAGTCGGTGACAATGGTGGAGTGGGGATGCTCTTCCAAAACAATGGCGCCGATCAATGCAATTAATTCGTTGCGATTGATACTGTCGCCTTTGCTGTCGACTGCGGCTGCACGATCGACATCGGTGTCGAAGATGATTCCCAGGTCGGCATTATTCTTCAAAACTGCTTTTTGAATGAACGACATGGCTCTTTCATCTTCCGGATTAGGTATGTGGTTGGGAAACAAGCCATCGGGATCCAGAAATTGGCTGCCGGTAGTATCGGCTCCAAGTGGTTGCAAAACCTTGTCAACATAAAACCCACCGGCACCGTTTCCGGCATCCACTACAATGTGAAATCCAGAGAGTGGCGTAGCGTAATGTTCCGGATGATTTATCTCTTTTCTGACTTTCTCAACTAAAAAGCGCGAATATCTTGAGATTAAATCGAATGTGGTGACTTTCCCCCGATCTGCGGATGGTGTGGTTATTACTGTTGCCATCTCCAAAATGCGGGTAATGTCCGGTTTGTCGAGCCCCCCTTCTTTGGTGAAGAATTTAATCCCGTTTCGGTTGAATGGTAAATGGCTGGCTGTAAGCATCGCGGCACCGTCGAACTGCGTTTCTTCGAAAATAGTGCTCATGTACATAGCTGGAGTTGAGGCAATGCCGCAGTTAACGGCTTTTACTCCCGATGCCACCAGTCCTTCTATAAATGCTGCTGTCAGCGTTTCACCAGAGATACGAGAATCGCGGCCGACAGCGATGCTGAGTTGATTGGTCGGTTTGCCTGTGTGTCGTGAGAGCCATGCGATAAAAGCCAGGGCGATGATTTCTACAGTTTGGGTAGTCAGGTTAACGGTTTCGCCGTCTATCCCTTCTGTGGCAACGCCGCGAATATCTGAACCGTTCTGAAGCGAGAGAAAATGATTTTTTTCCATGAAGCATAGAGGTTGATGAAAGTGCATTAATCTCACAAATATACGCAAGTTTCAAACGACTTATTCCCGACTCAGTGATTACGATTCCGTCTCAGATTTGAATTGCTTGGCAACTGTGGCTGCCTTTTGTTTCTCAGCTTCAAAGCAATGGCGGCAGATAGGTTCGTACTCGTTCTTTTCACCCAGAAGAACCTGATGAGCATCCGAAACAAGTCGATGCGACACATAGCCCGGATTGCCGCAACGCACGCATACGGCATGTTCTTTGCTCACGTCGTCGGCAATGGCCATCAAGGCGGGCATCGGTCCGAAAGGCACACCACGGAAATCCATGTCAAGGCCGGCAACGATCACCCGAAGGCCACTGTTGGCTAACTGATTGCAAACTTCAACAATACCTTCGTCGAAAAACTGGGCTTCGTCAATTCCCACAACGTCCACATCTCCTGTCAGAAGCAATATATTCCCGGACGAATCGACCGGTGTTGAAATAATGGAATTATTATTGTGAGAAACCACTTCGACTTCGGAATAGCGGGTGTCGATAGCCGGTTTGAAGATTTCGACCCGTTGCTTGGCAAATTTTGCCCGTTTCAGTCTACGGATTAACTCTTCTGTTTTGCCCGAAAACATGGAACCGCAAATTACCTCGATGCTTCCTTTCTTGCCGGAGGTATTAAAATTTGATTCGAAATAAATCATTTTTATTGTATAACTATTTGATTGTAATTGGTATGCGTGTATTGCTGTAAAGGTGAAAACTTGAAAAATCTCAAAATGTGGGAATAGTACTTTTTTATCTTTTATAATCCTGAAATTTTATGTCTTTTATATTTGTTTATCTGTGTTTTATTTCTGCCAATTTGCATTGTCAATTGTCAATTTTCCATTGTCAAATATAAAATTATCCTGTATCTTTACACTGCTTTTGCAAAGGTAAAATTTGCCTTTTAATTTGCCATTAAAATTGTAAAAAAACTTATGAACAAAGAAGTTTTGCTTGCGTTAATTGATAAGGATATTAAGGAGTTAGCCATCCTGAATAAAGGGTTTGCTGAAAATGATATTGTGTCAGCCACTATTCTTGGATTGGCAAAGGCAAAGGTAGAAAATATTTTGACCGGACTGGTTCAATTGGGAGAGATGCAATATGTTCCTCAACCAGTTGTGGAAGCTAAACAAGAGGAATCTCCAGTTTTTCCTGTTGTAGATGAAACTCCATATATGGTTGTCCCTGAGCCCGAAATGGCAATTGAACTGGAACTTGATCCGGAAATAGAAACTGTAATCGAACCTGAAATCCTGCCAGTGCCTGAACCCGAATTACCTGAACCTGCTCCTGTGGAACCTGCTCCGATGCCCGAAGCTGAACCGGTAGTGGAGCTAAAACAGGAAGAAGATCAAGCCAAACACTCGTTGGCGGAAGTACTGAATACAAACGGACATTCGTTGAACGATGAATTAGTGCAAAAATCAGAACCATCACTGGCTAACATACTTTCCAATTCTAAGGTTGAAGATTTGCGTCAGGCATTGAGTCTGGCAGAGCGGTTCCGTTTCCAGCGTGAACTGTTTAATGGTAATGGCGAAAAGATGAACACAACACTTTCATTACTCAATGCAATGAAGACGGAGGAAGAAGCTGTCGCTTATCTGTCCACTTTGGGTTGGTCGGAAGAAGGTGGTTGCGCGGGCGAATTCAAACAACTGGTTCATCGTAAGTTCTTGTAAATTATGGGGAAGCTTTATCTGGTGCCAACTCCGGTTGGGAATCTTGAAGATATGACCCTGAGGGGCATACGAATTTTGAAAGAAGTGGATCTTATTCTGGCTGAAGATACGCGTACTTCCGGTTTTTTGTTGAAGCATTTCGGGATAGAAACCCGCATGATGTCGCATCATAAATTCAATGAACATAAAACGGTGGCAGCTATTGGCGAGCGGATAGAAAAAGGCGAAACCATAGCTCTTATTTCCGATGCCGGAACTCCGGCTATCTCCGATCCTGGGTTTATGCTGGTGCGTGAATGTGTGGCGCGTGATATTGAAGTGGAATGTTTGCCGGGTGCTACGGCTTTTGTTCCTGCACTCGTCAATTCGGGTTTACCCAACGATCGGTTCTGTTTTGAAGGTTTTCTGCCTCAAAAGAAAGGAAGACAAACGAAGTTGAAAGAGCTGGCCCTGGAAACCAGAACCATGATTTTTTATGAATCGCCTTTCCGTTTGGTGAAAACCCTGCAACAGTTTGCCGAGTATTTCGGTTCGGAGCGAAAAGCCTGCGTATCGCGCGAAATCAGCAAGCTACATGAAGAAAATGCCAGAGGAACAGTAACCGAACTGGCTGCTTATTTTACTGAAAAACAACCTAAAGGAGAAATTGTAATTGTTGTTGCCGGATTGGAAAACTAATCTTACATTTGTTAAACTTCTTGATTCTGCTAAAGATTAAATTGTGTCATAATTGAATGTTTTACTATTTAGGTTATTGCACGGTGATTGTCTTGTTTTGTAACACTCAAAGGCTCCCGATGGCTATCGGGAAATAATTTTAGCAACATGGAGTTGGCTTCGCTGATTTATCAATTAGCTTGCGCTGAAAATTGTTTCCATACTATCTTAAACGAAAAAAATATTTACGTATGAAAAATGTACTTGTTGTACTTGCCGTTTTATTGCTTGTTTCTTGTCACAAGCAACCTGCCGATGTTGAATCGTTGCAGAGACAGAATGATTCGTTGATGCAGGTAAAAGCTCAACTGGAAACTGAAACCAACGAATACCTGGCGTCGATGAATGAAATTGAAGCGAATTTTGACAAGGTGAAACAAATGGAGAATTACATTCAGATTAATAAGTCTGCCGAAAACACGAATCAGGATGTAAGAAGCAAAATCAACGATGATATTCTGTTGATGACAGATATGCTGAAGAAGAATAAAGAACAGATCGCTGCGTTGACACACAAAATGGGCAAAAGTGCGATCAAAATTCGTGAAATGCAGAAGACGGTTGAGCGATTGAACAATATGCTGAACGAGAAAATAGATCTGATTCAGTCTTTGTCGAACGAATTGCAGATTAAGGATGCTGCCATTGCAGACCTGAATAAAAACGTGGAAACGTTGAATCAGGACGTGGCAAATCTGAAAACTCAAAGTCAGGCGCAACAGGAACAAATTACGAGTCAGGATGAAAAAATTTATACGGGATGGTATGTGTTTGGTTCCGCTAAAGAGCTGAAAGATCAGAAAATTCTGACCAGCGGAGGATTCCTTTCTTCATCGAAAGTGCTTCAGAAAGATTTCAATAAAGAATATTTTGTAAAGGTGGATATTCGTCAGGTAAAAAGCATTCCGCTTTATTCTCCGAAGGCAAAAATTCTTACGATGCATCCGGCCGGGTCTTATTCTCTGGATAAACCGGATGGAAAGAACGGTAATTATGTGTTAACTATCAAAGACTATAAGGAATTCTGGAGTGTTTCCCGTTATTTGGTTGTAAAAGTTGATTAAACTATCATCGTAGCAATTTGTCACATAATTAAACACGTAGTTAATGCGTGATGACTTTACTACAACACTAAATTGACAACACTATGAAATCAACAAATGCAAGCCGCACTACAAGCGGCTATTCAACAAAGAATTCGTATCTTTCTTTTGCTTGTGCCATTGCTTTGTCGGCGTTGATTGCGTTGCCGGCTTTTGCACAGAGAGGAGAAGGAAATCGTGAACAAAGATCGGATAATAAGCGAAACGAAGTAAGAAATGAACGCCAACAGACCAATCGTCCGGAAAGCCGTGGCAATGCTCCCGCTCAGCTTAAAGCTCCCCGTTCAAACACTCCCCAGGTGTCAAATGCTCCTCGTGGGAATGTTGACAGAAGAGATGTTCGTGCGGGAAACGACCGCATAAATGCTCCAAGACAAAGCGGCGCTCAAATGCGTGATAATCGCAGGGATGCACGTAATGATCATTTTTACGGCAGATGGCCGGCTCGTGGCGCTTCGGTAAGAGTTTTGCCTCAAGGCGGATACTGGAGAAATCACAATGGAACTCGTTATATGTATCACAATGGGTTTTACTACAGACCTTACGGCTCGTCTTATGTGGTAGTTGCGCCGCCTTTCGGATTTCGTATCACTACATTACCTGTCGGTTTTGTCGCTTTTACACTTGCAAATGCAGCCTATTACTATTACGCCGGAGCTTATTACCAACGTTATAATAACGAGTATGTAGTTGTTCAACCTCCTTTGGGAGCTTTGGTGCAGAGTATTCCTGAAGGTGGTCAACAGGTGGTGATCGACGGCAATACATTTTATATTGTTGACGGAGTTCAATATCAGGCAGTCATGTTTCATGGAAGTATCTGGTATAAAGTAATTAAGATTGAAGATCGTGTGGATGATTATAACGGTGAAAATCCATATTAATCGACACAATAATTATAATTAAATGACAGGCAGAAATGATTTACATTTCTGCCTGTTTTGTTTTTTTATAATAGCTCAAATAAGATGAAAGTAATTTCAATGAAACTGCTTTAACAAGGGCTTTTTGTAGTAAATTTGCAAAATTATTGAACCGAGAAAACTAATGCCTTGCAAATGTGCACAAAGTGTTGTCTGTAAAGTATATAATCAATTTATTTTGAGATGAACAAGACAAAATTGCAAGGACATACAGCCATGATTGTGGCTGCCATCATATTTGGAGCTAATTTTCCGATTACAAAACACCTGATGCCCCACTGGATGTCTCCCTGGGCATTGAGTTATTCGCGATTCGCGTTTGGAGCTATTATGTTCTGGGCCTTATCGCTGTTTGTCAAGAACGAAAAGGTTTCCCGTAAAGATATGTTTACCCTTTTGGTTGGGTCTATGCTTGGAGTGGGATTCAATCAGACATTGTTTATCTTCGGGCTACAGTATACTTCTCCGACGGATGCTTCGATTGTGAATACAGTCATGCCAATTATGGCAATGGTGATATCGTTTTTTATTTTGAAAGAACCAATCACTGTTAAGAAGTCGGGAGGCGTTTTTCTTGGCATGTTGGGAGTACTAAGCATTATACTTTCGGCCAAAATAACATTGGGAGTCGAAAAGTCAGCTCCGGCATTAGGTGATCTGTTGTGTGCTTTAAGCTGCTTGATGTATGCGTTCTTTCTGGTGATAACCCGCGAAGTGTCTAAAAAATACTCGCCTGTGACCCTGATGAAGTGGATGTTCCTGTTTTCTACCATCCTTACTTTTCCGTTCGGCTACAAAGATCTGTTGTCGGCTAATCTTTTTACGCACGGCTCGATAAACGAATGGATGTCATATGGATATTTACTGGTGTGCGCTACGTTCATTACCTATTTGCTGATGCCGGTTGCTCAAAAGAGAATACGACCTACAACGATAGGAATGTACAATTACGTGCAACCATTGGTGGCCTCGGTTATTGCTATTTCAGCGGGTCTTGATCAGTTTACGTGGATAAAACCTGTGGCCGCAATCTTGATTTTTGCGGGAGTATATTTGGTGACCACCAGTAAATCGCGCGAAGATGTTGAACGGGAACTTGTAAGTGTTAAGACTACCTCCGGAACAGAAGATGCAAATCGTCTTCAGGTGGATGTGGTGGCTCAACAGATCAATAAGGATAAGAAAATTAATTAAAACAACAATAATATTTTTATTATGAACATTTTACTACTTGGATCGGGCGGAAGAGAACACGCCATGGCATGGAAAATGGCACAAAGTCCTAAAGTGTCGAATTTGTACATTGCACCCGGTAATGCCGGAACATCTTCAGCCGGAACGAATCTTGCTATTGCCGCTGATAATTTTCCTGCTATTAAAGATGCAGTTGAAAAGTATGCAATTGACATGGTAGTGGTTGGCCCCGAAGATCCATTGGTAAAAGGTGTTGTCGATTTTTTCGAAGCGGATACCGAATTGTGTAAAATACCCGTTGTCGGACCTAATAAAATTGCAGCTCAACTGGAAGGTAGTAAGGATTTTTCGAAACAGTTTATGGTTCGGAATAATATTCCTACTGCTCGTTACCAAAGTGTTACTATTGATACAATTGAGGAAGGCGTTGCATTCCTGAAAACGCTGGAAGCTCCGTATGTGTTGAAGGCTGATGGATTGGCTGCTGGAAAAGGTGTTCTGATTATCAACGATTTGGAAGAGGCTGTTTCTGAATTGAAAAGTATGCTTCAGGGTAAATTCGGTGCAGCCGGTAACACGGTTGTCATTGAAGAATTTCTTTCCGGTATCGAATGTTCTGTATTCGTTGTTACTGACGGTAAACATTATAAAATCCTTCCTGAAGCAAAAGATTATAAGCGGATTGGCGAAGGAGACAAAGGTTTGAATACCGGCGGAATGGGAGCTGTGTCTCCAGTCCCGTTCGCTGATGCCGAATTCATGAAAAAGGTGGAAGATCGCATCATTCGTCCTACAGTTGAAGGTCTGGATAAAGAAGGAATTGTTTATAAAGGCTTTATTTTCTTTGGTCTTATCAAAGTAAAGAACGAACCTGTCGTGATTGAATACAATGCCCGTATGGGAGATCCCGAAACAGAGGTGGTAATGTTGCGTTTGAAATCGGATCTTGTGGACTTGTTGGAGGGTGTTGCAGCTGGAAATCTGGACGAAAAAATCGTTGAGTTCGATTCCCGCAGCGCAGTTACCGTTATGCTCGTCTCCGGTGGATATCCAGAAGATTACGAAAAAGGAAAAATTATCACCGGCCTTGATCAGGTGGAAGGTAGCATTGCTTTTCATGCAGGAACCAAAGATGCAGATGGCAATGTGGTGACTAACGGAGGTCGTGTGATTGCAGTAAGTTCTTATGGAGCAACCAAAGATGAAGCTCTTGCACAGTCCTTCGCTAATGCACAAAAAATCAGTTACGAAGGAAAATATTTCCGTCGTGATATCGGCTTCGACTTGTAAAACCCGGTTTTGATAATGCTCTTTTCTCTTCGCAACGTAGCTGTTGCTTTTGACAATAAACCTATTTTTTCTCCTGTCAGTTTTGAACTGAATACAGGAGAGAAAATGGCGATAAGCGGCCCTTCCGGTAAAGGAAAGAGCAGTTTATTTAATGCGTTGCTGGGTTTTGAACATCGTTATCAGGGAGAAGTGTTTTTTGACGGGAAGCCCTTATCACCTGTCATAATGCAGGAAATCAGAAAGCAAGTGGCGTGGTTGCCACAGGAAATCAATGTTTTGCCGACACAGACGGTTCGTGAATTCATCTACACACCATTTGAATATCAGGTAAACAAGCATAAAAGACCAACTATCAATCAGGTAGAATCCAGGTTAGAAGAGCTTGATCTGAAAACTGAAATTCTGGATCATACAATGGGTTCGGTTTCCGGAGGTGAAAAACAACGTATTGGCATTTTGACGGTACTGTTGTTGCAACGGTCAATTCTGTTTCTGGACGAACCGGTAGCCGCGCTCGATGCACGAATGAAAAAAAAAGTGGTTGATCTTTTGCTTGGAAATAAGCAACTAACAGTTTTATCGACATCGCATGATGCAGTATGGAACGACCATTGTGATAAAATAATAACACTTTAATCGGGATGGGATCTACGGTTGACATAAGCTGGACGGCATTGCTGATAAGCGAATTGTTTCTTGCAATTCCGTTGTTTGTGCTTGGTTACTATCGTACTCATTTGGTGAAAGCGACGGTAATTTCCGTGCTTCGGATGACGGTTCAGCTTTTTCTTGTGGGAATTTATTTGGGTTATATTTTTAAGCTCAATAACCCGCTTGTGAATGTGGCGTGGGTAATGGTTATGCTGGGAGTTACCTGTCAGACTATCGCCCGCAGGGGAGAGCTCAAACTGAAGTATTTTTTGATCCCATTTGTTGTTTCAATTGTTTTTACGCTTGCCGTTGTCGATGTTTTCTTCCTTGGCTTTACGGTTCGGATAGGATATTTGCTGGATGCCCGCTATTTTATTCCCATTACGGGTATGATGTTGGGTAATATAATGCAGTCCAATGTGATAGCGTCTAATTCTTTTTATCACAACATCTACAAAAACAAAGTGGCATTCCGATTTGCGTTGGCATCAGGAGCTACCCTTCATGAGGCTGTTTTCCCTTTTGTAGGAGAAGCCCTGAAAAAAGCATTCAACCCAACAATCGCTCAAATGGCTACCATTGGTCTGGTTTCGTTGCCGGGCATGATGACTGGCCAGATTTTGGGAGGAAACGATCCTTCAGTGGCTATCAAATATCAGATTATGATGATGGTAGCTATTTTTACGGCGAATGTTATAAGCGTTATTTTATGTATTCGTTTGTCAGGGCGTTTTATTTTTGATGCTTACGGAAATTTCAGAGAAGAGGTCATCCGAAACTAACATGATCAAAAGAAGGGGTACGCAGGACTGGAAAGTATCAATATGAGGACGATCCGGCTGCTATAAAAACAAATTATTCTCGGCTAAAAATGATAAAAAAGAGTATCTTTGTAATACTCAACCCGAGCAAAAAATAGTAACATCATACGAATATGCGATTTGCTCAATCCATTTGAGACGAACTGCATAGGACTCTAAAATTATTCGCGTATGAATTCAGCTTTGAATTTATTGTTGCGTCTGGGCATTGCCACCAGTATGCAGGACAGGGAAGCGGTGATAGACCGGATAAGTTCCGTGTTGGAAGATAAAATGGGAACTGACCCCGATAAGGCTCAAAAGGTGGGAGCAAAAGTTCTTGCCGGAATAGAGGGTCTTAAAGATCAGTTGTCTATTGAGCAAATTATTTCTTCTCTTTCCCATAACGACGATGCGATTGAAAAGCGGCTTGATGAACTTACGGAAGCTATCAACAAGCTGAATGCCAACGTTGAAAAACTTATGAAGAATAAATAACCCGGACTAAGGTTCCCATAACTGTATATAGCAATGAAGATATTTCGGATTTATACAACGTGGCTTCAGTTTTCAAGAGCGTTGCAGATTATCAGGGTGCTGACAAAACATGCCTTTCGTGAATGGTTTTATCGTACGAAAATGGGTAAAAGGCGTTTGCGCCGTCACCCGAAGGCTCAGCTAGATGTTCGTACAACTCCCGAACGTGTCCGACTGACAATTGAAGAGCTTGGCCCTACCTATATAAAATTCGGGCAGATACTAGCTGATCGTCCTGATATCATATCCGAGCGGTTTCGCATAGAATTAAAAAAACTTCAGTCTAAGGCAATTCCTATTGATGATGCTGCTGCGCTTAAGCTTATTGAAGATGAACTCAATGATTCTATTGATAATGTGTTTGCTTACTTTGATCATCGTTGTTTGGCTGCTGCATCTATAGGTCAGGTATATCAGGGGCGGTTGCATACAGGAGAAGATGTGATTGTTAAAATTCAGCGTCCTCATATTATCAGCAAAATAAAGCTGGATATTTATCTGATGCATTTTGTCGCTAAGCAGCTAGTGAAAAACTACCCTGATTTGGTGGCTATCAATGTGTTAGGCTTTATCTCTGAGTTTCAGGATAAAATCATGAAGGAGCTTGATTATACAGTCGAAGCGTCGAATATAAAGCGTTTTGAGCTCATGTTTCGAAATGATTCTACAGTCCATATTCCTGCAGTACATATGGAATATTCAACGCGCAAGCTGTTGATAATGGAAAAGATCGTTGGAATTACACCGGATAATATTCAGAGGCTGAAAACCGAAGGGTATGACTTGCATCAGGTTGCTGTAAATGGAGCAAATGCCTTATTGAAGATGATTCTGGAAGAAGGCTTTTTTCATGGAGACCCGCATCCTGGGAACTTATTTGTTTTGCCCAATAACGTTGTTGGCTTTATTGATTTCGGAATGGTGGGTGTTCTTCGTCCCCGGGAAATGAGCTTTCTTGCTCAGTTCTGTATGGGTTTTGTTCGACGTGATACACGTGCTATTGCATCCTCTCTGCTTACGTTGTGTGATGTCAAATTTTTTGACCAGACTGAGGATATGGAATTCCAGATTGACCAGATTCTCAAGCAATACGGGCACTTGACGATCGAAGAAATTGACTTCTCGAAAGTGATGCAGGATTGTATTAATCTGGTGGTTTTGTTCCAGTTGAAAATACCCTCCGGCATCTTTATGCTTGCAAAATCGTTGGCAACATTGCAAAAATTTGCGGGAAATCTTGATCCGGATATAGCGTTGACTCCCATCGTTCTTCCATATGCCAAAAAGCTGGTATTAACACGGTTTAGTCCCCGTAAAGTGGCCGCTTCCATCTACGATACGGCTATGGATTATGTGAATCTTGTGAATACACTGCCGTCTACAGTCAATGAAATCTTATATAAGATAAAAGAAGGTACGATGCACCATCAGGTTCATATTGATGAAAAGAACCCGGTTACACGTGTGTTTAGAAATATAGGTTACCGCATGGTGTCGGCAGTTTTGATTATCGGTGTATTTGTTGGTTCGTCTATTCTTATTGTAAATACTCCGGAACGTCCGTATGGACAATTTGCGCTCTATATGTCTTCGTGTATAATCGTCATTTTACTTCTGAAGGCATTGTTTGCCAGAAAAAAATAGAAATATACTGAAAATCAAATTATAAACTAAATTTTTACTGAAAGAAAGAACCAATGGAACAGATTCATAAAACGATGCGTGATGCAAAAGGGATGAGATGGCTGGTGTTGATACTGGTGTCGTTTACGATGTTGTGTGCTTATTATTTGACAGATGCTATGGCTCCCCTGCAGGAACGGTGTCAAACAAATTTGTCGTGGAGTGCAACGGATTATGGCTTTTTTACCAGCGGTTATGGTTGGTTCAATGTCTTTCTGCTGATGCTGGTTTTCAGCGGAATGATACTTGATAAGTTAGGTGTAAGGTTTACCGGTGTGTTGTCTATTATAATAATGGTAGCAGGTGCTTTTGTCAAGTACTGGGCTATTTCGGGTCATGTAGATGGTACATACGAAATGCACCTGGGGACTTATCAGTTGCTTGCGCCAACAGCAAAGTCTGCTGTAGTTGCAGGATTGGGATTTGCTATATTTGGAGTGGGTTGCGAAATGTTTGGTATCACGGCCAACAAAGCAGTGGTTCGTTGGTTCAGAGGAAAAGAGATGGCTCTGGCTATTGGATTAAATACCTCTACGGGACGTATCGGTACGGCTTTGGCAATGTTCACGCCGATACCACTGGTTAATATGACAGGTCATCTGAGTGCTCCGGTGATACTTTCACTATTGTTGCTTTGCATCGGATTGTTGATATTCCTGCTGTTTGGGGTTTTGGATAAAAAGCTGGATAAGGAAGAAGCCGCTGCCGGTATATCGTCAGAAGATGAATTTAAGTTCAGAGACATTGTTGATATTGCAAAAAATAAAGCATTCTGGTATATTACTGCGCTGTGCGTATTGTTTTACTCGGCCGTTTTTCCGTTCATCAAATTTGCCACAAACCTGATTGTTCAGAAATTTGGAATTTCAGACACTTTTGCCGGCTATATTCCTGCTCTGTTGCCTTTCAGTGCATTATTGCTTACGCCTTTATTTGGTAGCATGTACGATAGGAAAGGACGGGGAGCTTCCATTATGGTCTTGGGATCTTTTGTTGTTGGTTTTTGTACACTTGTTGTTTTCCATCCCCTCGCTTAACAATTTGTATGTTGCAGTGGGATTGGTGATGGTATTGGGTGTTGCATTTTCTATGGTGCCATCTGCTATGTGGCCTTCAGTTGCCAAGATTATTCCGGAAAGCAAACTGGGAACAGCATATGCAATGGTCTTTTGGGTGCAAAACTGGGGTATCATGGGAGTACCTCTTCTTATAGGAAATGTTCTTGACAAGTATTGTATTATTGGGCATGTCCAAAAAATGGTAGACGGTAAAATGATTGAAGTCACGCAATATAATTATACTATTCCGATGTTGATTTTTGCCTGTTTTGGTGGTGTGGCTATTTTGTTTGCATTTCTGCTGAAACATGAAGATGCCAAAAAAGGATACGGACTGGAAAGACCCAATATTAATAAATGATAAAATATTAGATTTTGTTCTTTTATTGACAAGCCAATCTTATGTGAGATTGGCTTGTTGTTTTTTAGGGGGTCTGATTAAAAAAATGTCGGTTTTTGTCACAGGTGTCATGAAAATATAGGGGTGTATGTGAAATAATTCTGTTTTTTTCACTCAAATGGCTGTAAAATATGGGGGGTATTTATATATTTTGTAAATATCAAAATGTATTACTATTGATGTCATATTGCGTCATTATGTAAGACAAAACGTTTTTAATGTAATCAAAATGATATTTATTTGCGGAAAATATTGTACATTTGTGTCGGTATTACTATTGCCGATATAAATAATCAATAAACGAACTATAATATGTGTGGATTTGTAGGAATATTCGACCTGAAAGTGAAAGCGCAAGATCTGCGTGCTCAGGTGCTTAAGATGTCAAAGAAAATTCGTCATCGCGGACCCGATTGGTCGGGGATTTATTGCGGGAGAGAAAGCAATTTTGTCACATGAACGACTTTCAATTGTGGATGTTGCTTCCGGTAAACAGCCATTGTTCAGTAAAGATGGCAATCAGATTCTTGCTGTGAATGGCGAAATATATAACCATCAGGAAATTCGGGAACGTTATGCTGGTAAATATGACTTTCAGACTAAGTCTGACTGCGAAGTTATCCTTGCTTTGTATCGCGATAAAGGTCCTGCGTTTTTGGAAGATCTGAGTGGAATTTTTGCTTTTTGTCTTTACGATAAAGAAAAAGATATATTCATGGTTGGTCGTGATCATGTCGGAATCATTCCTTTATATATGGGCTGGGATAAGCAAGGTAATTTTTATGTAGCCTCGGAAATTGAAGTCTTTGGAAGGCTATTGCAATATTATACAGG
This sequence comes from uncultured Microbacter sp., assembly GCA_963678825.2. Taxonomy (GTDB): domain Bacteria; phylum Bacteroidota; class Bacteroidia; order Bacteroidales; family Paludibacteraceae; genus Microbacter. The sequence continues at coordinate 11,384 of CAXXPB010000058.1, read as the reverse complement.
AATTTTTGCCGGGTCACTATCTTTACAGTCCTGACGGAGAAGTGAAAAAATGGTATGTGCGCGATTGGATGGAATACGATAATGTGAAGGATAACACAACTAGCATTGATGAATTACGTACCGCACTTGAAGATGCTGTTCGTCGTCAGTTGATGTCGGATGTTCCTTATGGTGTATTATTGTCCGGCGGACTTGACTCATCCATTATTTCTGCTGTTGCTAAGAAATTTGCATCGAAAAGGGTGGAAGATGGAAGTATGCAAGATGCATGGTGGCCTCAGTTACACTCATTTGCCGTAGGTCTCGACGGTTCTCCTGATTTGATTGCCGCACGTAAAGTGGCCGACTATATAGGTTCTGTCCATCACGAAATTCACTTCACAATTGAAGAAGGTCTGGATGCTGTCAGTGATGTGATTTACCATCTCGAAACTTATGATGTAACTACTGTTCGTGCTTCTACTCCAATGTATCTGATGGCTCGCGTTATCAAGTCTATGGGAGTGAAGATGGTGCTTTCGGGAGAGGGTGCTGATGAAATCTTTGGCGGTTATCTTTATTTTCATAAAGCGCCGAATGCTAAAGAATTCCATGAGGAAACAGTTCGTAAACTGGATAAACTGCACCTCTATGATTGTTTGCGTGCTAATAAATCGTTGGCAGCATGGGGTGTTGAAGGTCGTGTACCTTTCCTTGATAAAGAATTTATGGATGTTGCCATGCGCTTGAATCCTAAAGATAAAATGGCAGGCAACGGTAAAATGGAAAAATGGGTACTGCGCAAAGCTTTTGAAGATTACTTACCCGAATCTGTTACCTGGCGTCAGAAAGAGCAATTTTCGGATGGTGTGGGTTATAGCTGGATCGATACGCTTAAAGCCCGTGCTAATGCTAAAATATCCGATCAGGAATTGGCGAATGCTAAATATCGCTTCCCGATTAATCCTCCGAAAACAAAAGAGGAATATCTGTACCGTTCAATTTTCACAGAACATTTTCCGTCAGATTCCGCAGCAGCTACAGTTCCTTCCGATCCTTCGGTTGCATGTAGTACTCCTATCGCTTTAGAATGGGATGAAAGCTTCAAAAAGAATGCAGATCCATCAGGGCGTTCGGTATTGTCTGTGCACAATGATGCAAAAGGGAATGAATAATATTCCGCTCTTCTATTTAAAACGAACAATGCCTCTCAATTGAGAGGCATTGCTCGTTTTATGAAAGTATCACGATTGATGCTCAGGTATGTAAAAAGATAGAAGAGCCGGGAGAAACAAAAAAGCAGATACATCTAAATGTGTCTGCTTTTTGTTTTATCGTTGTGTCAGCGAATTTTGATCCAGTAATTCTACTTTGCATTCGATCTGTTTTCCGGAAACCTCTTCGGTTAAAAGTACATCCGGTGTAGAATCTTTTTGAGGATCTTTCGTTTTAAAAGCGATTTTATATTTCTTTTCTTTGTCAGCCTGAAATTTTACCAGATAATGTTTGTAATAATCGGGAATAATTTTGCAGGCGCCAGTTTGAAGTTCAACTGTGGGTTTGTTGTTGAGAGCGGCATCCCATCCTTTGTAATGTCTGATTTCGACTATTCGTTCTCCGGCTTTTGCTTTGACGGCTTTTGGCCATCCTTTGTTAAAGCTGCCGACAGTCTGAGAATCTATTTTTACAAGGAGAGCTGCTTCTAAATAGCTCTTTCCCTGAATATTAACTTTCTCTTTATCTCCCTTTATCTCGAACATTTCAGTGGCTGAAACTTTATCCCCGCAATAAGCTTTCGGGGTTATGCAATTTGAAAATAAAGGCACTGATAAACAGGCTAAAAACAATAGGTAAATTGTTTTAATACGCATACTTTAATGCTGATTATTTATATGTAAAGTTTCGGGGTATGTCCGTAACGATACCCTCCTTAGATTTGGTAGTGCAAAGTTCGTCTTTTTAATTGATACCGACAATATTAAGTAGAAACATAAAAGTTAAGAATTAATATTTTATTTATCAGCGAATGGATAATCAATTATTTTACAATAGTAAAATAAAGTTAAAATCATAGCTTTTATGAAGGTTGTATGTCTGTTCGTTTTTTTGTACTTTTGGTTGTTCAAATAAGGTATTTCTATATTGTTCAAAATCAAGAATAAAAGACTATGGGGATTTTTAATTTTTTCTCAAAGGAAAAACAGGAAACGCTGGATAAAGGATTGGAAAAGACCAAAAACAGTGTGTTCTCTAAACTTTCGCGCGCAATTGCCGGTAAATCGAAAGTGGATGATGAAGTGCTGGATAACCTGGAGGAAGTACTTGTTACGTCAGACGTTGGGATTGAAACCACCCTTCGTATTATTAAGCGGATTGAAGAGAGAGTCTCTCGTGATAAATACATGGGAATATCAGAGTTAAACGCTATTCTGAAAGAAGAAGTTGCAGCTTTACTAGCTCAAAATAATACCGGAGAAATGATCGATTTTTCGAATCCATCCGATAAAAAGCCTTATGTCATTATGGTGGTTGGTGTGAATGGAGTCGGCAAAACAACAACAATAGGGAAACTTGCATATCAGTTTAAGAAAGCTGGTAAAAATGTGTATCTGGGAGCTGCCGATACGTTTAGAGCTGCTGCTGTAGAACAACTTGTGATTTGGGGCGAACAGGTAGGGGTGCCTGTTGTGAAACAACAAATGGGCTCAGATCCGGCATCGGTAGCATTCGATGCTCTCAGTTCCGCTAAAGCGAACGATGCCGATGTTGTGATTATTGATACAGCCGGACGGTTTGCACAATAAAGTAAACCTGATGAATGAACTTACAAAAATCAAAAATGTGATGCAAAAGGTGATACCGGATGCTCCGCATGAGGTTCTTTTGGTTTTGGATGGTTCTACCGGACAGAATGCTTTCGAACAGGCACGTCAGTTTACTAAGGCTACAGAAGTGACGGCGCTTGCAATTACTAAACTCGATGGGACAGCAAAGGGTGGAGTTGTAATCGGAATTTCAGATCAATTTAAAATCCCGGTACATTATATAGGTCTTGGTGAGGGAATGGAAGATCTTCAGGTGTTTTCCAAGGATGAGTTTGTAGAGTCGTTATTCAAATAATACAGAATAGTCGCCTAAATTTATTTACATGATCATGAAACGCATTGTTGCCTTGGTAATGCTATTTTGTGCAATTGTTTTTTGCCATGACGGCACAAACTAAACAAATTTTACCATTGTGGCCGAATGGAGCGAAAGAAAGCAACGGTATTACGACTCCTGAAAAACGGAAGACCAACATAGCATTATAAATATTTCTGAAGCTTCCATGACGGTTCAGTTGCCTGCGGCGGCAAAGGCTACGGGAGCTGCTGTGGTGATATGCCGGGTGGCGGTTATATTGGAGAAGCAGCATTCCATGAAGGATATCAGTTTGCTGATTGGCTCAATGAACAGGGAATTGCCGGTATTGTATTGAAGTATCGTTTGCCGAATGGACATTCTGATATTCCTTTGGCGGACGCCAAACGTGCAATGCGCCTTGTGAGGTCACTTGCAACTGAATGGAATATTGATCCGAAGAAAATTGCGATTGCAGGTTTTTCAGCAGGAGGTCATTTGGCATCTACTCTGGGCACTCATTTTGACGATGGTGATGCCAAAGCATCCGATCCTGTTGAGCGTCTCTCGTCGCGACCTGATTTAATGCTTCTTTTCTATCCGGTTGTATCCATGAAGAAAAATGTGACTCATATCGGATCAAGATCGAATCTTTTAGGGCAGAATCCTGATCAAAAACTAGAAAATCTATATTCGAACGAGTTGCAGGTCAAAGCAAATACACCGCCAACCATCTTGCTGCTGAGCGATGATGACGGAGCAGTTCCGCCTGCAAATAGCATTCAGTTCTATAATGCTTTGAAGGAGAATAAAATCCCTGCATCCATGGTGATATTTCCAACCGGAGGACATGGCTGGGGCATGAGAACCAATGTCTCTTTCTGGAAGATATGGCGAGAAATGCTTGTCGATTGGTTTGTGAAAAATCAGTTTGTAAAGCAATAAATAAAAAAAATAATATTACAGAGAGAATCATCCTTTACGAGTAAAGCAATGTTTTCTCTCTTTTTTTAATAGTAATTTTTTGAGAATTAATGATTATCAACATGAGAAAAATTATTTTTATTGTAGCTTTCAGTTTATGTGCTGTTGGTTTATTTGCCCAGCAGGAACCTATGGCAAAGGCAGCCCTTCAAAAAGCTGTGAGTATGATGAAAAGTTCACCGGTTAAAATAGCTTTTGCCACTACGATTGAATCAGCTTCAAGCAAAAAGAAAAATAATGTATCGGGAACATTGGTAGTGATGGGTAATAAATTTCATTTGACCATGAATGGAACGGAAGCTTATTTTGATGGTAAAACACAATGGGTGTACGTGCCGGAGAGCAATGAGGTGACAATTTCTACCATTTCGGCACGGGACCAGAAGCAAATGAATCCGCTTTCGGTATTGTCGCAATACAACGGAAAGGATACGAAAATCATGTATAGCCGTGATTTCAGCGCTTCTGCCAATCAGGTTGCGATTGATCTTTTTCCTACGTCAAAGTCAGCGAATGAGTTTCGTATTCTTGTAAAACTTGATAAGCGTTCAAATGCGCCTCAAATGCTACAGTTGTTTGGTCGTGATGGGTCAAAAACAAACTGTAATAATCAAATCTTTTCAAAAAATATCTGCTGATAACAAGTGTCTTATGTTTGATCTGAAAGCACATCCCAAAGTAAGTGTGAACGATTTGCGCTAATCATTCTTTTTTGCTTTCTTTTTGTATATTCTTCATGCAGTGCAAACGTTTGCTTTGATATATTATTAAAAACAAACGTTTGCAATGTTATCTGAAAATTTGTTGCCCTACATTTGTCACTGAATTTATCTCTGAGCAGTCGATGCACTTATGATAAATTAGTTTAAGTGTTAACAATAAATCTTTTTATGCATGAAGAATTTGAATGTTTTTTCTACGCTCCCCACGCGTAGATGGTGGACAATGCTCCTTGCGCTTCTCTTTGCAATGAGTATTTCCGCTCAAACAATTTCTGTGAAAGGCGTTGTTAAAGATGCCAAATCAGGAGAAACAATTGTAGGTGCTAACGTCATAGTTAAAGGCACCACTACGGGAACGGTTACCGATGTAGATGGTAATTTCTCACTCAATGCTTCATCCAACGCTGTTTTGGAAGTAAAATACGTTGGATACAAATCTCAATCAATTCAAATACAAGGGCGTAAGACTTTAACTATCTTGCTTTCTGAAGATGTGGCAGCATTAGAAGAAGTGATGGTTGTCGGTTATGCTACCGGTAGTCAGAAAACGATCTCTGGTGCAGTGCAAAAAGTAGGTAGAGAGAGTATGAATGCTGGTGTCGTAAGAGACCCACTTGCTGCATTAAGTGGTAAAGTGGCAGGCGTCAATATCCAAAAAGCAGGAGGTGATCCGACTGCAGCAACAGCAATTCGTGTACGCGGTACAACATCATTATCAGGAGGTAATGATCCGTTAGTGATTATTGACGGGGTGTTTGGTGATCTTGGGTTACTTAATGCGCTTTCTCCATCGGATATTGAAAGTTTTACGGTCTTAAAAGATGCTTCTGAAACAGCACAGTACGGATCTCGTGGTGCAAGTGGCGTAATTGTCGTTACAACGGTCAAAGGTAAAATGTCTGGTACTCAAGCCCGCAAAACCAGTTTGTCATATGATGGAACTTTTGGCGTTGAATCAGTCTTCAAAAATGTAAACATGATGAATGCTGATGAATATCGTTCGGCTATTAAAGATTATGGTTATGCAAATGCTGTAGATGCAGGATCCAGTACTAATTGGATGAAAGCAATGCAACGCACAGGGTACACTCAGAATCATAAAGTTTCATTTGGTTCCGGTACAGCCGATGCAAATTATCGGGCATCTTTAGGTGTTGTTGATCAACAGGGTATTCTGAAGAATAGTGAATGCGCAATTTTACTGCAAAATTAGATGCTCAACAATTGATGTTTAACAATAAACTTTCCTTGGAAATGGGAATGTTTGGATCAAAAAAACATAGTCGGTATACGGATTATCATAAAACATTTTATTCTGCATTTCATTCAACCCGACAGCTCTTCTCTTCAAAATGGTGATGGAACCGCTGGTGGAAGATACAAATGCCAGCGAAGTTGATAATCCTCTTGGACGGTTAAGTATCAATGATTATGAAGATAATGCATACCTAACTGCACATGCAAAAGTATCGTGGGATATCCTTGATGATTAAAACTTAGCGCGTGGGATCATATACATATAATAACAAAATTAATTCTTTATATGTTCCCGTACTATAAGACAGGGTATAAGAGAAGGTAATGGACTGGGTCAAAAAGCAAGTGCATCAAATGATAACCTGATGGGCAATATTACATTGAATTATAAGAAAACCATTAATAAGCATCGTTTTGATATTTTGGGATTGGCAGAGGTGCAACAATATAAAAGCTCTGGATTTAAAACTACGGTAAGAGGATTCGGAACAGATTATTTTGGAGCCGAAAATCTTAGTGCCGGTGCAACATTAAAATGGAATAAAGATGAAATTTATTCTTATTTGAATAATTATCGTTTGACATCTTTCATGGGTCGATTCAACTATGTCTTTGATAAACGCTATATTGCTACCGTAAATGTTCGTACTGACGGTTCTTCTAAACTGGGGGTTAATAATCAATGGGGCTTCTTTCCTTCCGGATCATTAGCATGGGCTGCTAATGAAGAATCTTTTATTAAAAACCTGAAATTGTTTAATGACTTGAAAGTTCGTGTAGGTTACGGTGTTACTGGTAATCAAGATGCTATAGATCCGTATAACTCATTGGCATTAATGAGTCCATCCGGTGTTACAACTGTAAATGGTGCAAGTACAGTTACATATTCGTTTAACAGAAACGCAAATCCGGATTTGAAATGGGAAACAAAGAAAATGTTTGATGCAGGGATCGATGCAGCTATTTTAGATAACCGGATTAAGTTGACTGTCGATTTTTACGCATCAAAAACCACCAATTTATTGTACAAATATGATGTGCCGGTTCCTCCGTTTGTTTATCCAACTTTGTTAGCCAATTTAGGAGAACTCGAAAATAACGGTCTTGAAGTAAGTGCAACATTTGTTCCTGTTAAAAATAAGGACATGGAATTGACTTTGTCAGGAAATTTGGCTTTCCAAAAGAATAAATTGCTGTCGTTAAGCGGAAAATACATGGGACAAGATTTGAGTGCCAAACAATATATGGGTCTGGGCGGCGTAAGTGGTGCTGGGTCTATAGGTGGTAATACAAATGTGATTTATGAAATCGTAGGACAACCCTTAGGCGTATTTTATTTACCAAAATGTAATGGTCTGATTAATGACGGTACTGGCAAATATTACTACAATATTCTAAATCTTGATAGTAATCCGACGGTACAAACGGATGATGGCAAAGACCGGTATGTTGCAGGACAAGCAATGCCTAAAGTTTTAATGGGATCGAATATCAGTTTTAGATATAAACAATTTGATATTCAGACGCAATTAAACGGCGCTTTTGGTCATAAAATTTTTAATGGTACGTCTTTGACCTATAATAACATGAACACTTTCCCTACATATAATGTTTTATCAGGTGCTGCTGCAAAGAACATCAGAGAAAGTGTAGTGACTGATTATTGGTTGGAAAAAGGTGATTATGTTAATGTGGCTTATATTAACGTGGGATACAATGTTAATATGAAGAATATTAAATGGGCGAACTCAATCCGAATTTCAGCTTCAGTTAATAATGTTTACACGTTTACAGGTTATTCCGGCTTATCGCCAATGATTAACAGTACAACAGTCGGAAGCAATTTAGGTGTAGATGATAAGAATTTTTATCCATTAAGCAGGACTTATTCAATGGGTGTTAGTGTTAACTTTTAATTGACAAACGAGATGAAAAATAAAATATTATTTATTGCACTGCTCTTCGCTTCATTAGGATTCAATTCTTGCTCTAATTTCCTGGAAGAAGATCCGAAGAGTCAGATGTCAGAGAGTGAAGCTTATAAAAGCTCCGATATGATTTATTTAAATACTGTAGCCAGTATTTATCCTGAAATTGGAGGAACCTCCGGAGGTAATGGATTGGGAGGTACTGATAGAGGTATTTATGATTTGAATACTTTTACTTCTGATGAAGCAGTTTTGCCAACACGCGGTGGAGACTGGTATGATGGAGGATTATGGCAAGCCGTTTTTACTCATAAATGGGGTGTAAGTAATGCTCTAGTATTGAATAGCTGGAACTATTTATATCGCGTTATCGGAATCTGTAATCAAAAGTTGGATAAAATAAATTCATTACTCGAGGCAGATCCTTCAAACAAGTACTTGCCTGCTTATAAAGCAGAAGTAAGGTCTGTTAGGGCTCTATTTTACTACTACCTTTTAGATATGTATGCTCGAGTGCCTATTGTACAATCTTCAACCACAACCATTGCAGATGTTCAACAGTCAAAACGTAGTGAAGTTTTTGCTTTTGTGAAAAAAGAATTGCAGGATTCGTATCCGTATCTCAATGCGGCAAATAGCACAAAATCAGGAGCATATTACGGACGAGTACACGTCCGGTTGCTTTCTTCTTGTTAGCAAAATTGGCCTTAGAAACACAAGTCTATTCGGATGATGATTGGACGGATAATAGTGGTGTCCCTAATGGATTGACAACTTTTGCTCCTTATGGAAATTGCTGGAAAGCATGTGCTGCTTATTGTGATTCAATAACAAAGTATGGATACTCGCTTGAAGGTGAATTTTCCGCAAATTTTGCAGTGAAAAATGAGACTTCTAAGGAAAATATTTTTGTAATCCCAATGGATCCGACCGTTTATCCCAATATAGGTAATTATTATATAGTACGTTCACTTCATTATACCCATATGGCTGCTTTTGGTTTGTCAGGTTGAATGGAGCATCGGCCACAAAAGAATTGTTAGCTGTCTTTAGAAAAGGGGGAGATGATCCTCGTTTGACGAAATCTTTTACACTGGAAAGGTGACAGGTCCTGATGGCGGATATATAAAGAGCGGAACAGTTGATTTGGAGTATATGCCGGATGCAATAGCTTTGGATTTGTCAGGAACAGCTGCTGAAAAAACTGCAGGGGCTCGTTGGGCAAAATATGCAATTGACGTAAATGCAGGTTCAGGTGGACAAGTACCCCATAATGATTATGTGTTGTTCCGTTATGCTGATGCCTTATTGATGAAATCGGAAGCTTTAGTTCGAGATGGACAAAACGGAGATGCCCAATTGAAATTAGTGCGTGATAGAGTTGGTGCTCCTATCAGGACTGCAACTCTGGATAATCTATTGGATGAGAGAATGCTTGAATTATCATGGGAAGGTGTAAGGCGTCAAGATTTGATTCGGTTTGGCAAATTCCATTTACCAATTACCGATCGACCAACTTCAGCACCTTATCTTACAGTATTTCTATTCCACAAGATGTACTGTCTCTCAATAAAAATCTGACTCAGAACAAGAATTATTGATTTCAATTTTAATGAATTAGATTAACAGATATAAAAATTAAAATAATGAAAAAATATAACATATTCATATTTTTATTAGTGGGAATATTTTTAATTGGTTGTTCGGAAAAAGATCAAACAGTTCTTTCTTTTGCTCCAACAGCAGGTAAATTATTACCCAATACACTTACTTACAATAAAGCAAAAGGAGCATATGTTTTAGATAAACAATAATGCAAGTGCTATTGCAACTACATTTAAGACAGAAACTCCGGATCTGGGTACCAATCTGACTAAATCATATATACTTGAAATTGATAAAGCCGGAAATAATTTTAAAAATGCACAAGTGTTGGATAGTATTTGTACCGATTCAGTGTCGCCTTCATTTGCTGTAACTGTTGCTAATTTGAATAAGCCCATTGCAAGTTCGTCTGCTTTAAATTGCGCTCCGGGTGTAAGAGTTAAATTAGAGATGAGACTAAAGACAAGAGTCGCATTGTATTCTCCGGTTTATTCAAATGTGGATACATTTTCTGTAATTCCTTATCCTACTTATGGTATTTTGTACGTTCCTGGTAATTATCAAGGTACATATCCCGGGGGAAGCTGGAATCCGGCAAATCCTAATACAATTATTTATTCACAGGCCAATAATGGTAAATATGAAGGGTATTTGGATATGTCCAACAGTGGTGTCGCAAGCCAATTTAAATTTGCCGAAAACCCAGATTGGTCAGTTTGCTGGAAAGCCGAAAATCTTGCGGATGCAGTGCCTAATGTTACGTTTAATTTGATTAATACCAATGGAGATCCCAATATTTCTCTGCCTGCAGGTTATTACAAATTTAATGTTGACTTAAAGGCTCATACATGTACGAATGTTCTAATTAACAAATGGGGAGTCATCGGTAGTTTCGCTGCTTCGGGTTGGTCCAATGAAGTGAATATGATTTTAGATCCGACAACAAAACTATGGAGTGCGACAGTAACATTGGCAGTTGGTGATGAATTTAAAGTCAGAGCCAATGGAGGTTGGGATATAAACTATGGCATTACAAATGGTAAATGTACTGCTGGAGGGGATAATATCAAAGCTACAACGGCAGGAACTTATACTGTTACACTGGATTTGAGGCAGTATGGCAGTCCGGGTTACTTCCTTACATATACAAAGAATTAAATTTTCACTAAAATCACGGGCTCGAAGAGTCCGTGATTTTATCTCTTTTTTCCAAGTATTTCAATTTTTCAGTAATATTTATCTTTGTGTCGTTAATAAGATCAATGATAAATATTTGTAATATTTTAGCCTTGTCTTCTATGAAAAACCTGCAGCAATTATTTCTTTTGTTGTTTCTTACCGGTTCTCTTTCTGCTCAGGTTGTTACAACAAACCCCGTGCTTGTAACGAAAGATGCAGGAGTGATTTCTGTTATATTTGATGCCTCGCAAGGTAATGCCGGACTGAAAGATGATGCCGGTCCGATTTACGCGCATACAGGCGTAATTACCAATTTGAGCACATCTTCCAGTGACTGGAAACATGTTATAACCGACTGGCCCACCTCTACAAACCAATCTTCTGTCAATCTTGCCAAAAACAAACTAACTTCTCTGGGGAATAACAAATGGCAATTGACTATCACTCCCGATATTTATTCTTATTATGGCATTACAGATGCCTCGGAAACGGTTACCAAACTGGCTTTTGTATTTCGCAATGCCGACGGAAGCAAAACCGGCAAAAACGCTGACGGATCTGATATTTTTGTGTCGGTTTATGCTTCATCAGCTTTGACGGTGAAACTTTC
>CAXXPB010000057.1:0-52198 GCA_963678825.2 uncultured Microbacter sp. | reverse complement strand
AATCAGACCCGACGTTGTAATTTTCTTATCATCCAACCGGTAGATCGGATTGTACGTGTAGGTAATCCGTTGTTTTTCGGGCAACAAGCTATCGCCAATAAAACGGTTGATCCAGGTGTTGGAAACGGCAATTTCAACTTTGTTTTTGCCCGGTTTCAAAACGTTTGAAATCTCTACACGGTAAGGCGATGTCCAGGCAACACCACACGAAACGCCGTTCACTTTCACTTCTGCAATCTTCTCCACACGGCCCAAATCAAGCCAGAGACGCTCACCTTTTTCGATCTTTTTTATTTCGACATCTGAAGAATAAACTGCCGTTCCCGAATAATATTTCACGGCCGGATCGGCGTTTGTCGTCCAGTCGGTCAAAGTCAAAAATTGTACCGCTTGCTTCGGTCCACCGAAAGCAGGATCAAATTGTACCGACCAATTTTCGGGTAAAGTTTGAACGGTTTTTGTTTCAGTCCAATTGGTACCTTTCGCACTTTCGATCTGCTTTGTAGCCGTTTGCAACACAATAAACAACGATTCGTTTGCATCCAAACGCAAGGGCAATTCGGTACGCCCGTTGCGGATAATCCATTTACCGGCCTGACGAATTTCTCCCGTCACCGGGTTCCAGATTTCGGGAATGCGACCGCTCACGCGCAACGACAAAGAAATCGCTTGTTGTTCTGCTTTCTGATTGGCAATAAAATAAATATCAACTCCCGGAGCCGTCCGGTGATTCCATGCAAAATCACCCATCGTCTTTCCGTCCATATCTTTCACGATCACGTCCCGTTCGATGCCCAATGCATCCAGCGTAGGCTTGTCCCAATAACGAATCACCTTTACGCCCTGCTGTTTCAGCTTGTCTATTTGCTTCCGCATTTTGTCCGACAGCGTGGTGTCAGGTATCATCGTATTTTTTTGCGGCAACACCAGCAATTGATACAAAGCGGTTGTCGAAAGGTTCAACTTGCCATCTGTCACTGTTGCCTGATGAAGTAAAGCATCAGGATTGACAGAGTCGTATTTGTAGCCCCGCAACGCATCCATCCAATCGGCAGGATGGCTGGTGTTTTCCGAATTGATAATTCCGTCAGGTTTACTCCACATCGGAGCTCCGCTGTTTTCAAGGCGTTTCTTCTCTCTCGCCACAGCCTCTTCTCCAATCAGTCCCGGCAAGGTATTGATCAGCTTTTCAGGAACAATCGCACGACGCGGCAACTCTTCGCCCGTAAACACGGCAATGTCGACCATCGGTTTTCCAAACTGCAGCAACGCCTGACAACGACGTGTATAGTCGACCCATGCTTTAGCCGGTTTCCACCAGGTTTGAGTTGGCTGAAAGAAAACGCCGGTAGGGCCAAGCGTCATGCCCGGTTTTTTATCGGGATATGGATTTTCGGTAAACACGTGAAAGACAAAGCGGTTGACGCCCAGTGCAAAATTGCGGTCGCCGATCGGTTTGAGCATACCCGGATATTCGTTCCAGTCCATTCGCAGCGTGGTGAATGCTTCGGCCTGAACAATGTTTTTACCGTAAATATGAGCACCCGAAACCGCTTCGGTCATGTCGGTCGGTTTCTCGTGCGTGGGACTGTTCACCCAAAATTCCCCCATGGGCACATCCACAATTTTATAGTGCAACATTCCATCGCCGCTCATCACAGGAGCCGCCGATTCGGCAGAAAACTCGTAGCCGTTCTTTTTACCGAGCGAATCGAGCACCCCGAAGAAATTTTCGTTCGTCAGGTCAGAAATGGTTTGGCGCACATCGTACAGGAACTTTTCGGAAGTTGCAGCATCCTGCACCGGTATTCCGGCCATCGCTGGAAGATAAAGCTTGGAATCGTAACCGCGGCGTTTGATAAATTCGGCACTGAATACCGGCGACCAGTTTTGGCTACCGCTCTCCCAACTATCGACATGGATGCGTTTCAAGACTTTGGAGGTTAAATCATCTCCCATTTGGCGACGAATCTCACCGTACCAGTTATCGAACTGCCGCTTCACAACCACCGGGTTGAACTTATCGCACTCCAGCCCTTTACCGGCTCCGGCAGTCATATTCTGATGTCCGGTTGTGGTGTAACCGACACGAAAAATCGTCCAGTTACCGGCAGGAACCTGCCATGTAAGCTTACCGTCTTTGTATTTATCGGTAATGTCAATGATCTTATCGAAAGGTACGCAAGCCGAACTTGCCAGTAAGCTATCCGGTGTTTTGGGTGCAATGCGCCATATTTCACCGTTTTTCCCCTCGTACTGATTAATGACGGCCGCCGAAGAAAGTTCCAGCTTTTGCAGTTTCAACGTTGGTTTCCATTTCCCCATTTCGTTGTCGTCGCTACCGGGTTCGATACCCTCTTTGTCGGAATAAAAACGAAAATAGCGAGCAGTCACTTCGGGCACCGAATGCGTGTAATCGGCATCGGCATCGAACCAGCCATTGCGACCGGTACTCAACTTGTACCAGGGTTTGAAATGCACTCCATCGTCACTGGTCTCAATTCGCAAATTGTGAGCACGGTAATTATATGTAGCTCCTGCAGTCAGGATCGATCGGCAGGTGAATGGCTGTGCAAATTCATATTGTACCCAACACGCAGCGTCACTTTTAAATGATCCCTTTCCGTTCTTCTGTATCAGAAAAGAAGCATCTTCGCCGGTGCTGGTTAGGTAATTTTCGGAACAACGGTTTCGGTAGAAATACCGGCTTCTGTGGGTGATGGAAATGCCAGAATTGCAATCTCTTTGTAATAGTTATGAGGCATTTCCGGTTGTGGGAGTGTATCGGAGAACAAACGTCCGCCCTTCACCTGAGTCTGACTCCAGATCACTTTTTGCATCGACATTTCGGGAGTGTTCCATGTTCCTCCGGCAGTAGCAAAACCGTCGCCCGGATGCATGGTAAATTTCAGTCCTAATCGCTCCGCTTCCGTGAATGCACATCGCAACATCTCCCACCAACGGGGGGTAAACGTGTCGGCAGGCGGAGTGACGATCGGCGGAGTGGTCGATTCCTGAATAGGAACCAGATAAGCACCTTCCAGACCCATCTCTTTCATCGCTTTCAAATCGGTCTTAATCCCTTCGGGAGTAACTGCCCCCTTCATCCAATACCAGAACACCCAGGGTTTTGCCGATTCGGGTGGATTATGGAAAATGAAGGCCAGGCCTTTCTTTCCGGATTGGCTCGATTGTGCGCTTAGCTCGCCAAAAGAAAATAATTCGGAAACAAACACCAATAAAACCGAAATAAAAAACAGATATTTAGAAAAGCATTTTTGCATATATGCGGATTGAAACACAAAAATACGAAGTAAAATTGAGATATAAAGGCTGTGAATTCAGAAAATTACAGAAAAATAAATAAATCAGACCCGGCTTCTGAAAGCCTTTTCTTTTGAAATTCTAAAACAATAAAAATAAGAAAAAAAAACAGGTATACCCACAAAACAAATTCAGATCTGCAGATATACCTGCCGTGGCTATCAAGAACCACAAACTAAACAATCTTAATTCTTAAAGAGACTTGGTAACTTGCAAGAAAACAAGTCCCATCCGGAAAGAAAAACCGGATACCATGTAGCATCAAAATACCCTCTCTATTAACTATTAACCTTAAAACTTGAGTATGTTTGAAATTAAACTAAATGATTATCCTCGAAATGACCTATTAAAGTCCTACTGCCAAGTTAGCATAACTCCGTCCTTTAGGGCGGAGGGAAGGGAAATGCCTATTCAAGGCTTTAGCCATGACTCCTCCGATATTCAGGAAACGCCACATTCAGGGCTAAAGCCCAGTCGATCATTGGCTTTTTAATCTCCGCCCTTAAGGACGGAGTTAATAGAATCTGTGCAGGTCGCTTTGATGATAATC
Organism: uncultured Microbacter sp.; assembly: GCA_963678825.2. Lineage (GTDB taxonomy): Bacteria > Bacteroidota > Bacteroidia > Bacteroidales > Paludibacteraceae > Microbacter. The sequence goes on along the minus strand of CAXXPB010000057.1, from coordinate 48,324 downwards.
ATTTTATACTATTTGAGGAGAGATAATTCCACTCCTTAAAATCAAGAAGTTAAGGAGTGGAATTTATAAAAAATTAGTTATCAATAACCAGGATTTTGTCCGTATTCTTTTGCATTCTGCAAAACATCTAACTCTGCCTGTGGAACAGGACGTAAATAATGTTTAGTAGGATCAAACGATGTGATATCAGGGTTTTGTTTTCCTGCGCCCAAACGGTTTTCCAGTTGTTTGGTTCTTTTCAAATCCAACCAACGAAGATGTTCACCGCAAAGTTCACGAGCTCTTTCATCCAGAATAAAATTCAGATCAATCTGGCTGTTGGTTACCTGCATTTCTGCCGTATGATTAACCGGAGTTTTAATAGCAGCTCTGGTTCTCAATACGTTGATATAATCTGCCGGAGTTTGGCCAACAGTTATAACGTTGAGCTTATAACTTGCTTCTGCTGCAATCAAATACATTTCGGCTAGACGCATGATGATCACATCGGCAGTACCGGCATCCGAGTTAACCAATCGGTTAGGATCGCGGAATTTACGCAACGAAGGATAATAGATATTGCTGGCAGCATCGGTTGTAATAGTACCATCCGGTTTGTACAGATCATTAATATCTTTCACACCGTAACGTCGTGAAGCCTTATCTGCAATAGCCTTCTTGGTGTAGAGTGTCGATGTATCACCCGGTTGCAAGGTAACAGATCCTGCCGCAAACGATTTATTGAAAGTCGTAATATCCGCTGGGGTCCATTTATATGCACTTGCTGTTAAAGGAAGTACTTGCGCTTCTCTGAAAGAACTGTAGTAACGGGAATCAATATTTTCGTCGAATACGTTCAACAGATACTTTGTAGGCATCATGTAGCGACTGTTGTCACGTCCATATTCCGACACTTCACTTGAAGGCATTCCACACAAATTGGTGTATTTGGCATTGTACCATTTGAACAAGCGGTTAGGATTGCTCTGTTGACCGTTTAATGCTGAGTTTGTAGAGTGAGTTATCGTCCAGAGAGCTTCTGTATTTTTCTTATTATTTGCCGGCAGAAACACTTCCTCAAAAGTTGGATACAAACTACAACCGTAAGTAGACTGATTGTTTATCAACGTTTGAGCAGCGGTCAATGCTTTTTGATAATAAAGTGCCGCTTCTGTTTTGTTGTTCTCAAAATATTCAAGATAAGAAGCTCTGGTCAGTGCAGTTCTTGCAAGAAGACCGTAAGCTGCTTTTTTATCGGCACGACCATAATCGGCTTGTGAGGTCGGCAAAATTTGCACAGCTCTTTCCAGATCGCTAATGATCAATGTATAAAACTCTTTCAATGAACTACGGGTTGCCGTAAGTGGCACTCCTGTTGTTTCTGTGGTACGCAAAGTTACTCCACCATACGTTTCGGCAAGCAGGTAATAAGCATATGCACGCAGAAAGCGCAGCTCTCCTTCTTTTCCCAACCGGGTTGCTTCGTTGGTATACTTTACAGTTGCAATTCTGTTAATCCCCGCATTGGCATAGTTTACAATTTCATACAAACGCTGCCAGGTATTCTTAACCTGTCCTACCGTAGCATCCAGCTTCATCGTATAGGTCAGCAACTGATCGGCATAAGTGCCTCTTCCGGAAAGATACCACAAATCGGATCCGCCTTCTGTGAGGAACATAATATCTTCACGCCCGTAAAACTGTGTGCTAAAATTGTAATACGTAGCATTTACCAACGTATTCATCCCGGCTTCAGTACCATATACATTATCAGCGGTAGAGCCTGACGGGTTATACTCGTCGAGGTTACACGAATTGAATGCCAGCGCACTCAAAGCTATAATTAGTAATTTTGTTTTTATTCTCGTTTTCATGTGTCTTTGTTTTAGTTGTTAACACCAAGGATGTTTAGAAGCTAACATTCGCCCCAAAAACCAATTGCTTAGTCAAAGGCATTGTTTCATCGCCACCTCTTTCTGGATCATAGTATTTAACCATGTGACTGTTGGCAACGGTCAAAATATTGGATGTTGTAGCATACAATCTGAATTTAGAGATTCCGACTTTTCTGGTCAGAGATGCAGGAATCGTATAGCCCAGACTGACAGTCTTAACTTTGAAATAAGAACCATCTACATAGTTCAAAGACATGTAACCGGTGTAGTCATACAAGTGACCGTCTTTCTTAGGACGAGGGAAATCATTGGAAGGATTCTCCGGTGTCCAATAATTGAAGTAAGAAGGGAAGTTTGAAACACCCGACGGATCATATCGTCCGATAAACTGAGCATTAATCATCTGACCCCAACGTGCTACTACATAGACATTCAAATCAAACCCTTTGTATGAAATTGAGTTATTTAATCCTGCAGTCCATTTCGGTGATGTACTACCCAGGTATTGACGGTCTGCTGTTGTAATGTTATAGTCTCCATTAGCATCCACAATCTTCAGGTCACCCGGTTTGAATGCATTTGCCGTTCCGTTCAGTTTGTATTTGGCCATTTCAGCCTCTTCTCCCAGTTGCCATACACCAGCCAGTTTATAGGAGTAAAAAGAGTTTATGGGACGTCCGATTAACAAAGAAGACGTTTCCGGATTTTGACCCTGAATAATATCCGTATTTGAAATCAAGGAAACAATTTTTTCTTTGTTAGCGGCAAATGTCACCGTCGAGTTCCATTTGAATTTCTTATTCTGAATATTTACTGTATTCAACGCAATTTCAATACCACGGTTATTGGTTTTCCCAATGTTGGTATAAGACGAGAACTGTGCAGAACTTGCACCCCCTGCACCCGTTGATGGAGGTAAGCTTCTGGCCATCAAAATATCTTTGGTATCGATATTGTACAAATCAACATTCAGATCAACACGTCCTTTCAATATGCCAAAATCGATACCAAGATTGGTGGTTGTTGATTTTTCCCAACCAAGATCCGCATTTCCTACAAGGTAAGTATATTGATACGTAGTTGCCGGATTATCATTAAATCCCATTTTAGTATTGGCAAGAACAGCACCACCTTGAGTTGCATATGCCGGAGCACCAGCGTTACCGGTTGTTCCATAACTTAACCGGAGTTTCAGATTGCTTAACCAGTCAGATGCGCCTTTCATAAACGGTTCGTCGCTGATACGCCATGCTGCCGATGCCGATGGAAAGAAATCCCATTTATGACCCGGAGCCAGGGTTGAAGAACCATCCCAACGACCGGTTGCCGTAAAGAAGTATTTACCCAGATAATTATAAGAAAGTCGACCGGCAAAACCGATTGTCTGGTTTTGAATATAATTTGATGAAAGCAGGCGGCTGGTAGCATCAGTAGCATTCAGCGAGTAATAAAGATATGAATCAACCAGTTGGTTAACTCCGGCGCCATAATAGCTTTCATCCATCCTCTTTGTCCAACTTGAAATTGCAGTAGCTTCAAGACTATGGTCACCCAAATCCTTTTTATAAGTCAGAATATTATCCCAGGAGAAATAACGGTTCAACTGATTTGTTGCTCCAGCCATGTTGATGTAGCTGCCACCATATTGGTCGGTTGAGTATTGTCCGTTGAAAGTACCGTTGCGACTGACACCTATTGTAGCCGACACATTCGAGCGGAATTTCAATTCTTTTGTTGGTTGAATAATAACATATCCGGTTGAAAATGTCTTCAAAGAGATTGTGTTGTTTACTGCTTTGTTTTCGGCAGCGTAGTTAGCCAAAGGGCTCAACTTGGAAACGTCGCCCGAAACCGGGAAAATATTGATGCTGCCATCTGCATTATATGGAGTTCCAAGTGGGACATACGTCATCGCCTGAGTCAGCATACTACTGGAAACTTTGTCCTGATCGTAGTACGTAAGCTGCGTGTTCATACCTACCTGCAACCATTTATTTACTTCATAGTCAACATTTCCACGGAAAGAATATTTCGAAAGATTATCATTCTTAAACACGCCTTGTTCGTTATAGTAACCAAGAGAGAAATAGGTTTTTACCTTTCCTTTGTTTGACGACAGAGTTATGTTGTGGCTTTGTTCTTTCCCCTGCACTGTCAGCTGATTGCGCCAGTCAACCCATTGGTTATTCTGAATAGCCTTCCATTCTTCCGCTGAAAATATTTTATAGTCATCCGCAGTAGACGCCCATTGACCAACGGTACGGTAAGCTTCACGACGTACATTCATATATGCTTCGCCGGTGTTTGATTTCGGATAGCTTACCCAGCCATTCACACCATAGTAGCTATCAAGAGTTACATTCACTTTTTCATCCGCCTTACCTCTTTTTGTTGTAATAATAACAACCCCATTGGCACCCAAAGACCCGTAAATAGCAGTCGAAGATGCATCTTTTAGCACATCAATGCTTTCAATATCATTCGGATTCAGATCTGTATACGATCCACCCTGAACACCATCAATAACAAAGAGAGGCTCTGTATTTCGGGTTTTAGTACCATAAATATCGGTATAACCTATAGTTTTTGTACCACGAATAAGAATGTTCACACCGGAACCAGCGCTACCGCTTGACCGAGTGATGTCCATACCAGGGATTCTACCCTGAATGGCTTCCATGGCATTACCGGTGGGAGTTTGCATAATATCTGCTTGTTTAACAGAAGATACAGCACCGGTAAGGTCACGTTTTTTAACGGTACCATAACCAATCACCACAATTTCGTCGAGTTTTTTAGTGTCTTCCGCTAAGGTCACAGCCATTTGAGCCTGACTTGCCGGAAGAATTTGGGAGGTATATCCCATGTAAGAAAAAATAAGAGAAGAATTTGCAGGAACGGACAGCGCAAATTTACCCTGTACATCGGTAATTGTTCCCACTTTGGTATCGCCTTTAAGTTGCACGGAAACCCCTATTAACGGTTCTCCGGATGCATCTTTCACCGTTCCATTTACTGAACGTGTCTGCGAAAATAAGTTTATCGAAAATAAAATCATCATACAGAGTATGAGATTAAACCTGATCGCATGAGGTGCTAACAGGATAGTTGTTTTGAGAATTTTCATCGCATTTATTCGATTTAAGTTAGTTGTTTTAGTTTTGTTTTGTTTGCTTTAATAATAAAAGTCCGTCTCTTTCAGTCATAGGCTATTTTGGTTTAGTTTTTATGTTGAACAAAGAAAATCAATGAGCTTAACGTATGTATTCTTAATTCCCCAATACCTCTAAAATACCTGAATAATTAATGGTTCAGAAATTTGTTGAGAGAAAAATAAAAATTAGAAAATAAAATTATTTAATCCGAAACTGATAATTTAGCTACAAAATGCTTCACAAACGAAGCTTTTTAAATACAGAAAAGGTCAAAATGCCAATTTTTCTTTCTTTTGTTTTCGACATATCCATATAAAATCACATATATATTTCGTTTCTTTTCGTTTTACAAAAATAATAGGAACAAAACACAAATACACGCACAATATCAAAATACGAATATCAAAATCAAAATATTAATGTTTTTCATCGCCACACATCCTAATGAAGAAGTTCATATATTTGATTTTCTGTGCTTTACAACAACATAACTATTAATAGCAAATCTGATAATTTTGCATTGTTGGAAGAAAATATCGCAACAAAATTGCTTTATTTATATTTTCTAACAAAAAAACAGGTGCATTTGCAATGTCATACACGACAAGCAAATACACCTGCAATAACTCAAATTCTCAAAAACTAAACAAACTGCATACCTTAAGGCTTGTTAACCTGCCAGAAAGCAAGCCTCATTCTAAAAAAATTTATACCCTAGCTTCACAAAACAACTCTCTATTTATTTTATTTATATGCGGCATTTTGTGTTATTGCCGGGTTTTGTGTGCGCACAATTTCCGGTATCGGCAGCAAAAGCTTATCCGCCGTAACAGCTTTTCCTTTTGCAGTTAGAACGGTCACCGCACGGTTCGTGCGTTTCAAATCAAACCAACGGTGAAATTCTAATGCAAGCTCAGAACGTCGTTCGTGTTCTATAGCCTTATCCAATGTAGGATACAATGCCGAAGGATAACCAGCTGTGCCAAAATCTGCTAATCCGACCCGTGCCCTTACTTGATTAAGATACGTAGCGTCACCAGTCGCTTCGGACAACATTAGCAACACATCTGCATAGCGAATTACCATAAAATTGTTGTTGGCATATTCAACTCCAGAACCTGTATTAGAAGCTAAGTCCAACCATTTTGCCGGAAATTTAACAGCCACAAAGACTCCTGATTTTTTCGTATATCCGGTATCAATCGAAGCATCCCGACGAGGATCGCCGGTTTCATATTCCTTGAATAAATCATCAGTCACCATGTTCATACCGCCACCATAATTGGTAATGGTAAAGTTCTCAGTGGGACAGAAATTGTCGAAATAAGCACTATAAGGATTCCCCACTCCACCTTTGTATTGAATCTCGAAAATCGACTCTTTAGTGTTTTTATTTGCAACGGCCCATAAAGAGGCATATGAAGGGAGCAATTGGTACTGTTTGCTATCATACACTTGTTGAAGAACAGATGCGGCAGAGGTTTTATCCCCCAACACCAGATATACTTTTCCGAGAAGAGAAAGAGCCGCTCCTTTAGATGCATTGCCCACCTTTGTCACCGCCGATGCTGCCGGTAATTTGCTTGCTGCATAGGTTAAGTCACTAACAACCAATTTATACACATCCGCAACCGGTGAACGTAGTATTTTGTAACTGTCGGTAGCCGTAACCGGAGCCGTAACAAGGGGTAAATCGCCCCACATTTGAGCCATGTAAAAATAATAAAGCCCTCTTAAAAACATCATCTGAGCCTTCACCTGTTCTTTATAAGTATCACTAACACTTGCAGTTTCTATTTTATCCAACACAATGTTGATATTATACAAACAGTTGTAATCCTCTTGCCACAGACGGTAAACTTCTGTATTCGATGGATTTAAAGAATAATCTTTGAAAGCCCATTTATCAGCCTGAATTCCGGCAATATTATACATCGTACAATTATCAGACATCTGTTCGGCACAATAGGAAGGACCACCGACCGGCCCGAAGAACTTATAAAGAGTGGCATAAGCAGCATTTACTGCTAAATCGAAATCTGCCGTTGTCTTATAAAAATTGTTGGCATTAGAATTTGAAATAGGAGCCAAATCGAGGAATGATTCACTGCAACTAAACAAAAACATCGCCAAACAGCCTAAAATCATATTCCGTTTTATCATTTTCATCGTTTCTAATTTTAAAGGTTAATCAAAATTCTAACTTCACGCCAAATGTTATTACACGAGGAATCGGGTATGAACCGTAGTCAACTCCTAACATTGCACCCGACGGCATAGATGAGGATGCTGTTCCGGTATTTGACGATCCTGTAGTAGTGTAATTAGTGGCATTGTACGTTGTATTTTCAGGATCGTAACCCGTATACTTGGTAAACAATAGCACATTTTCAGCATTTATATATACTCTGGCTGATTTAATTGATGTCTTGGCAATCCATTTTGAAGGCAAATCGTAAGAAAGACGAATATTCTTCAGGCGAACAAACGACCCGTCTTCAATCCAGTAACTGGAGAATTTTTCCTGCAAACCTTTAGGTGCAATTGTCGGTTTGAAATGCTTTCCATCTCCCGGATCCGATTCCGATTTCCAATAGCTTGACACCGAAGCGAAGGCATTACGGCCACCATTCCAGATACCGCAATAGCGAGTCAACTGGTTAGCAATTTCCGAGCCGAAAGATCCCTGAAACATAAATGAAAATTCAAATCCTTTATAAGACAATGTATTCGTGATACCTGTTGTAAAGTTTGGTTGTGCATTGCCAATTGTAGTACGGTCGGTATCAGTGATTTTATTGTCTCCATTGACGTCTCTCACAATAGGATCGCCGGGAGTTGTGCCGGAAACATGTGGAGTTGCATCAATTTGAGCCTGATTTTTATAAACACCATCAAAAATATATCCGAAGAAATTAGAGATCGGTTGACCTACTTCGGTTTTTACCGTTACAACATAGTCGGTATAGGTTATAGGAGCATTACCCGGGCCTAATGCCAACACCTTATTGCGGTTCGTAGAAAGGTTAAAATCAGTCGTCCACTTAAAAGCATTTACAAGGTTACGCGAAGTCAGGTTGAACTCGAAACCCCGATTCCGTAACCGACCAATATTCGTGAGCTGAGTAGCAAAACCTGTAATATCAGGCACTGGAACATTCAAGAGCAAGTCTTTCGTGATTGAATTATAAAATTCTACGCCCAACGTAAGGCGATTCTTGAACAATCCGGCTTCCAAACCCACATTAAACTGAGCTGTTTTTTCCCAACGTAAATCAGGATTTTGAATGGTCGACACAACTTGTCCGTTCAGCAACGTACTCCCACTGACATAATTAGAAGAGCCCATAAGGCTAATTGAACCATAGTTGGGAATTTGATTATTACCGGTCAAGCCATAAGACGCTTTCATTTTCAAGGTGCTGATGCTCTCAATATTTTTAAAGAAATTTTCATCAGACACTAACCAACCTGCCGAAACCGAAGGAAAGTATCCAAAACGATTGTTTGTTCCGAAACGAGAACTTCCATCACGACGCAAGGTTCCGGTAAGGAAGTACCGATCTTTGTAGCTGTAATTTACACGACCTAGATATGACAACATTGCCCACTCCGTAGCAGTAGTCGCGGCTGCAGTCGGCAAACCGGCATTGAGTGTTTCAACCTGATCATTAGCAAAGGAACTGGCTGTTATAGTAGCATATTCATCACGTTGCTTTTGAGCAGTATAACCCAACAACGCTTTGATGTTGTGATCGTTAATTTGCTTTTCGTAGGTCAGCGTATTTTCAGACAACCAGTTCAACATATAACTGGAGTTGAAATAACCTTCGGCCGTCATTGCTGCCGAATAGCCATATTTTTGATTTGTTTTACGGTAAGAATTATAACGGGTATTATAGAGATTAGCGCTCATACTCGTTCTAAATTTCAACCCTTTGATAATATCATAATCCAAATAGGCAGTTCCAATGGTATTGAATGTATTATTCTTCTTGTCAATTTCGCGGGTCAATGAGTAGGGATGCCACAACTGCAAATCTGTGTATGTTGCAAAACGGTACCATTTAGAATTCGGATCCTTATAGCCTAAATTGCCATTTTCGTTATAAATGGGAAAAATCGGGTCACTTTGCAAACCCAAACTAACCACATCACTCTTACCTGCTGTGCCATCCGTTCTGTCGTAGATGCCTGCAAGTGAAACATTCGCACCAACAGTCACTTTATCCGAAAGTTTGTGCTTGAGGTTTGAATGGAAAGAAAGTCTTTTGTAATAGTTATTGTCGAGAATTGCTTTTTGATCCAACAAGGCCAACGAAACAGAAAATTGAGTTTTGTCAGTTCCGCCTGAAATTGAAACCTGCGCTTTTTGAGATGGCGCACTTCTAAACATTACATTCTGCCAATCGGTGCCGTTTCCAAACTGAGAAGGGTTTGTGGTGAAATCGTCAGGTATCTTATAGGTCGTCCCTCGGACGCTGTTTGGGTCACTTGCTTTACCACCGGCAGCAATCCATGCGTTGTTATGAGCATCATTGTAGTACTGAACAAATTGCTGCGCATCCATCATGTCAATTTTGCGGGTAGCCTTTTGAATACCGTACTCGTAACTGGCGCTTATAGAGGTTTTGCCCGGTTTACCTTGTCTGGTAGTGATAATAATTACGCCGTTCGCTCCACGCGAACCGTAAATAGCAGCCGAAGAAGCATCTTTCAACACTTCTACAGATTCAACATCCTGAGGGTTAATCATGTTCAGGTTAAAATTCTCCATCGGCAGTCCATCAATAACGTACAACGGACTGGTACCTGCCGTAATAGAACTGATACCGCGGATTTTGATCACCGGTGATTGACCCGGAGCACCCTGCGACTGTGTAACGTTTACCCCAGGCAGCTGACCTGCCAAAGATTGAGAAACATCGTTATACGAACGATCTTTAAATTTATCGTAACCCACCGAGGCTACCGAACCGGAGACCGCTCTTTTTGTTTGCGTACCATAACCAACAGCCACAACTTCATTCAGAGCAATCGAATTTTCAACTAAGGTTACATCCAGTTTGCTGCTTGTTAACGGGACTTCTTTGCTGGTCATTCCGATAAATGAAACCACCAGCGATTTTGAAGATGTAGGTACATTTAAAGTGAACTTACCGTCAATATCGGTGATGGTTCCCGTAGAGCTTCCTTTGGCCACAACGCTTGCTCCGATAACAGCGTCACCTTTGGAATCTTTTACAATGCCACTTACAGCCTTAGTTTGTCCCCAGACTGCAACACAACTCACAAACATGAGCAACATGCACAAAACGTGCACAAGTCCATTTTTTTGCGTTCTTCGCTTTTTCATGATAAAATTTTGAGGTTAATTGATATATACATAAGGTTTTCTATCCAACAAAACTGAATTCAGCAGTGATAATCGCCTTATTTTTTAGAAAGGTCTTCCGTTTTTATTTATTCTGAAATCAACCAAAACAAAAGCCGATAGATTATAAATGAAAATAATTACCGTATATTTAATTTCGATTATCTTCGTTTACAAAAATAGCAGATACATAACAAAAACTTACAATCAAAAGCAAAAAGCAAATAAAAATATCAAAAAACGAACAAGAAAAGTAAATAACAAAACAACAAAATAACCATATAATCTTATTATACAATTATTTAAGTATACACAGATATATCCTAAATCCATTCAAAACAACTTATTGTACTACATAAAAATAACAAAAAAAGATTTAGCAAAAATCAATTGACAAATAATAAACGCAAACAACTAACAAACACCCATATAAAATGCAAAGCACAAAAACAAACAAATAATGCTTATTGTAATTATTTTCGTCAATGCCTCTATTTTCTACTGCAATTAATTTAAGATATTCGTCTTTAACAGCAGTAAAAAGCACATAACTGGCTCATGAAAAAGCACAATTAGAAAGTAAATAAAAAAATGATTATCTGATATGTCACCTAATTGAGTTTTATGTCGTCTGAAAGACGAGATTTTCATAACCGTAAGCCAATGGCTTACGGATTGTCAAGGCCCTGCTCTTCTATGCCTGAATTGAAAATCTACGTAGTCAAAGGCATTACTTTTAGTAAAGTCCGACCTTTCAGGTCGTGTGGGTTCAAGCTATGCTCGCACGCAGGTCACAGACCTGCGGTTATGAAAATGGGGCTTTTCAAGCCATTAGGCAAAATATCAGATACTCATTATAAAAAAATACCCCGGCAGCACAAAATGCTACCGGGGGTTCATCAATCTACCGAAAACTATATCAGTAATTATCTTTACTTTATTTTGCTTTCAGGATATAAGTTTTACCTGCCTCTGTTTTCAAATCATACAGGTAAGTTGGAGCCAGACTGACCGGATTTAACTTGGCATCGGGCGAAATGATAGGTTTAGGTATATTCGGCACTGTAAACAAAGGGTTTGAATTAGATCCTTTCGCGAGTTTCAAGCCTGTGCCTGCAAGACGGCCTTTCACCCGCAATCGACAATTTCCTCCCAATGAAGAATGAATCGTAAGAGTTTCCACTTTCCCAGCTTTCCAGCTCATATCAATCTCGAAACCACCCCGGGCTTTGAGACCTTTTACAGAACCATCCTTCCACGCTGAAGGCAAAGCCGGTAACAAATAGACAAACCCGTCGTAACTCTGCACCAGCATTTCGGCGATACCGGCCGTGCAGCCGAAATTACCATCAATTTGAAATGGAGGATGAGCATCAAAGAGATTGGGATAGGTTCCTCCCTTTTTCTTTTCGTTCGAAACCAGATCCAGCTGATTGGTCAGCAATTTGTACGCATGGTCGCCGTCAAGGAAGCGAGCCCACATGCAGATGCGCCAGGCCATCGCCCAGCCGGTGGATATGTCTCCTCTGTGAATCAACGATGTGCATGCCGCATCGAAAAGCTCGGGAGTACGGTAAGGCGAAATTTCATTGCTTGGGAAAAGACCATAAAGATGAGAGGCATGACGATGAGTATCAGCAGGGTCATCCCAGTCTTGTTGCCATTCCTGCAACTGCCCGAACCGGCCGATACGCATTGGCGAAATTTTGCTCCTCAAAACCCTGATCGAGTCAGCAAACGATTTGTCCCGGCCTAAAATCTCGGAAGCCCGTATAACATTGGAACAAAGATCGAAAACGAGCTGATTGTCCATGGTGCACCCCGAGGTAATATTGAACTTTTTCTCCTTACCAAAAGCATTTTCGGGCGAAAGTGAAGGTGTTACCACTAAGTATCCTTCTTTCGGATCGGGCACCATATAGTCGACAAAAAAACGTGCGGCTTCTTTCATCACAGGATAAACCGATTCCAGAAATTTACGGTCTCCCTGGTACAGATAACGTTCCCACAAATGTTGTGAAGTCCATGCTCCACCTGCAACCCACATGCCCGAAGGTGCATGATCGACGGTGCCGGTTATGCGCCAGATGTCGGTATTGTGGTGCAACACCCAACCCCTAGCGCCATACATGATACGCGCAGCATCCCGACCTGTTACCGAAAGCTCGCGGATCATCCGGAACAACGGTTCCTCCATTTCCGCAAGATTCGCCACGTCGGAAGGCCAGTAGTTCATCTCAGTATTAATATTAGTGGTGTATTTGCTGTCCCACGAAGGAAGAATCTGCTCGTTCCACAAACCCTGTAATGTTGCCGGTTGCCCGCCGGATTGCGAACAGGAGATCAGCAAATAGCGTCCAAATTGAAAATAGAGAGCCGCCAGTTGCGGATCGAAACGTGAACGGAATTTTTTCACCCGCACATCTGTCGGATCATTAACAGCTTCGTTCGAACCGAGATTCAGATCCACACGATCAAAAAACTTCTTGCAATAAGCAGTATGTTGTTGTTTTGCTGTTTCGTAAGGCACTGCAATGGCTTTTGTCAGAAACCCCGAGCACTTACCAAATTCATCTGTCGATAAAGTTTTGTAATCGGTAAAGTTGGTAGCCATCGAAATATAAAAAATAACCTCGTCGGCTTTTTGCACAGAAATAATAGCATCTTTCACCGAACAGATACCACCCTGAACTTTTGCTTTGATTTGAGTACAAAATCTCACTTTACCACTCTGCCGTTCATGCGTTTCGGTTGTTCCCGAAAGAGTTAGAACATCTTTATCGTTAAAGATCGCATATTTTTGATGCGGCGTTGTCAGTAAGGTATTACAGGAGATGCTACCGGGCTTATCTGCTGTCAGACGCACAATTACTACCTGATCAGTGAAAGATGAAAATACTTCACGACGAAAAGTTACCCCGTCCACCTTATAGGAGACAGAAGCGACGGCCTTGCCAATATTGAGATCGCGATAGTAATCACTGTAATTACTATGTCCCGGAAAAGAGATATAAAAATCGCCCATGGATTGATACGGCATTCCGGAGTTGGTTGCAGGCATCATTTTATCGTCGACCATCCGTTGAGCTTCTCCGTATTTTTCTTCAAAAATCAGCTGGCGAACCTTCGGAAGAGCCTCTTTTGCGGCAGGATTGGCATTATTGTTTGGAGATCCGGCCCAAACGGTAGCCTCATTCAACTGAATGCGTTCCACTTCGGGAGTTCCGAAAATCATGGCACCCAGTCGTCCGTTCCCTACCGGCAGGGCAGCATTCCAGTCGGCTGCCGGCTTGTCGTACCAAAGAACCATCGGGTTATTATCGGCAGCAAAAAGTGCCGACAAAAACACAGCCGAAAATAAAAGAGTCAATAAAAAGCGCTTATTCATAGTTTAATATTTTTTAGACTGTTTCTTGGGACAAGCGACATCCTTGTCGCTTGCTATTTTTCATTTTTCAAGCGATTAGGAAATCGCTTGTCCCGAAAAGGGCGTATTCATTACTCAAAAACCACTGTTCCCTTCCAGTCGTTACAATCTGTGACCAATCCGGCTTCTACGGGATTATTTATGGTATATTCAATAGCCGCGTATAAATGTCTGTCGTCTCTAATGGTTGTATCCCAACTCTCTTTGTGCCATAAACTTCCCGTTATTCCTGCTCGTTTATTTATCTCTGTGGCAGAAAATTGTTTTACCGACTTCAAAATATCTTCCAAATAAACAGGATTATCGCTACCATCTTTGTCCAACAGTCTGAATACCCAGTGTACATGATTCGGCATAACACAAATCGCATAGTTACAAAGCTTTTTGTTGTGCCAAAAGGTTAATGCATCAACGACAATCTTAATATATTCCGATTCTGAAAGATCAACGATTGTTTTACTTTCCAGATGTAAAAGATCCTCATACGCTTTCATCATTTTTCGGCGCACAAGATAATATTGCTGATTCAACGCTGTATAAAGTTGCTGATTACCATCTCTTTTACTGGTTGCAATTTCAAGTCGCAATGAAGTCAGTTGATCTGAATAATCTTTCATGGCTTTTACAGGAATAGCATCTTTCAACGACCATGTAACAAAATAAGCTTGTCCCGGTTGCTGATAATGGGGTAGATTTGCCCTATGGTATCCCTTCTTCTCCATGTATTGTTATTTTTTGGGACAAGCGATTTCCTAATCGCTTGCTATTGTTATTTTTCAAGCGACAAGGATGTCGCTTGTCCCGTTCTAACTCAAAATCCGATTTTCTTCAGCATCGCCATCAACGCTTCTTTGCCTTTAACGGCATTGGCCGGAAGGTTCTCTCCTTTTGAGCCGAAAACGTACATTTGCGGCTCTTTTTCAATGGTCACTTTGCTTTCGTCAAATGCACCGGAGGCGTCTTTCAACACATTGATATTCAGACCAAAATGTTTTGCGGCAAATTCATACATCGCTTTGCGTTTGGAGAAACCGTAATCGTGACCTTCAGCCGGGAAATGGGCATCTTCTACCTGACTTTCGGCACCGTAAAATCCGTAAGTACGTTGAAGGAAAGGAAATTCCAAGGTCGGAACGGTGCTCGACCAGTCGCCACCGTCGGTAATGGCCAGCAAAGGTTTCGGGGCAAACATGGCAGCCACTTCGGCATTGTTGGTACGGTTGCCACAAAGATGGGTCGGCATTCCGCTTTCGCAGGGGCATCCGCCCGAAAAATGCGACGAGAGCATTACCACCGGTACACTCAGTGTGATACGGTCATCAATGGCCGAAACCAGCATCGTCATGCTACCACCACCCGATCCGCCTGTAATGCCGACGCGTTTCGGATCGGCTTCTTTCAATGTCAGCAAATAATCGAGGACGCGAGTGGTATTGAGGGTTTGGATGCTTTGAGCAGCGCTTATGCGGTGCATTGTACCATCGAACTGCAAAAGACTTTCGCCCCATGCAAAGAGATCCCAGTCGGCAGCAATGATTCCCATACGAGCCTCCATGGCACAACGTTTTTGTTGATCGGCACGGTAACGCCCGTCGCCAAAGTGACCGTTGGGATTAAGCATAACCGGACATTTCCCCTTTATTTTTGCCGGTTTATAGATCGAACCACACACGTAAACGCCCGGAAGTGTTTCGATGGCAAAATTCTCGACCGTATAACCGTCGTATTTCCGCTTCGGTGTAAGGATAGCCTTTGAATCGGGTTTGGCCGGAACCAGCACCGGGAAACGCAAGGCCTCACGCATACACGATTTCAGCTCGGCTTTTCGTTTTTCCCAGCTATCTTTATCGTTGTAAAGCGTTCTCAGATAATCGAGGAACTCCTTGCCCTCTTCATCGGTGGTGCGGGCATACTCGTAAGCCTTAACTTTGTACTTGCCATGATCCATCACATAGGTGTAATCGAACGGAGAGAGCACTGCCTGTAATGTCTTTTCGAGGCTCCAGGGACGAATACGCCAATCGGCACCCTGCAATTGCTTGCCGTCGATCATTTTTTTGTCGTACTTGAACTGAATATGAAACTGTTTTTCGATCGATTGCAACACATCCACCAACGGACGACTGTAGGCCTCATCGGCTGTTTGGGCAAAAAGCGGTGCCGCAAGCATAAGCACCAAAAATGCTGTCAGTATTTTTTTCATTTCTATCTATTATTTTTGAACGATAATGCAATTTTTATTCAAACTAGCCTGTTTCTCAATTGGATTAGCAATTCGATTCAGATAATTGCCCGAAAAGATGATATTGTTGCTCTTTTCTCCGTTAAGCAACAGGAACGAACGGCTACCGGCCTGAGGAAAACAGCCGGTGATAAACAGGTCGGAGACATTGGCGGCTTCGATCACAGGTTTATCAGCAATCGGTTTCAACGTAGAAACATTGCCCATATAAGCGTTAGTTACATCCGAAAACTTAAATGCAGCTCCCATCTGAGCATTCACCTGCACATTGCTCAGGCGGATATCTTTTGCACGGCTAATATCGAATCCACTCTGTGCATCCATATTGATGTCTTCGAATGAGACATCCGACACCGGCATCTCCTCTATTCCCTCGACCAGACATGCAGCATTCACATTACTGCCGATCATTCCTGAAATGTGGATATTGCGGAAAATCGGAGTACGTTCGGAAAGCGGTTCGAGCGGAGCTTTTCCGTAGAACAAACTCAGCACAATCGCTTCTTTTTTAATATCTTTCATCACAATATTATTCACCCGCACTTCTTCAACATAGCCGCCACGGCCACGAACCGATTTGATACGAATTCCCCGGTCGGTACCGTCAAACACGCAATTAGAGATGGTCACTTTGCGCACGCTACCCGACATTTCGCTGCCGATAACCACCCCGCCGTGACCGGCCAGCATGGTGCAGTTAGTCACCGTAACGTTTTCGCAGGGGACACCGTATTTGCGACCCTGTGCATCGCGACCCGATTTGATGGTGATGCAGTCGTCGCCCACGCTGATATGACAGTTGGCAATATGTACATTTTTGCACGACGATGGGTTGATTCCATCGGTATTGGGCGAATACGGATTATTGATCGTAATTCCGTCGACCGTTACATTTTCGCAAAATTCGGGATTGACGGTCCAAAACGGAGAGTTAACCAACGTAATCCCCTCGATACGAATATTTTTGCTTTTGTAAAACTGAATAAACGACGGACGGAAGAATTTCTTTGCCAGCGTTCCTTTCCAATCGGAATTAGCTTCGATCTGGAAATCAGTATTTTCTTTATCCCACAGCGCGCGGTATTTTTGCACACGAGCTGCCAGCACCTCATCTTTTTTTGCACCTTCAAGCGCCCAAACGGCATTCCACCAAGCCTGTCCGCTTCCATCAATTTTTCCACGTCCTTTGATCGTGATATTCTCCTGACCGTAAGCGTAAAAAAGCGGTGAGAAACTTTTCATCGCCACCCCTTCGTAACGCATTTCGACAAAAGGAAGATAATCGTCGTAGTTTGTAGAAAATTGGATTGTTGCTCCCGATTCGATATCGATAGTAATATTACTTTTCAACACAATGGGACCGGTCATATACGTTCCGGCAGGGAAAAAAAGTGTTCCACCGCCATGAGCTGCCAACCGATCGATGGTTTTCTTAATCACTGCCGTATTCAAGGTTTTGCCGTCGGCCACAGCACCGGCTTTCTGCATGTCTACAACCTCTGCAACAGCCCATTGCACAGACAAGACCAACAGGCAAATTGTCAGTAGTTTTTTCATTATTTCAAGTTCAAAGTTATAAAGTTCAAAATACATTATACCGTTTAATTCATTTTGCAGATTTTCACATTCGACCTCTCCCCTAACCCCTCTCCCGAGGAGAGGGGGAAAATCTGCAAAATGAATTGAAATATGTGATAGAATGTCTAAAATACACGGAAATTAGACAAATTATATTGCTACATTTTCAAATTGTCATAGAAGTCGTCTTGACTTTTCTTGGTTATGTAATTTATAGTTTGTTTTTATTCATCGACCCCTCCTAACCTCCCCTAAATGGGGAGGGACTCGTCTTTAAAACGAGTAAATTTCGTGCATTTTGCAAATGTTACAACCCCCATTTTGGGGGTTGGGGGTCAAAAATGAAAAGTCAAGATGGCTTCATATTTAGTTCTTGATTCCGGCAATGCCCGACGGCCAGGAATAGCTTCCCGGTTTGATGGTGAGAAAAAGTGAAGGTTTCCGTCCTACCCGCATACGCACAACGCCGGGTTCAAGTTCCTGTTCGGGAATCAGCGTTTTCCACTTCAGATAATTAAGTACACTGTAAGCCGTTGCTCCTCCTTCGATCAACAATTCCTGCACCGGGCAATTCTTGACCAGTTCGGCAACCACCTCATCCATGCGCAAACGCAACAAAGAAGAGCTTCCCGGGAACGAGACCTTGGACTGAGAGACGGAAATCGCCATTTTATTGCTCCATTTCCAGTCGGGAATCAATGATTTGGCCCAACGGGAAAATTCGCCTTCCGAGATTTTTTCCTGCAAGAATTGTGACGGGAAATAACGAATCGGGCAGCCGGCTTCGGTCTTAAGACGCTCGAGAAATCGCTGACCCTGAGGGTGCGCTGTTCCACAAACGATAAGAAAAGACGACGAAATATCTATCGATTTGTTTGCCACTGCCTTCTTTGCGCCGGTAATCTTCAGCAACACCTGTTCAAAAAATGCGGCACTGCCGGCCAGCAATGTATCCGGCTCCCAATTTGCAAGAGGCAATCCGAGTTCGTTTTCAGCACTGCAATCAGGAAGATAGATTGCTTTCTCCAAAAACTCCCGAACATCTCCGGTAATGATTGGAAACTGGTTGGCCTTGTCGCCCACCAGAGCTCTTTCATTCAAAAGTTCAGCCACCTCTGATGTGCCCGCCGGAAAATCAGGGTCGGCAGAAAAACCGGTATCTTCCAGCAGTGTATCTCCCACAAAATATTTTCCATCACGGATGCAACGACCTGCCGCAGGATTTGCCGGTTGAAGTAAAACTTTCGATTTACCCGTCACCGACATCACGGCTTTGATTTCCTGCACGATATACCCTCTCAGCACGGAATCCACCTTCTTAAAAATAAGCGTATCATCTGCCGTCAAAGCTTTAGTTGCCATCAGGCGGTGAATACGATAGGCTCCATCGATTGTGCCCGACCGGCTATCCGTAGCAATTACCACTACGTCGGCAGGTTCTTCTGGCACAGAGTCGAGTCCGAAAGCCACTTTCAGTCCGTAGCGAAGGCATACACCGGCTATTTCGGCGGCACCCGTCAAGTCATCTGCAATTACCGTTATCATTTTGTTCTGTTTTTAGCCATCAAGATTGCATAATCCAAAGCTACCAGCATGGCGTCGGGCGAAGCGATGCCCTTGCCCGCAATTTCAAACGCCGTACCATGATCAACCGAGGTACGGATGATTGGCAAACCAAGGGTAATATTCACCCCCTTCACACTTTTCATGGTTTGCTTTTCGTTGTCCCACTGAAAGCCTTCCAGTTTGAACGGAATATGACCCTGATCGTGGTACATCACCACGCAACCGTCATATTTTCCCTGAACGGCTTTCACAAAAATGGTGTCGGGAGGAATCGGGCCTTCCACGTTATAGCCTTTTGCATTGGCTTCTTTGATGGCAGGTATAATTTCGTTGATCTCCTCGTCTCCAAAAAGTCCATTCTCGCCGGCATGCGGATTCAATCCGGCAACGGCAATACGCGGTTTTTCGAAACCAAATTGCACACAAGCGTCGTTCAACAGAGAAATAACCTCCAGCACACGCTCTTTCTTGCACAAATCACACGCCTGACGCAATGACACATGCGTAGTGACATGAATCACGCGCAGGTTATCATCGGCCAGCAACATGGCATATTTGGCAGTGTTGGTGTAGTGCGCATAAATTTCGGTATGACCCGAAAAATGATGCCCTGCCTTGTGAATTGACTCTTTGTTGATGGGAGCTGTAACCGTAGCATCCACTTCGTTGGCCAAGGCCAGTTCAATCACCTTATGCACAGCTTCAAAAGCGGCATTCCCTGCCATAGCCGATACTTCACCCGGTTTGAGTTCAGAAAGAGTAACGTTCTTCAGATCGTACACATCGACCGTTCCGAAAACAAAGGTTGCATCGCCAATTTTATCGATTGCATTTACCTTGAGCGGAGCATTCAACAGCGTGGCAGCCTGAGCCATCACAGCCGCATCGCCTATCACCACCGGACGGCAACGTTCGTAAACAGTAGCATCCGACAGCGCTTTGATACATATTTCAGGACCAATCCCGGCGGGATCGCCCATACTTATTCCTAGAATCGGGGTCATAAAACCTTTGTTTAATTGTTCAATTGTTGATCGTTTAATCGTCAATTTGCTGTTTCGCGATTGAACGATTACTTGATTCAACGGTTACACGTTATAATAGTTTCGTATAAATTTCTATCGCATCCGCTTTTGTCACCTCACGAGGATTGTTCTTCAACAATCGGGTTACGTTCATGGCAATATCAGCCAGTTCGGACAAGTCTTCCTTGCCGATGCCAATTTCCGACAAGTGTTGCGGAATACCACAAGCTTTCGACAGTTCGGCAATTTTCTCGATACCAGCCAATGCAGTCGCTTCGTCAGATGACTGTTGTTCAACACCCAATGCCAGTGCAAGCTGTGCATGACGAGCCGGAGACGCAATCCTATTGAAACGCAATACTTCGGGCATCAGTATGGCATTGGCCAAGCCATGCGACACATGGAATTTACCACCCAAACCATACGACAAGGCATGAATGGCCGAAGTATTGACCGGACCCAGACACAAACCGCCATACATAGAAGCCAACGACAAAGCGGCACGGGCTTCCATGTCCTTCCCGTTTTCGCAGGCACGTTGAAGGTTTGCTGCAATGAGCGAAATCCCTTTCAACGCATACGTATCGACTGCCGGATGGGCAAACTTATTGGTAAACGCCTCGATGCAGTGCGAAAGAGCATCCATGCCGGTTTCTGCGGTCAGTTTTGCCGGAAGAGACACTGTCAGTGCCGGATCGATAAAGCAGGCATCCGGAACCAGATACGGACTGATGATACCGCTTTTTGCCAAAGTTGCTTCGTTAAGCAAAATAGCATTGGGTGACATTTCGCTGCCGGTTCCTGAGGTAGTCGGAACGCAAATCAGTTTGCGGGTACGACCGTTGAGAATGCCGATACCAACTACCTCGGCCAGTTTTTGAGTATTTCCTGTAAGTGCGGCCAACAATTTGGAACAATCCAAAACGCTGCCTCCTCCCACTCCAACTACGCAATCGGGATTGAATTTTTCCGAAATTGCCAGCAATGTATCGAATTGTGCAAAGGTAGGTTCTCCGGGAAAGTTATATTCCACTAATTCCACCTTTTTGCCAGAGACTTTGATGGCTTCAACCGAAGGTGCAAAAGCGCCTAAAAGTGGAGTAGCTACCAACATTAATATTTGATCGGATGATGTGATAAACCGACATTCGGCCAGTTGTTGTACGCTATTTTCGCCGAAAACAATGGTTCCCGGTTGTTGTAAAACTACAGAATTCATTTCAATGTTATTTTTTGCTTTTTATATACCCATAAATGGTCAGGTGTTCGTCTGCCGGCTCCGACTTGAAGAAGAGGCTGGCAATGTAGCCAACAATCAGCACGATAAGGTGACTGTAAACACCCAACATATATTTGTGATGCGGGAAATTGAATTTTCCCAGATCGAGAATCGGCGTATCATCGATTTTTGTCGTTGTCAGCACGGCGTAGGCCGTAAACAGGATGCATACCGCAATACCGATGTAGAGCCCCTGCCAGTTGGCACGACGCGAGAGCAATCCCAGCAGAAAGATCCCCACGATACCAGCCGAAAAAATAGCATAAAGCCCGAAGACAACGCCGAGAACTCCCTCACCTTCCCAGGTGACGTAAAGATAAGCCACCGTCACCATCAAGATACCGGCAACCATCACCAAAATCCGTCCCATCTTCAACTGTTGTTTGTCCGTGCTGTCAGGTTTCATGCGACGATAATAGTCGGCGATTCCAATAGCAGAAATACAGTTCAAATCGGATTGCAAACTGGCAAGTGCAGCAGCAACCAATGCCGCAAGTACCAAGCCAACAGCACCTACCGGCAACTGCGTGCTGATAAAAAGCGGGAATACCTTATCGGCCGAAATGCCTTCGGGTAACGTAGCCGTTCCGTTGTGATAATAAACATACAGCAACGAACCGATCAGCATAAACAATGTCCAAACACAAACGCTCATAACAACTCCGATCAACGCCGCATGTTTCGCATCTTTGTCGGATTTCGCAGCCAGATAACGTTGTACGATGGTTTGATCAGTTGCGTATTTTTGCAACGCATAAAAGGCTCCGTTAACTAACATCACCCAAAAAGTGAGTTCAGAAAAGCTGAAATTGAACGGTCCGACATCGATCTTCCCCATTTGGAAAGCCTGGCTTAAAGCCACAGTTGGTCCGCCTTCAGGCCGGAACAAGAGGATTCCCAGACAGAGCAAACCTCCTCCAACCAACAAGCCTCCCTGAATTACATCCATCCAGATTACGGCTTCCATTCCACCCAGAACCGTCAGGGTGATAATTGCGATGGAAAGCACCAACATCACGGTCAGCACCGGGAAATGGGTGAAACTGCTCAGCGCAATACTAACAAGATAAAGCACAGTTCCCATCTTCGAAAAATGGGTCAGCAAAAACGCCACCGAACTGTACATCCGTGCAAACACACCGAAACGACGTTCAAAATATTCGTAGGTACTCAGCTTAATTGCTTTTCTAAATAACGGCACGATAAATCCGATCAGTCCGACCAGTACCACCGGCACCATCAGACCCTGTACCAGCAAAATCCAGTTCGACTTATATGCCGCTGCCGGATAGGCCAAAAATGTGACGCTGCTCAACAGTGTGGCAAAAATGGAGATGCCGATCGCCCAGGAAGGAATATTTTTGCTTCCTGAAAAAAAACGATCCGAACTCTTCTGACGTCGTGCAAAATAAAATCCGGTGCCGATTGTAAACACTACCGAGGCAGCAACAATCAGACCATCAATCCAATGAATAGGTTCCTGGTTCATTTATCTGTGTTATTTCAATTTTTTTTTCAACGCTTCGAAACTGTCGACAATCTGCTGATTACGTTCGGCAGGCAATTCTGTCAACGGTGGCATCATCGTAGTACCGCAAATGCCCTCATGATTCATCAAAACTTTCAACGAAGCCAGCGATTCTCCCAACGTACGATCTTTCTGATACACAACGCCTACCTTATCGGTTATTTCCTGATAATGTTGGGCCGTTTGCCAATCGCCGGCTTTTGCAGCCTCCATCAGTTTACCATACAATTCGGGAACGATGTTTCCGGTACTCGGCACGACTCCGTCGGCACCCAACTGCAAGCTACCGAAGCTTTGTGCACCCCAACCACAGAAATAGGCGAAATCAGCTCTATCTTTATAAGTCACAATACATTCTTTCATACGGTCGGCATCACGTTCCGAGTCCTTTAATCCCCAAATATTCGGGTGACTGCTCAATTTGGCAACCACGTCCAAAGGAATAGTCATCTGCGTGGTAGCTTTGATGTTATACATCATCACCGGTCCTTTCACATTGTCGGCCAACTGTGTATAGAAAGTCACCATCTGATCCGGCGTAAGAATGTAATAGGATGGCAATGTGGCCACTACCACATCGGCACCCAGTTCTATAAACTGATTGCCACGCTTAATCAGTTCGGCTACCTGATTGCCAACCAAGCCTGCATAAACGCATTGACCGGGACTTTTGGCTTTAACCGCAGCCTCCACAAAGCGAAGACTCTCTTTTTCGTCAACCGAACTCGATTCGCCGGTTGTTCCCAACACCAACGGATGAATGCCGTATTGGGCAAAACGCTTCATGATAACGGCAACAGCTTCCACATCTACCGTAAAGTCTTTTTTGAGTGGCGTAATCATCGGAACCACTACACCTGAAAATCTTTTTTGCATTGCTAATTATATAATTATAAATCAATTGAAATCTCCCATTTCCCCGAACCCAATTCCACCGAATTGTCCTTCACTGTCACGGTTTTGCCATTGACACGTGCCAAAGTCGCAGTAAAAGGCAATGTCACCGCTGTAGTTGTGTTGACAGGAATCGTCACTTTCAGATTGAACTGCTTTTCGGTCTTTGTCCAGGCAACGGCCACCTTTCCGTACAATGTTTCTGTCGAAGCCGACACGTTTTTGAGATCGCCTACCGGTATCGGTTGCAAAAGAATATGCTTGAATCCGGGTTGCTTTTCGTCGTAGCGGATACCGGCCAGCGTTTTGAAGAACCACTCTTCGATCTGTCCCATCATAAAATGATTCCACGAATTGCCCTTGCGTGGATCCCATTGTTCGGTCAATGTAGTGAGACCGTATTTCAACTGAAAACCGTAACCCGGAGCATCGTAATGGTTTACCATCTTGTACATCAACTCATTCAATCCGTTATCGGCCAGCGTTTGAAAAAGATACCGATTCCCGATATCACCAGTCGTTAAGCGGTCGCCGTGATAAGCAATATCGTCGGTAAGATTTTGCAAGACAGCCTGACGGTATTGCGGCTCCACCAGATCAAGATAGATGGAAACGGCGTTGGCAAACTGGCTGCCAATATCATATTGCTTGATGACTTTATTGAAAAACCGCTCATTATAAGCTTTCTTGATGTCGCGCATCAACTGCCCGTATTTCAGCGTATCCTGAGCAATACCCAGCATCCTGGCCGCTTTTGCCACCAACATTGCCGAGAGATAATAGTGCGATGTGGCCGAAATGACAATGGAACTGTTCTGAGAATATCCCGCCGGTTTCACGCCGTAATCGTACCAGTCGCCCAAGCCGTGCGACAGGATATGCCCGGTAGCTTTTGTACCGAGATAGTCGACGTAGCGCGTCATCACGGAATAATAATTGCGAATCAATGCCGGATCACCATAATACCAATAGTACATCCACGGCACCACGATGGACGCACAACCCCACTCGGGCGAATCGGTAAAATCACCGCCGAAAGAGACATATTCCGGACAAATGCTTGGCACCAGCCCATCGGCATGCTGCGCATCGCTCATATCCTGCAATATTTTGGGAAACATGGTCGACATGTCGTAGTTCATCAACAGACCGGGTCCATTGAGATGCAACTCTTCTATCCATCCCAGTTTTTCGCGCTGCGGACAGTCGGTCATCACGCCCTGAAAATTGCTCTTGATGGCGTTATTTATGAGCCAGTGAGTCTTGGTGAAAATTTCGTTCGAACACTCGAAGGTTCCCACTTCAGATGCCGAAGAGTAGACAAAATTCGATTTTATGTCGGTGATCAGTGGCAATGTACTACCAGTCGGTGACGTCAACACATCGGCACCTTCTACCTGAATATACTGATAGCCATAATAGCTGAACATCGGCTGCCATTCCTCGTCTCCGTTTCCTTTGAGCGTATACTGAAAATAGTACGGTGCACCGGTACGTTTCTGGCTCACCTTGCCATCCTTATCGAGTGATTCGCCCACCCAAAGGCGAACGGTTTGTCCCTTGTTGCCGTGAATTTTAATGGAAGGAAAACCCGACAAATTCTGTCCCATATCGAGCACATAAACCGAATCGGAAAGATGCTTCAAATCTTTGATCGCATACTGTTTATTGATCTGAACAGGAGGTGCTGCCTGCGCTGTAAACTTACCTTCGGGAGCCTCCTGCAACGCCGCACTGCGCCATTTGGAGTCGTTGAAACCGGCAGTATTCCAGCCCGGTTGTTCCAGATTGGCATCATAATCCTCGCCGCCATAAATGCTATTGAACGTGATGGGACTCAGAGCATATTTCCAACTTTTGTCGGAACAAATTATCTCCTTTTTGCCATCGGCATACTCCACCACCATTTTGAAAAACAATGTCGGAGGTCCATATGTTCGCCACAATTTGCTGTAACGAGTACTGATGGTGTTGTAAAAACCATTGCCAAGAACTACTCCAAACGCATTTCCACCTTTTCCAATTCGATCGGAAACATCATAGGTATTGTAATAGACCGTTTTGGAATAGTCGCTCCAAAGCGGTGCAAACTCACTGTTACCTACTTTCTCCCCATTGATAGAAAGCTGATAATGACCCAGTCCGCAAATATAAACGGTCGCTTTTTTTACGGTCGCCTTCGGCTGAAAAATTTTTCGGAGCAGAATGCTGCGCAATGCCATGCTGTCGAGATTTTTGAGCATAGCAACATTGGCCGGCGATTTGAATGATGGAACGTGATAGCTCTTCCCGATCGGCAGATGGGAGTTGGCTTTAGTTACCGCACCGATCCATTGAGCATCGAGAAAATCATCAGCAGGAGCAATCGAAAAATGAGCAGGAACGCTCCATGCAGAGACTTTGCCCTTGGCATCCCAAACACGAACTTTCCAACTGTATGTTTTTCCTTTCTCAAGCAAAGATTTACCGGTATAACCGATCAACTGACTGGCATCCGATTTCACTTTGCCACTTTGCCAAACAACGGTTTTGTTCGATTCGGCGGTAACAACCAATTCATAGGCCGTCTGCCGATCGTCATTGACAACCGACTGCAACTGCCATCCGAAACGGGGAGTCGTAGTATTTACCGACACCGGATTGACTGCCATCTCGCAAGTCGTTTTGGAAACGGTAATGGCAAAGGCAATATTGGTTATCAGCAAATTGCAAATGATACAAATTCCAATATAGAATTTTCTTTCCATCCTATTTAATATAGACACAATTGCTCTTTTAAAGAATAATCTCAATCCTTCTTTATTTTCAATATATCTAAAATTTCATCCATAAAATCATAAACAACATCTCCTTCGTCTGTAAGGTTGTTGCTTATTGTTCGCTTTATCTCTTTATAGTTTGCATGATAAAATTCTGAAATTGTAATACATACCTTATCATTTTTTATCAATAATAAATTTTCAAACGAACCTATTCGATTGGCATTGCTTGTCGTCTTAAAACAATCAAATTCAGAAAGTTGGAATTCGTTTACCTTCATTAATCCTGCACATTGACTAAATTTCATTTTATTCTCATCGATAGCTATTCTAAGCCACTTGAATCTAAACACAGCAACAGCGTAATAAATTATCACCAATATGAAAAATATCAAACCCAGAATCATCCCTATTTTTGAACTCTCTTCAATCATAGGATCTGAGAGCGATGAGATAAAAAAAGGTAGTAATATCATTATAGAAACTATTACTAATAATTCAATCTTAGCTTTAATGGAAAATTTTGAACGCATATTTTGATCTGATGTTAGTTCGATAAAATATTCAACAAGAATTTATAATCTTAAAACTATGGACGATATAGCATTTTTTTCAAGTGATCAGATGATACCACTTTTTCACCATTGACAAAAAGCATCAACCCTTTGCCGAGGTTGTATTTGCCTCCGGTTTTATCCCAAATGATGGTCAGGGTTTTTCCGTGATACGGCACGTTGTCGAGGCAGAACCAGTCCCACTGTTTTGCAGGAACCAGAGGATTGATCTCAATGGTTTCATCGGCACGCGGACGGAGGCCCACCAGTCCGGTAATAATTAAATCGTTGAACGTAGAGTGGTTGTAATAGCGGCTTCGTTCCTGATCGCCTTTCAACCAGTAACCTGTTACCTCGTCGAGGTATTCGCCCACGTAGGGACGGCCACGATAGTGCATGCTTTCCACATACTGATTGATCAGTGCAAAATAAACGCTGTCGCTCACCACATTGGCATCGTAATTATTTTTTGCATTGGCAAGTGCAGTCAGCGTTTGCGAAGTGGCGAACGGCCATACGGCACCGTCCCACTCGCATTTGCCCACACCGTGCGTACGGAACTGCGGATGACGACGCTCGGCGGTAGTCAAACCGAAAGGAGCAGAAAAGCCCTTCGCATCGGTCAACTGTTCCCATGCAACCTCAAAGCCTTTACCTTTATCGGGCAGATTGAAATACCAGGGAAGGAATCCGACGGCTTCACGAGCCTGAGCCAGTTTGCCCGGCTCACGTAGTGTTTCGAAGAAGAGCGAATCTTTGTTCCAAAGCTGTGTTTGAACCAATTGCTTCAACGTATCGGCTTTCAGAAGGTAGTTTTTTTCAGTTGCTTTATCGCCTTTCAAATCGGCAATGGCCGCCAGTGCCTGTGCGTTGCCGAACATGTAACTGTTGATGGTAGGACGAGCATACTTCTTTTTACGGCCACCACTGATGGTCTCTTCCATGCCGTCCTGCACATCGCCCTGCCAGTACAATCCGCTTGGCAAGCGATGATCGCCTTCCCATGCGGCATAGTCGGCCTGCAAGTCGGGATACATATCCAACAAAAAGTTTTTATCGCCGTCAACCATGAATTTATTGTACAACGCATTCCCAGTCCAGCTGCTGAAACTACGCAACTTGCGCATCGATTTCCCTTCGTTGCCGCGATACCATACATGAATATCATCATCCAGATATTTGCTGTCGCGCAACCAGCGGGCTTCGTAGATGTGATGGCCCAGTGCACTGCTAATCAAATTGTATTTATCGGCATACGTTCTGGGCACCAAAAATTCGGTAAAAGCGTAACCATCCGGTGTTTGCTTGATGTGCTTGCGTAATGTCCACCAACGATAGTAAAACATCTCCTCGATATTTTGCTGCGGACATTCAAACAAGGGAATGTTCTTCTTCATCCAACTCCACGATTCGGCATTAGGAATTGCCTGAGCAATATTTTCGTTCTCCATCGTGTTGAAATTGTCCACATAATGCTTAAAATCATCTGCTTTCAACACGGCAGCCGAGTTATCGTCATCCTGACCGGAGGTTTTGAAATTTTCCAGATAATAAACCGCCTCTTTGTCGGAAGCGCCCGGATTGGCAAGATCGGTAAATCGATCGGCAGGAGTGTTTGGGGTCGGCTCGATGGGCAATTCGCCGGTGCGGAACACTATGCGCGAAACAGCCTCCACCGGATTGAAGAAGATGCGGGTTGCAATCTCTTTACCGTTTACAACCATTTTATAGCTGCGGGTAGTAACATCGAGCATCACCTTCACATGATAGGATTCGCCATCCTTATATTTCAAAATACCCGAATAACGGGCTCCGCTCTTCGATTTGAAGATGCTGTCTTTATCAAAGGTCAGGCGGATACAAGCTTGTCCTTTGGAATTTTGGAATTCGATATCGAGCTGGCCGTTTCCGTTTTGACCGGGAACAACCGTAAATTCGGCCGTCAGTTTCTTTGATTCGGGAACAACGCGTTCCACTTTGGCATAATCGAACAGATCGCTGTCTTTGAGCGTCAGCCAGCGTTTGCCATCTGCACGTTTTTCGAGACTTACCGGAGCTTGCAACGGACTGTAGATATTCCATTTCGTCATCTCCTGAATGGAGTTGAAACGATCGAAAACGTCGTCTGCCTGAGCGGTCGCTTTGCCTGTTATGGGAACAGGTATGCGCGAAATCCACAGATCTTCCTTGTTCATACTGTAGGTGACCCACAGATTCTTGTCGGGCGGCGTACCATTGCCTTCGAGGATGCCTCGCACATATTGCGGCCCCAGGTTTTTGTAGGCGCCACCGTAACGCATCGGGGTAATATCGCCATGAACAAGCAGTAAGTCTTTGTATTCCAACCCATCATCACTAGTGGAAATGGCTAGCGGCCAGCGGTATTCCGAAGGATTGTAAACCGTAGCATAACGCCCGTCGGAGGTACGTTGCCCCCAGATTTTGGCATTGCTGTTCACAAATCCTTTGCCTCGCTGCGGCATTACTGGCCAGGTTTTGCCGCCGTCGGGACTGATGGTTGTCAACGCAAATTTCCACAAACCAACCACGCGCCCGTCAGGCAAATGATAGAAATTAAATGCTTTATAATCTTTTTTGATTGGAATCAGCGGATCGTTACGGTCAGCCTCCTCGTTCCACTGCTGCATCATCAGCGGGTTGGCCAGCAACTCGTTGCAAGCTGTCACAAAGCCTTTATCCTTGCTTTTGGTATAAAACGGATACGAGGTGTTGCTCTCGTTGAAAGCATGGTTATAGCGGATAAAGTAGATGGGACCGAATTTGCCGTTAGGCAACACTTCCCGAACCACCCGACCGATGCCGTTACCATCGTTAGGATCGTCTTTGGCATCAAACGCAATGCCGTAGAAACCCAAAACAAGCAGACGGTTTTTCGCAGATACATAAAAGCCCATGCGCTGGTGCATCACGGCCATCAAATCTTTGGCCACGCCCGGAAAATTTGGTTTAGTTGTACCGTCAGGCACTTTGTATTCAGGGAACACTGCTGTGGGCGATGTCCAGTTGTAACCGTCCTGTGAAGTCATCAGCAAGGTACGCCCCGGAGCTACGTGTTCGCCCACGGGATTGGACAAATATTCCATGTAAAACCGGTTGTTCCAGTAGCACAACATCGGTTGGTGATTGTACGTCCAGCCTTCTGCGGCGTTGGCAGGATGTTCGCGGTTGACCCGCAACACCTGGATATTGTGCACCCCGATGGCCGGAGCCAGTTGTCCGTGGTGGTAATCGGAATTCGACAAGGTCTTGCCGGTGTAGTAAGCACCTTCTTGTGCAGATGCCGTCAAAGCCACTAAAGCCGCAATAGCGGATATAAATTTCTTCATCATGGTTCGTATCGTAATGATATCTTAGTCTAATTCATTTATTCAGATTCTTAAGCAATTGATCGTAAAACTTTGCTGACACTTTGAAGATCGTTCCATGCTTATGTCCCTGTGGCAAAGATACTTCATTTGTGGCATCGGTAAACGATTTGAAGTCTCGGGTTTTTACTGCACCGTACTTTTTATCCTTGTAAAACTCGAAATAGATCAGGTAGTCGTCACCTACTTTTGTTACAGTCGGTCCTTCGGTGAAATGAGGAGTAATGGCAGCCGACGGTGTTGTAAACGGTCCCAGAGGCGATTTGGCAAAGGCTACTTTTACATCGCGCTCCGGACGGGTGTTATCCTTGAGAATCAGCACATAATCTTTGGGAGCACGTTTCATTAAAACACAGTCGATTACACTGAATTTCGGATCGAGGAAAAGTTTTGTTTTGGAGAAAGTCTTGAAATCTTTGGTGGTGCAGTAATACATCCGGTGATTATTATCCTCGGCTTCTTGCCCTTTCTCAAAACGATAAGGAACAGTGGATGCCCACATGATGATAAACTGCTTGTGTACATCGTCGTAAAAAACCTCCGGAGCCCAGGTATTTACCGTTGTCGGTTCGTACTTCATCACTTCAATGTATTTCGATGGTGTCCAGTGAATCAAATCTTTGGAACTGGCATAACCGAAGCCCTTATCTTTCGTCCAGCTGCTGGTCCAGACCATGTAAAACGTACCGTCAGGTCCCTGACAAACAGAAGGATCGCGCATGATTTTGTCGGTACCAACGCCCGGCGTATTGAAAGGTCCACCCAACGATTGCCAGTGGTAGCCATCGGTACTACCGGCTAAAAGCAATCCGTCTTGTTGCGGTTCACGAAATGTAGCAAAAAGATAAGCATCCTGTGCCTTTGCCAATGGCAGAAGAGTAAAAACGAATAGAAATGAAATAATCAGTTTCTTCATGATAAAATGAAACTTAGTGTGTTTGGTTAGTCTTTAAAATCTTGTTCACTTTGAAAACCGACAAGCAACCCAATGGTTTCCTGTCGGTTTTTTGTTATCCGCATTAGCTCTCAAAAAACTATTTTGCCGATAACCAAAGTACGGCTGTTCCTGATTTTGGAGCTTTCAATGCCAAGGTTTTTCCGCCTTTCACTTTTCCGGCAGGAGTAGAAGCTCCGGTTGCCGGATCGATCCATTTGGCAACGTATGTTTTCGCACTGGCAGTCAAGTCGACAGTAGCTTCTCCATTTTTGGAATAGACAATATATCCTTTATCCGGGTTCCCGAGAATGTATTGAGTCTCGCTTTGAGATTTAAGAACGCTCATCTGAGCAGCCTCTTTCAAGAAGTCTTTCTCAAGTCCGGAAGGAAGATTGGGCAACGAACCACCAGCCATCAAAACAGCCCAGCCGTAAGCCGGATAACTGTCTGAATAGTACATTACCGCCTTGTCGGGAGATTGCGTGCGGTATTCGTTTACGGCACGATACACCTGATCGAAAGAAGTTTTACCGGGTTTCACCAGACGGGCATGTTGGCGCGGTGCGAGGTTAAGACCACCCTGCGGTGCATACACAGTGCCGTTGTCGCGATAGTGCCAGTAGCGGATATCGATCACGTCGACCACTGCCGCCCGTTTCGGATCTTTCAATATTGCATCCTGCACGTCCTTGGTGGCACTCAACCCGATCAGCGGATGTTTGCCGGTCTCTTTTTCCCAGGCGGCAATCACGTCGAGCCAGAACTGCATGAAGTGAAGCGGGCCGGTATATTCGTCGCTCGTCAGTTGAATGACCGAACTGTTTTCGGTAAAGTTATTCAAACACTGACGGATATATTTTTTGTACAACTCTTTGCGAACCACATTGGTGGTGTCGTAAAACATTTCGGCAAAGAAAAGACGTTTATCCCCTGCAAAATTCACGGGTTCGGGGAAACCTGTACTATTGATGTTGTTGGCAGTACGCCAGGGACAATCCACCCAGTGAGCTCCAGCCTCAATAATGTTGTGTTGAAAGAAGTTATTGTGGAGTAATACCAATCCGTTTTGATCAGCCAGATCGGCAAACTGTTTCAGACGCAACCAGTACCAGGTGTTGTATTTGGTGAGGTCGTATTTACTCAGGCCGTCCCAGGCAGTTCCCTGACCCGAACGAGCAAACGGTTGTTCGTAAAACGGAGGCCACACGTCACCGTCCATACGGCGGATACGTTCGTGGTCATCACGGCGACGGTCGGTCCACAAGCCATAATGTTGTTCGAAAGAGACAATATTGCTCTTCTTCATCCATTCGGCCACTTCGTTGACATCATCGGTCAGGCCGGTACCGGTACGACCCGGTACAAAGCGGGTAAGCGCCGGTTTGGCTTCGTCCAGAAATGTCGGTAATAGACTACCGTTCCACCACGGTGTGTTGTGCTGCATACCGGCCAACAACTGATCGTCGTGAACCAATTTCCCATTGATGACGGCAGTTGGCAGTGTATTTGTTTTTTTAGGAGCAGGCACTCCAATTTCGTCAATGCTTTTCAATCCTTTCCCTTCGGTAATGATGGGTGTGCGGGAATACGCATTTTTAATCCATTCCTGCAATAATGGAGCGGGTTTCTGAGCTTCCTGCGTAAGTTGCTGTGCCACCTTAACAGACGGGCTACTGGATGCTTCGGAAGGATTGAACATCAAAAAGGCACGGTCACCTGTCGAATTACCAAGACGTTGTGCCAGTTGAGCATAGTACAAACTGCGGGGATTTATCTGGTTGTTGGAGTCGTACCAACCGCCATCACCGCCAAACTGCGACCAACATCCGAATGCCCAGTTTTGCGCTGTCGGCGGTTTCGGACAATCGATCAGCGATGCCGTACATTGATAGAAAACGCTATTGGCAGCGCTCCATCCGGTTCCGCGGTTATCTTGTTGACGATTCGAAAAACGAAGATTATTGCCGTCCACGTTTACAATATCGAACAAGACTCCGGAAGCCCAGCTGTCGATCGCACCGCTAAAACTGTAGGGTAAAACCGACTGGCATTGCACAAAAGCATTAGGACCGGCAGCACAAAAGCCGATTCCGAAATCGTGATTGCCACCTTCGGCATACAAGCGTTGAAACAGCGACTGCTGCCCGGCATTGAAAAAGGTATAGCGACGTTGGCCCCCCAGCTCGGAAACCGGATCGGTAGAGATACAATCTTCCACCGTGAGGCGACGCGAAGTCTCGAGCGCCATCACTGCCGAACCGGCAAAATGTGAGAAAGTAATTTGACGCACCCAGCCATCGATTACATTTTCGAGGGTAATTGCCATCCAGGCATGAGCTTCGTCTTTGGGATTGGCAGTATCAACAGTAGATGTGCATTGCATATTTTCAACACCCACCTGACTGATTCTGCCATTCCACGTGTAAGGAATCACTTCACCACCACCATAGTTGGCGTCGAGAGCGGTAGTGAGAGGTGCGTCCAGTGTAATTTCATTTCCATTTATGGCAACAACGGTTCTGTCCCAATAAATGTCACGGTCGCCGGGTTTCCATCCGAGAGCGGAAACTCCGCCACCAAAAGTTACGGTGCCGAGAGCTTCTATCCAGTTTTGGGTACTCGGACGGCGAACCATTATTTTATCGCCGGCTTTCAACGAACCAACATTTTTCAGCGTCAGTTTCATTGCATTGACCGGGACATAAGCATCGGCCACTTTCAGCGCTTCAGCTTTCGTGCGATCATCTTTACCCACCACGCGAATGAGGGTGCGACGGTCTTTGCCGGTTGCAATCAGCTTCGTTCCGTTTTCGCCGATACCGCTACCTCTGAGTACAACTCCTGAAGTACGGATGATAAGCTGACCGTCAATCTCAAAAACTCCGGGTTGTAAAAGGACGGCTCCTCTAAAGCCCGACTTATCCGGTTTTAGTGAAGATACGTAATCAATAGCGGCCTGAATACGGGCTGTCGCGTCGCCGGTTTTCACCGGTACAACTGCTTTTGCAAATACGTTGGGAATTGCCTGTTCTCCGGCCATGTAGCCGCTGTATGAGAAATCCGGAATACGGTTTCCTAAACTGTCGGGTGCGTAAACCAGACCTTCTTTGGTATTTTCAAGAGGCAACTGAGGCTTCGTCGTTTTCTTCGGTGCGCTTCCGGCAAAAAGCATTACCGGCAACAATATAAGTGCAGCAACGGAATATTTTACTTTGTTATACATTGATTGCTATTTATTGTTCTGCAAGCATCATTCGGAATGACCTGTCAGAAACAAGATTTACATCTGTTGAATTTGGATTGCTGTTGTTGCGGAAATTGTAGACGAAGCCTTATCGTTGGCAAAGATATTCATCCGGCAAACGTTTGGTTCACCGGATGAAATATTCTTACTTTTTAGCAGCTTTCAATCGTTCGCCCCACGCCTGACGCTCCTTATCAAGATTGTATCCCTGTTTCGAGAGATAGTTGTTGATACGGCCTTTGTACTTTCCGAAAATCTCGTGCTTTTTGTTGGACGACTGTGCATCCATGGCACGTTCGCGGGCTTCTACCAGCCAGCAGTAGATTTGTTGTTTTTCCTCAGGCTTGAGCGTAGGAATCATATCGAGATACGCGCTGTAAGTAACCTTAATCAGGTTAAAGACCATTCCGTCCTTCACCTTGTCGATCTGTTCGGCATTAAGGTCTCCCGCAAGTTTCCCGATAAATTCGCAATGCAGGTTGTACAATTGAGAGTTTGCTTCGTCTTGTAAAGCTTTTTCGGCAGATTGAAAAGTAGCTTTATCATTCCCGGCTTTTTCTTTGGCAGATTTGATGGCCGCATCACGACCATCGTGGATTTTACCGAGGCTCTTGTATTGATAGACTAAGATTCCCGTCAAACGTTTAAAGACTGTTGAGTCGGAAATCGATAAAGTTTTCACAATTTTCCCGGCGCGATCCGTAAGTGTCTTATTGTATTTGTCTTCGTTGTTTTGAGCCGATGCGGTTGCAACCACAATTAGCAACAAAAATAAAGACAGTAGGTTTTTCTTCATAGTTTTTTTAATTGGTGGTCGCGGTTCATATCTGCCAGAAACAAATTACAGGACCGGTAATAGTCCTGTAATCCAGTTTACAAGCGACAAATAATCAACAAATAAACCACAATAAACAATAATATAATAGTCATTGAGCAGCCGGTGGGCATAAGTTGAGACATTATGTCCTCCGGCTACTGACTAATTGTACTTACATCAGGCTTGTTTTGCCTTTCAATGTATCGTCGTTATTCTTCGAATCTTTCCAGTCTACCTTCTTGGTAGGATCGATGCCGTTGATGTATTTTTCGATGTTTGTGTATCCGTCTCCGTTGATGTCACCATTGGCATCAGAAGGATCGTTCGGATTCAAACCGTATTTCTTTTCCATGCATCGGGCATTCCATCGCCATCGCTGTCTTTGTAAGCTT
The DNA here is from genome assembly GCA_963678825.2 of uncultured Microbacter sp. GTDB lineage: Bacteria > Bacteroidota > Bacteroidia > Bacteroidales > Paludibacteraceae > Microbacter. The sequence continues at coordinate 12,293 of CAXXPB010000057.1, read as the reverse complement.
TGCCTTTGTATTCGGGATAACCACCCACCTGACTGATGTCGGTAATGATACCCATTTTATACGAATCTTTGGGCAACTTGCGGTGTTCAAACTGATAGTAATCGCGTTTGTCAGCCTCTTTGTCGTAATAAACTTCACCAGGTTTTTACCTGTTTCAACACACGTTGGTCAACGATGTCACGTTTAGGAAGGTAAGCTCCTGCATTTTCTAACACAAAGTCGTAGGCTTCCTGTGCCGACATAATGGGGAACTGAGGCATCGGGAAAGGTTTGTCCCATCTCATGGTTTCGGTATAACCTTTTGTATCTGGTTGTTCTTCCACCTGAATACCACCGGCCCAGTTATCTTTTGTAATTTCAGGATAACCTTCCATGATGTTTCCGTTGGCATATACACGGCCAAATACCAAATAACCAAGTCTGGCACGACCCGATTCCGGTTTCAGAATACGGTGACCCACATTGCCTTTAGAGGTAACAGGACCCGGTTTGTAGTAGTTGTTAATGATGTTGTACAACGCAGTATAGTCACCGCCGTCTACCGAACGGTGATTCCAGTTGTAAACAACGTTATTCACGAAGTTGAACACGCCGTTCCATCCGATTGACGGGTTACGACCGGCATTATCCGCCCAAAGGTTGCGTACAAATGAGCAGTTTTCGCCACCCAGAGTGCTACCGAAAGCATGGTTATAAGTATCCAGCGATTGAGCTGAAATAGTGTTCTGGATGGTTACGTTTACGGTAGGAAGTTTTTCTTCCTTGATACCTGCACCCGGATCGAACATGTGACGGTAGAACGAAATGTTTTCGTCCAAGCCCCATGAGCAAGAGCAGTGGTCGATCATGATGTTACCAACAGGGTTACCACCGAAGCTGTCGTCGCGACGACCTACCCAGGTTTCTCCTCTACGGAAACGCATGAAACGAACAACCACATCGTGAGTATTGGCCCATACAGTTTCGCCCGCAATACAAACACCGTCGCCGGGAGCTGTTTGACCTGCAATGGTGATGTAAGGAGCACGGATGATTAACGGGGATTTCAGGTGAATAATTCCGGCTACGTTGAATACAACGATACGAGCACCACCGGCTTCACATGCTGCACGGAAGCTGCCGGGACCGTCATCATTGAGGTGGTGGTAACGGTAATTACTTTACCACCACGTCCGCCGATAGCATACTCACCGCCACCCATTGCACCCGGAGAAAGCAGGAATTTCGGCCTGATGGCAGATCGGTAGGACGGGCTGCCCATGGGATATACGGTCTGCCATGTTTTGCCTGATCCTGAACAATAGGCAACACCAGTTTCCAGATGCTGTCCGATCGCTGCTCTGCTGCTTTAAGCAAAGCCTCCGATTTTGCTTTGTCTTCATTCGACACTTTTTGGATACTTGTGCCTTTGCGGTTTGCATCATTCCCACGGCAAGCAGGACAGATGCAGTTAAAACAAACTTTTTCACACATAATAAAAATTTAATTAGTATTACACCTTGCGCTTGTTATCTCAGAGCCTCACGCAAGCAGGTAATAATCCACGATGATAGTAATCTTCTTTGCTTTGTTAAATCTAACACCTAATACCAATGTTTCTCTGCCTGAAACATTAATAATTTGAGAATACAACCGGACAACAAAATCTGTCCGGTTGTAAAAATTCATATTTGCTCTTATCAGGGCTGATAGTCATATGTACCGTCAGCACCATATGCATCTTTCCAACCTTTGGTTTGCAACAACCAACCATTATTAGTTATAACTCCATTGGGCAATCCAAATACATAATAGTTCTGTTTGAACAGGATATTCATAGCCGATCCATTATAGGTATCCATGGGAGTATCAGTGGAGACTCTTTTGAAATATGTATCGAATACGGTTGAAAGAGTCGACAACTGTGTCTGGAAGTTTGCAGCATCCGGATCGATAACAAGAGATGTCTTGGTTGCTGCCGGTACCGGATCTGTATCCGTATTTGTCTTCGCCTGCCACAGGTTACCGGTGCGGCAAGTACCGTTTGATCGGAAGCAATGCCTAATTTTGCACATGTATTTTATCGCTTGAAGATACAGCGCTCGATCCGGCATACAGCATCCAGCGCTGAGCATCCCAGAAACGTTTACCTTCGTAAGCCAACTCTATACGACGTTCGTACAAACAAGCTTCGATTGCCTGATATTTATTGGCAAAAGTACCCAAACCCCAATAATTAGTACCTTGAGGAATACCAACACGAGCACGAATCTTTACCAAGATAGGTTCGGCAATTGGTCACATCGCCGTTAGCAGCATAACACTCTGCAATATTTAACAGCAATTCAGCATAGCGATACTCGTAAATATCTGTACCTGAATAAGTAAACCCTGTATTATCTGCACTTTGGCTTGACATTTTACATACATATGCGGGACTCTGAATTGTATTATCACTTGTGTTCGCGTATACCTTTGTTTTTCCATCGGCTTTCAGATAACGATACATCCAAACTGAAGCACTTGTATTTGCTTTATACCCCCATTTGCAACCTGAAAATGCAAATGTTCTGTAAAAGCGAGGGTCACGGTTCATAAAGAACTTTGTATCGTCATAGCCATTCGTAACTGTCGGACGTGAACCGTCAGCCATTGGGAACAAGTCGAGCATTTCTTTAGGAGCAGCCACGCCACCTGTACCACCCTGGCTCTTCAATCGAATTGATTTTTCCCAACCGTTGTTGAAACCCGCACTTGAACTGGTTGTATTGGACATTAAACTGTACCATAATTGCTTCTTAACAGAATGCATTGTCAAATCCCACAAACATGTTTGACCAGTCTTTTGCAGTAGCAAAATTGGTTGTAGATCCTGTATTGGGATTCGGGTTATAAAGTCCATAGCCATCAGCAGACAATTTTGTTTCTGCGGCCAACCCTGCAGCCAAAGCATCTTTCCAACGTTGGTTGCCCGAGTTATCCCAAGTCTTTATTATAAAGAGGACTTGCATAAGTCAACAATACGCGACTTTTCATTGCAATAGCAGCATCACCTGTCAAACGACCATAATCAGAAACGCCCCAAAATGTTGATGATTTACTAGTTGGATCTGCTGTTGCAGGCAACATAGAGGCAGCCTTGTCCAAATCGCTCAGAATTTGTGTTACAACTTCTGAAGTAGTTGCGCTGGTGGTAGTAAGTGTGACTGGATTCGTAGACGATGCATCCTGAACAAGACGTAACAATAGGAACGCCAACCATATACTCTCAACAGATCATAATATTGCAAGGCACGCAAGAAATACATCTGACCTTTAGTCTTATCTCTTAAAGTCTTCCGAAAGATTCTTGCCCTTTTCGTCAATTTTCTGAATATACAGATTGTAATAACGAATACGTGTATAAGGCTCATTCTTAGCCGATGATCCAAGTGTTGAACCGAAATAAGTAGGACAATCGGATGCGTTAATGTAAGTCAGGTTAGAGTTTATCAAATTTGCAGATGCTGGATACCCTCCAACTTCTTCGAGTCAAGCGGGAGCGGTCCTCAGTGTATAGTCCGAAAACAGTCAACCCAGGTTGTTTAAATCCGGAAAAAGCATCGTAATACAATTCTATCGACAAACCAACCTGCCTGTAGTTGATTTTCAAAAAGTGCTTTCATCGAAGAGATCGTAGTTCTTTTTCTCTTCCAAAAACTTATCACTGCAACCAACCAAGAGTAAGGTCGCAAATGAAAGAATCCCTAAAAATATTTTTTTGTTCATAATTTCCATTTTTATTAGTTTCTAAACGACCCTTCATCAGAAGGTTAAGATTAACACCCAATGCCCAAGGTTCTCAAAGTAGGAATAGCTTGACTTTGCATTATCATACATATTCCGGTAGTGGTTGGGATATGGATTGACGAAATCCCACAAGTTGTTTCCGCTCAAGCTCAATTTGGCACTTTTCAATACCTCAGTTTAGGCAATCAGCTTACGTGGTACTGTATAAGCAACATTCATACTACGAACATAACATCTGAAAGAAGAAACCTGCCAGAAATCTGAGGCATAATTATTCTGTGAAGAATAGTATATTGTTAGGATATTTCCCGTTTACGTTTGTAGTCGGGTCAAACATATCTTTCCAGAAACGATTCGCGAGCCCAGAACATACGGTTGGATCCGGTTGACTGGCCAATATAATCGATTGCTGCATAGGATCCCCAAGATGTAGAAATCATCGCGTTCCAGCTAAAATCTTTCCATGACAAGCCAAGATTAGTTAGAAAATCCATAGTTTGTATTTCTTTTTAACCAGTTTTGCATAATCGGAACCGTCACTCTTTATCTGTCCGTCCGGAGCTGCAGCGCTTCCGTCCGCATTCATACTTCCCCCAAGATCCTGATATGCTAACATACCGGGATAAATTTTAGTTTTATCAGTAATGTTCAAGTAGCTCGGGGTAGTTCCTGCAGCTGTAGCTATATTTGTCAAATATTGCCAGTAATTATCTATATCCGACTGAGAGCGCAATACTCCGTCACCCGCGGCATTTCCTTTCCATGTTTTAAATCCCAGGCCGGCATAATCGTCGATTTACCAACGTAGTATTTGTTCGAAGAAGGGAAATCGACTGCCAGAGTTGGGTATTTTTTGATCTTATTCCACGAGAAACCAGTTGTTACTCCGATAGAATATTTTACCTGATCGATTTTATCTCTCCAGTTAATTGACAGGTCAAAACCCCAGGCATCAACTGCCGAATAATTTTGAGCAGCAAAAGCACCACCTACAGAAATAGGAACATTCGCTGCCCCAGCCATAGCTGTGAAAATATCCGTGCTCTTATCATAGTATCCATCTATACTCGTTGACAACCTGTTATCTAACACATTAAAGTCAACTCCCAGATTATACTTTGTAGCTTTGTCCCATGACGCATCTCTATTGGGACTTGCATTTGGAACAATACCTGCAACATACATACCTCCGTTCGAACCGAATCCTAACCCTTTGTCGGAGGCATAATAGTACTTCTGTATCCAGTTGAATGCAGGAATGTTATCGCGACCGGTTTGACCAACCGAACCACGAACTTTCAAGTAATCAACCCATTTTACATGATTTTTAAACCACGATTCTTCAGACATTACCCAACCAAGAGAAATAGATGGGAAAAATCCCCAATAATTCTCAGGAGCAAAGTTGGTAGAAGCATCGGAACGAAGAATCAACTGTGCCAGATATTTACCTGCATAGTCATAACTTACACGTCCCAGATACGACATTTTCCCATGTTCCGATTTGTTATAAATCGAATTACTTGTATTCCATGTTCCAGCTGTTGCACTCGAACCGTTATATACTCCATAAACCGGATTGTCGAACGCTTGTCTCTCAAAAGTGTAAAAGCCTTCAGCACGTTCTACAGAAGCCATTGCCGATACTGTATGCTGTCCAAACTTACGATCGTAGTTTACATAGAAGTTCATCTGTTCCGAACGTCCTACAGTTTTGTCGTACAACACCTGCCCTTTAGTAACGGTGAGCGGTCCGCTCCAAGTCGTTGCATCGCCATACAAATGGTTCCCGGCTGTAGCTGTATTAGATGCCAAAATTAACTGGAATGGCAAAGATACCTGTTCTGCATTGGCAGAGTTACGGCTTAGTGAGTAAGTTCCTTTGAATGACAGACCTTTTACAAAAGGCACATCATATTGGAATCCAAAATTAGCTGTATAGTCGAAATTATCATTCGAAGCTTGTGATCCGTTTTGTTGTAAAGCAAAATAGTTCCATGTACCGATAATATTTACATTGCTTAAAGAACTGGTAACTGCATGAGGACCTAAAGCCGGAGACACCCAGTAATCGTTCCCGTTCACATTCCAACTCCATGGAACATTTTGAGGCATGTGCAACAATAATCCATAATCAGCATTTGAGTTTCCTGAAGCCAAGGCCGATCCATAGCTACTATCACTTATGCTGGCAACTTTATTATATGATTTTTCCTGCTTTGTGTTATTTACATTAAGAGAAGCATTAATTTTCAAATTCTTCGTCAAATTAATGTCGCTCCCAGCTCTGAAATTATAACGTTTGTAGTTATTGAATCCAATGTTGGCACCTTGTGTGAAATAAGATCCAGTCGCAAAGAATGTTGCTTTGTTGGTTCCTCCCGTTACATTTACAGAATGTTGCATCGCACCTGCACCTGACCAGGCTTTATCCAGCCAGTTATAGTTCAATGATTTCATCTGATCCAGTTCAGTATCAGAATACATCTGGTCTGCCGTCGCATTATTCAGTCTCAAATAGCTATTAGCTATCTGAGCAGTCTCGTATGCATTTGTTACTTTTTCATGACTTACTGCGTCATTCCATTCAAATTTACCGGAATAACCCACTTTGATCGGACCCTCTTTCCCTCTCTTCGTTTTAATCACAATAGCACCCTGAGAAGCTCTCGATCCGTAGATAGCGGCACTTGCATCACGAAGCACTGTCATTGATTCGATTTCAGAAGGATCCAATCGGTTGAATCTATCCATAGAAGGAGTACCATCTTTAGGATCCAGCTGCATAACATCATCAATAATAATGATCGGGTTGGTTTGTCCGCCATTGAAATCAAATACCTGACGAATTTGTAATTTAGCGTCGTTAGATCCAGGGCGGCTGTTAGCGGATGTTATAGATAAACCTGCAACTTGGCCAGCAAGCGCATCTGCAATATTAGTCGTTGGAATATTTTCTAACTGCTTTGTGTCAACAGAAGATAATGATCCCGTTACATTTTTTACCTTTTGACTGCCATACCCGATCACAACAACTTCATCCAGTTTTGACACATCAGATTCCATTTTAATTAAAAGCACAGACTGTCCCTTATAATCAACGAATTGTCTCTTATATCCAACATAAGAAACAACTAAAACAGCAGAGTTGGGAACTTCTAAGCTATATTTTCCATTTACATCTGTTACTGTACCCTTAGCTTGTCCTTTTAGAGTTATTGTAACGCCAATTAAGGGTTCTCCATTTTCATCGGTAACAGTACCTGTTACCTTTTTATTTTGTTGTTGGACAGATGCCTCCTTTGAGCTTTCGGCAGAAAGAGTCTGAATAGACCCTCCGAAAACCAACAGAAAGCAACATACCCATTTGGCACACGACATGAGGCTGCTTTGCAAAACCTTATGCCCAAAAAACATTTTGTGAAGCTTTTCCATAGGGAATAGAAATTAAAATTAAAACTTACTTTATAGTTATCACTGATTTTTATTCTTTAACAAGGATTCCAGTTGCATTAAAGCTACCTGAACTTTTTGTTTTTCAGGCATCTGGAATGTATTGAACGGTTGTGCAAGGCTGTCGCAACAGATACCTTTCAATGCGAGGGCTGTTTTGAGCCCTTTAATATAGCTGGAACCGAAACGGCCTATGCCATACAGAGCTTCGCCTACCAGCATCACTTTTTCCTGCAATTCGGCAACTTTATTAAGATCTTTTGCAGCCGCAGCTTTATACAACGCAACAAACAATTCGGGATAAAGATTTGCGCCTCCGGTCACACCGCCATCGGCTCCCATCAGTACCACCGAAGCCATCATCTCTTCCGGCCCTACAAACAATGCAAAATCAGGATCTTCCTTCATAATATGCAATAATTTATGAAAGTAAACCCCGTTTGCCGAACTGTCTTTCAGCCCGACAATATTAGGAAGTTCCGAAAGGCGTTTCACAGTGTCCGGTTCAATCATCACTTTTGTATGAGAAGGCATATTATACAAATATAAAGGCAACGGACACTTTTCGCTCAATGCCTGATAATATTCATACAATTCGGGTTGCCCCAAAGCAAAATAGTAAGGAGGAGCTGCAACCAGAGCATTGGCTTTGCATTCTGCCGCAACATTCGCCAAATAAAGGCTTTCGCTCATCGAAGTGTCCGTAATACCCACCAATACAGGCAAACGACCATCCACTGCCTGACATGTTTCTCTGATAAGCTCTTCTCTCAGTTTAATACTCAGGTGTTGCGTTTCTCCTGTGGTTCCCAGAATAAAGATGCCGCTCACACCACCTTTTATTAGGTGTTCTACAAGATTCCGGACTCCAATGGTATCCAGTTTGTCCGATCCTAACAACGGCGTAATCATCGGGGGGATTATTCCGCTCAACTTGCTATAAGTCTTTGTTTGTGACTCCATTTCTATTTTATTAATTTCTAAAAACTACTACAATCATTTTCACCGTGTACGTAAACACCTATTAGCAAAAAAACTAGAGGGATCCTCTAACAATCAACTTTGTTGGAATATATGTCTGTATTTTTTGTTTGGTCTGAATAAATTCAGATGCAAGACTCCCCATTTTCTTAAAATCTGCTGATATAGCAGTGATTCCATTCTCAATGACTTCCAGCATTGGAGCGTCATTAAAGGTCACCACACCAATATCCGTACCCATGTTCAATCCTTTGCCGCGACAAATTTTTGTAAAATCAATCAAGTCAGAATGTTTGACAATGAGATAAGCTTCGTGTGCGTTCACGTCCGACTCCAAAATATTTTCGCGCGTTATCAAAGCATGTTCCAAAGCGTTGTCATCACAGAATTTTTCAAAATATGGGATGCAACTTCTGGGGTGTTCGGAACTATCAGGAAAAACCATCGTTACTTTCTTATATTTCCTGAACAATTCGGCTCCCGACATCAGGCAATCATACAGTGTTTTATCAAAACCCTGGCAAACATATGCGTACTTACCTTTTTCGAACTTTCCGAAGTCCAGCAGCAAAACACGGTTACTATCCAACTCATCCAATACATCCGAATAAACATCGTTAGAAATGTTCATAATAATGTATAAGTTGTATTTACCAACACTCTCCTTTATGATGGATTCAAAAAACTTTTTATTGTAGTGGTGGAAATAGAGATCCACTTTATAATTGGCCGGCAAATTATTAGTCAACGCATGATACATGTCATTTTTATAAGGACTGAAAATATCAAACATCACTAATATCTGGGTTGTCGCTGTTGCAACATAGTATCCTTTGGTAGGAGTCGATTCTATAACCCCGGATTCTTTTAGCGCCTGAAATGCCTTGAAAACAGTATCACGTGCCACCCGGCATTTCTTACTCAGGTCGTTTATCGAAGGCAGTGCGCTACCCTCCGGGTATTCGCCGATTGTAATTGCATCCTGAATTGCATTCGCCAACTGCTTCACCTTTGTTGTTTGTTGTGAGAATTCTATTTCAAACATTGGAATAAAATGAGGATGCTTTCTGTTAAATATATAAATTACAGCACATTAAAAAACATTATACTGTACTGTACTGTGCTGACAAAAATAGAGGCTTTTTATTGCTTTTTGTCTTAAAAAAACATGTTATACAACATATTTTTGATGTTTCGTTTATTAAAATCTGAAAGTTTTTATTACACAGCTGTATATCTGCAATTTACACAATGTTAAATCTTTATCTGATTGTCCGGAAGTATAGTTTTATTTCAAATAAATAACCCATAATTGTAAATAAAGAACAAAATGAAAGACATTAGTAAATAAATGAAAGAATAAATAGATATAAAAACACATATACCTGCACCGGAAAACAGATGCGTACAACACGACGGATTCATCAGAAAAATATTCATTGATATAATCAGAAAAAATTATTATATGAAGTCGAAATATCCCGATTCGTGGGTAGAATATATATACGATACACGTTTTTTATATTACTTTTGTGGTTCATTCAGAAAAATGCATAGTATTATACAAGCTGACAATAACTCAAATTCACATAAACACTTATCACTCTTAATTACAAATTATTATGAACGTTCCTGAAAATCTTTTTTACACCGCGGAACACGAATGGATTCGCCTCGAAGGTGAAACTGCGTACGTAGGAATTACAGACTATGCACAAAGCGAACTGGGCGAAATCGTTTTTGTAGATGTAGCAACAGCAGGAGAAACTCTCAAAGCAGGAGAAACTTTCGGATCTATCGAAGCAGTAAAAACGGTTTCCGACCTCTTTTTACCTGTTGATGCCACAGTTGAAGCTTTCAATGAAGAATTGAACGACCATCCTGAATGGGTAAATGATGATCCGTACGGACAAGGCTGGATAATTAAAATTACCGTGGCTGATCCTTCACAAGCCGCTCAACTACTGACTGCCGAAAAATATCAGGCGCTGATAGGATAACAACTCTACCAAATAGAATTGTATCATAAAAATGGAAACCTCCTTTGCCAAACGACTGATTATTCTTTCCCTACTGACGATTTTGTCGTTTGTGGTTTCCGCGCAAAAGGAGACACTGGTGATTGGGCAGGTGTTTGACAGATTTACACAACAGCCTGTTGCCGGTGCTACCGTCCAATTTAAAAATACCTCCATTTCCACCATCACGGGAAATGAGGGGTATTTTTTAATTAAGAGTAACAATCCCGCTGCAAAAATGACAGTCTTTGCAAACGGATACAAGCCATTCCAAATTCGTATAAAGCGAAACTCCACCCTCGGAGTTGATGTCTGGCTATCCCCCATAGGCCCTGCGGCAATTCCTTTGGAAAAAGTAAATGAAGATTCTGCTTCTCACCGAATTGTTCAAAATTCAATCCTGAGAAGAACAAACAACAGCCCACCTTCAGGACACAACCCATCCACCGTATCAGATCGACTGAAAGCCTACGCGTATAATGTGCCCCCAAACTGGATGAACGACATCAACGCACGAAAAGCTTCCGTATGGTCTCCCGATTCCTGTTTACCGTTCCGCTATTCATCTCAGACAAGATCTACCGCCAACCCGGTTTCCCTTCGGTAAGGCTCGACAAAGACATTATCAGGAATAACCAGATCACTATTTTGCCGCTTGATAAAGAATATGTGGAAAAAATGCTTTTGTTGTTAACCCTCCAACAAAATTTCTACAAAGAACATGTTGAGATACTGGGCAAATATTTTTTGAGTCCTCTTGCAAAGAAGGCTTTCAAGCGTTACGCATTTTTCCTGCAAGACAGCAGCATTATCAACAAACGCAAATGTTACACAATAGGATTTCGTCCGAAACAAAGAGATGCTCTGCTGCTGACCGGCTGTATGACAATCGATTCATTGACATACGGGTTAGTAACTATTGATGCTAGCATTCCCAAAACGCTTCCCATCAATTTTGCGCACTCCTTCAACATCAAACAACAGTTTGCACTCAATAAAGACAAATGGGACTACAGCAGTATCAATACCCTTTTGGTTTTGAACCTGCCGCTTCCCGTCGGTCCCCACCAAAAACCCGTACTTGGGGTTATTGATAAAGAGTTGTTGTTTTCTCCGCCCAAACACAACGACGGCGATTTGCAACAGATCGCACTTAGGCGTCAAAAAGAGAGTAAACCCGCCAGTGATTCCATCTACTCAGGGGTAATCCAACTCAACAAAACACGGTTTATGCGTGACGTGAAATGGGTGACCGACCTTTTGATGTACCAGTATGCCCATGTTGGCAAGATTGACGTTGGTCCAATCAACTCTCTATACCATAAAAATGTACTGGACGGATCAACCGGAGCATTCAGTTTCAGGACAGGAGAGAGCTTGTGGAAAAATTTCAGTTTGGGAGCAACCCTCGGATACGCATTCGACAATCACACGTGGAAGCTCGGGGGACAAGCTTTATACAGGTTTCCCACGAAAAACTTTCAGCAAATACAGTTTTCATATAGCAAAAATGCCTACAGGACAGGATTTTAGCGAAGACATTCTGCTGGTGAACGAGCGAAAAGTGTTCCTCAGTGACGACAACCTCTTCTCTACCCTTTTGCGATTCAAACCCAATTATGCTGTAAACGAAGTGCGTACATGGAAGTTCCAATACGAAAAAGAATGGAGACGGGAATTCAAAAACAACGCTCACGATATTCGACAACCGTTATTTTTCAAACCCGTATGTCAGTTTTGTAAGTCAGGGTGAGCCCGTCAACAGCATTCTACATTACGGAGGCAAACTTGATTTCAGGCTCTCGAACGACCAACTGATTTGGGATGAATTTTTTGGAAGACGGTTTCTTTCAAACCATTTCCCTGTTTTTCACTTTCAGGTTGAAGGAGGCAAATACTCCATGAATAACGTAACCCGCAACTACGGCAAAATTCAGGCCACAGTCAAGCAATCGGTAGATTTTATCGGAGGAATGATTTACTACACCGGAGAGACCGGTTGCATACTGGGCAAAGTTCCGTTCCCCCTGCTCTCCTTTTCACGCGGAAACGAAACGCTGTTCTTTTCCGATT